>JAFDVS010000120.1:37036-60383 GCA_018268935.1 Acidobacteriota bacterium | reverse complement strand
AGCAGGCGCTGGGTCACGCGGCGCACGGTGATCGAGTCGTCGACGACGAGCGCGAGCGTGCGCTTGTCGGTGCGGTCGCGCGGCACCACGGCTTCGCCGCGGCCGCGCCATTCGGCGCGCACCAGGGCATTGATGTCGAGGATCACGACGATGCGGCCGTCGCCGAGGATCGTGGCGCCCGAGATGCCGCGGATCGCGGCGATCTGCGGCCCGACGGACTTGACGACGATCTCGCGGCTGCCGATCAGCTCGTCCGCGACGAGGCCGGTCGAATGCTCGCCGGCGCGCACGAGGATCACCGGGATCGTCACGTCCTGTTCGGGCAGCGGCGAGGGCTCGAGGCCCACATAGGCCGCGAGGTGCTGGAAGCGGAACCGCTGGCCGTTGTGCTCGAAGGGCGGCGCATCGGGCCCGACGTGCGCGCCGACCTCGTCCTTCGTGAGGCGCACCACGCCTTCGACGGTCGGCAGCGGCAACGCATAGAACTCATCGCCCGTGCGCACCACGAGCGCGTGGCTGATCGCGAGCGTGAAGGGCAGGCGGATCGTGAAGGAGGTGCCTTCGCCCTCCTTTGTCTCCATGTGAAGGGCGCCGCCGAGCTTCTTGACGCTGTCGGCGACCACGTCCATGCCGACGCCGCGCCCCGATACTTCGTTGATCTCGCCTGCCGTCGTGAACCCGGGTAGGAAGATCAAGCTGTACAATTCCTGGTCGCTGAGGCCAACGACATCTTCTTCCGACACGAAGCCAAGCCGCACCGCCGATTCACGCAGATGATTGAGGTCGATACCCTTCCCGTCGTCGCGAATCTGTAGAACAACCTGCGTCCCTTCGTGATACGCGCGCAGATGGATGGTCCCCCGTTCGGACTTGCCTTGCTGCTTGCGTTTCGACGCCGTCTCGATGCCATGATCCACCGCATTGCGGAGCAAGTGGTCGATCGGACCCGCCATTTCTTCCAGTACCGTCTTATCGAGTTCCACCGACTCGCCTTCAATCACCAGATCCACCAGCTTGTTACGGCGGTCGGCCGTGACGCGGATCGTGCGATGCAAACGAGAGGAGAGGTTTCGTAAGGGCAACATGCGCAGGCGCATGAGGCGATCTTCCACTTCTCCCGTCAGTGTGCTCAGCCGGTTGAGGTAGCTGTCGAAGTCAGCAGTCAGTTCGTTCAGGCGAGTACCGGCGTTCGTCACGTCACCAGTGGTTTCCGCCAGATCGCGGCTCAGCAGGTGGAATTCCGTATAGCGGTCAAATTCCAGGCTGTCGAAGTCGTCCGTGCCCGTTCCGCTGACGAAGCTGCGGCCGCCAATCGTCGCAAAAGCGCGGCGGTTGGCTTCCTGCAATGCGCTGGCTTCATAGTCCGATTGCAGTTTGCGCGAAATACGAGTCAACCGTTCGATGGAGAGTTGCAGTTCGCCCACTTCGTGAACATACGTGGAAAGGTACTGCTCGAACCGCGAACGGTGGATCACCAATTCGGATACGAGACGGACCAGTTCGTCCACACGTTCCAGCGGTGCACGCACGAACTGTGTCGCCCGCTTCGGGATCCCGGAGGCTTCCTGTAGAGCTGGCTGCTCCATTTCCGCTACTCTTTCAGCAACGGTGGTCTCCGCCGGCGCTGATACTTCGCCTACCGTCTGCAACAGTAATTCGTAGCCTCCCAGCACTTCCTCCAGCTTGGGCACGTGTGCAGCGGGGATGCCGCGATTCGACACGGCGTCCGTCAGAATGTCGTAGGTGGCAAACAGCAACGGTGCGAGATCGTTGGTATAAGCCAGCCGGTTTTCGTACAGTGCGTCGAGAGCATCCTCCATGCGGTGCGCGACGCTGCTGGTAAGCCGCATTCCGACCACACCGCAAGCGCCTTTGAAAGTGTGGACGCTGCGGCGCATGGCCTGCACAGTTTCGGTCGTCGGGGCCTGATGCTCCATCGAGCGCAGCAATTCGCCCACCACCGCGAGATGTTCTTCCGCTTCCTGATGGAAAGCGTCCCAAAGGTCGTCGCCAACTTCCACATGATCGGCCGTGCCCGCTGCCGCCGCCACGCGCGTGGGAGCATGCGCTGGCGCGGGTGCTTGCTTCTCCGGAGCAGCCGGAGCGGGAGTGTTTGCCGTATCGAATTGCGCCAGCAAGGCCCTGGCCCGATCTTGTAGGTTGACGCCGGTGCCTTTTCCACCTACTGCTTCCAGCACCACTTCAAACGCATTCTGGAACAGGGGCAGAAGGTCACGGCTGTAGCTTGCTTCGCCATCGAAAATGCGATCCAGGATCTTCTGTATCCCGGCATTGATCTTGCTCGTGTTGCGCATTCCAATCACGCCCGAGGCGCCCTTGAGCTGATGGAAACTGCGGCGTATGGTCTTCAGCGTCTCCGTGTCTTCGTGCGATTCCAGTATCGCCAGACCCGTGGCAATCTTCGTGAAGTGCTCGGTTGCTTCCTCCTGGAACGCTCCCCACAGATCGTCGTCGATGGAAAACTCGTCCAGCGTCTGAATCACCGCGCCTGGTTCGGACGCGCTTTCAAACTCGGGGAACCCCGGTTCGGCAAAATCACTGGAAGACGGAACAGGCTCCTCCGCAACCTGCCCCGCTTCCATGGCTCCTGCGAGCAACCGTTCAATCTCTTCGCCGTCCCCCTCCTCGGGAAGGTTGTGCAGCCGGCGGTAGCCCCTCACCAGTTCCGAGACAATCTCTCGTTCTGCAAGGTTGCCTGAGATGATGCCGTGAAGGTAGTCCCCCAGCCGCGCCGTCGCCGCTTCCAGAATCACGGCGGCTTCGTCGGTCCAGTGGATTTGCCCCGACAGAATCTGTTCGAGCGTATCTTCCTGGTATTGTGCGAGGCGGCTCAAGGCCGCCAGTCCGATCGTGGAACCCGCTCCGCGTATGCAATGCACCATCCGGTGGGCCTCCTCGAGGCTCTCCACTTGATCCGGATTGGCGCGGTATTCTTCCAGGCTCTGTGTCAACTTCGGCAGGTAGCTCTCCACTTCCTTCACGAAGCCGTTGATGATGTCCGGGTCAACCTTGAAAGTCATTCGTCTCCTCCCAGTGGGCAATGCATACTTAGCGGCATCCAGGCATGCGGCCGGGTCTTCCCGTGTCCGCACGCCCGGCTAATGCTGGTTCTTAGACGTAGGAGTGTTCGTCGGACGGCAGACGGAAGCGCTGCATCGAACGGCGCAGTTCGTCGGCCAGCGTGGCCAACTGATGCACCGACTCGGCTGCGTGCTTGGCGCCTTCGGCCGCGCTCGAAGTGTTCTGGGAGATGTCCGCCATTGTCTTGGTGATGTATTCCGATCCCACGGCCTGGATTTCCGACGCCGAAGAGATGCTCTGGATGAGGTTGGTCAGTTCCGCCGACACCGATTCGATTTCGCTCAGTGCGCGGCCCGCTGCGTTGGCCAGGTTGGAACCGTCCACCACTTCGCGAGTCGTTTCTTCCATCGCCGTGATGGCCTCAGTCGTATCCGCCTGAATCGATTTGATCAGGGCGTTGACCTTCTTCGTTGCTTCGGCCGCTCGTTCTGCCAGGCGTTCAACTTCTTCTGCGACGACTGCGAATCCGCGTCCTGCTTCGCCGGCCATGGCGGCCTGAATCGAAGCGTTCAACGCGAGAATCGACGTACGGTCGGCGATGTCACCGATCAGCTGCACGATCGAACCAATTTCTTGCGACCGTTCGCCAAGGCCCTTGAGGCGCTTCGAAGTTTCCTGCACCTGGTTGCGGATGCCACCCATGCCCTGGATCGTTTTCTGCACGGCTTCGGAACCCTGTTTTGCTTTCTGGAAGGTCTGCTCGGCGACGTTGCTGGCCTGGGCCGCGGTAGAGGATACCTGTTTGACCGACTTCGCCATTTCATCGATGGACGAAGTGGCTTCGGCGATCTGCTTGGCCTGGCCCTGAGAACCTTGTGCCAGCACTTCGGTGGTTTTCAGCACGGTCTTCGCCGAATCTCCCACGTCTGCCGTGGTGCGGTTAACACTGCGTACGATCTGCCGCAATTCGGTGATCATGTAGTTGAACGAATCGGCGATCGCGCCCGTTACTTCGGCAGTCACCTCGGCTTCCTGTGTCAGGTCGCCCGTAGCCAAGCCGCTGATGTCGTCCAGCAGCTTTTGAATCGACTGTTGAATGCGGTTGCGCTCATCGCGGCTCTGGATGAGGACCAGAGTGTTGTCCAGCACCGAGTTCATGGACGAAGCCATGCTGCCAAGTTCGTCGCGCGAAGTCACCGGCACGCGCACTTCAAAGTTTCCAGCGCCAATGAGGCTGAACGCTTCGCTGATCTGTTTGATCTGGCCCGTGATGGACCGGTTCACAATCTGTACCAGGGCCGCCATCAGCAACAGCACGGCGACGCCGATGCCAAGCTGAGCGTACTTCTGGCGGTTCAATTCCGCGGCCCGTGTCTCCACCAAATCGCGCAAGCTGGGCAACGCGGCGTCATACAGAGCAAAGAATGGCGTCGTGGCGGCATTGGCGCCCTGCATCGCGCGATCCATCGCGCCAAAGCGCTCCAGGTTGCCTTCCTTCAACGGGCGCACCAGCGAATCGGCGCCGCGGACGGCAGTCACCACCGCCGGGTTCACTTTCGGTTCCAGCGTCGGGTTCACGCCGAAGGAAACGCCCAGGTTCCGCTGCATCCCCTGGATCAGCGTGTCCACTTGGTCGGCAAGCACTTGGGCCTGCAACCGCTCTTCGGGAGACTTGCGGACAATCGCGTTGCCGGCCAGGTACCCGAGACGGCTCAGCCGGTCGGTGATGGCGGGCAACTGGTTCACCACAGCGTCCATGACGTAGTAGGCGTCCAGGTTCGGATCGCCCATCAGGCTCGACCGCTCACCAACGTGCCGGATTAGTTCGGACAGGTCGTTGACGACGCGGTTGTGTGCGTCAATGCTCTCACGCACGCCCATCTTCAGCGCGCCCAGCTTCACATCCTGCCAGTTGCGCTTCAGTTGCGCCACTTTGTCCGTGGCCCCAAACTGCGGATGCTTCGCGTTCACCGATTCCACTGAGGAGAAGGAGCGGTCAATGGCCGACTGAATCTGTTCGGCGCGGCTCCGCTCCGTTGTGTCGCCGTTCAATGCGGCGTTCACCATGTTGCGATGTTGCGGAATGGATTCCAGTAGTCCGCGAAGTGCGCCAATGTATTCCACACCGGCGATCTCCGAGTTGGCGGCGTTGATCTGTTCGTTGCGCGCTTGCATGAACAGCAAACCGAGGATGATGACAGGAACGGCCATGAGCCCCAGAACGAGGCCAAGCTTTCGTCCAATCGGTAGGTTGGCAAGGGCGCCCGTGGCGCCAGAATTCGACGGCATTGTTAATCTCCCTCCAGAAACACCTGAGTCTGAGCGATCTGTATTCGATACGGGGAAAGAGAAACTCCCTTAAGCGCCACCAGGTCCCTTTCCAACTCCTGGCGTGCCTGCAATCTCCGCGTTCCTTCCGGTGAATGAACCGCAGGAACGGAACCTTTACCTCGATTCAAGCTGCTGGAATTCCTGCAAATGGAATAACTGCTCGAGATCGAGTACATTCAGCAACCGGTCGCCACGTCCGTGCACTCCGCGAAGAACCGATGTCACTTTGTCGTCCACCAGCCCCGTCACTTGCTCCAGTTGCTGCGACTGAATGCGTTGAATACCCTTTACTTCGTCCACCACCAGCCCGGTTGAAGAAACTCGCTCCCGCGGCTGGAGAAACAGCACGCGGCCACGCGCGGTGGCCGGCGCGTCCTGCAATCCCAGCAAGGCCGGCAAGCTCAACACCGGTACCACCTCACCGCGCAGATTCGTGATGCCGCGGATGAAGTCCGGTACGTTTGGCAACCGTGTGATGCTGGGGATTCGCCCAATTTCTGCTACGTCACGCACGGGCACTGCGTAATCTGTTCCCGCCAGTGTGAACACCACGTAGTCGTCCAGCTGGCTGAATTGTTTGTGATGATGTGCCGGAGCGCTCGGCTCAGCGACACTGGTCACCGGCGGCGCGCTCTCCAGAGCTTGATCGATGGAGCGGACTACCGTTTCCAGCGCCGGTTGCGGCGGAGCGGGCTCGGCTGGAATCTCCACCTCCACGGTGGCAGCGGCGGCCGCCAATGGCGCGGCAGGCTCCTCCACAGGCTCTGGAACCTCGGACACCAGTTGTTCCGAAATCAGATGCACAGGCTCGTGAACCGGCTCGTGAACCGGCTCGACCGCCGGCGTCGGCAAAGCCTCCAACTCGAACACCTCGGGCTCCAGTGCCTCCGGCTCGGCAATCATTCCCTCGTCAATGCCGCCTGCCATCAGCGCCGCCGGCATCTCCGGCTCGGGGATTAGAGCCTCCATCGGTTCGTCTGCAATATCTGCCATCGGCGTGACGGCAAACTGCGGCTCGGGAGCGGCTTCCACCAAAGGCTCTGCGATTGCCTCAGCGGCCATCTCCGGCAGCGGAATTGTCACGCTCTCCACACCTGCGGCTTCCAACACCGGCTCGGCCGGCAACTCCGGCGCCAGATCCATCTCCGCCGGCAAATCGGCCGCCATCTCCATCGAAGGCTCTTGCGCCAGCAGTTCGGCCAGCAACTCGTCCATCTCCGGTTCTGGAATCTCCACCGATTCCATTTCCTCCATCCCCCCGGACGCGCCAATCGCACCCGCAAGAGCGTTCATGTCCGGAGTCATTTCAGACGGAGTGTCCGGGAATTCCCCTCCCGCCGCGGCATACTGCGGCGCCGTCAGCGCCTCCAGTTCCGCTTCACTCAGTTGGGAAATATCCACGCCAGTGAGATCGCTGTCTCCGCCAAAATCCGGCTGTGCCAGCGTGTCTTCCGGCCGTCCGGAGCCGTTCTTTTTGCGTTTCTTCATGCCGTCCCCTCTCGCCTCTGACGTCCTTCCGTTACAGCAACTGGGCGATGGCCCGTAATAGTTCGTCCGTCTTGAAGGGCTTAGTCAGGTACAGATCAGCCCCCTGGCGCAGGCCCCAATACTTGTCTGAGTCTTGATTCTTGCTGCTCAGCACGATGATCTTGATCCCTTTGGTTTCCGGCGCACTCTTCAGTTGGCGGCATACCTGGAACCCGTTCTTTTTCGGCAGCACGACATCCAGCAACATGAGTGCCGGCTTTGACTGCATGGCCTTCTTGAGCGCTTCTTCCCCATCGGTGGCCACAATGAACTGGTAGCCATTGTCCGTAAGAACATTTGTCACCATCTGCAGTTCGGTCGGACTGTCTTCGACAACTAGGATCGATTTCTCTCTCATCTCGATACGGCTCCTTGGTCTTCGCCTTCTCCGCTCCTAGGCTAGGAGAGATACTTCTTGAGGGTCTTCAGCAGGTTCTCCGGATCGAACGGCTTCGTCACATAGTCGTTGCATCCAGCCAGCTTGCCGCGCACTTTGTCAAACAATCCGTCCTTGCCCGACAGCATCACCACCGGCACTTTACGTGTCAGGGCCTTCTGCTTGATGTTGCGGCATACTTCATACCCGTCCATCCAAGGCATGGTGATGTCCAACAGCACCAGGTCGGGAACGGCTTCATTCAGCTTCTTCAACGCGTGCGACCCATCTTCGGCCGTCACCACGCGGTAGTCGTTCTTTTCCAGAATGCTCGACAGCGCTTTGCGGATCGTCAAGCTGTCGTCCACCACCAGAATTACTTTCCGCCACTGGATCTGATCAAGCACGCCCATCAAAGCCCAGTCGCTTCTCTTCTGTGTGGATGCCGTCTTCAGATGCGGCAGCGCGGCCGAGGCCTCACGCAGGTTGAGGTGCCCAAGCGCGAGGTTCACATTCTGCTCGAAAGTGCGCTGATCCGCTGGAATCGCCTCATAGCGGCCCAACGACTCCCGCACGACCTTCTCCTGTACGCCTTCGTTCTTCTCAATCTCCTTCAAATCCTCCAGCACCGTGACGGCGCGGCATCCCGGGCACCGCCGCGCATGCACGTCTGCTCCGTAATTGCAGAACGGACATCGCCATTTGTGCGATACCTGGTGATGGAGTGCGGGAGCGGGCGAAGACTTCGTCACCGGAGGAGTGAACGGGATCACCGTCGGCCGCCCGCGCAACGCCGTATCCGACGGCTTGGCCGGAACTTCACCAACCCGCGTGGTCACTGCCGGCGAAGGTTGCTCGGTGGGCCGCATCGTCGTCGTTCCCACGTTCTCCGATACTCGCAGTATTCCCTGTGTCGCCGGAGCGGCTCCATTCCCCCCATTCGGCACCGCCGAGCCCTTCGGCTCCGGTGGCGCCGACAAGCCTTGACCCATCGGTTTCGGCCCTTCCGGCGCCGGTGCGGCTGTTGGCGATGTGCCCTTGCACTTCTCCAGCCACGCCGAGGCTTTCTGGTTCTGGGGGTTGATCCGGAGCACTTCTCCGAGGTAAAAGATCGCTTCTTTCGGGGATTCCGATAAGGAGGCACGCCACAACCAAACCAACTCGTTGTTTGGATTGTGTACACTGGCCTGCCGCAATAATTGCCGGGCCGCCGATTTGTTGCCTACCTTCGCGGCCGTTACTGCCTCCCGCAATAGTAAAGCATCCTGAGTTTGGGGCATAGGTTCCCTTAAATCTGAAGCCTGCTCGGAGCAGACATTCGGTCTGATTGCTTACATCCGTATAAACGGCGTTTACATCAGGCCATTGCATAGGCAAGAACCCTCAACTCCCTCCCCCCTCATTCGTGGGTGCCGCCCCTAAGGCATCCTTTGTCACCACCCCCACACTCCGCGCTAAGCCGTACTGTTCACCCGGCTTATCCGTGGACCATAAACTTTTTCGTCTAAGGTAACGGCAAATCTAACGAATCGGGCTCTCTCATCCGTTAAATAAGTCGTAGACCGCGGACACTTCAAGATGCGAACCTTACCCGAACTGCTCAATTCGTGGCTCCCGGCAAACGATCGCCCGAGCATCCTTATTGCCGCGGGGGAATCGGCGCCCTTTCTTCCTCATATTGAGAAGCTCCAGCAGGCAGAACGCCCCTTTGAAGTTGTGCGGGTGAACGCACCCGCGGATGCGCAGCGCCTGGTGCGGCGCGGATCGATTGCCATCCTGCTTGTCGATGCCGAGAATACCTTGCCGGGAAACCTTGAGCTGTTGCTCGAAGCAGTTTCTAAAGACAAGCAGCCGCAGATTCTGGTCGCCTCCACAAAAACCCAGGCGAAGACTGCATCCCGCCCGATTGCCGCCGTGGATGCGTACCTGGACGCGGTCTCCTGGCTGAACCTGATTCAGGACTGCGCCAAACGCTTTCAGGCCGGCAAGCTCGCAGAGCTTCTTGCAGGAGACCTGTTCGAAGCGCTTGGCGCCATGCCGGATGAAGGCTGGCTCCGAGTCTGTTCCGGCGATGAGTTCGGCGACATCTGTGTCTCCCAGGGAAAAGCCGTCTACTGCGAAGTGGGGCGGCAGTCCGGCGAAGAAGCAGCGGCCAGGATGTGTGCTTGGAAGGAGTGCTTGTTCGAATTCAGGGTCCTCCCCGAGTTCCTTCGCCAGAACATGGACAAGCCGCTCGCCGAGCTCCGCAAATCATCTGTCGCGGCGCCGCCCGCGCGCCCCAAGGAACCGGACTTCGAGGAACCCGATCAGTTCCCCGTGCTCGAGGAAATGTTGCGGATGGCCCCCGCGAAAGAGTCCACCGTCGAGACCCACGAACCTGGCCTTGAGGAGCCGGACGACCTCCCCACCTTCGATCCCAAAGCCGCCGAGACCGACATTATGGTCGAAGAGCCGCAGGAATTCTTCTTGCGCGACGTGGACTCGCCCGCCGGCCTCGAAGCGCTCGAAGAGAGTCTGGAAGCCTTTGAGGAGCCCTCCTCAATGGACTTCGATCCTTCACCGGCTCCCGATCCAATCCCCCAGCCGCAGACGGCGCCACCCGCTCCTCAACCTCGAATATTCGACTCCGTCGCCGTCATCTGCATGAACCGGATGCTGAGCTGCGACCCTGCTGCCGACGCACGCTATTTTGACCCCGAAACTCTCAGTGTGTTCTACGAAAGGTCAAAAGCATATGTGATGCGCCACCAGTTGGGAGAATCCCCCATGCTTCAAATCGGCGGAGGAGAGGCAACCATCCTCGTGGTGGCTGCCGCCGGAGGCGATTGCCTCATTGCTGCGCGCACCTCAAACCGCCAGGTCACCCCTGAACAACAACTGGAACTCGATCGCCTTATCCAGTTGCACGGCTCCCCTACTCCAGCATTCTCTCGGTAAGCGTCTGCCGTTCTGGCGAGAACTGTCTCGCTGCTGCCTGCAGGTAGGGGCGAAACTCGCGCATCCAATACGCGAAGTAACCTTCGTTCCGGATATCCCGAAGCGAGTCGCTATAGTGGCCCAGCAGCTTGGAAGCAAGCAACGATCCCGTGGTTTTTGCTGCTCCCGCGGCACAACGCGACAGCCATTGCACATTCTCCGGCAGTCGCCTCACCGCCGACAGGGCCAACAGCGCCGACACCTCCAGAACAGAGCGTTTCTCGGCCTCTGCGGTCGCGCGCAGCTCCCGCCATTGTCCGTCCAGCAGATCGATTGAGGGCAGGTTCCGAGGCGGGATCTTGCCCGCTTGCTCGCGGATGATGCGCCACTCCTCGCGCAATGCGCCCACATCCAACGGCGGTGTGTTGATCGTGTCGGCTACCTTACCTGCCGTAGACTCCAGCCCATCCAGGATTTGATCCATCGTTTCGAACCGCGTATCAGGCGCCAGCAAACCCTGCTCTTGAAGGGACTGGGCAATCTCGCGGATGAGATGACGTCCGGTGCCGGAGAGATCCGCGAGCGCCGCCATCACCCAGACAGGCGATGCCCGGAAAGCGAGTATTCCAATCAGCTCCAGACCATTCCCTGCCGCGCGCCGCACAATGAAATTCTCCGCCAGCGTGCTCTCTCCCGGATACGTTCCTTCCACTTGCCCTACCTGCTCGATCAGAAAGCGCAGCGTGGAGTCGACCAGGCTACGATAGAGCCGCGTGCGCCGCAGCGCGGCGGGCACCGCCACATCACCGATCTCGCGGATCAGCCCGCCAGCCAATGCTGTGGCAGAGCGCACGGCACGTTCCGGTAGTGATATTACGTAACCCTTCCACCCTGATCCCTTCGCCACACCCGCATGGTACCATCTGCTTCGCATGCCTCTCTCCGAACAGGAAGCCGCGGACACTCTCCAGTTGCTCCATTCGAGCCTGGAGAAGCTGAAGTCAGTCACCGGCGCGATGAGCCAGGAGCAATGGCGCCGGCGCCCGGCCCCGGAAGCGTGGTCTCCAGCGGAGATTATGGCTCATTTGCAGATTGCGGACGAAGTGATCCTCGGCCGCATTGAGACCATGCTGGCGGGCCCGGAGTCCGAACCGGAGATGCTCGAGAAAACGGTGGGACAGGAGGCGCGCCTGCTGCGTCACGTCCCGAACCGGACCCGCCGGGTGTCTGCTCCCTTAGACATGCTCCCGCAGGTGATCGCCGAAACACCAGCGGAAGGCTTGGCAGGTTTGGCGGCGACCAGGCAGCGTGCCAAAGCCATGCTCTCCCAGTCAGGATTAAAACTACGCGTGTTTCCCCACTTCGGCCTGGGACCGCTTACGGCCTATCAATGGCTGATCCTGATTGGCGTGCACAGCCTCAGGCATGCGGCCCAGATCGAAGAGCAGTTGTCATAACCTCTGCCAGTGTTTGCAGAAAGCGCGCAGCGGGTGCTCCATCCAGCACACGGTGATCGAAGGTGAGGCTCAGCGTGATCTGCTGCCGCGTCACCAGATGCCCGTTCCCCAACGCCACCGGCTCCCACTGCACGGCGCCCATTCCCAATACCGCTGTCTCCGGATAATTCAGGATTGGAGTGAAAGCCTCCACTCCGTAAGCGCCGAGATTTGTGATCGTGAAAACCCCGCCATCCACGTCTTCCGGCTTCAGTTGCCGGGCATGGGCGGCCTGCACGAGTTGCCGCAAGCGTGCAGCGATCTGCGTGATCGAAAGCTGGTCCGCGTCCCGGATCACAGGAACAATCAGACCATGTTCCGTATCCACGGCAATGCCAATATGCGTCCCGCTCGGGGCCACGATGGAATCGTCCTCCCAACGGCTGGCCAACAGCGGGTGCTGCTCGAGCGCCTGGGCGGCAAGCTTCACCATAATGGCGGTGTAGGAGATCTGCTTGTCCTGCTCGCGCATTGCGGCCATCGACGTAGCATCCACGCGCCGCATCAAAGTCACTGGCGCCGTGTTCTGCGTACTCCGCATCATGCGGGCGGCGATCGTGCGGCGAAGGGGCTGCGCCACGGGCTGCTGTGGCTTCTTCGGTGCCGCGCCCCGCACATCCCGCTCGCGAATACGCCCGCCCTTCCCCGTCCCTTGTAGTGACTTCAGATCCACATCGAGTTCGCGGGCCACACGCCGGGCCCGCGGCGTGACCGCAACCCTGCCATCGGGCGCCGCTTCCCCAGCAGCCAGAAGATACCCCAGCAATTGACCGGGAACGACTCGTTCACCGGGCTGGGGAGCGTCCGCCGGCACATACAGCACCCCGCCATCCAGCGCCTCCACATCCATCGTCACCTTGTCGCTTTCGATAGCGAACAACATCTCGCCCGGCTCGACGGATTCACCGTGCTGCTTCAACCACGCGGAAAATGTACCTTCCTCCATCGACCAGCCGAGACGGGGAACAGTGATGGCAATCGGCATGGCTATTCGTTCACCAAATCCCGTATTGCGGCGGTGATCGCCTCCACCGGCGGAGTAACCGCGGCTTCAAGCGTTGGGCTGTAGGGTGTTGGCGCAAAGGCTCCGTTCAGCCTTTTGATGGGTGCGTCCAGATCATTGAATCCTGCGTCGGCCGCATGGGCTGCGATCTCGGCCGCGATGCCGCAGGGCCCGAACGCCTCATCCACAATCAACAGCCGCCCTGTCTTCTGAAGCGAGCGGAGAATGGTCCCCGTATCGAGCGGAGACACCGTGCGCGGGTCAACGATCTCCACGGAGATGCCTTCCCCTTCCAGTTGTTCCGCGGCCGTTTGCACCCGGTGCAGCATCAGGGCCAGCGCCACCACCGTGACGTCCTTCCCCGTACGCGTCACGCGCGCTTTGCCGAACTCGATTTCGTACGGTTCGGCAGGCACAATACCTTTCGTGGACATCAGTTCACGGTGTTCCAGAAACAACACCGGATCGTCGCTGCGCAGCGCATGGAGGAACAGGCCTTTGGCATCGTAGGGCGTGGAAGGCATCACTACCCGCAGGCCCGGAATGTGGCTGTAGATGGAATGGTAACTTCCCGAGTGATGAGTGGCGGCGGAATGGCCAATCCCGACGCAGCCGCGCATCAGTAGCGGCATCTTGAGCCGGCCGCTGCTCATGTACTGCATCTTCGCAATCTGATTGATGATTTCACCAAACGAATCGTTGATGAAGTCGATGAACATGAAATCGACGATGGGCCGCGTGCCGGTCATCGCCGCGCCACAGGCAATCCCCACGAAGCCCCGCTCTGAAATGGGTGTGTCGCGCAACCGCTCCGGCCCGTACTTGGAGAACAGGCCCGCGGTAGTGGCGAAGTTACCACCCCGAACACCGATGCCTTCTCCAAAAACAAAGATATTAGGGTTATCCGCCATCTCGCGGTCCAGCGCCTCGAGCGTGGCCGCAGCGTACGAAATCGGCGGCCTGCTCTCGTCCGGAACAGCGGCCGGGCCAACAGAACGCGCCGGCGCATAAACGTGAGCAGTGGCGTCCGCGGCGTCCGGCCATGCCGCCTTCTCTGCCTCCGCCGTTGCCCGCGCCACTTCGGCCTGGATCTCGGCATCAATCGCGTTCAGCTCCGCTTCCGTCGCCTCGCCCGCAGCAAGCAGAGCCGCACGGTACCGCTTGATCGGGCACCGTTCACGCCACGCCGCAACATCCTCTCGCGTGCGATACGTGTAATCGCCCATGCCTTCGGCGTGTGGCCGCGTGCGATAGGTTTTGCACTCAATCAGCGTTGGCCCACCGCCGCTGCGCGCGCGAACAATGGCTTCTTCCGCGGCCTGGGAGACCGCGGCGACATCGTTGCCATCCACTTGGATTCCCGGCATGCCGTACGAAGCAGCCCGTGATGCAACATCCGGATTGCCCGCCGCGTATTGAAACGGAACCTCCGTTGCAAATTGATTGTTCTCGCAAACGAAGAGCGTGGGAAGCTTCCAGATGGAGGCCATATTCAGGCCCTCATGAAAGGCTCCGTTATTGACGGCGCCATCGCCGAAGAACGCAACCCCAACCTGCTTCGTCTTCCGCAGCATAGCGCTGTAACCCGCGCCGGCCGCTTGCAAGATACAAGGCGCCACGATGCCGCTGGTCCCCATCATGCCGATTTCCGGTGAGAACAAATGCATCGAGCCGCCACGCCCGCGCGAGCAGCCCGCCTTGCGTCCGAACAACTCCGCAATCAGCTCAAAAGGTGGCATGCCCTTGGCCAACGCGTGTCCGTGTCCCCGATGCGTGCTGAAAACAGCATCTTCTTTCGTCAGGTGTGCGCACACGCCGGTAGCGATCGCCTCTTCGCCAACGTAGGTATGGCAGGCGCCGTGGATCAGCCCGCGCGCGTGGCAACGCGCTAGTTGCTCCTCCGTGACCCGGATCAACTGCATGGTGCGGTACAAAAATCGGGAGTGCGGTGTCATTGTCAACTCAGCGGATGGCGAACGGAGCCGCCGGCATTCATCGCCAGATTGCCCCCGTCCATGGGGATGAGAGCGCCGGTGATCCAGCGCGAAGCGTCGGAGGCGAGCAGTACGGAAAGACCCTTGATGTCGTCAGGATGCCCCAGGCGGCCGGCCGGAATGCCACTCAGGAATTGATCGCGCAAGCTCGGCTTTTCCGCAATGCGCTTCTCCAGCCCCGGGTTCAACACCTGCGCGGGCAGAATGGCATTCACCCGGATCCCGTGCCCGGACCATTCCGTGCTCAACTCGCGAGTCATCTGGGCAACAGCGCCCATCGCCATGCTGTAAGCCACGTGCCCCCGGCCCAGCGCCGTGATGCTCGCCAGCGATCCGATGTTCACGATGCTGCCTCCACCCGAACGCATCATCCTGCGGCCCGCTTCCTGGCACGCGCAGAAGCGTCCCAACACTAGATTCCGCCAAACCTGCTCGACATCCTCAAGCGTAATATCTTCCGGCGGTGCCATGATCGACTCTCCGGCGACATTGCCAAGAAAATCGATACGGCCGAACTCCTTGTCCAGAAGCGCGAACATCTGCCGCACCTGCGCCGGTTCGGAAACGTCGTGACGTGTGGGAATAGCGCGGCGGCCTAGCCCCGCGATGGCTTCCGCCGTGCGAGTCACACCGGCTTCGTTGAGGTCAGTGAGAAGAAGGTCAGCGCCCGCCTCGGCCAGGGCCATCGCCATCGCGCGTCCCATACCTTGGGCAGCACCGGAAACAATAGCCACTTTGCCGGTCAGGTCGAACAGGGCTGTGGGCATAAGCCATCCATCGTATCAATGGATGGGTGTTTGAGTGCGGGGAACTTTTACCTGGCTGATGATTGCGCCCCCCAGAAAATAGCAGAAGGCGAGAAAGAACAAACACGCGCTGTCGCTGAAGCCGTTATGCTTCATCCAGCCGAAGATGTGATTGCCCAGGTATCCAGCGAGATTCGCGAAGCAGTTGATGAACCCGATGCTGGCTGCCGCTGCGGAAGCTGTGAGCGTCAGCGTAGGCAAGCCCCAGAATGGTGGTGGCCAGGAATGCGCCACAAGTCCCGTCAGGCAGAGCCACAGCATCGAGAGTGGAAACGGCTGCCCCGGAATTGCGCTTGCCGCCAGGAACATCCCCGTCAGCACTTGCCCGGCGATGCAATGCCACTTGCGGTCGCCCTTCCGGTCAGAGGAATGGCCGCTATACAGCACCCCGGCCAGTCCGCAAAGATAGAACACCCCACTGAACAGCAACGCGAAACGATCCGAGCCCTGAGACAAACTCCGTATCGTGGTGGGGATCCAAAACGTGAGCGCGTACCCTCCGGTATTAGTCGCAAAAATGCCCAAAGCCAGCAGCCAGACGTTGCGCATCCGGAGCGCCTGCGTGATGCGGATCTTACCGGCCGCCTCCTTCGCACGAGCCTCCTCCGCCAGCGTCGTCTCCAGGTAGTCGCGCTCCTCCGCCGTCAGCCATTTCGCATGACGCGGCCGGTCCGTCAACAGGAACAGCGTTGCCACCCCAAGAATCGTAGCCGGCAATCCTTCCACCAGAAACATCCACTGCCAGCCGCGCAGCCCCAGCCAGTTCACATCCAGCAGCAGTGCCGAAAGCGGCGCACCCAGCGCCAGGCTGATCGGGATCGCGACAATCATCTTCGACATCGCGCCCACGCGCTCCGAAGCCGGGAACCAGTGTGTGAAATACACGATGATGCCCGGAAAGAATCCAGCCTCCGCTACACCAAGCAGAAAGCGCGCCGTGTAAAACTGTATCGGCGTCTGCACAAAGGCAGTGGCCGCCGAAAGCATGCCCCACGTGATGAGAATGCGCGCGAACCACTTCCGCGCGCTCCAGCGTTCCACCAGCAGCGCGCCGGGAATCTCCAGAATCAGATAACCGATGAAGAAGATCCCAATGCCAAGTCCAAATACCTCCTCAGAGAACTTCAGGTCGCTCGCCATGCGCAGTTTGGCGAATCCCACATTGGCGCGGTCCAGGTACGCGGCGAAATAGAGAAGGATCACCAGCGGAAGTATGTGCCAGGAAACCTTGCGGCGCAGTGCGGCGATTGCTTCGGCGGTCACCGGCCGGAACTCCCGAACCCGCCTTCTCCACGCGTCGAATCCTGAAGTTCACTCTCTTCCCATTCCACACGTTCGTACCGCGCGACGATCATTTGCGCGATGCGATCCCCCGCATGCACCTCGAAGCTCTGCCGCCCCAGATTATGAAGGATCACGCCCAGTTCCCCGCGATAGCCCGGATCAATCGTGCCCGGCGCGTTCGGCATAGTGATGGAATGCTTCAACGCCAGCCCGCTGCGAGGCCGCACTTGTGCTTCGTAGCCCGGCGGAATTTCCAGAGCCAGTCCCGTGGGAACAAGCACGGTTGCTCCCGGCGCGATAGTGAGATCGGCGCAGGAGCGCAAGTCCATACCTGCGTCTTCTTCAGGCCCGTGCGCGTAGCTCGGCAGGACGGCTTCGGGGCGGAGTTTGCGAATCTTCAGCTTCATGCGATTCTTGCTATCTTAACGGTTTGCCATCCGAACAAAAACGCGTCGTTATGTTGTCGCCGATGCCGCCGGAGAAGTCGGCATACGCACTGGCCAGGTATAGCCGGTCGGCGGATTCCATCGTGCAATCGGTGGAGTGGGTTCGCACCCACGATTCACGCAAGTTCCTGGAGAGCTTCTATTTCCAGTACGGGCACGCATCCATCGCCGATCTCGGACATCTCGCGGTGTGCTTCGAAGGTATCTCGGAACTAGCCGCGACGGAACTCGAAGACGAGCAACTATGGGACGGTCAAGCCAAATCCACCCGCTATCAGGATTTCTCCAAGTTCGGATTCATCCTCCCGCCGGAGTTCGACGCAACGCAGGCAGAGCTCTACCAGAACACGGGCCGCCGGCTGATCGAAACCTATCAGGCCGTGCACAAAGACGTGTTCGCACTCCTGACTCAGGAACTCCCCAAGCCCGAAGCCATGAAGCAGGATGCCTATGAACGCAATCTCGCGGCCCGCGCCTTCGACGTGGCTCGTTATCTGCTCTTCTTCGGCATCCCGACCAACGTCGGCCAGGTAGTGAGCATCCGCTCCCTCGAGCGGCAGATCCGTCGTTTGAAAGCCAGTGAATACGCAGAGATTCGCGGTCTCGCCGATGAGACAGCCTCTGCCTGCGCCGAAGAGCCCGCGTGCGTGTGGGATCGCCAGGCCCCCGCGGAAGCGATCGCCCCCACCCTCACCAAGTACGTCGATGCCGACACCCACCGTGCCGAATCGCAAACCGCATTGCGCCAATGGGCGGAGCAGAACCTTCCCGCCCCGGCCGCTCCGTCAGTGCCGCGTGTCGATCTGGTCTTCCCGCGCGATAACGTCACTGAGATTGCGGCAACCCTGCTCTACCCCGTTACGGACCGTCCCTATCGCGAGTTGCAGGAAACCGTGAGCGCCTGGAGCACCGCCCGCCGCATGGAAGTGATCGACACGGCACTGGCTTCCCGCACCCGGCGCGATGAGCTGCTGCGCGAGTTCCGCTCCGCCCCATACAACTTCGACATCGTGATGGACGTTGGCGCCTATCGCGACATGCACCGCCACCGCCGCTGCCAGCAGTTCCGCCAGGCCTATTCCGGCAATCTCGGCTTCGATACGCCGGAAGCTATCGCTCGTGCCGGCGTCACCGCCTTGTACACGGAAACGATGGAAGCAGCATTCGCCGCCATGCGCCAATTGCCAGCGCCAGGCGCCCATTACCTGCTCCCGTTCGGAGCCTTGTCCCGCTTCCTATTCAAGATGGATTTCGCTGAGGTCGAATACATTTCCCGGCTCCGCAGCGGCGTGAAGGGGCACTTCTCCTACCGCCGTGTCGCCTGGGAAATGAAGCAACGCATGGATGAGCTGGAGCCCGAACTCGGCCGCTTGATCAAAGCCACGCCGCCAGAAGTCGAAGACCCGCTCACCCGCTAGCGAGCGCGTACCTCAAGCGCCACATCCTCGGTGTACTGCGGCGAAGTGAACCTCCTCGCCCCGCCGGAATGAGCGAAGCTCTCCGCCTGCCCCATCGGCCCCGACTTCGGATTCCACCACTGCATCGTATACTCGCCTTGCGGAAGCGTCAGAGTGAACGTGCTGTTCTGGCGCTTCGTTTCCACCATATAGCTCGGGCGATAGCCGCTCATCACCTTGCCATGGTGAACGTAGACCGCATATTGCCGGCCAAGCTCCGAAAGCGTTCGCACAGGCTGCGCATTGTCCGGCCGCATCTTCACGAATTGGAACCGGGACAGGAAGTCGCGAAGGATCTTGAGCTGCCCCCGTAACGAAGCGCCGCCTCCACCCGGCTGATCCCCGCCCACGGGCAGCATGCCGTCTTCGTGCCCCACCGCAAACGAATAATCCAGATTGTTGTAATGCCCCCCGCCGGCCAGCAGAAAATCCCAAGCCTGAATGCGGTAAACGAAATCCAACGTGCCGTCAAAGCCGGTCTCATCCAACCCGATCGCCTTGTTCAGGTGATAGTTCATCCCCACCGTCAACGGCGGCCGCGCGTAGTGAAAATTGAACAGGCTCACGCGTGGATCCGGGTTTTCCACCAGCTTCTGGTTATTGGCGATGTTCTGCGCGATAAGGTGCTTCACACCGAGTGAAGCCTCCGTCTCCGCCACTGTCTTCGCGATCAGTGCTTGCCACTCCAGCGTCACTCCACCGAAATACGGCTCATTCGCAATCTCGTAGTAGATGTTGTCGAAGTCCTTCAGCTCTGTGACCAGCTTACGAGTGAAAGCCACTTGGGCCTTCGTGAGCCCCGGATGCTTCAACGCCAACACTTCCGTGTTCGGCACAGCGGAATCGTACAGCGGAGAAAGCCGCCACATGCGGTCATCGTAGTAAGTGCAGAACAGCGTTACTTCCACCACGATGCCGCGTTTCCCTGCCTGCATGAGAAAGTTCTTGAGCCGTGCAAAGTAGGCCGGGTTCCAACCAGCCAAATCATATTTGCCATCCGATGTTTTGGGGTACGGCGAAACGTAATCGGCATCCTTCGGCGCCAGTGTATTGAACCGGATCCCGAAATCGCCCGGCGCCTCGCGGTAAATCCCAGTGAAGATGCGGGTCATGTTGAGCCCGTCCTTCGCCAGCGTGTCCAGATACTTCACATAATCGAACGCGCCGTTAAGCACTGCGCCATAATGCTCCGCGGATGTCAGCAGCACTGTCGGCTTCCCGCGAAATTCAAAGTAATGCGGATTCTCGGGGTGGAGGCGGACCGGCTCAGCAGCCTGAAGCGAAAACGCGAGTAACAGCAGCGGAATCATCTACCGCACAGTAACACGGAACACTCCCGTCTGAACCTGTCCCGCCCGCTTCATTTGCACGTAAATCCGATACGCGCCCGGTTGCGGGAAACCATAAGGAAAACTCACTTCCGCGGGCAGCGAGTGCATGTGGTGGCCGGCATGCGGATCAGTCTGCTTCTGCGCGATCTGCAGAGCAGCCATCGGGATGGAGCCAGTCGGATGAACGTGAGCGAACACACTCCGATCCTCGCGCACGAACGCTGCATGTCCCTGCATACCCATGTACAGCTCCATGTCCTGGGCAGGCTTGCCGTCCCTATCCACCACCCGGAACCGGAACGCGTAGGGACGCTTCACCGGATACACATCCTGCTCACGGTCGAAGATCATCTTCGCGCCATCGGCCAACACAAATTCCCTATCTACGGCCTTCCCGCCACCCGCGGAATCATCGCCTTCCAGCGCCTTCCCCGGCAAAGCCGGAAGCGACACCTCCGCTGCAAGTGTCTCCGGCAGTCCGTTCTCATGAACGACATCCGCGTAAAGAGCGTACCGCCCGGCCTCCATCGCCGGCAGTCGATGCGTAAAAACCCCGCTCCCCGTCATATCTGGATGCAGGTGCCACACCTGCTCCATCTCAGGCAATCGCAGCACATACAGATGCATCAGATGGTTGTGGTCAGGCACGAAGTCGTCTGTCTTGCGCCGCAGCCAGCCCGGATCCTCGATCTCCAACTGAAGAACCCCATCCGCCAGCGACGGCTTCATCGACAGCGGCTTGTACACGATCTGCGAATAACTATTGGCCTCAGCCTGCCACCATGCATTGCCAAGATACACAACGGCAATCACGATCGCGCCCGTAACGGCCATCGTAATCCGCGCCCGGCGCAATTGCGGCTGAGCCGGCGCAAGCCCCGGATCCAGTTCCGCCTCGCGCGCTGCAGCGCCCGCAATACTCACGGCGCCCGCGATCAGAATCACCATCAGCACGCTCAGCGCCGCGCCCAAACCGAACTGCATGCTCTCCGTCCGATTCGCCAGCGCAGGCACAGGCACTGCAAGCTCCCCCGGTCCCTGCGGTCCATCAATCAGCACCTTCACCTGCCATGAGCCGCTGGTCATAATCCACAGCGCACCGGTGAAAAACTGTGGATCATCCTTCGAAGCCTGCGCAACATCCGGCGTCGGAGCAAACTTCGCACCCGGCCCCGCAATCGGCGTCGGCACCACGCGCACGCGGCTCAGCCCCGGAGTCTTGGCTCGAATCTCCACTTCGGCAACACCCGGAATCACCACCGGCGGCCGGATTGTCACAAAAATCGGGTACGGCCCGGCGCTCCCTTCCAGAAACAGGTCGGGGCTGCCGATATGCGCTTGTGCCGCGCAGGCTAACAGGGCCAGAAGGTAGCGCATGGTTCACCGCCGGATCTTGCGCATCCAATCGCCCCAGCCGAGCCCAGCGCGGGCGGACAAAATCGCGATTCCAACAGCGATCGCCATGCCCCGCCAGAATGTCGGCTCCGTTGGCACAAACAGGTTGCGAAACGTGTAAGACTGCGGATGCACGTAGTAGCCAAAGTAGTGCGTGCCGAAAACCCAGTTGCGCGACCCCGGTGACATCAGGAACTCAGCGAAGGGCCATTGCACGGCCGCAAACAGAACCACAAACAGCGATCCGCTCACCGCGGCCAGCAGCCACTTGTTCCACGATGCCGTCTTCCCCCACAGCAAGTCCAGCGCGACGGCCGGCACAATCAGCAACAAAGGAAACTCCGGCGGAACAAAACGCGTGCTGGGATAGAACACCGGACCCAGCTTCGGCTCGGCCGGAAACAACGGCAGAATCCAAACAAAGAGACACAGTACAACCGTGTAGATACCTGCCGTGATCGTCGCCGCCCAGCGCAATCCGCTGGCCCGTGCCAGACCCAGCAGAATAATCGGAACCGTCATCGCCAGCTTCTGATAAAAGGCCGCCTGATGCATCGAAATCCGCGTGGTCATCTCCATCAGGAACACCATCACCAGCACCAGGATCATCGCACCGATGTACAGAAAAGCGGCATCCAGCTTCACGCGGTCCGCCCCATTGGTTCGGTTCATCCGCCCCAGGGTCAGCATCAGCGCCCCCATCATGATCATCAGCGTGCCCAGGATCAGCAGCACATGCGGCGGGCTCACAATCTTCACGTCCAGGCCGTAGGCATTGTGCCACCAATCATCGAAAGGCGCCGAAGTGAGCATCGCTACTCCACCCCACGCGGCGAGGAACGCACCCAGCGGCCCCCGGAAGCCCCACATCCGGATCGTTGCTTCATCACCTGTCTGAGCAAACGTCCGCGACAAAATCAGGTACGCGCAGCTCACCCCGGCCAGCACGCCGCAGGCATAAATCGCGATGTGCGCAGGGGTCCAGAACGTGTCCCGGCCGATCGACCGGTGCCACGAAATATCCCAGTGTCCACCGACGATCGCTGAGGTGACCGAGAGGATGGCGCACCACAGATACCACGGGATCACCGCCTCCTGTTTTCGGACTACAGCCTCCGCATTTGTGGAGCCGTCAAAGGGGAGAGGAATGCTGCTCGCCATGAGCTACATCTTGGCACAATGAAACGCGGTTCGATGCTATCCTGACATCACTCGACTTTTTCCCGTTTTGGGCCGAGGTAACTATGAACGCTTCCCAACAGAGCGGTGGTGCGACCATCGTCCTGACGGCTCCTCTTACGGAGACCATCGATCACGCCGGATACTTCATTCAGATGGCCCTGGCGTCTCTTCCCATGCGCCTGGAAGGCATCATCAATCAGAAGTACCCCACCTGGAGAGATCTCGAACGCAACCCCGATGGCTCGGCGCGCTACATGCCCGCCGGAGTGCGGGTGGTGGAAGCCACCCTGCAAAAGGAGTTCCCCGAACTAGACATCGTAGCCTGCTATCCAGACGATGTCGACAAATACATCGGCCCGCGCACCCGCGTCGTGGCCATCTCCACACACAACCCGCTAGGCGTCACCTTCGCCGCCGGTGTCTACGCCTCCATCTTCGGTTCCTCCAAAGAACCAATCAATTCCCACTACTCGAAAAAGCTCTTCTACGATGTGAAAGCCAACCCGCATCGCCAGGGCTTCAAGGTTATCGTCGGTGGCTCCGGTGGATGGCAGATCACCGAAACCGATAGCTACGCCGAACTGAGCGTCGATTGTGTCGTCCAGGGACGCAGCGAAGCCGCGCAAACGGTCGAAATATTCCAGAAGGCCCTGAACGGCGAAGAACTGCCAAAGTTCATCGAAGTGGCGCATCCCAAGGGTCGCGATGGCATCCGCGTTCCGGAAAAGCGCACCACCTTCGGCGTCGTCGAAATGACCACC
>JAFDVS010000120.1:0-36995 GCA_018268935.1 Acidobacteriota bacterium | reverse complement strand
CTCGCCACCGAAGATATGTTCATTTGGGGCCAAGTCGGCAAAGAAACACCATTCTATTTCCCCAATCGCGAAGCACTCCTCGATCTCTACGGCAGCATCGTCAACACGCCCGGAGTGAAGCACCACGTGCTCAGCCACTCCACCATGGCTCCCGCCGTCGTCGATCCGCTGCTCATTGAGAAGCTCTCGGAGATGCTCATCGAAAAGAGCCCGGTCAAGCTGCCCTCAAAAAGCTCGCATCCGGAAAAGCGCATCCTCTCCCCGCTCATCGGGCTCGAAACCGGCTCTGTGCGCATGGCCAAGATGGTCATGCCGAGCAAAGGCGTCCCCTTCCCCATCGACGAATGGCCCAGCGTCGTCATCAACGGCCTCACCATCCTCAACCGCAACAACTGGTTCCCGGTGATGACCCTCATCGTCGGTAACCCTGGCGAGACCGACGAGGATTCCAAGGCCACGCTTGACCTGCTCTACGAAGTGGAGCGCCGCGGCTTGTTTGCCTTCTTCGTGCCTTCCATCTTCACTCCGCTCCATGACACGCGCATGGAAGCCAAAAAGGGCGTCGAAGAGAGCAAGGAAATGACCCCGCTTCAATGGCAGGTCATGATGAAGTGCTGGAAGATGAGCCTCAACGCAGCACTGGTGAGCTGGTGGGGACCCACCGTCTGGCGCTTCGGCTCGCTGTTTTTCTGGGCCTGGAAACTGCGCAAAACCAACGGCCCCAACTTCAAGTGGCCCCTGTTCATGTTCGCCAGCGCACTGCCCGAATGGCTGATGGAAAAAATGGGCAAGATCTACGTCGGCAAGCCGCTCAAGATCAAGTCCCGTAAAGAGCTGCTCGCTACCATCCGGCCGCAACACTGGAAACATCTCCGCGCCGATTGTGGCGACCTGCCCGGTGAGCCTCCCCAGGAAGCCGCCGAACCGAAGAAAGCGTTCCACGTCATCCAAGGGAGATAATCTCCATGCGGTTTCTGTTGATTTGCCTCGCGTGGTCCCTGTCGGCGCAAACGCGTACCGAGTTGCTGTACCCGAAAGGGACTCCCGGCGCCGCTGGCCAGGAAGAAGTGGATAAGCCCACCCTCGCCTACTACGTCGTCGATCCGGCCCGTTCCTCAGGCACGGCCATCGTCGTCTGCCCCGGTGGTGGATACCGCGGCCTTGCCATGGATCACGAAGGCAAGCAGATCGCCGAGTGGCTCAACAAGCAAGGCATCTCCGCCTTCGTTCTGAAATACCGCCTCGGCCCCCGCTACCACCATCCCGCCATGCTCAACGACGCCCAGCGCGCCATCCGCATGGTGCGCTCCGATGCAGCGAAACTGGGCGTCGCCGCTGACCGCATCGGCATCTGGGGATTCTCCGCCGGCGGGCATCTCGCATCTACTGCATCCACTCACTTCGACGACGGCCAGCCTTCCTCGCAGGACCCTGTGGAACGCGTGGGCAGCCGTCCCGACTTCGCCATCCTCGCCTATCCCGTGATCTCCTTCACCACCGATTACGTCCACAAGGGATCGCGCACCAACCTGCTCGGCGACAATCCCGATCCGCAACTGGTCCGCAGCTTGTCCAATGAACTGCAAGTGACTCCGCGCACGCCCCCCACGTTCCTCTTCCACACCAATGAGGACACCGGCGTTCCCGCGGAAAACAGCATTCTCTACTACCTTGCCCTCCGCAAGGCCGGAGTGCCCGCCGAAATGCACATCTACGAACCCGGCAAGCATGGCGTCGGCCTCGCCCCGACTCATCCCGTCCTTTCCAGTTGGGGCCCTCGCCTCTCGGACTGGTTCAAAACGCGCGGGCTCCTCAAGTAACGGATACAATAGAGCAATCCCCAAAGGTCTTAAAGGAACCCACACAGGCATGGCCCATTCCACCGCACCCGTCTCCGCGGAACATCTCATCGCAATTGAAGAGGAATGGGGTGCGCACAATTACCACCCGCTCGATATCGTCGTGGAACGTGCCTCCGGCGCATGGGTCTACGACGCCGATGGGCGCCGCTATCTCGATTGCCTCAGCGCCTACTCGGCACTCAACCAGGGTCATTGCCACCCACGCATCCTGGCTGCCCTAAAAGAACAAGCCGAGCGTGTCACCCTCACCTCACGCGCATTCCGCAACGATCAGCTTCCCCTCTTCTGCCAGGAACTCGCTGCCCTCTGCCGCATGCAGATGGTGCTCCCCATGAACACCGGCGCGGAGGCAGTGGAAACAGCCATCAAAGCCGCGCGCCGCTGGGGCTATACGAAAAAAAGCATTGCTCCCGACCAAGCGGAAATCATCGTCTGTTCCAACAATTTCCACGGCCGCACCACAACCATCGTCGGCTTCTCCTCCGAGCCTGGATACCGTGAGGGCTTCGGCCCGTTCACTCCCGGCTTCGTCACCATCCCCTTCGGCGATGCAGCCGCCCTCGAAGCCGCCATCACTCCCAACACGGCCGCATTCCTCTTCGAACCCATCCAATGCGAAGCCGGCATCCTCATTCCTCCTGCCGGGTATCTGCGTGCAGTGGCGGAGATCTGCAAGAAGCACAACGTGCTACTCATGGCCGATGAAATCCAAACCGGACTCGGCCGCACTGGCGCCATGTTCGCCTGCTGGCGCGAAGACGTGCAGCCGGATGTATTCATCCTCGGCAAAGCTCTTTCCGGCGGCTTCTATCCCGTCTCTGCCGTAGTGTCAAGCCGCGAGGTGCTCGGCGTATTCGCCCCCGGCACCCACGGCAGTACCTACGGAGGCAATCCGCTCGCTTGCGCAGTCGCCCGCACGGCAGTCCAGGTAGTGCAAGACGAGCGACTCGCCGAAAGAGCCACCGAACTCGGCGCCTGGCTGCTCGCCGAATTGCGCGCCACCTTGCACCATGCAGCCATTCAGGAAATCCGCGGTTGTGGGCTGCTCATCGCCATTGATCTGCATCAGCCCGCACGCACCTACTGCGAAAAACTGATGCAGCTTGGCGTGCTCTGCAAAGAGACACACAGCCACGTCATCCGCCTCGCCCCGCCTCTCGTCATTTCCAAGGAAGACCTCGAGTGGGCGTGCACCCAGCTCCGCGCAGTCTTCGCCTAACTAACCCGCCCTCCACAGCGATACAATCGGCTGGCATGAACAGGCGTGACTTCCTGCGCTCGGCCGGCGCAGCAATGTGGGCTCAACCCGCGCGGCCCAATGTGCTCTTCATCGTCGTCGATGACCTCGATTGCCGCATCGGCTGCTATGGCGATCCCGTCGCCAAGACCCCCAACATCGACCGCCTCGCCGCTCGTGGAGTGCGATTCGAGCGCGCCTATTGCCAGTACCCGCTCTGCAATCCCACCCGCTCCTCCGTGCTCTCCGGCCGCTACCCGCTCCACACCGGAGTCCTCGACAACAACACCTGGCTGGTGCTCGAACCGGGCCAGCAGATCCTTCCGCGCTACTTCGAAAGCAACGGTTATCAGACGGCGGAGTTCGGAAAAATCTGGCATCCGCCCAATCGCGGACACGTCCGCGGTGAGCAGCCTCCGCAACTTCCCACTCCCGCCGCCGGCCGCTCCGCCCAGCAATGGTTCACTCCCGCCGAACGCGCCCGCCAGCAGGAACAGAATCCCGCCTACTGGGACAACGTGCATTCGCCGTATCGGAACATGCAGGTGCCCGCCCCCTGGACCTACGCCTGGGCCAACGTCTACGGTCCTCTCCCGGAAGGCGACCCCGGTGTCGATGCTCCCATCGCAGACCGCGCCATCGATACCCTCGAAAAAATGGCCGCTGGCGGCAAACCCTTCTTCCTCTCCGTCGGCTTTCTCCGCCCCCACGTGCCCCTCACGGCCCCGAAGAAGTACTTCGATCTCTTCGATCCCGCCGAAATGCCGCTGCCCGCCGACTTCGATACCGAGCCGCGCGCCATCCCCGGCGTGCCACGCGATGAGTTCCGCCAGAACATCGACCTCTTTGCCGCCCGTTCCTTCAGCGCCCAGGAAGCCCGCGATGCCCTCCGTGCTTACTACGCCTGCTCCGCCTACATGGATGAGCAACTCGGCCGCCTCCTCAACAAGCTCGATGCCCTCGGACAGCGCGACAACACCATCATCGTCTTCTGGGGCGATCACGGCTGGCACCTCAGTGAGAAGGGAATGTGGGCGAAAGGCACGTTGTTTGAAACCTCCGCACGAGGCCCGCTCCTCATCTGCGACCCCCGCAGAACAAAAGGCAAGCCCTCCAAACGCGTGGTCCAGTATCTCGACCTCTACCCCACACTTACTGACCTCTGCGGATTGCCCAAGCCATCCTGGGTTCAGGGCGCCAGCCTCCGTCCCTTGCTCGACAACCCCGAAGCAGCCTGGGATCGCGTTGCCTACACCGTCCAGGCCCGCAACTGGTTCATCGGACGCTCCGTCCGTGACGAACGCTGGCGCTATACCGAGTGGGATGAGGGACGCCGCGGAAGCGCCCTCTACGATCACGATCACGACCCCCATGAAATGCGCAACGTCGCCACCAATCCGGTAAACGCGCCCGTAGTCGCTCGGATGAAGCAATTGTTGCGCACGCCACAACTCAACGGTCAATGACCCCGTGCCTTATCGATTTCTTGCCGATAAGGCTCTTTGGGGGACCGTATGAAGTCGCGTATGACAGTCAGGGCTCAGATGTTAATAGCCTGCGGGCTGTTTTTCCTTGTCGTGATCTTGCTCGGCGGGCTGAACTGGTTGACAGTGCACTCACTCGGCGGCGCTCTGCAAAACGCTGTGAAAGGCACAGCCGTCAAAGCCGGCCGCGCTGCCGACATGCAAACCCTCTTCCAGCAAATGCGCGCAGAAGCGCGCGGCACTCAGATCTCCGTGGTCATTGGCTACTTCTATTCCCAGCTCGGCAAAGCCGCCGCGGACAGCAACACCTGTGTCGGATGCCACACCGTGGATGCCATCGACGTCCAACGGAACCGTGTCGCCGACCTCCAGAAAAGAGTCCACGGACATCTGCAAGGCCTGCGCGGAGCTTCCCTCACCGCCGAAGAGAAATCCGCCGTCAACACCATCGATCAATCCATGCAAGCTTGGACCTCAGCCTATAACGAGTATCTGCAACTGACCCAAGCCAACGACTTTGCCGCAGCCCATGAAGTCGCGACAGATAAGGTCCTCCCCGCCATGCTCAAAGCCGGGGACAGCGCCGCCAAGCTTGTCTCCAGCCAACAGCAACAACTCGAACAGGTGGCCGGAGATTCACAAGCTCAAATTGCCAGAACCTACTGGACCATCTCCCTGTTCGTCCTCTTGAGCGTGGTCATGGTCGCCGGTATGACCGTACTTCTCAACCGCCTCTCCGGCAAGCTCCGTGAGTCCGTCGAAGAAATCGGCGGAGGCGTGTCTGCCTTCCGCCAAGTCTCCCATCAGATTTCTTCCTCCAGCCAGACCCTGGCCAAAAACGCCAGCAATCAGGCCAGCTCCTTGACCGAAACCACCGCCACTGCCGAAGAAGCTCGCCGTTCCTCTCTGGCAGGGCTCGACCGCCTCCGCTCCACGGTCGAAGCTGGCCAGAAGGTCAACCAGCGCGTGCACGAAACGGCCGAACGGCTGCAAGCCATGCTCAAAGCCATGGGCGAAATGAACGTCAGGGCCGGCAAAGTGGTCACCATCCTCAAAACAATTGACGAAATCGCCTTCCAGACCAATATCCTCGCCCTCAACGCAGCCGTTGAGGCAGCCCGCGCCGGTCAGGCCGGACTTGGCTTCGCCGTCGTCGCTGACGAAGTCCGCCACCTCGCCCAGCGCTGTGCCCAGGCATCCCACGAAACGGGCGAACTGGTCACCGCCTCCGCCACCGCTACCAAAGAAGGCACAGAGCGCCTGGATCGCCTCGCAGCCGGCGTTACCGGCATCGAAACCGAACTGGTCCGCATGCTGACCCTCGTCGAACAAGTCCAGCAGGCCGGAGAAGAAGAGTCCCGCGCTATCGGCGAAATGACCACCGCTATGGAACACATGCAGCGCGATACCCAGCAAACTGCTGCTGCCGCACAACAAAGCGCCGCGGCCGCCGAAGAGCTAGACTCCCAGTCGAACGTCATGAACGATACCGCCGAACGCATCCGCGTCCTCTTCGTTCGCTAAGCGACCGGTCGGCCCCAAGCGGACCGCCCCGCTTTCATAGATAATGGAAACTGAACCTATACAGCTTCACGTCAACTCTATCTATGCGGTTTTTCCGGTTTCTCCCTCTATCCTTGGTCGCACTCGGCGCCTTCTCGCCTTCGCTCTTTGCCCAGCGCTCCTCCATCAATTGGTCTGCCTACATCACGGGAGACAAATCCGGCGCCGTTCAAGCCATGGCCATGGACCGCGATGGCTCCATCTGGGTCGCTGGCTCCACAACCGCACAGTTTGAAACACCCGGCCCCAATGACCCCTTCCAGCGCTCCCCCAAAGGCGGCAGCGATGTCTTCATCGCCAAGTACCGCCGCGAAGCCGATGGCGTCATCAACCTCCAATTCTGGACCTGGCTCGGTGGAACAGGAAACGAAGAAGCTCGCGGCATCACAATCGATTCCTTGGGACGCGTCTACGTCGCCGGGATTACCAACTCCACCGACTTCCCCAAGGCCGGTTACTACGCCCAACTCGACCTTGCCGGCGAAACCGACGCCTTCGTGGCCGCGATCGACCCAACTTTCTCTGGTAACGACTCCCTCGTTCACTCCTCCATCTACGGTGGCCTGAACACAGAGAACGTCACCGGTGTCGCCGTCGACCGCCTCTTCAACGTCTACGTTGTCGGCTACACCACTTCCAAAGAGCTACCCCAAGCCTCCTCCGGCGCCCAGCCCATCAACCGCGGAGGTTGGGAAGCGTTCCTCTACAAGGTCGATCCCTCCAATCCCTCGCCCCTCCGCTATGCAACCTTCTACGGTGGAAAGTCAACCGATATCGCCACCGGCGTCGCCATCGATGCCCGCGGTGTGGCCTGGTTCACTGGCTATACATCGTCAGATGATTTCCCAGCCACCGGAAGTTCCTATCGCGGCTTCCTCGCCTCCTTCTTCGATGGTTTCCTCGTCGGCATTGACACCAATGTCAGCGGGTTGAACGGAATCCAGTACGGCACCTACTTCGGCGGCAACGGCGCCGATTACCCCCGCGCCATGCAGATCGCAGCCGACGGAAAAATCTGGATTACCGGCTATACCTTCTCTTCCGACTTCCCCACTTCCGAGACAGCCGTCCAGCGTAGCTACGTCGGAAATGCCGATGTCTTCGTCATGGCGCTGGATCCCAGCCGGCCCGGCGATGCCCTGATCGACTACTCCACCTACCTCGGAGATGGCGATACCGAAATCCCCTACGGATTGTTTGTTCTGCCCGATGGACGCGTCGCAGTTGCCGGCTACACATCCTCCAACAACTTCCCCCTCGCGGGCGGCGCACTGCAGACCGCGCGTGGCGGCACTTCCGTCGATGGCTTCGTCTCCATCCTCCATCCCCAGCGCGGGCTCGAATACTCAACCTATCTCGGTGGGTTGTCCACGGACATCGTGACCGGTGTTGCCATAGACGCCAACAACGGAATCTACGTCACCGGATATACCAACTCCCGCGATTTCCCCAAAGAAGAAAACGGTCCGTCTCTGCCAGGAGGCATCGTCAACACAGGCTTTGTACTCCGCATCGCCCGCTGATCAATCCATCTCACTTCTTCGTGAAAATGGCAATATACTGCGTCCCAGGCATGTGATCGGCCTTCGATTCCAGCCGGAATCCGTTCGCTTCCACTTCTTTGATTACATCCGCCTGATCCAGCCGGATGTGCGCCGGATCGCGGAAGCCGGCCTTGTAAAAGTCCACCAAAGCAAAACGCCCCCCTTCCCTCAGTGACGCGCGAATGACCGCCAGCATGTCCGCCGGATAGTCGAAATGATGATAGGCATCCAGCGTGAACACCAGATCCGCCGAGTTTGCCGCCAGTCCCGGATTCCTGTCTGTCCCGTGGACAAATTCCACGTTCCCCAGCTTGTTCTGCTCCGCCGTAGCCTTTGCCTGCTTCAGAAAATCTTCGAAAATGTCCTGGGCGATCACCTTCCCGTTGGCCCCCACCGCCGCCGCCAGATACGGCAGCATGTATCCCACCCCAGTCCCCAGATCCACCACCGTCTGCCCCGGTTGCAGCTTCAACGCGGCTACCAGTTCCTTTGGCTTTTGCCGCCCTTCACGATCGCTCGCGGCCAGTGTTTTCGCTACCCGCGCTCGTCCTTCCTCCGTCTTGTAGCCCGAGTTCGCACCCGCGGCCACCTGTGCATACGCCTGCCCGGCACAGGCAAGCAAAACAGCAAACAGAAAAACACGTTTCATAACGGCCTCTCCATCGGAAGAGCCAGTGGCGGCTCCACCATAAAATCGAGATTCGACATCTGTTCGACAGCATCCCGCACCTGCTGCTCCTGGCACGGCTCAATCGTGATCACAAACGGCAGGTTGTGCTTGGAATCCGTCGGCAACTGCAGCACCGCGTCCAGGCTCACATTTTTCTCCGCAAGGATCCCGGCCAGCGCCGCGATGATTCCCGGCCGGTCCTCAACGCGGAAACGCAAATAGTAGGCGCTCTTCTGTTCGGTAATCGGCAGAGGCTGATTCTCCTCCAACCGCTCATGCGCGAACGGCGAAACACGCTCCGGGCTTCCCGAACGGATTTCGCGAGCCACCCGCATCAGATCGCTCACCACCGCTACGCCAGTCGGATTCGGACCCGCCCCGCGCCCGTAGTAAAACGTGTCCTGACCGTAGTGCCCGCGTACCCAGATGGCGTTGTACGCACCCTGCACACTAGCCAGAATCGTCGATTGCGCGATTAACGCCGGACGCACAGACAGAAATACGCCTTCCGGTGTACGCCGCGCCGAACACAGCAACCGGATTGTATGCCCCAGCCGGTGCGCATATTGGAAATCGATGGGCCCGATCCGCCGGATCCCTTCCGTGTGAATGTCCGAAGGCACAATCCGATTCCCGAATGCCAGCGCCGCGAGAATCGCCAGCTTGGACCGCGCGTCGTATCCATCGATGTCCGCCGATGGATCGGCCTCGGCATAGCCTAGCCGCTGTGCCTCCTGTAAAACTTCCTCGAACGCCGAACCATTCTTCTCGATCTCCGTAAGGATATAGTTACTGGTCCCGTTTAGGATGCCTTGCAACGCCACCACTCGATCCCCGGAAATCCCCTCGCGCAGTACCGCGTGGATCGGAATACCGCCCGCCACGCTCGCTTCCATTGCGAGGTTGATGCCCGCCTGGATCGCCTGTTCCCAAATGGCCCCGCCATGCAGCGCCATCAGCTCTTTGTTTGCGGTCACCACCGATTTGCCCGCGGCGATCGCCGCCTCAATCAGTTCCCGAGCCACTCCCGTGCCGCCCACCAACTCAGCAATGATGTGGATCTCCGGATCGGCAATCAGCTCTCGCCAGTCGGTGGTCTTCTTCACCCCCGCCAGTACGGCGGGAATCGGCTTCTCTGCGATCGACCGGCTGCAAACCGCGGCGACATTCAGCCGGAACCCCAATTTCTGGGTGATCTCGGCGGCGTTTTCGGCGAGAATCGTCAGCGCGCCCATGCCGACATTGCCGGCGCCAACAATTCCAACATTCACTTGCTCCATGCAAGGGATATGATAACAAGCGAGGCTTCATGAGACGGTTTTCTCTTCTTTCCCTTGTTCTGGCTTTGGCCGCCTGGATCGGTTCGTCACAGGTCCGGAAAGAGGAGGAGCCGAAGCGGCTGCCCGACGGCAGATCGCAGACCGAAGAAATCCTCAAAGCCGACCACGAGCGCAACTTGAAGGATGCCGGCGAACTCCTCAAACTCGCCGAAGACCTCAAAATGGAGCTCGAGAAAAACGACCGCCACGTGCTCAGCGTCGGCATGCTCAAAAAAACCGAAGAAATCGAAAAAATCTCCAAGCGCATTCGCGGCCGCCTCAAGCGCTTCTAATCCCCCGCCCCAACGTTCACGCGAAAAGTGGGGCAGGCCATCGCCGTATGTGGCCTGCCTCGGCTGAAGGCCGCCCCCACAGCCGCTAGTTTCACCACCCCTACTCCCCCGTTCGCAACCGCACCGTCTGCTTCGTGTGCTTCCGCACATCGCTCCGGTAAAACCACGCCGGCTTGAATCTCTGCTCCGCGTACAGCGGCACTTGATCCAGATAATGCGGCGAGGCCGGATCCGCGCTCTGTCCAAACACCAGTTGCGATTCGGCACGGATCTTCTTCCCAAACTCCACTACCGCTACATAGGTGTTGCCCATGCGCCCATACATCCGCTTCTGCCGCGGCGCCGTCGTGGTGTAGAAATTGAAAATAACCCCCACCGGACCAGGCGCACCCGGTACACCCGTGCTCGGCTTATCGTCCCGAAAGCCCTCCTCTCGGCCCGATGTGTGGACGCGCTGCATGCGGTTCCACTCCCCATACGGAACGCGCCACGTACCGAAGTCACGCTCCAACTCCGCTTTCACGCGCTGCAGCGTTTCCGGCGTGAGGAAACCCGTCTGCTTCGTACGGTCCGGACGCAGAAGGTAGGCTGCCATGAACAGCGTCATGGGCACGGACTTCAGGGTGCTGACCGTATCCCATTCCTGAAGCGCCTTCACCAGTTCCGGGATGTACGTGTTGTAAGAGGAAAGTTGACCCAACGCATCGATCTCGCTTCGCGCCAGCAAAATCTTCGTATCAAGCGCGGCCTTGCTCCACTGCTCAAACGTGAACTTCGCCTGCCCGGTCAGAATCTGCCGCGACCGTTGCGAGCGCAAATTGTCCTGCTCCGGCACGAAATACCCAGCGTACGTGGAAATCGACCCTGGCTCCCCCGCGGCCAGCAACGGAGTGGAATTGCAGTTCTGCAGAAACCCGCTCGGCGGATTGAGGAATTGCGGCAACTCATCGAATCCATGCAGTCCCTGCCATTCGGCCTCCGCATCACCCCCATCCACAGGCTGAGTCCAATCGAACTTCGGATTCCGCTTCGGGATCGCATTGCCGTGCAGATAGTAGATATTCCCTCCCCGGTCGGCGTACATCGTGTTCGATCCGGTAATGGCGCGCCGCTCCATCTCCTTCTTGAAGCCATCCAACGTCCGTGCCTTCGCCATGCCAATGCGCTGCGTCATCAGCGCCAGCGGCGTCGCGCCCGCTCCACGCTTCGCCAGCACCCTCCCGTCACGAACCCCGGTAATCCCGCCATGCTTCGATTTGCGAAACCGCACCCGCACAGGCCCCTCCGATGTGGCAATCTCCTCCTCCCAAGATTCCACGCCTTCCGCCTTCTCCGGCTCCATCCAGACATCCACAATATCGGCATTGTTGTTCGTGTGACACCATCCGTGCCACGCCGTGAATCCGGAGCGTATGTACGGCGTGCCAAGAATCGCGAATCCCGACACCTGCAAACCTTCCTTCGACTCCAGGTGCGCTTCATACCGCTGTCCCCCGCCAAAAAATCCCACGTGAGGATTCAGAAACAGCATCGCCTTGCCAGAGGCACTCTTCTGCGCTCGAATGGCCCACATGTTTGACCCCTCATCACCCTCTTCCCCCTCCGCCGTCACTGGCCGTGCGCTCCCCACCATCGGGAATTCCCGCCGCACATCTTCCATGCGCACCCCGTTGCCCGCCAACCCTGGACTCGCATCCTGAAAAGCGAGCACCTGCCAGCCTTCCAGCGTCTTCAGTAGCCGCGGCTTCACCGGCACATGCTGCGAAAGATAATGGTTGTACCCGGCCGCAAACCCGTCCAGCACCGCCCGCATGGCCCGAGGCGCCGACGCATACTCCGCACGCGCCCGCTTCTCCACTTCATACAGCCGGAACGCAATGGCGCTTTCCAACCGCTCCTTCCCGTACACTTCCGGCTCCCGTCCCAACTGCCGGATGTAATCCTCCTCCAGTTGCCAGAAGTTATCCTCCGCCATGGCATACGCCAGGCCAAACGCAACATCGGCGTCTGTTTTTCCGTAAATGTGCGGAACACCGTATTCGTCGCGATGAATCGTGACATCGTGGGCAGCGGCTGTCGTGGCAAGTAACAGCAGCATCGGGAAAAGGCGCATATAGTCCTTGTTACCATGAAGCATGGTTACCGTACCGGACGCCTCCGAATACGCCGTCTACTTCGGCCGCTACATCAGCCAGGTGGAAGGCAACGATCTCTTTCGAGTCCTCGATGCGGAAATGGCAAAAACGCAATCCCTACTTGCCGGATTGAGCGACTCCCAAGCTCTCCACCGCTACGCCGATGGCAAGTGGAGCATCAAGGAAGTCATCGGCCACCTCATTGACGCCGAACGAATCTTCGCCTATCGGGCACTGCGTTACGCGCGCCTCGACAAAACCGAATTGCACAGCTTCGAAGAAAACGACTTCGTCGCCAACGCCCGCTTCGACTCCGTGCCCCTGGCTGATCTGCTCCGGGAATTCGCCCTCGTTCGCCAAGCCAACATCCTGTTCTTCCGCCAATTGAATGACGAAGAATGGTCGCGCACCGGCGTCGCCAACGGGAACCGCATGAGCGTCCGCGCCCTTGCCTGGACTATCGCCGGTCACGAGGTCCACCACCGGCGCATTCTCTCAGAGCGCTACCTGCGCTAACCCCTAATCGCGATCCTCACCGATGTCCACAATCTCCGCCCCCTTGGGCGGCTGAAAAACGAACAACGTCTCTTGAAGAGCCGGATTCAGCGTCTCGTTGCGGAAATAGAAATCCATCACGGACTGATCGTGACCAAGCACCCGAAGCTGCGCAATCCTTGAATCTGACAAAAGTAGAAACTGGACCTCGCGATACGGCGCCTTCGCCGACTTCGGGATCGCCGTCACCCACCGGTTCCCACCCTCTTCCTTGATCCGGTACTCGCGAAAATCCCGCTGGAAATCCAAACGCCCAATCAGAAACGCCAGTGGCGCTCTCATGTCATCTGTTTCCTTTAACTTAGACTTCTCCACCCGGTTCGATGCGGAACTATAGTAGTAAACATCCTTTCCGTCTGACAAAAATAGTTTTTCTACCGGCCTCCGATACTCCCACCGCATCCGCCCCGGCTTCCTCAGAAACAGTACCCCAGACTCCGTCCGCTTCGCCGACGGCTGCGCCGTGTAAAAAATTGTCTGCTCGAAATCCAGTTGCAATGTCCGCACGTTGTTGTATCGATTCTCCACCTTCTTCAGCGAATCGAGGATCGAAGTCTGCCCAAAAGCTGGAACTGACAACTGTAGTAAAACAACAATCCATTGAAACATCGCCCCTCCATTCTCCCATACCCCTTGTGGATTTTCCCCCGCTATCGACACAACCTACTGAGTTTGGTATCATTTAACCTGAGGATTATTCATGGCCAATAAGCCGCCCTTCAATGCGGGCGCTCAAGTTGAGCATCCCAAGTTCGGGTTGGGATCCGTTACCGGCTGCACCGAGGAACACATCTCCATCAAGTTCGACGATCATGGGGAAAAGAAATTCGTCCTCCAGATCGTGTTGCCGAACCTGAAGAAGAGCGACCGGCAGCCCCCCGCGGAGAAGCGTGGCGCGCGCAAGAAAAAGGCCGCCACTACTTAGCCTCCCTCCGCTTTTCCTTTACCTCGAACTTCCCTTCTCACGGAGATAGACGGCGACCTCTGTCTCGTCGTTCCATTCTGCCCACCCTTGGGGTGTGCTCTCGTACACCTTGTCCCGCAACTCGAGACGCGCCCCGTGTTCCACCAGCAGCTTCGTCGTCTCCATGTCACCCGCCAACGCAGCCTGATGCAGCGGCGTCGAATGGGCATGGAAACCATCCGGATTGAACCGGCTCGGATCCTCCCCCGCCTCCAGCAGCAATCGCGTCACCGCAGTCCGTCCCAAGAGCGCCGATACCGCCAGCGCCTGGTGTCGCTCCAACCCGCTAGCTCCGCCAAGCATCGCCCGAGTCTCTTCCAGCCTCCCCAAGCCCGCCGCCTCCACAATCGTCACCACCGGTGCACCCCGTTCCACTAGATACTCCGCCGTATCCTTGAACCCGAACACCAGCGCCGTGCGAACAGGAGAGGTCCACTTCCCTTCACCGTAGCAATCCACGCAAGCACCAAAATCGATCAATACCTTAGCCAACGGAATTTGCAGTCCGGCATCGGCCGGTGGCGTACTCGAAACCAGTAGACTCAAAGTCGTACACGCACCACCGTATAGCCAGGCCAATGAATTCGGTTCTGCGCCCGCTTGCAGAAGAATAGTGGCCATCTCCACTGCATTCGAAGGCGTCCTCTGCCGGTATCCCTCGACTCCGTTGGACCCCAGATAGTGCAGCAGCGTGCACCGGTGCACCGGCGGATCAAACGGCGTCACACGCGTCGATCGCGCATACACCAGCCCCGGATCCGCAGACAGCATCCCGCGCAATCCTGCGGCATCCCCATTCACCACTGCTTCCACCGCCGACTCGAACCGGTACACGGCTGAATCCACATCACCCACAGCACCGGCATACTCAGCCAGTGCCGTCCAATCCCGGAAGCAATGGTTGGTCGCCACCACCAACTGGGCTTCCACCATGTCCAGCGGTTTGCCGGCCCCCCGCATCTCCACCAATTCTTCCGCCCTCCTCTCGTATTCGGAGAGCGGAGCGTCAAAAGGCAGAATCCCAGAGCCCATGGGCCAATGCTAGCAGAAGGGCATCGTTGTCGCGGCCGATGGAGAATCAACCTCCGCGCACAGCAGCGCGAGTCCAACATCCCCCTTATACAGGCTAAATGGCAATTCCTCCTTGCCCCTGCCTTGAGTGGAATACCGCACCGCCTCCACCGTCTTTCGCTTCGCCGCGTCCAGCCATTGCCGTTCTCCGCTCTCCCGGTGCATGGCCAGCAGCGCATATGCCTGTCCCGCCGCCCCGCAGCACAAGCTGTGCAAACCGCCCGGAGTAGACGCGCAGTCTACCGCCCCCCGCTCCGCCAGTTTCCCCATCCACTTCTCGCCAAACAGACGATACGCCGTTGTCCACAACAACACAAACCCCGCGGTCCCGTTGCACCAGCCCGGCATGTGCCGCAACCCGTTGCCCGTCCGCAAATGAAACGGCCAGCGCACTCCTTTTCCATGTTCCTCGGCGAACGCCGCCAGCTCCCGCAACCGCCCCGCAACGCTTGCCGGTGGAGCGGTATCCGTAACCTCAGCCCACCGTAGTGCCGTATACAGGAATCCGGCCCAACCATGTGCCAGTCCCAGGTACGGCTCCTCCGTGCACCCCGAAATAGGACCCATCGTTTCCACCTTCTGCCACGCCTCTCCAAAGTGACGGAAGCCTTCCCGCACCAGGCGCCGTTTCAGCTCCCCATCCGCCATCTGTTCCACCAGAAGCGCTGCTCCGATCACCGTGCTGAAGCGGCCCACCGTCAGATCGAGCTTCTCGCACGGATGCGCGATCGCCATCAGGTAGCTGTCGATCGCCATTGCCTGCGACGCCTCATCCGCCATCGCCGCCGCAATCAGCCCCTGTACCAGCGCCACCCCGGAACGCGTGTGATACGGCGAAACCGCACCCACGGTCTGTTCCGTGATCTGCACTTCGGGGTGATAGAACGCACCAGCATCATCACAATGGCTTGCTGCCTCCACCGCCCAGCGATCCGCCAGTGCCAGCAGTTTCGCATCCCCCCGTCCACAGGCCAGCCGGTACAGAAGATAAGCGATGCCAGCCGCTCCGTAGGTCACCGATACCGAGGGACTCCGCGGCCCCCGGTACACGAAATGTGTGCGTGGCTCCTCCAACTCGCCCAGCACATCCCGCAGCTTGCCGGCCATAAGCACTTCCGGAGTGTGCGCGCGCAGCAGCGATTCTCCCCCGCGCATCGCTTCCTCGAAAGCATCGCCAAACTCCCGCAGGCTGCGAAAGCGCGCCCCAGGCTCCTTCTCCAACGCCCGAAACAAAACGCGCTCAATCTGTTCCGGCGCTACCGCCTTTCGCCGCGAGAAGGGAACAGGGGCAACCGTCGCAATCGCCTCCATCATCTCGTTCTTCTCCCCCGGGAAATCCAGATACTGATCGCCCGCAATCAGGAAATAGCACAGCGCCGCCACGGCGTATTGCTCACCCGCCTGCGAGGCTCGCGGCGGAGCCGAATGCGCCACCATCGCCGCGGCATACTCCGGCTCAAAGAAGAACCCGATCCCCGCCCTCGGAGCCACGCCAGTCTCATCTTTCGCACCATCCACCACCGCGACACCAAAGTCCAACAGCCGCAATTGTCCGCCCGATACCTTGATGTTCCCCGGATGCACGTCTCCATGTACGACTCCAACATCGTGCAGTTGCGCGTATCCGCGAATCACCTGAAGACAAAGACGCAGCACTGCCTCCGGACCATCATTCCGCGCCTCGGCCGCCGCGCTCAGCAGATCTTGTCCTCCGACATACTCCATCGTCAGGTACGTCTTTCCCTCCGCTTCCCCCTGGCCCAGCCATCTTGGAGAAACGCCGCCTACCGCGGCACGCTGCAGAATCGCCGCCTCGCGCTGCAGCAGGTACCGTATCTGCCTGTCATCCGTGCGCGCAATCTTTAGCGCCGCCTCTGTGCCGTCTTCGCAACGCACGCGGTAGATCTCCGTATCGGAAATGAGCGCCAGCGCCTCCTCGATTACCTTTCCATCCACCGTATCCCCGGTCTGATAACTGGCATCGATCCGCTGCGCTTCCGCTGACTGCGGGTCCACTAGCAATTTGCTCTCAAAGAAGCTCTGCAGCAACGGGAAAGCCTCATCCAGCACGTTCTCCGCCTTCAGCTTCCGCTCCTTGCTGAAGTGCAGCACCGCCTTGACGATCGTGGTCGGCTGCTCAAACTCTCGCAGCAAAGCGTAAGTGTCCGCATCAATCACCTTCGATGGCGTGCGCGAGCGCGGCCGTGTCACCGCGATATCCTCCTCCGATGCGCCAATCTTCCTCCGCATCTCCTCCGCGAGTTCTTTTGCCGGAATGAACCGCACATCGGCGGGTAGAACGAGAATCCCTTCCATGACTACAATTCCTTTCTGCCCTGGCAGGCAGTCCACGTATCGGTATCAATGTCTTCCAGCCGCATGCGGTCCAGCGCGAACTGTCGCGGATTCAAATCGCCTGCTGCTTGGGCCGCCTTCAAATGCACCGCCAGCCGGTTCGTCACCCAAAGCCTCCAGCTCTCACGTAGTTCCCATTCCTCCGCCGGCGGATCTGCCCCCCAGGAAACAAGCAGCGACTCGCCAACCGGAGCGCTGAACGGCACCCCCTGCCCCAGGCATCCTGACAACGCCCGGTCAATCGCTTCAGCAGCCTCCTGCACCTGATCCTCGCTGTGAAAATAGGCCACCACCTTGTCCGGTCGCAGCAAACCAGCCGCATTCCGGCCCGCCTTGAACGCCATCGACCCCGCTCGCGTCACCGCAGCCAGAAACTCCGGAAACGCCTCTCCTATCAACTCCGGCCGCGGGCTGAAATACAGCTTGTACGTGCGAGCCGAAGCAGGCATCGACTTCGCCGAACCGCGCCGCCACGAAATCCACCCATGATTGACCGGGTCCTGCGCCATCTCCTCCCATCCGTTCACTGCACCCAACTCCCGTTTCACCGCTGTCGCATCGGGAAACCGTTGTTCCCACTCCCGCGTCACCGGCAGCCGGTTGTAGAAATACATCCGCGCCGAAACCCGCCCCGCATCCAGCGCCCGCAACGATGCCCCATAAGCCAGCGCCTCCGCCGAAAGCGCACCCAGTCGACAAAGCACCGCAGCCTGACGCCTCTGCGGCAAAATGAACCGCGCCGCCGCCGGCCCCGTGACAAACTCCTCCCCCACCTGCATCTCCACGATTCCGTCCAGCACCAATTGCGCCACCGAGCGGTTCACTTCTTCCCGCTCGCCCGTCAGCGCGAACGCAGGCAGGAATCCCTCCCCTTGCAGCGTAAAAAACAAGAGCGCCGTATCGCGGCACGTCGTCTTTGGCCGCCACGGCGTTCCTTCCCGTGGCAACAGCACGCCATAAAACCTCGGATCGCGCGCCAGATCCTTCCACTGCTGCTGTTGCTCCTGGCTCAACCTCTCAAACGGTACAAGCCCGAATTCCCGGTTCGCCCGGAATCGGGCCCCTAGAACGTTGCGGATCGTTCCGTCCTGGATCTCCTCTACTGCATCCATCATTGCTTCCGTCACTAGGGGCCTCCTTCCTGGCTCAATGAACTACTTCTTCTTGCGGAGTTCCTCCCGGCGCTTGCCGAGATCCTCCAGAGCTTCCTTCAACTTCGCTTCCAGCAGATCCACCTGCTCCAGCGTTTGCGGCTTCATCATCTCTGCGGCCGCTTCCTCTGCCGCTTGTGCCGCCGCCATCTCTGCCTTCAGCCGCTCCCGGATCACGGCCGGATCCACCGGTGTCTGCTCCAGAATCGACCCAGGGCAGGCGATCAAACCGCCAGGGCACTGAATCGATCCGCCGGGGCACACCAGCGTATGCCACGGGCACGAGATCTGAAGCGAGCATCCGAAATGACAACTGATCTGATACGAACACCCGAAATGGCAGCTGATCTGCAGCGAGCATCCGAAGTGGCAGCTCACCAGATGGGTGCAGTAAAAGTGACACAAGACCAGCGTGTGCTGTGGGCACGGCTGAGGTTGCAGGACATCGATGAGGATGTCTTTTACGCGAAAGGGCATACAACTATCTCCTTGGTTCGAAGAGGTTCGGCCCTACGTGTGGGTATCGTTGCTTTCCCAGACAAAACAGAATGTTGATCGCCGCGGATACACGTCTCCGGTAAGAGCTTCCAGTATCCGCGGCCCGCGGAACAGAATGCGTGCCTGGTGCGAGCGGTATGGGCCCACATCCAGGGTCACTGAGGTAGTGCTGAAAATGTGGAAAGCGTTACATCCGGATAAGAGAATTTCCCCGGATTTCTTATTCCCCGTACCTAGGCGATTTCTAGAACGAAAACAGCTTCGCCGCGCTCAGCCCGCGAATCTTCGCCTTATCTTTCTCCGCCGCAAAATCGAACATCGCTTCGAACACCTCCACCGCCTTCGCGAACTCCTCCCCGTTGTGGCCTAGCCCGCCCCACAGCATTCGATCCGCACCAAAGGCATCGTATGTCCTTCGCACTAAAGGCTTTGCATCCAGATACGGATGCTCCTGCCGCGACGAATACCGCCACCCCGAAAATTTCATCACTACCCGCGGCAGCTTCGCCAGCCCCAGCACTTCGTTATACTCCGCCGCTGTTCCCTGTCCTGCCCGCGCCAGGTGATCCAGAATCACCGGTACCTGGGGAAATTGAGTAGCTAATTCTCCGATTTGTTTTCCCCAATGCGGAATAAAATGCATTTGAATCCCCAACCCTAATTTCCCCGCCGCCTCCCACGTCTTCTTCATTTGCGGATGCCGCAGATCGCGATCCCGGATCGCCCCCGCAACCGTCGGAGCCTCACCCGGCTTGCGATTCACATGCACCCGCAGCGCCACGATGCGCTTCGGATTGCGCCGTATCAATTCCTCCATCCGCTTCGGCGTCGCCGGGTCAATCGGATCGTACAAGCACGTGCCCTTGAAAAAGCCCGGCGAAGGCTCGTTCTGGAAGCAGTATTCCAGGTACGCATGGTCGTCCTGATAAGGCTCCGGATGGACGATGATCGTATGGTCAATCTTCGCCTCCGCTACGAACTTCGCATAGGCATCCAGCGGCGAAGCCGCCGGCTTGTACACAGCGCTCTTGTGATACGGATATCGCTTGTCGTCAAACAAGTGGATGTGCGTATCAATCAACAAACCCTTCGGCCGCACGACAGCCGCCGCCATGGCCGCTGGGCCCAATGCACACAGAAGTTCGCGTCGCGTCACAGGCATGGGGATAGTGTATCCCCTCCGCCTACGACCCGCGCACCGGACCGTAATGCGACAAAATACTCCACGGCTTCGATTGCATATCTTCCACCCACTTCACCAGCGTCCTCAAGTTCGGATCGCTCCCCGAAAAATCTTCCTTCGTCCGCAGCCCGAGCTTAAACAATCCCACATCAATTTGTTTGTCGATCTGCAGCACCGCGCTCTTGAACCGCTCCCAGCCCTTGGCATACGTTACCTGCCCCTGCGCCAGTTTCGTCTGCACCAGCAGCTCTTCCCTGGCATTGCTGGTGACGTCCGTCGGATGCAGACTCCCGCGTACCGCCGTAATGTAGCGGTTCGCATCGGAATCCGTGAGGTAGTCGTGCCCCGTCAGGCTGGCCGGCCCCGCCAGGTTGTGCATCATGCCAAGAAATTGCTCACTCCCCCCTTTCTTCGACCACTCGATGATCATCCCATTCAGCCATACATTCATCCGCAATTCAGCGCTCAGCGAATCCGTCCAGATCGACGGCGGTGGAAGAACCGGTTCGTACGGACGCGCCGCTTTCAGCCTTCCCGGAACGCGGATCCGCGACCTCATGTAAAGCGCAGTCTCCGATTTTGCCCCCACCCACCCATCCGCCTTCAGCCCCTCATTGGTCTGAAAGTCCTTCATCACCTCTTCGGTCTCGCTATTCCACACTCCCGTCACCGGCACAATCCCTTCTCCACTCCGCGAAAGGGAACGCTGAATCCAGGCCACGTAATCCCCATCAAAGCGATTCCGCTTCATCAAGGCATTCTGTGTGTTCTCGTTTACTTCCCCATTCGCAGTGAGCTTCTGGTTGATTTGGAACTCCTTCACCCAATAGCGATAATCCTCGCTCGGAGTCCCATCGTCCAACAATGTCGATCCCAGCAGCCGGTTCAACGATCCCTTCACCCAGCGCACATACTGGCCGCTCGAAATCGGAGGCGCCGTGGGTGCCGGTGGAGGCGCCGCCCACTTCAGCGGCCCGTTCAAAGCATCAATCGTCGGCCCAACCGGCGTGACAAAACCGTCCGGAGAACCCATACCCACAATCAATAATTGAAATTTCTTGATGGCAATCTTGGTTTCCGTGGTGTAGATCCCGTTGATATGCAACCCCGGCGTGTCAGGAAGGCACCCCGATCCCAGAAACCGGTTGAGCAGCGTCTGCACAACCGCTACATCCTTCGTCTGGTTGACCTGTTGAGGTCCAACCATTTTCTCAATCGATGGCATTCCGTCCTCCTTTGCCCTGGATAGGGCAAACGGAGGACGAATCAGCTCATGCCAATCCGATTACTTCGATTTTCCCGGTGCTGCGGCCGCCACAGCCACAGGTTCCGCCGCTTCCTGCGACAAACCAAGCACCTTGCGCAGCTCCGTATCCACGGTTGTCCGGATATCGTGATTGTCACGAAGGAACTGGCGTGCATTCTCGCGCCCCTGGCCTATGCGGTCGCCACGGAAGCTGTACCACGAGCCGCTCTTCTCCACCAGGTTATTCGCCACACCGAGATCCAGCAGATCGCCTTCCTTCGAAATCCCCTCGCCATACATGATGTCGAATTCGGCTTCCCGGAACGGCGGCGCCAGCTTGTTCTTCACAATCTTCACCTTCGTGCGATTGCCCGTCACCGTCTCGCCATCCTTCAACGCCGCAATGCGCCGGATATCGGCGCGCACGGAAGAGTAAAACTTCAGCGCCCGTCCGCCCGTCGTTGTCTCCGGATTCCCAAACATAACGCCAATCTTCTCGCGGATCTGGTTAATGAAGATCAGGCACGTATTTGACTTCGCCACCACACCCGTCAGCTTGCGCATCGCCTGGCTCATCAGCCGCGCCTGCACGCCCATAAAGCTGTCGCCCATCTCCCCATCGAGTTCCGTCTTCGGCACCAGCGCCGCCACTGAGTCCACAATCAGTACATCAATCGACCCCGAGGCGATCAGCGCATTCGTGATCTCCAGCGCCTGCTCGGCGTAGTCCGGCTGCGAAACCAGCAGGTTGTCCACGTCCACCCCAAGCTTCCGCGCATAGATAGGGTCCAGCGCGTGTTCCACATCGATGAATGCGGCCATCCCACCCGACTTTTGCGATTCCGCTACCACCTGCAACGCGACCGTCGTCTTACCGGAAGATTCCGGCCCGAAGATCTCGCTAATACGGCCGCGCGGAAATCCGCCGACCCCCAACGCGAAGTCCAGCGAAATGGAGCCCGTCGAAATGGCCGAAATCGGAACCACCGCCTCGCGCGACCCCAGCCGCACGATCGATCCCTTGCCGAATTGCTTTTCAATCGCGCCCAGCGTTGTGCTCAGCACTCGCGCGCGTTCTTTTTCGTCCATGACCGCCATTGTTAGACTCCTCCAGGGGGTGAAGTGGAAAGAACCATCCTAGCACGATACTGTAAAAATTTACAGTCTCGGCGCGTAATATCCTTTGCGAGCCCTCACAATCAGGTCTTTCCGCCCTTTCACCTTCAAATCCAGCGGATGGAACAGCCCGTCCGTAGGCAGTGGCTCCGGCCGGTACAGGATGTTGTACTGCGACCGCAATTCGTTGGAGATGTTCTCGAAGCTCTGCGACAAATCCTCCACCTTGAACGGGAACAGCGGAATACCGCCCGTCTCGTTCGCCAGGTACCGTAGCACCTTGTCCCCATCCGTCTGAGCCCGGCTGATGTTCGTCGAAACGGTGTAGATCACCACATCCGCCTTCTGCGCCATCTCCAGTGCCTGCTCTCTCGTGTAGCGGCTCTGATTATCGTCGCCGTCGCTCAACACCACAATCGCCCGCCGGAACTTGTGCAGCGGCTGATCCTTCATCAGCCGGTCCTTGCACGCGTTGTATATCGCATCGTACAGCGCCGTGCCGCCCCCTGGCCGCAGATCGCGAATCGTCTTCACCAGCTTTTCGTGATTGTCCGTGAGGTCGCTCACCATTTCCGCCGCCGTGTCGAAGCTCACAATCATCGCCCGGTCCGTCTTCGGCCGTAGCAGGCTATTGAGAAACTCGATGGCCGCTTCCTGCTCAAACCGGAACCGGTCGCGGATGCTGTTGCTCGTGTCAATCAGCAGCGCCAGCCGCAACGGCAACCCGCTTTCCGCCGTGAACTCCAGAATGTTCTGCCGCCGCTTCTGCTCCACCAGGTCGAAGTCATCCTTCGTCAGGTTCGTGACGAATCGCCCTTTCCTGTCCGAAACCGTAAACAGGATGCTCACGCGCGTCACGTCCAACGTGATGCGGCTCTGTGGATCGTTGTCAATGCCTGCGGGAGTGGGCGCTTGCCCCCACACCGCCACACCAAGCACGATGACGGCGCACAGCCAGAGGGAAAGCAACTTCATGATGGGATACCCGCTTTGATTATAGGGGCGCATTCAACCACTCCTCAAGCTCACCCGGCAGCGGTGCCTCAATCGTCACTAGCTTCCCCGTACCCGGTGACGTGAATCGGATCCGCCACGCATGCAGAAAAAACCGGTCATGCCCCACCTCCGCCGCCGCCCCATACAGCCGGTCCCCAGCCACCGGGTGCCCGATCGAAGAAAGATGCACCCGAATCTGATGCGTCCGCCCCGTCCCAATCTTTACTTCCACCAGCGTATGCTTCGCAAAGCGCCGCGTCACACGGTATTCGCTCCACGCCGCGCGCCCCCGGTCGAGCCGGGCTGTCATCTTCACCCGCTTCACCGGATCCCGCGCAATCGGCTTGTCAATCCGCCCCGAATCCTTCTTCACCACCCCCTCAACAAGCGCAATGTACGTCTTCTCCACTTCCCGCCCCGCAAACTGCGCCGCCAGCTTCTGATGTGCCGCATCGTTCCGAGCCACCAGCAACACCCCACTCGTCTGCTTGTCCAGCCGGTGCACAATACCCGGACGATCCTCACCCCCCGCGCTCGACAAGCTGCCGAAATGATGCAGCAGCGCGTTCACCAGCGTGCCCGAATGGACCCCGGCCCCCGCATGCACCACCATTCCCGCCGGCTTGTTCACCGCAATCACGGCATCGTCTTCATACAGCACGGCTACCGGCAAATCCTCCGCCCGTGCCGTGAGCCCCGGCCGCTCCGCTGGCGTCACGCCAACCCAATCCCCAGCCTTCAGCAAGTGCCCCGCCTTCACCACCAATCCGTTCACCAGCACCTTGCCGTCCCTGATCCACTCCTGCAACTGCGCCCGGCTCCGCTCCGCGAACTGCTCCTTCAGAAAATGATCCAGCCGCTTGCCCGCCCCGCCTTGCTCAATATGGAAGTCTTGCGTCAACCCCTGATCTTCTCAAATATCGCCCGCAACCGCCGCCCCTTCTCCCGATGCACCATCTCCACAAATCCGATCCGTCCCTCCAGGTGCGCCCGGAAATCCGCCACCCCTTCCCGGTTCTGTGCCGCCAATCCCGTCCGCACGCAGTTCGTCAGAATCGCCTCCAGCTTCTCCAGTTCGTCTCGCCGTATACTCACTCCCTGATTCACAACCACACCCGCCAAAGCCTGCCGCATGCCCTGCCCCATCACCCGAGTCTTCCGGTGATTCACTGCGAACCCTTCCTCCAAAGCCACCGCCGCCACATGAATCCCAAACCGATCAACAACTCGACGGAACTCCTCCCCGCCGGAGAATGCCAGATCATCCGCATACCGCGTGTACACCGCTCCCGCCGTTCGCGCCAGCCCCGTCAACCGGCAATCCAACCGGTACGCCATCGCGTTCGCCAGCGCCGGCGAAGTTGGCGCACCCTGCGGAAGATGCCGCCGCGAATAGAGCATCCTCCCCTCCACTCGCGTTCCCCACACACCGCGCGGTACCGCATTCGTACAAAGCCCCATCAGATGTTCCGCCACCACTTCCGGATACCCCAACGTCCGGAACAGCGCCGCCACACGAGCCGCTGGAAACGAAGGAAAGAAATTCTCCATATCCATCCGCAGCAGCACCGCCTTGCCCGCATGCGGTGCCGCAAAACTCACAATCGAGCGCCCCTTCACAAACCCATGCGCCGCCGCATGTGCCGGAATGCGATCCAGCAGCGAACCAAGAATCCACCGCTGCAGTTCCTTCAATTCCCGCTTCGGACACTCCACCAGCCGGATCCCGCCAGACCGCTTCTCCTCCATCCGGTAATGGTAATGCTGCAGCTTCTCACTGCCGTGCTTCCTGCACAAACCCTTGCGATCCGAAAACCACTCCAATTCCGAAAGATGCAAACCCAACCAGCCGGCCAGGTCGGCTTCGCACTCCACCACCGGAAGCCCCCACTCAGCCGCCGGCCCACAAGGCAGCATCCTCTGCGGTTCCGTCAGCCAATGCTCTACAGCAAGCTGCCTCTGGCGCACCCGCCGGAATCCCCGGTCATTCAGTAAAAACTGAACCACTTCCCGCAACCGCGGCCGCGTCCGCCCCGCAAACGCACGCACATAGCGGCCTGCCAACGGCAACAGCCACCGATACGGCCGCCCCAACGTCCGCATCATTCGCACGTGCGCGCCTTCCACCGTTGGCTCGCCTGCCATCAGGCTGCGCGCCACCGCGCTTACTACGGCTGCAGGGAAACTGATCTTCATGGCGGCGAAGGTCCAACCTGTCCTACATGGCGTGAGCACATCTGCGTGTCAGGCGCAGTGCACGCTCACGCGACGAATCGGCGACATCAGAAAATACCCCCGAGGTAACCTCGGAGTGGCGCATACGGGCCACGAAAGCACGCATGACACCTTGCTTGGAGCCGCCGCCGCCACCACCAGCGTACAACATCGTTTGTGCTCTTACCCCCCATCGCGGACAATAAGGTAACGGAGCACACATATGCGCAAATTCATTGGCCGCATTCTCGCCTGGATCGGTGGCATCACTATAGCCTTCGTCATCCTGGTGTTCGTCATCGCCACGTTCACCCGCTCCACAACGGGTAAGGTTCCTTCCAAAACCATCCTCGAAGTGAACCTCGAAACCGACATCGCCGAAGATACCTCCAACGATCCATTCCTGCGCCTCGGCCGCACCACCCCTGTCCTCCGCGATATGGTCGATGCCCTCGAAAAGGCCCGCGATGACGAGCGTGTCACCGGCCTCATCGCCCGTATGGGCGCTGCCCCCATCAGCATGGCCCAGGCCCAGGAACTGCGCGACGCTATCGCCGCCTTCCGCGCCAAAAAGAAATTCGCCATCGCCTTCGCCGAAACCTACGGCGAGTTCGGCCCCGGCAACGGCGCTTACTACCTCGCGTCCGCCTTCGACGAAATCTGGCTCCAACCCTCCGGCGACGTCGGCCTCACCGGACTCAGCGCCGAAGGCATGTTCCTCCGAGGCGCCTTCGATAAGCTCGGCATCATCCCCCGCATGGACCATCGCTATGAGTTCAAGAGTGCGATGGAAACATACACCGAAAAGAAATTCACCCCCGCCGCCAAAGAAGCCACTTCCCGCGTGATGGAATCCATGTTCTCCCAGATGACGAAGGGCATCGCGCAGGGCCGCAAGCTCAAAGAACCCGACGTCAAAAGCCTCATTGACCGCGGCCCCTTCCTCGGCAAAGAGGCCGTCGATGCCAAACTCGTCGACGGCATCGCCTATCGCGACGAAGTCTTCGCCAAGGTGAAGGAAAAAGGCGGCAAAGACGCCCAGTTCCTCTACCTCGACAAATACCTCGATCGCGCCGGCCGTCCCAACCAGAAAGGTCCCGTCGTCGCCCTCATCCACGGACTCGGCCCCGTCGTCCGCGGCAAAGGCAACGTCGATCCATTCAGCGCCGAATCCAGCATGGGCTCGGAAACCGTGGCCGCCGCCTTCCGCGACGCCATCAACGACAAGTCCGTCAAAGCCATCCTCTTCCGCGTCGATTCCCCCGGCGGCTCCTACGTCGCCAGTGACACCATCTGGCGCGAAACCATCCGCGCCAAAAAAGCAGGCAAACCCGTCATCGTCTCCATGAGCAGCGTCGCCGGCTCCGGCGGCTACTTCGTCGCCATGGGTGCCGACAAAATCGTGGCCCAACCCGCCACCATCACCGGCTCCATCGGCGTCCTCGGAGGCAAAATGCTCACCAACGGAATGTGGGACAAACTCGGCATCTCCTGGGACGAAGTCCACACCAGCCAGAACGCCCGCATGTTCTCCAGCACCACCGACTATTCCAAGGAGGAATGGGCCCGCTTCCAATCCTGGCTCGATCGCGTCTACGTGGATTTCACCTCCAAAGTCGCCGAAGGCCGCAAGCTCCCCAAGGAAAAGGTCCTCGAAGTGGCCAAAGGCCGTATCTGGACTGGTGAAGACGCCAAAGCCCGTGGCCTCGTCGATGAGCTCGGCGGCTACCCCGTCGCTCTCAAGTTGGCCAAACAAGCCATCCAGCTCAAGGAATCCGACAGCATCACCCTCCGCGTCTTCCCGAAGAAAAAGACCACCTTCGAAGCACTTATGGCCCGCCTCAACAACCAGGACGATTCCGAATCAAGCGAAGCCCGCCAGGCTGAGCTGATGCTTCGCGTCCTCGAAGAAGTGCGGCCCGCCGTCAAAGCTTTCCGCGCCATCCAAGGCGGAGACACCCAGGTGCTCTCCATGCCTCAACTTCAGTTCCGCCCCTGACGATAGGAGATTCATGATCCGTAGCGCCATTGTTCCCGTTGCCGGTCACGGCACCCGGCTTTTGCCCGCGACCAAGTCGCAACCCAAAGAAATGTTGCCCGTCGCCCGCAAGCCCATCGTTCAGTACGTCGTCGAAGAACTCGTCGCCAACGGCGTGGAGCAGATCCTCTTCGTCACCGGCCGAAGCAAATCTTCCATTGAAAATCACTTCGATTCCGACCCCGAATTGACCCGCGTCCTCAAAGACGGCAACAAGAAAGATCTCCTCGCCGAGCTCGACTTCGAAGACCTCGACGCCAACTTCTTCTACACCCGCCAGCGCTTCCAGCGCGGCCTCGGCGACGCCATCCTCACGGGTGAGAACTTCGCCGGCGAACTCCCCGTTATCGTCGCCCTCGGCGATTCCATCCTCGGCATCAATGCCGAATCGAAGGCCGTTTCCCGCATGACGGAACTGTTCACCGAGAAACGCGCCAGTTGCGTCATCGCCGTCGAAGAGGTTCCGCGCGAAGACGTTGTCCACTACGGGATCGTGGACGTCGCCGAAAATAGCGACGGCTCCCTCCGCGTCTCCCGCATCGTCGAAAAACCCAGCGTCGAGGAAGCCCCCAGCCGCCTCGCCGTGGCCGGGCGCTATGCCTTTTCGCCGCTGATCTTCGATATGATCCGCCGCGTCCAACCCGACAAACGCGGCGAAATCCAGCTCACCAGCGCCATTCAAATGCTCTGCGAAGAAGGCAAGCGCGTGCTCGCCCTCAAACTTCGCCCCGAAGAACGCCGCTACGACATCGGCAACTTCCCCAGCTACTTCGAAACCTTCGTCGAGTTCGCCCTCGCCGACCCGCTGTACGGAAAAGATTTCCGCGCCTACCTGGAGCGCTTGCTATGTGGCGGGTCCTCACCCTCGTCTTCTTCCTGACGCTCCTCCTCAAGCTTTGCCACCGCGATGTCGTCTGGGTGGAAGAAGCCTATCCCATCGCCGCAGCCCTCGAAATGCTGCGCGGCAAGCTCCTCTACCGTGACATCTGGTTCGACAAGCCGCCTCTGTTCGCCGGCTATTACTGGGCCTTCGGCGCCGCCATCGGCTGGAAACTCCGATTGATCGGCGCCCTGCTCGTCACCGCCTCCAGCGCCTGTGCCTGGCTGCTCGCTCAAAAGCTCTGGTCCACGCGCGAAGCCACCCTCGCCGCCGCGCTCCTCGCCTTCTTCCTCAACTTCGGTATCCCCACCGCAGTCATGGCCGCCGCTCCCGATCAGTTGATGATCCCCATTCACCTGCTTGCTATCCTGTTCTGCGTCCGCCGTCAACCCCTGCTCGCCGGTGCTGCCTGTGGAGCCGCCTTGCTCCTCAATCCCAAAGCTCCATTCGTCTTACTCGCCTGCCTCGCCTGGGAATGGCGCAGGCCGCATCTCATTGCCGCCGGAGCAGCCGTCATCAACCTCCCGGCCCTCGCCTACATGCAGTGGCAGGGTTCTCTCCAACCCTACATCGATCAAGTCTGGCGATGGGGCATGCTCTACAGCCGTGATACCTTCGTCTCCAATCCCCTTACCGAAGCCCTGCAGCGTACCCTCAATTGGGCCGGCTTCCAGGCCGCGCTTCTCGTAGGAGCCGCCCTCGCTGTCACGCGCCAAAAGGATCCCGAAACCCGCCGCCTGCTCCTCTGGGCCGCCGTGTCCTTCGCCGCGGTCTGCGCCGGCTTCCGCTTCTTCCCCCGCTACTACTTCCAGCTCCTGGTCCCCATGGTGATCCTCGCCGCCCGCGGCCTCGCCCCGCTCCGCCGCCCCCACTGGATCGCCCTCGCCCTGCTCCTCATCCCGCTTGTCCGCTTCGGCCCCCGCTACGCACAAGTGGCGATGGGTGTCCCCTGGTCCGATCTCGCCCTCCACGACGACGCACGCCAGGCGGCCGGACTCGCCGTCCAATCCAACGCAACATCAATCCTCGTATGGGGCTATCGCCCCGAGGTCTACGCCTATTCCCGCATCCCCGCCGCCACGCCCTGGCTCGATTCCCAACCCCTCACCGGCGTCCTCGCCGACCGCCACCTCACTTCCTCAACCCCAACCGCGGCGGATTGGGCGCAGCAAAACCGCGCCCGCCTCGTCGCCTATGAGCCGGCCATGATCCTCGATGGCCTCGGTCCACTCAATCCATCCCTCGCCATCACCAATTACCCGGACCTCAAACCCTGGATGGATCGCTACCGCCTGGCCGGCTCCAATCGCTCTTTTCACATCTATACACGCCGCTGAAAAAAACCTTACTTCTTCCCTGCGCCTTTCACCAGCGTCACCGTGATCTCAATCTTCGATGTGCCCACCAGCTTCGAAATACCCACCGTCGTCCGTGTCGGACGAGGCTCCGGGAACGCCGCCATATACACCTTGTTCATCCGCTCAAACAGCGTCATATCGGTGAGGTAAACCTGCACTGCCACGGCATCGGCGAAGCTCATCCCTGCCACCTTAACCACATCCAGAATATTATCGAGCGTCTGCTTCACCTCATCTTCAAAGTTATCCGGGATCTTCCCATCCGCTGTCCTTCCCACCATCCCCGAAACATACAGTGTGTTGCCAACCATCAAGGCCGAGCTGAACGGCCGGTTGGGCTGCGTATTGGGGAGCTGGATTACCTTCTTCTGTGCCAGCGCCGCCGGCGCCAGTGCAGCAGTCAAGGTCAGAATCAGACAAAAGTTTCGCAAAGTCATAATACGCAATGATACTGCAAGCCCCCTCCTTCCTTCCGCAGGTTCCAGCAATGTCAGCAATCAGTACGAAAGAAGGCGTACCCCAGTACTAGCGCTAAATCCATCCAAGTAACCATTGCGAACCCCCGCAATCGATCGCATTCTAGAGATGCACGAACGTCCAGGTAACGGAAAACATGGTCACACTAGCGAATAAACCATCGAGCGAACGGCGAGCCGCCGATCGCTTCCCCATTGAACGTGAAGTACGTTACAAAGTACTCAGCAAGAAGAGCGCCGACGAAGGCGGGCTAGGGAAGACCGTCAATATTAGTAGCACCGGTGTGTTATTTACCACCGAGAAGCTCCTCATCCCCGGACGCCGCCTGGAAGTCGCCATCAACTGGCCCGCCCAGCTCAACTCCAAGTGCTCTCTGAAATTGGTCGCCCGTGGCCGCATCGTCCGCTTCGAAGAGGGCAAGGCTGCCATGGAAATCCAGCAGTACGAGTTCCGCACCGCCAACCTCAGCCCGCAATAGCCTCCGCCTCCCGCCAATCCAGCCGGTATAATCGAGCAATGGGCCCCGTAAGGGGTCTATCCCCTCAGATGCTATGAGGAAACGCTTACTCTTCGGTACCGGCTTGGTCATGCTCGCCATTCTGGTGACGCTGATCGTCTGGCAGGTCTCCTTCGATTTCGGAGAGTTCGCCCCCACCAGCAACCCCCAGACCTACATCTTCTGGGCCGTTTCCACCTTCGTCTTCCTTCTCACCGTAACCCTCGGCTTCATGCTTCTGCGCACCGCGCTGAAGCTCTATGTCGAACGCCAGCGCAACAAGGAAGGCTCCCGCATTAAGTCGCGCCTCGTCTTCGGCGCCATGGCTCTGAGCATCATGCCGGTGCTCTTCCTCGTCCTCTTCAGCGTCTCTGTCCTCAACCGCACCCTCGATCGCTGGTTCAGCCGGCCCGCCATGAATATCCGCTGGAACCTCATCGAAGTCGGTGTGGCCATGGACCTCGAATCGCAAAGCAGAGCCAATCTCGTCGCCCAGATGCTCGCCGATCAGCAACCCGGCGCCGCCAACATTGCCCGCATCTGTAAACAACAGGAAGTGGAGCAGGCCTGGGTCAAGCCGGCCGCCGGATCACCCTATTTCCTCTGCGGCCCCCCAAAGCAAGCCAGCACCCGTACCGTCGAAGGTCACGCCAATTACGGCGCCGACGCGCAGTTGCTCGTTCGCATCGTCATGCCCCTCGATTTCTCCGACAAGCAGCGCGAAATCGCCAAGCAGGTCGCCGACTACGACGAACTCGCCGCCCGCCGCAAAGACTTTCGTAGCCTCTACATCCTGCTACTCGCCTTGATCACTTTGTTCATTCTCTTCGTAGCCACCTGGATCGCCCAGTTCATGGCCCGCCAGATCAGTGACCCCATCCTCGCCATCCTCGACGCCGCCGGTGAGGTCCGCAAAGGCAACCTCGAGCACCGCATCAACATGACCGCGCTCGATGAGCTCGGTGTCCTCGTCCGCGCCTTCAATCAGATGACCCAGGATCTCGACGCCAATAGCCGCGAACTCGAGCGCCGCCGCCGCTTCACCGAAGCCATCCTCGAGAGCATCCCCAGCGGCGTCATCTCCATGTCCCCCGATGGCAAGATCCTCCGCTACAACCAGGCCCTCAAACGCATTTTCCCGTCTCTCCGCCTCGATCGCCAGGCCTCCATCGACCGCCTCTTCCCCACCGACGAAGCCCGCGAGATTCACTACCTCATGAATCGCGCCCGCCGCACCGGAGTCGCTTCCCGCCAGCTCGATTTCCGCCTCGATCGCCAGATGGTGCACCTCGCCGTCACCGTCGCCGCCCTCGAGCAAAAGGAAACCTCCGGCTTTGTCCTCGTCATCGAAGACACCAGCGAACTCCTCCGCGCCCAAAAAGCCGCCGCCTGGCACGAAGTCGCTCGCCGCATCGCTCACGAGATCAAGAATCCGCTCACCCCCATTGCCCTCTGCGCCGAACGTGTGGTCCGCCAGCTCGATCGGGCAGCCATCCCTCCGGAATCGAGCCGCGTCCTCCGTGACTGCTGCCAAACCATCCTCGGCGAAGTGGAATCGGTCAAAACCCTCGTTGATGAGTTCGCTCAATTCGCCCGCTTCCCCGCCGCCCAACTCGCCGTCAGCGACCTCAACGAAGTGGTGCTCAACGCCCTCTCCGTCTTTCAGGACCGTATCCCCTCCATCGAGTTGATTGCCGACCTCGCCCGCGACTTGCCCGCCGTCAAGCTCGACAAAGAGCAATTCAAACGCGTCATCGTGAACCTCGTCGACAATGCCGCCGAAGCCATGGAAGGCTCACTCGTGCGCCGTATCGTTGTTTCCACCCGCGCCGTCACCCCAGAGAGCATCGAGCTCACCGTGGCCGATACCGGTTGCGGCGTTTCCCCCGAAGACAAGGAGAAGCTGTTCTTGCCCTACTTTTCCACTAAGGGCCGTGGCACTGGATTGGGGCTGGCCATCGTCAGCCACATCCTCGCCGAACACCACGCCCAGATCCGCGTCGAGGATAACCAGCCTGCCGGAGCCCGGTTCCTCATCGACATCCCTACTGCCGCCGTTGCCGAAGCCGATTGGTCTCCCGTCGAGGCCAAGGCATGAAACGATACCGCATCCTGGTGGTGGATGACGAACCCGGTATTCGCCAATCCCTCATCGGCGTCCTCGAAGATGAAAACTACGACGTCCATGCCGTCGACTCCGCCGAAGCATGCCTCAACGAGATCGCCCGTCATCCCTACGACGTTGTCCTGATGGATATCTGGCTCCCCGGCATCGATGGCCTCGAAGCCCTCCACCGTGTGCAGGAGATCCCCTTGCAGGATCGCCCCACCGTGGTCATGATCTCCGGTCATGGCAACATCGAAACCGCCGTCCGCGCCACCAAACTGGGCGCCTTCGATTTCCTCGAAAAACCCCTCACCATCCAGAAAATCACCGTCACGGTGAAGAACGCCATCCAGCAGCGCAAGCTCGAATTGGAAGTGCATCGCCTTCGCGAAGAGTCCGGCCCCGGCCCGGAAATCATCGGCGACAGCATCCCCATGAAAGCCCTCCGCCAGCAACTGAAGCTCATGGCAGGCACCAACGGCCGAGTCCTCATCTACGGCGAAAGCGGCGTCGGTAAGGAACTCGTCGCCCACGCCATCCATGCACTCAGCCCCCGCGCCGGTGAGCCCTTCGTCGAAGTCAATTGCGCCACCATCCCCGAAGAAATGATCGAAAGCGAGCTCTTCGGCCACCGCAAAGGCAGTTTCTCCGGAGCACTCGAAGACAAGACCGGCAAATTCGAAAAAGCCCACGGCGGCACGCTCTTCCTCGACGAAGTCGGCGACATGAGCCTCCGCACACAAGCCAAGGTCCTTCGCGTCCTCGAAGAGCAGCGCTTTGAACCCCTCGGCGCCAGCGAGTTCGTTCAGGTCGATGTCCGCGTCATTGCCGCCACCAACAAAAACCTCGAGCTCGAAATCGAGCGTGGCAACTTCCGCGAAGACCTCTTCTACCGTCTCAACGTCATCCCCTTCTACGTCCCCCCACTGCGCGAGCGCATGGAGGATATCCCCCTCCTCGCCGCCCACTTCATGAAGAGCTTCACCACCGCCTATGGGCGCAAGCCCAAGGAACTCACCCCCGAAGCCTACGCCGTCCTCCAGGATTACCACTGGCCCGGCAACGTGCGCGAATTGAAGAACCTCATGGAGCGCATCGTCATCATGAATCCGCAGCCCCACATCGATGCCCGCCACATCCCGCTCAACCCGGCCAAGCGCAACGTCTTCGACAAACCCATCGATCAGTTCGCCAGCCTCCAGGATGTCCGCGAAGCCGCCGAGCGTGATTACATCCTCAAAAAACTCGACGAAACCAAAGGCAACGTCTCTCGTGCCGCCGAACTGCTCGGCCTCGAACGCAGCAACCTCTATCGCAAGATGAAAGCCCTCGGCATCGACAAAGACTAATCGCATGTCCGCCCATGTCGATCAGTTCGAGCAGCATCGTGCCGTCCTCACCGGCCATTGCTACCGCATGTTGGGCTCCATCGCCGATGCCGACGACGCCGTGCAGGAAACCATGATCCGCGCCTGGCGCGCCATGGACAACTTCGATGGCCGCGCCTCCTTGCGCACCTGGCTCTATCGCATCGCCACCAACGTCTGCCTCGATCAGCTCACCAGCAGCGAACGCCGCTTTCGCCCCATGACGGAATCCGGCCCCGGCGCCGTCACCGCCGAGCTGGTGCAGTTACCCCGCAAGCATTGGCTCGAACCGGTTCCCGATGCCAGTGTCATTCCCTCCGATGCCGATCCCGCCCAGCGCGCCATCCTCAAACAAAGCATCCGCCTCGCCTTCGTCGCTGCTCTCCAGCACCTGCCCCCGAAGCAGCGGGCCGTACTGCTCCTGATGGAAGTGCTCGGCTGGAGTGCGGCCGAGGTAGCCGAAAGCCTCGATACCTCTCCCGCTGCCGTCAACAGCGCTCTGCAACGCGCCCGCGCCACGCTCGCCGCCCGTCACACGGAGGTCCCCGCCGAATTATCCGCCACCCAGTCCCGCCTGCTCGAGCGCTACGTCGACGCCTTCCACGCCTACGATGTCGATACCCTCGTATCGCTTCTCCACGAAGACGCGACATTCTCCATGCCACCTTATTCTCTGTGGCTCCAGGGCCGCCAATCCGTCCGCGATTGGCTCACCGGCCGTGGCATCGGCTGCCGTGGATCCCGTCTCCTCCCCACTGCGGCTTGCGGCTCCCCCGCCTTCGGCCAGTATCATCCCAGCCCCGATGGCGGCTTCCAGCCTTGGGCTCTCACCGTCCTCGAACTCAACGGCGATCACATCACCGGCTGGAACTCGTTTCTCGATGCCTCGACCCTCTTCCCCCGCTTCGGCCTCCCGCTCTCTCTTACAGCCTGATTTTTTTCTCCTCACACCGATGAATTCTCCTCCCGTCAGGAGTCTATCCATCGATGCTGATAAAAAACCTCAACCCCTACATCCTCTTGAACGGCGGCGCCGAAAAGGCTATCCGCCTCTATGAAGCTGCCCTCGGCGCAAAAGTCGAAGCCCTCATGCGCTACGGCGATGGCCCCCCTTGTGATCCTAGCCTCGCAATCGATCGCAATTTGGTCATGCATGCCTGCCTCACCATCGGCAGTCGCACCTTGATGATCAGTGATGCCATGCCCGGCCAGCCCGCAAAGATCGGCAATCAAGTGTCCATTACCGCTGACTTCGCCGATCCCAAAGACATGGTCAACGCATTCGAAGCCCTCTCCGTCGGCGGCACGGTCACCATGCCCATACAGGACACCTTCTGGGGTGCGAAATTCGGAACACTCACCGATGCCTTCGGCGTGAACTGGATGTTCAACTGCACCCTGCCCAAGGAGTAATCGCCATCCATGGACTCCCGCATGCTCTTCGTCAATCTCCCTGTACGCGACCTCCCCGCCTCCATGGAGTTCTTCCGCAAGCTCGGCTTCGAATTCAACATGAAGTTCACCAATGACAAAGCCGCTTGCATGATCATCAACTCCGATGCCTGCGTCATGCTGCTCAGTGAGCCCTTCTTTCAGGGCTTCACCAAACGGCAGCTTTGCAACACCGCCACGCACACGGAATCGCTCGTGGCCATCTCATGTCCCAACCGCGAGGCAGTGAATGAAATCGTCCAGGCTGCGATTGCCGCGGGCGGTAAGCATGTCCTGGACCCCGTCGATCACGGCTTCATGTACGGCTGGAGCTTCTACGACCTCGACGGTCACCACTGGGAGCCCTTCTGGATGGCTCCCTCCGAAAACTGAGGCCAAGGAGGGAACTTGAACGAGTTCCCTCCCCACATTACCTTCCTCCCCCGCCCTCGCCAATTCCATACACCTTCGTTACCGGCAACATCACCCGCGACTTCCCCAAATGCACCGTGTTTCGCGCCACCACCGCCTGATCGTAAGACCGCAGTGGCTCCCACGTATTCGTGTGCCGCTCAAACCGCGGCGCATTGCTGCTCGACACATGCACCGCAATCCGGTGCCCTCTGTTAAAGACCAGCGCCGTCGGCCACAAATTCACCTTGATCGCATACGCCTTCCCCTTCTCCACGCGAGTCGCCTTCTCTATCCCCGCGTGATACCGCATCCGGAACGCCTGATCCAGCACCAGCGCCTCATACCCGTTCGGATACACATCCACCAGCTTCACCATGAAATCCGTATCCTCCGCATCCGTCGACACCGTTAACTCCGCCTCCACATTCCCCGCTATCTCCACCGCCTGCGCCAGCGGCTCCGTCTGATACCGCAGCACATCGGCCCGCGTCCCCACCGCTCTCTGATCCATCGGCCCCTTCGGCAGCGTCAAGTTATTCCCGCCAACCGTCGGCACCGGATTGCGCGGATCATAGGTGAACGTATCCCGCCCCGCACCCGGCGCGGTCATCATCAATCTCCCACCCGCCCCCAGATAATACGGCGTCACCGTCGAAGCCGGAGGCCATGAAGCAGCGCTCCGCCACTCATTCCCCGGAGCCCCCTGCTCCATCGTGTCCCCCATCATGTAATACCGCACCGCCGGTTCCCTGTCCGCCCCGTTCTGCACGCCCTTCAGCCAAAAATCAAACCAACGAAACGGATCCATTAATCGCCGGTCCGCTGCATCCGCAGGATACTTCAAATCCCCCGCCATCGCCCCATGCCCGAACGCCCCCATCACCAGCTTCTGATTCCCCCGAGCCTTCCCCGCGCCCTGCGTCTGCAACCCCATGAAATTCTCCACCGTCCCCGCGCTGAAAATGTCGTAC
>JAFDVS010000011.1 GCA_018268935.1 Acidobacteriota bacterium | reverse complement strand
ACGCGTCTTTCAGGACGCACCATAATTAACACTTATAGCACGAGATGAACCATTGTTAACAACTCTGTCTTGTTAACAAATGAGTCCTCGCTGCCCGATTTCTGCCGAACCGGTCCTCGCCTCACTTTGCGGTACACTTCCGGGATGCGGCTTCTTGTTCTTCTCTTGGGCGGGTGTCTGGCGCTGTGGGGAGAGGACTGGCTGCGCTTCCGCGGCCCCAATGGATCGGGCGTTTCGCAGGAACGGAATCTGCCCCCGGAGTTCGGTCCAAAGAATCGCCTCTGGAGGGTGTCCGTGCCCATGGGGCATTCCTCGCCCGTTGTGAGGGGGGAACGCATCTTCCTCACCGGAGTAGAAAACGATCGGCTCGTCACATTCTGTCTGAAAACTACCGACGGCAGCCTGTTGTGGAAGCAGGAGGCGCCCCGGCCCCGCCGCGATGTCTTTGACAAACGCAACAATGCGGCCTCACCCTCTGTCTCCGCGGAGGACGGCAATGTATATGTCTTCTTTCCCGAGTATGGCCTGCTCAGCTACACCAGCGGAGGCAAGGAGAGATGGCGTTTGCCACTTGGCCCCTTCGACAATTTCTATGGGATGGGAGCGTCGCCAATCCTGGCTGGTGATCTCGTCATTCTCATCTGCGACCAGACCCGCGGGTCCTTCGCCCTGGCAGTTGGGAAAAACGACGGGAAGGAGAAATGGAGAAAGAGCCGCCCCGAAGCGGTCAGCGGACATTCCACGCCGGTGCTTTTTCAGCAACAGGGTGGTCCGCTCACTATCCTGGCCCCAGGCTCGTTTCGCATGGACGCCTACCAGGCCTCCACGGGCGAGGTATTGTGGCACGCCAAGGGCCTGGCGAGCGAAATGAAGTCGGTTCCGGTTGTGGCCGGAAATCGTATTTATATCAACGGCTATAACCTGCCGGAGAACGACCCCGGGCGCCAGATTCCTGTTCCGCCGTTTGAGGAAATGCGCCGGCATGACAAGAACGGCGATGGAGCGCTGCAGAAGGAGGAGTTACCGGAGGGTCGCGCGAAATCCTTCTTTCCCTACCTGGATCTTGACCGGAATCAGAAACTGGACGAAGGAGAGTGGGGCTTCTTCGTGCAGGGAATGGCCGCGGAAAACAGTCTGCTGGCTATCGAACCTGGCGGAAAAATTCTCTGGAAATTCCACCGCGGAATTCCCCAGTTGCCCTCCACCGTCCTCTACCAAGGGGTACTCTACATGATCAGCGACGCGGGTATTCTCAGTACACTCGACCCTCAGACCGGCGCACTGCACAAACAGGGGCGGCTTCGCTCCACACCGGACCGTATCTACGCGTCACCAGTCGCCGCCGACGGGAAGGTCTTTTTCGTGACTGAGGCCGGATTCGTCGTCGTCCTTGCCGCATCTCCCGAACAGACGACGCTCTCCACCAGTCCACTGGAAGAGGATGTGTACGCAACACCAGCCATCGCGGGAGGCAGGATCTTCATCCGGACCACGCAAGCCCTGCATGCCTTTGGCGCGAAGCCATAGTCACCGCACACGCGCGCCGCGGCGGACAGGAACCGTTCCATCCTCAAAGCCAGCCAGATGATTGGCGAGCATATCCACGAACGCCAGCAGGATCAGGAAGGGGAGTGTAAGGAGTCTCATTTCACCCTGTAGTGCGCGAATCACGCTGGAAAAGGGACAAGACTCCTTCTCAACGTCAAAAGATCAGTTTCAGGCCGAACTGCACGACACGCCCTCCCGACGAGCCGTTGATGACGCCGAAGGTTGGCGTGGCCAGCAACAATCCCGGGAGCCCAAAGTTATTCTGGTTCAGGATGTTGAAAAACTCAGCGCGGAACTGGGTATTGATTCGCTCCGTGATGGCTGTGTTCTTGAATAGCGAGAAGTCGGAGCCCATGGCGCCCGGCCCGCGAATCGTGTTCTTGCCGAGATTACCCAGCCGGAACAGCGGAGGCATGGCATAGGCCGACCGGTTGAAGAAGTAGGTGCCGGGATCAATCCCGCGTTGTTTGATGCTCGCTCCGGTATCGATGCCATCGAATTGGCCCGCGACCAGATTCGGACGCTGGTTGTTGCTGCTGCCCGCGCCCGTACCGATGTTGGCATTGTCCCCTTGCGTGTTGATCTGCGCTGTGGGGCCGCTTTGGGCGTAAGTGATGCCGTTCAATTGCCATCCCCCCACGAATTTGTTTGCTGCGCCGCCACTGTTCAGGAACGGCTTACCCTTTCCGAAAGGCAATTCGTAGCCGTAGCTGACCACGACGCGATGGGTAATGTCGAAGGCTGAGGGCCCCTTGTTGCCGCGCAGATCGCACCGGCACTGGGCATTCGACGGAGAGCCGGTGAAGTTCGAGGAACTGTGGGAATCGTCGATCGCTTTCGACCATGTGTAGGAAGTGAGGAAGCTGAGCCCGTTCCCGAGCCGGCGTTCCACCTTCGTGATCAGTCCATGATAGGTAGAAGATCCACCGTTCTCCGATCCGATGAGTACTGTCGGGGAGAAGTTGGGGAAGCGCACTCGCTGCGCCAGCGGCAGCGGCCGCGCCGGATCCTGCACCAGAATCCCTTCCCACTGCTGGAAGTTCGTCCGCCGCAGAAGATGGGTGCCTTTGGACCCCACGTAGCCAACTTCGAACAACAGGTTTCCAGCCAGTTCGCGTTCGATATTGAAATTCCATTGCGCCACGTAGGGCGTGCGGAACGTGGATAGCGTAAACGGTTGAATCGCACCCGATGGCAGGTTTCCCCCGGACGGGAACAACGTGTCCAGCCGTAGCGTCGGCGTGAGCGGATCGGACTGGTAGTTCTGCACAAAGAACAAAGGTGCGTTATTCCTCAGGAACTGCGCCTCGTTGCCTTCCTGCACGTCATAGAAGAATCCGACGCCAGACCGGATTACCGTACGGCTGAACGGCCGGTATGCCAACCCAATGCGCGGAGCGAAGTTGTTTTTGTCGGGAGAGAAGATGCGCTCCGGAATATCGCGCCCCGCACTCACAATACCCTGCCCCGGCACAAATGCGTTCGAAGTGCCGGCCAGCAACAGCCGCCCGCGTGGATCATCGAAATCGAGTATGGTGAACCGGTTCAGCTTTTCTCTCCACGGAGTGATGTATTCATAGCGCAGCCCCAGATTCAGCGTCAGGCGCGTGTTCACTTTCCAATCGTCCTGGAAATAGACCGAATAGAGTTCGTTGTAGTTGTGCCCTAATTGATCGCCCGCGGCGGCGGCCGCTGTCAGCGGGTATCCCAACAGCAAATCCGCAATCGCACTGCCCGTTCCCGCCGAAGCTGCAGGATTATTCGTGAATTGCCCGGTGAAGCTGAAGGACCCACGATCGTTGTTCGCCACCAACTGGGTCAACCGAGTGCGGCGGAAATCCACGCCGCTCTTCAAAGTGTGCGATCCGCGGATCCATGTCAGGTTATTCACCAACTGCCAGGTCTGGGTAATCGCGTTCTGCGGGAACTGCGACCCCGGCCCCAGCCCGCTGAATCCGCCCGTGAATCCGAAGTTCGGAAGCCCGTAGCTGGTCACCGGGTCCGTCGTGGTGTTGGTAAATCCAAACAGATCGCGCGATGGATTCTCACCGACTGAGCCCTCCGGCGGAGTCAGATACTTGTTCCGGTTGAACCCGAGGCGGAATTCATTCAGCACGGTCGGGCTCACGGTGTGCACCCAGTTGAATGCGCCGTTCTGCCCGCGGATATCATCCAGCGTGCCGGTGAGCGGGATGGTTCCATACCGCGTGCGAAAGGAATCCAAAACCGAATAGCGGACGAAAATGCTGTCTTTTCCGGAAAACCGGTGATCGACGCGCGCATTCCCCTGGTTGTTGTCGTTCACCTGCCCCACCTCCCGCGTATAGTTCTGACCCACTCGCCCGCTGAAGTTCGGAGCCTGGAACAGCGGCACTACCTTCTGCCCGCGGGGTGAAAATCGCGATGACGGGATACGGTTGCCGGGAAACTGCTGGCGCACGCGCGTCGCGGCATCGAGCGTCGCCGGGTCGTAAATCCGCGGATCGGCCGTGGCGCTAAAATCGCCCTGCAACTGCTGGGCGGTGGGCACAAATCCAAAGCCCGTTCCGCCTGTGCGGATACGCTGCCCTTCATAATTCACAAAGAAGAACGTCTTGTCTTTGAAAACCGGCCCCCCGAAGGTGCCGCCGAACTGGTTCTGCTTCAAGGCGGCGGGGTTGGTCAATTGAAAGAAACTGCGGCTCGCCAGCTTGTCGTTGCGGTTGAACTCAAAGAGCGCACCTTTGAACTGATTGCTCCCCGACTTCAATGCAGTCAAGACCTGCGTTGCCCCGCGGCCGAACTCCGCGGAATAGGCGTTCTGCAGCACCTTGAACTCTTCGATCGCGTCGATCGAGGGAGTCACCGAAGGCGTCTGGAACGAGACGTCGTTGGTGTCCACGCCGTCCAGCAGGAAGCTGACTGAGGTATCGCGCGCTCCTACCGAATTGACGCTCCGCGCAACGCCCTTCTGCCCTGCTGTTGCCCCGGCGCGGGAGGGAACAACACCCGGAATCAGCCGAGCCAATTGCAGATAATCGCGCCCATTGAGCGGCAATTCCACGATCTGTTTGTTGGTGACCACGTGACCAATGTCAGAGGTATCGGTTTTGAGCAACAAGGCATTGGCCGTAACCTCGATGCGTTCGGAAACCTCGCCAACGGAGAGTTTCACATCCACGCGGGCGGTCTGGTTTACTTCGAGCCTGATGCCGGTGAGGGACCGCAGCTTGAAGCCGGATTGCTTCACTTCGATACTGTACGATCCGGGCAAAAGAGCGGGAAATGTGTATCCGCCGCTTTCGTCGGTTGTCGCCGATTTGGTTTCGTTAGTGTCGGTGTTTTTCAGCGTAACGGAAGCGCCGGCAATCACCGCGCCCGATTCATCGCTTACCGTACCCAATAAGGTCCCACGCACGAACTGGGCATGCAGGGACATGGCCGCCAGCAGCAGCATGGCAAGACTCTTCATGTGAATACCACCTCAAGCAGAAAATTCCCCTAACCAGTATTCACGAGTCTATCACTGGCGGCAGTTTACAGGGCTACATCTCGGGGTCGCTGTACATGATGGAATCGCCAGACGCCGTCAGTACTTCGTGTTTGTCAATGGAAGTGTCGGCGCGAAGGTGTTTCTTGTACTTTGCCGCTGGAATACCGATCCGGTTTACTTTGCCTTTGACAGCGGGAAAGGGACCTTTGTCGCGCTGAAAAACGATGGTGCCAACAGCGGGGACAAAGATCTCAAAATCAACCGGCCGGTCGGCTAGTTCGACAGTCAGTTTTAGCCCTCCCGGCAAGCTCACTTCATATGGTGCAGTCATTCATAGCCTCTTTCTAGTTTCGAATCGCTTCTTCTAAGCGCCGGTTCTTGCGTAGCTCCGGCGAAACACCTGGGCTGCGGGCAATTTCCCGCAGTAATTCACGGGGAGCGCCTGCCAACAACCCCAAGGCCGCTTCCCGGTCACCCAACAAATCGAAGGCCAACACAAGGCGTTTGCGTATTCTCCCCGCGGGTTTGTTCGCCACCGCCAGCGTATCCACCACACGAGCCCGCGCTCTGGCCTCATTACCCACCGCGGCGTGATAATAGGCGCACCATGCAAGCCGCTCCGGATCGCGAGGCGAAGCAGCCACTCCATCTTCGGCCTGTTCCAATCCGCGGCGGAACACACGCGTTGCATTCGCCTCATCGCCCACTTTGCGATACACCATCGCCAGCGCGCCCCATGTCTTATACAGTGGAGGTCCGACGCGGAGCGCCTCCTCATAGGCCGCAATGGCTTCCGCGTTCCGGTCCTGCCGCTCACGGATGTCCCCGAAGAGTTCCACCGCGGCGAGCGTTCGCGATGCCTGCAGCGACGCCTGCACAAACCGCTCCGCTTCCACCAACCTGTCCGTCTCGACGCAGAGCACCGCCAAGTTCAACTGGATACGCGAATTGGTGGGGTGCAGCCGCATCGCCTCTCGCCACAACTGCTCAGCGCGTTGGAAATTCCGCAGTTCGTAGTAGAAGATCCCAGCATCCAGGTACGGCTTGTAGTACGACGGGTGCCTCTCCATCGCCATCCGGAATGGTGTTTCCGCCTCGCGATTGCGGCCCAGATAGTGCAACTCCCAGCCGATCCCCAACAGGGCTTGCGCGTCATTGGGATCCAGTTCGGCCGCACGCTGGAAGTCAGCCCGGGCGCGCTGGAACTGGCCCATGAAATGGTTCAGCCTTCCGCGCACCAGATGTACGTGAGCCAGTTCCGGGTCGAGCCGTTCGGCACGCTCCAGGGCCGCCAGTGCCCGCGTGTGGAGCGAAGTATCGCCGCTCTGGTACACCGTGCCGATCAACGCCTCGGCCAGACCGGCATAGCCCAGTGCCGAATCCGGCGCCGCCGCGATGACGCGCTCAAAATACGGGATTGCGCGCTGCGCGTTCTCATAGTCCACCCGAGCCAGATAAACGCCCTGCGTGTAGTCCGCATACACTGCCGGGGTAAGGTCCTGTGCTCTTGGCTTCGCCTGCAGCCGCAATTCCTCAATGGAATCCTGTACAACCCTGGTCTGCAAGGCAAAGATCTGGTCGTCCAATGAGCGACCGGAAACGACAGGGCGCCACTCCCGTAAGCGCTGCCCGTTTGTAGCATCCACCAACGCAGCCGAAACATTCCAGTCCGTGCCGTCTCGCCGTACATCGGTAACGATGGCGTGCGTAGCACCCATGCGGGCCTTCGCATCGCCAAAACCCGCCGCTTCTTCCTTGGCCGTTTGTGCCACATCCAACACGACCAGCGGCCGGCGGGCGCCTCGCAGCGTCTGGAAGCGATAGGAGACATCGTGCAGGAAACCGCCGGTGGAGATTCTCCAATCATCGCCGGCGGGTCCTCGCGCCGGAAGCACCGCAAGCCGCACGATGGATGAAGGCCACCAGTTTTCCTTTGCCCACCTGCCCGCTAACACACACCCGGTGGCGGCAAATCCCGCAGCCACCATGGCCCGCCGCGACGGCTGAAACAGCCGCCGCTTCACCTCGCTTGCGCGGCGCGGCCGTTGGCGCGGATCGGGAGCAAGGCACGCTTTCAACAACGCACTGACACGGTCCGAACCTGGAACTCGCGGTGGCTCGTAGAGCCGCTCCCGCCAGGAGGCGCCATCGGGAAATGGCCCGCAGCCAAACTCCATTTCATAGAGCAGCACTCCCAGAGCATATATATCGGATTGCACTGTGGCCGAATGCCCCATCCACAACTCGGGAGCCAAATAGGAAGGCGTGCCGCGCCTGTCGCTATGAAAAACATCGCTATCCTGGGCGATTCCGAAGTCCGTAATTACCGCGCGGCAAGAGCCCGTTCCCACTTGCGACAACATGACGTTCCCCGCTTTGAGGTCGCGGTGGACAATTGCGGCATCGTGAACTGCCTGTAAGCCTTCGCAGATCTGGCGCGCCACATCCAATCCTTCGCGGGTGCGCAGCCATCGTTTTTCCACGCGCCGCAGCCGTGCCCCCAGCGTCTCTCCCTCGATGAACTCCATCGTGAGGAAATCGACATCGCCCGTTGGTGTTTCTTCCGTGTGGATCTCGAATACACGGCACACATTGGCGTGATTGACCAGTAGCGACTTCCGCGCTTCCTCCGTCAGGCGCTTGCGGAATTCGAAGCGCGGGCACTTCAGGGCTACCTGCCTGCCGAGCTTTTCATCCCAAGCCTCGTACACCACGCTCATTCCTCCTTCTCCAGCCACACGCACAATGCGGTACCGTCCGCGCAATACGCTTTCGCCCATCGCAAACGGGCGATCCATCCGCTCACGGGTAAGCATGGGCGTGAGGAGGAAGCCCTTCATCCGTTGTTCCCAATTCAACCGGCGCAACACGGCGGAGAGCAGCCTTTCGTCGGCGCCACAGGCTTCGCGCACGAATGCCTCGCGCTCGGCTTCCGGACGGGACACCGCCGCCAGAAAGACCGCAATCGCTACATCGCCGCCGGGCGTCCCGCCTTTTTCGATGGTTTCCAATGCTGTGCCTCAGCCCTTTCAAAGAGCCAAACCCGCGCATCGTGCCACTTGCCCTGCATCGACCGCAAAGGCAGCGACAGAACCTCCGCTGTCTCCTCGTCCGTCATCCCAAAAAAGAACTTCAGTTCGACGATGGAGCATTCCACCGGCATCGTCTCCCGCATCTCATCGAGCAGTTCGTCGATAGTGAGCGCCAGCTCGCGCCGGTCGTTCGACGAAACCACGCCTTCCGGCAAGCCTTCCAGAGGCAGAATATCCACCTTTGGCCGCGATCTGGCGTAGTCGATCAATTCCCTTCGCATCGCTCTAGCCATCACAGCGAAGAAATGCGAACGATCCCGCAAAGAAAGTTTCGCCCCCGCCATGCGCAGGTACACTTCATTCACCAATTCCGTGCCCTGCAACGTGTGATCCGGGCGCTCGCGGTTCAACAAGGACTGTGCCAGCTTCCGCAGATGCGGCATGGCGATTTCATAGAGGCGACTCTCAGCCGCTTTGTCTCCGGAACGAACTTTTTCGAGTAGAACCGTTACCTCACCCGCCCCAGTTTCCATCCATCCCCTCGATTGGCTATCAGCCGATTTTTGATTCGACCAATATACACTACCGCCGTGAAGAATTTTCTTGCGGCATTTTTCCGCAAGATGCGCTTGCGTGGACATGCAGACCCTTAATGGAAAATTTCACTATCGCAGCTATTGCCCTGCCGCCGGCACGGCAACCAACCCATCCTCTATCGCCGCCCCATGGGCGCCTCCCGGGCAGTTGACGGCAACCACGGACGCCTCCGGAGCAATCTCCGGAACCCTGGAGTTCGCACCGGCGGTGAAGCTTGAAGTGAAAGGAGTCGTGACACCGGCGGCAAACGGCTCACCGGAAGGCGTTGATCTCACAGCGGAAGGCTTGGGCGCCACCTATCTCGTTCGCGGCTATTTCGGCGCCAACGGATCCATCGCCGGCTGTGTGCTGGCGGTGAAAGGAGATCTTGGGAAGCAACCCGCGGGCACTCTCGGTTCGTTCCTGCTCACCCACGGATAAGGGTTCACCGACATGCGCCCGGCAATACTGGCTTTCTGCGCCTTCTCATTCAGCGCGTTGGAAGCGGAGCAACAGGATGCACTGCAAATGCTTCGCGAAGGAAAGTTCGCGCAAGCCAGAAATCGCGCCCTGCAGCTGTTGGGATCAGTCCCTGAGAACATGGCTGCGATCGATCTCGCCATGCTGCATCACGTGGTGGGATCCGCAGCCAATCAACTGGGGCAGTATGCACAGGCGGAAGCTCATCTCACATCGGGTTTGGAAGCGCTTCGCGGCGCCGAGCCGGCCGCACCGGAACTCGCTGTCTCGCTCCTGACCTCTCTTGCCGAGTCACACCTCCACCTGCAGAGGGCCACTCAAAGTCAGCTCCTGTTGCAGGAAGCATTCCGAATCGCCGGGAAGTATCTCCCGGCGAGCCATCCATGGCACGGCCAGATCTGGGATGGACTGGGCGCTCTGCAATCGGCCCGTGGAGAGCACGTCAAAGCCGAGAAGTCCTTGCGCAAAGCCTACGAAATCTTTAACGGCGCCCTCGGGCCGACTCATCCCTACACCGTGGCCCAGGCCGCGAGTCTGGCGACCGTTCTGGTGAAGTTGAATCGTGCGGAAGAGGCTTATGCGCTGGCCTGGAATAGCCATGTGGAACTGAATCGACGCTTCGGCCCTCTCCATCCGGAGACCATTCGTGCCACCTATAGTGCGGCGATCACGCTGTTGAACACTGAACCTGCGCGCGCGGAAACGATCCTGCGGGATGCACTCGGCAATTGGGAAATATCGGGCCAGGAAACGATTCACACCACCGCGGCCATGCTGCTCAGCGCGATTGCGGCGGCACGCAACCGGCAACGCGATACGAAAGGCGCAATCGACTGGAATCGCCGCGCACTGGATACACTACGCCAACTTCTCGGGCCTAATCACGCCGCAGTGGTCAACAAAATGTACGAGCAAGCGGAATTGCTGCAGTCCATCAAACGAAAGAAGGATGCCATGAGCCTTCGGAAGGAGGCCGACCGTATTCGCGAGTTGCACGGTTATCCCCGGCCGGGTACGCAGACCGTCGACGTTCGAGCCCTCCGTCCCAATCTTCCGCTATCGCGTTGAGTAGGCCACCGCCGCGCCGGCTGCCGCGGCCATGGACAGCACCGGCATCCGCAAGGGACGTACTTCCAGCAACCGCTGCGATGGATTCCCGCAGCCACATGGCGTACTGCACAGACGGCCGGTCAGTTCCGTGCCCACGCGAAGTAGGGAATACTCCTCGCATGCCAACCCGGTGAGAAGAAGTTCGCCGTCGCGGGGCAGCTCAAAAATGGCGTTCTCGCCATCGATATGCAGCCCGTCGTGTGCCTCACACTCCCAAGCGAGCAGTTCCTGGGAGAACCCGCGAAACTGCTCGAAAACGGGAACTTGAAATGCCCGCCACAACAAGTCGCGATCCTGCGCTTTGAGGCATCCATGCTTCAGCCCGGTGAAAACCAGCAGCGCACCGCGCAAGGAGTCCAGCCGTAGTCTCCCGGCCAGCGCCAGTTCCGCCAGATTCTTCAACCGCCAGACAGGCCCGGCTATCGAATCCGGCTCGTATTCCTCCAACTCCTCCAGCGAAAGACAAGTGAAGGTCCGCGTGCACTCGGTTTCCTCGAACCCATCGGCCAACAGTGCAGTCCGCCCAATCGATCCAAGTGGACAGTCCAACGGGCGCATTGGCCGTAGCCGGTGGTGCCAGTTGTAAAACTCCACCGGATTGGACAAAAAGTCGTCCAATTCCACTCGGGGAACCGTGTGTAGCGAACGCAGCATCAGATCTTCGCTCGCCGGCCCTTGCCGAGGCAAATCGATTTGCCGTTTTCTGTAGTATCCCGATTGCGCCGCCTGCCGTAGGAGCTGATCGAGTCTCCGCAGTCGCTGACCGCGCTTGGGGTCCTGCGCCCGTCGCGCCCAGCGGATAATACATCGCATCTCATGGAATAGGTGAGCGGAACAGCCGGAAATTCTCCCCCAACTTGACACCAACACTTCACCGGAGCGGCGCTACACTAAAACCATGGACGTCATTCCGAGTCAAGAAGATGTCGTAAGTCTTCTCAAAAAGACCGGCGCGTTGCGGCACGGACATTTCATGTACCCCAATGGCCTGCACGCCAATGAGTATCTGCAGGTAGCCCTGGCCATGCGCCATTATCAGCATTTGAAGACGCTCAGCGTCGGCCTGAGCCGAAAAGTGCGATCGAATCCTGAGCTACGGGCAATGATCGATGAGCTTTCCATCGTTGCCCCCGCCGGTGGCGGAGTCCCGGTGGCCTACGGTGTTTGCGAAGCGTTACGCGCACGCCAGGTCTACTGGGCCGAAGGCGAGGATGAGAACCATCCTCTGCATTTTCGCCAGTACTTCGTCCAGCGGCCGGGCGAAAAGGTGCTGCTGGTGGACGATATCTTCCGCAGCGGCCGTAAGCTTTCTGAGCTGAAGAAGCTCGTTGAGGCCAATGGAGGCGAAGTGGTTGGATTGGCCGTGATTGTCTATCAGCCAACTCCGAAATCGCCGAGTTTCGGCGATCTCCCGCTCTATTACCTCGCCAAGCTCGACGGGCGCTACTCCGACAACGCCGAATCCTGCGACCTCTGCAGGCAGGGCCTTCCCCTCGACAGTGTCTGGATCTAGGCGCTAGAGCTTGATCCAATCGTAGGGCTTGCGGTACTTCCGCGTGAGCAGCGCTGACGCTCCCGGAGCGTCGCGGAAGTCTTCGCGCTGAGCATCCCAATGGAGCTTCAGCCCCGTTCGCATGGCAATGTTGCCCAGCAACGCCAGCGAAGTGCCGCGATGCCCGATCTCAATATCGGCATTGGGAGTCTTCCGGGACCGGACACAGTCCACGAAGTTCCGGCAGTGTGCTTTCGTCGGCTCTTCCACGTTCTCCCACATGCGTTTCACGGAAGCGGCCCGCTTTCTTGCGGGCACGGCTGCCCCACGCCGCCCCGCCATGGCTGGGGCTTCGGGCTCGGGGAAAATCTCCCAGCCGATTCGCTCTGCGTAGATGGTGGCGTCGGTTCCGTAGAATACGATTCCGTTGGGCTGATCCCACTCTCCGCGGGCGTTGTAGTAGCGGTGCCCTGGAGTGCGCCCACCCATCCCATGTCCGTTCAGGTTCGATCCTTCATACGTGGCGATGAAGTTGTCGTATTCATAAGTGACCGAAAGGAAGTCCGGCGTCTCCCGGCCATCCTTCACCACGTACAGCCCACCCGAAGCCGAAATGGTTCGGGGCGCAGTCACACCCATGATCTGCTGCATCGTATCCAGACGGTGATTTCCAAAGTCGGTGATATAGCCGCCGGAATAATCCCAGAAATAGCGGTACGTCCCCAGGAAGCGAAAGGGATTGAAAGGAACCTTCGGCGACGGCCCCACGTACATATCCCAATCCAGTCCCTCCGGAGCAGGCTCATCCGGACGAGGCTGCATCGCTGCCAGCGAATGATTCGCGTAGTTCCACACCCGCACAAAACGCACCGCGCCGATATCTCCGCGCTGGATGATCTCGGCGATCTTCTGAAAATGCGGCGCCGAGCGATGCTGTGTGCCCGCCTGCACAATGCGGTTGTGCTTGCGCGCCGCCTCCACCATTACCCTGCCTTCGCGGATTGTCAGCGACACGGGTTTTTCCACGTACACATCTTTGCCGGCCTGGCAGGCGAGCACGGTTGCGATCGCGTGCCAGTGATCCGGAGTCGCGATGTGAACCGCATCCACATCTTTCAGCTCCAGCAATTTGCGGAAATCGGAGAAATATTTCGCATCCGCGCCGGCCCATTCGCGAGCCTGATCACCGTTGGGTTTGTAGACATCGGCCACCGCGGTGTAAGCAACGTTCGGCGCTTCGCGCATGGAACGGGCCACACCGCGCCCGCGTCCGCCGCAACCGATTAGCCCGATGTTTACCCGGTCATTCGCGCCTGGCACGCGTTGCGCCGAAAGCGCGGTCATCCCGAGCCCAGAGGCCTTAACGAAGCTCCGCCGTTGCATGAGGAAAATTGTATCAGCGACGGCGTCAGAACAAGACGGTTGCGCCCAGGACTCGGCCTTTGCCGCTCTCTATCACTTACTGCCCTCCCAGGCGGAACCCCGGATGCGGCGGCTGATTGTACCCTACGTTCTGCCACGCGATGCTCAGCCGGTACTGCGCATCCTGCATCAACGACGGGAACCGATATTCTGTGGGAATGGTCGTTGTGTAGATCCGTAATTCCTTGTTATCCGCGCTCCGCCAGATCACTTCTTCCCGCCAATCGCCCAGCAGATCCGCGCTCAGCACCGGCGTGGCTTTCGTCCCGTTATTCGATTCGCATCCCTCACCACGCAACAGTACCTGCTCGGTGGATGTTTCCCAATTCCACTTTGTGATCACCGTGCGATCCAGCAGTTCGCGCAGCAGATCCCCATCCCACCAGATGGCGAAATTGCAGGAACTCGGGGTCCGGTCCGAAATGCGTTCCCCCTTGGCGTTGAAAAGACCGCGGATACCGCCGCCTGAGACCCACGCTTCCGAACCAGGATGCCGCGGGTCAATATCAACGGCCAATCCGCGCCCAGGACCTTCGTTGCCCGATACCGTCGCTTTGCTCCACAGCACCTCACCCGTGCGGGCATCGCGCATGTTTGCGCCTTCACCACTCACCTTTTCCTGAATGTGAAACACCTCCAAGCCGGGCCGCTCCGGATCGTGATCGTACACGTGCATCGCATCGCCGTGCCCGATGCCGGTGGCGTACAACCCCTTGCCGTCGTCATCAATCGCCGCAGCGCCAAAGAGGATTTCATCTTTGCCATCGCCATCGACATCGGCCACGGAGAGATTGTGGTTCCCCTCTCCGCGATAGGCACGGTTCGAAGCATCTCCCGCGTCGCTATCGAAAGTCCATAGCCGCGTCAATTTCCCATCGCGCCAGTTCCACGCCACCAACACCGCTCGGGTATAGTAGCCGCGTGTCATCACCAGACTCGGTCTCTCCCCATCGAGATAAGCCACTGCCGCAAGAAAGCGGTCCACACGATTCCCATAGTTGTCACCCCAACTGGAGACATTGCCGCGCGGCGGGATATACTCCTCGGTCGCCAGTGCCTTACCAGTCATTCCGTCGAAGATGGTGAGATACTCCGGCCCGCTGAGCACATAGCCGCTGGCGTTGCGGTAATCGGCCTGAGCATCGCCAATCACCGCACCCGTTCCATCCACGGATCCATCGGCGGTTTTGCATGCCACTTCCGCGCGGCCATCGCCGTCGAAATCGTACACCAGGAACTGCGTGTAATGGGCTCCTTCCCGGATATTTTTCCCGAGGTTGATCCGCCACAGCATTGTTCCATCCAACTTGTAGGCCTCAAGGATCGGCTCGCTCGAAACCCCGGCGAGGGAGTTGTCGAAGCCCACTCCCGTTTGATGCAGAACAATCTCGTACTCTCCGTCGCCATCGAGATCTCCTACCGAAGCATCGTTGGGAGTATATCCCTCCAACGTTTGCAGAGGAACGGAAAGATAGTGCTGCCGTGACAGGGATACAGGAGCGCTTTCGCCATTGTCAGAGCGCACGGAGTAGGACACGCCCTGCTTCGCTCCCTCATCGACGAAGAATGTTGCACCCCGCAGCGGCGCATCCGTAATCAGGGTGGATTGCCCGCCGTCGTGTCGATATACCTGAAACTCTGCGCCGCTCGTGTCGGAAGTGAGCAACCGCCACGAGAGGAAGGCCCTGCCATCGGGCATGGTCACAGCCACCACTCCACGCCCGATGCGCTCCACTTGCCGTTCGGCGTGCAACGCCAGCACCGTCGCCAGCAACAGGACCGCTCTCATTCCTGCCTCCGCCATGCTGCCAGGACCATGGCGCCGGCGGCCACGTCCTCTACGGCCAATCCCAAAGACTTGAACACGGTGATTTCATCGTCGCGCATTCGACCCTTAGAGGCACCTGCCAGCACTTCCCCCAACTCGGCGACAATCGGCACTCCGCTCTCCCGAACATCTCCCGACTCCGCCAGTGCCGACACCCGCGAATCCACGAACACACGAGCCCTTCGCAACAACTCCGGGTCCATCTCGCGCTCCGATGGCCGTGGGGCTCCGACGGAAATGACGTGCGCGCCTGTTGCAACCCAATCCGCACGCAGCACGGGTACAGCGGATGACGTTGCCAGCACAATCACATCGGCATCGCGTACCGCGGTCTCCGCCGACGGCGCACCCTCCACTCCGCACTCCGCCGCAAACCGCGACAGCCGCGCCAAGGAAGGACTCCACGCCCGAATCCACTGCCAGTCCCGCAATTGCCGGAATCCCTCCACATGCGCCCGGGCTTGCGCTCCACTCCCCAATACACACAACCGCTGAGCATCGCTCCGCGCCAAAACACGCGTCGACAGCGCCGAAACCGCGGCTGTCCGCATCGCCGTCAAGTGTGCGGCTTCCAGCACCGCAGCCATTTCGCCTGTCCCGGCATCCAGCATCACCAGAGTGGCCTGATGTGTCTCCTTCCCCAATGCCGCGTTGCCGGGACAGATGGAAACCAGCTTCGTGCCCAGCCAAGGCGGTTCCGGAATGTACGCCGGCATGGCAAACAGACACCCGCCTTCGGGAAGTTCCGTCACGCTTCGCAATGGCTGCCGCGCACGGCCCGCAGAGAACGCCCGTAACGCACCCTCCATCGCCGTCAACAAATCTTCCCAGCGCAACAGGGCATGCACTTGCTCTGCATTCAAGTAGATCATCGCGGTCTTTCCATCATGCCACCGCGCACCGCGTGAACTCTGTCATGCTGATGGGCATGCAGCGGCGCACCTTCCTTTCTCTCCCCCCTGCAACAACTCCCGGCAAAAAGAAACGAGGCCGCTGAGTGAGACCCGCCCGAAAATTGTCGAGAGAAGCGCGTTCGGAATCGGATGAATTTCCCATCCGGTAAGCGAAAAGGCTGATTGCTTCTCAGGCGTCATTCGCGCAATGGCTTAGGGTAAAGCATTGGGTTCGCCTTTTTCACCTAATCCGCTCCAATCGCCCCGCCGATCTGGAGGTTGAAGCTGGACCCAAAACCATTGGCGCCAGCGCAAGTGTCTGCCGGTTTGGAGGTCCCTTCATTTCCCTACTCCGCCGGCACACGCGACTGCCGCTTGCCTAGACCACCCAAGTGCGGCAGTCGCTCTTTTACTTCCCCGTAATCATGCGCTCGCGCTCGGCGTTATACTCGCAACCGATGAGCGCGATGACGGCAAGCACGTACATCCAAACCAGCATGGCGATGACCGCTCCGATGCTTCCGTACATGACGTTGTAGTTGGCGATGTTGCGAACATACCAGGCGAAGCAGATGGTAGAGATCAGCCAGAGGTTGGTGGAGAGCAACGCACCCGGCCAGACGGCGGTCCATTGCTGCGGCCGGTTCGGCCCGAAGTAGAACAACCCCGCTGTCGCCATCGCGATCGCACCGAGCGATATCGTGTAGCGCACGAATACACCCACCACCAGGATCCAGCCTCGCACCTGCTCGCCGACCGGCAGGAAGCCGAGAGCAGTGAACACCCATTGTTCGATCCAACCGCCGAGCAGCAACAGCGCCGAAGCCATCAGCACCGGCGCGGCGCCAATCAGGACAAGCGCAATCGCAACCAGACGCTGGCGTACGAAGGGCCTTCCATTAGGAATGCGATACACCGACTGAAATCCTTCCATAAGGGTCGCCATCACACCGCTGGCAGCCCACAGCGAAAGCAGCGTCGCAGTCACCAGCAGGTAGACGGGACGTTCCCCGCGCTTCTCAAATCCGTACTGCACCAGGTCCTCGGTGCCCGGTGGCACAACAACAAAGAGAAATTCAGAAAGGATGCGCGAAACACGCTCGGCATTGAACTGCACCAGAATGGCCGCTACCGCGGTCAGCACTGGAATGAAGGAAAGCAGCGCCGAATATGCGGCGCCTTTAGCGACACCAAAACACCCATCTTCGTAAGAGGCGACGAAAGAGCGCTTCAGCAGCCACCAGAAGCGCCGTAGCCTCCCACGCATTTAGTCGCCAGCTCCCGGAAGGCCGACCCGTTGCAGCACATCCTGGGCTTCCTCATGTTGGCGGGCGCTATCCCATCCCATCCACGAACCAACCAGGTAGGCATAGGGCTCCAGTTGCGCCATGTCCCAATGACGGTCATAGCCGATATAGGTGGATACCAGCAGAATGTCGGCCAGGCGCACCGCCATCTCGTGCTGCACGGCAAAAGCAATACGGGCGAACTCCGTTCGCCGGATGGAGCCGAAATCCTCCTCCGGTGTCATCGCCAGCACGTCCGGAGTATGCAGTCCGTATTCGCGAATCACAGACTCGACATCTGCCGGCGACAAACGATATTGCTCGCTCAACGAGTTCGCATCGTGCCGCAGCCTCTCTAACGCTTTCGGCGTGTTGCCACAAAGTGGTTGCGTTGCCGTGTGCGAAGGAGTCGCCAGCCAGGGAGACAGTTCCTTCAGAATCGCGTTCACGGCCTCTTCACTCATCTGCCGGTAAATGGTGTACTTACCACCCTGGATGCGGAGGATATTGTCCTTTGTATTCCAGATCTTGTGTTCCCGTGTCGCCTCAGTGGCCGACGACGATCCGTCCGACACCAGGGGGCGCAACGAGCTGAACGCGCCAAGCGGCTTGAGCGAGCCCGCATTCGGATACAGCTTTTGGGCAATCGACAGCAGGTAGTCTACTTCCTCCTGGCTGATACGGGCATCATCCGCGTTGCCCTTGTGCTCAACGTCAGTGGTGCCTAACAATGTCAATTGCTTCTGGCTGCCCCACGGGATGAAGAACACAATCCGTCCGTTGTCATCAAAGTAGGCCAGCGCATGCTCTTCCGCCGTCAGGCGGTTGAGAATAATGTGCGAACCGCGCACCAGCCGTGGCGCGGATTCACCCGGTTGGCTCCACGGGCCGGTCGCATCCACTACCTTCTTCGCCCTGACCTCCAGACCTTCGCCAGTCAAAAGGTCTGTCAATTGCACTCGCCACATCCCGTCGGGCATCCGCTCCACGGGTTTACCTTCCACGTAGTTAGCGAGATGGACACCGTTCAGGGCAGCATCAAACAGGTTTTCCAGCACGAAGCGCGCCGAATGCACCTGGCAATCGTAGAAGATCGCTCCACCCACCAGACCTTTGGTGGAAATGGATGGCTCCAGTTGCGCAATCTCGCCTTTGCTCACTTCCCGATGCCTGGAAATATTGCTGTCGCCGGCAAGCTGGTCGTACATGCTTAAGCCCATCGTGTACTTCAGCTTGTCGATGCGGCTGTAGATCGGCATGAGAAACGCGAGCGGCTCTACCAGGTGCGGAGCAATCTGGCGCAACACGGCACGCTCCCTCAGCGATTCCTTCACCAGCCCCATCTTTAAGTACTTTAAATACCGCAGCCCGCCGTGAATCAACTGGCTGTTTCGTCCCGATGTGCCCGAAGCGAAATGGCCCTTGTCGACAAGGGCAACCTGCAGGCTGTCGTTCGACTGCCTCCGTAATCCCAGGTCTCTGGCAATCCCAGCTCCGTTGATCCCGCCGCCGAGGATCAATACATCGATGGTGCTATCGCGCAAGGCGGCTAAGCTACGTGCTCGCAGATCCGGTGGAAATCCACTCATCTGTATTCATCATAGATGGTTAGTCCTACACCCATCCATACGGTGGACAAATGACATTGCTCCCCCACAGGCGAGGGGTGCCGCATAAGGTTCCCCTACATGTCTGTGCTAGAATCCCCTAGGTCCATGCGGTATCTCGATTTAGCAATCATTGCGCTCTACCTCATCGGCATCACTTGGTTCGGAGCCCGGTTCAAAGAGACACAGAAAAGCCTGAAGGACTATTTCCTGGGAGGTCGCAACGCCCCCTGGTGGGCGATCGGCTTCTCCATCGTCTCGGCAGAGACAAGCACCCTCACCATCATTGGAACTCCGGCGCTTGCTTTTAACGGTAATCTGGGCTTTCTCCAGGTAGTGCTCGGCTACCTTCTTGCCCGGATCATCATCTCCCTGCTCTTTCTTCCCCACTATTTCCGTGGGGAGATGTACACGGCCTATGAGCTGATGCGGCGCCGGTTTGGCCCCAACATCCGCAAGCTGACCGCCGGCAGTTTTCTCATCCTGCGGGCCTTAGCGGAAGGAGTGCGGGTCTTTGCGATATCGATTGTGGTCTCCATCATCCTCGGCACTGGAGACATGTTATCGATTATCGTAATTGTCTGCCTTACACTTTTTTACACCTTTGAGGGCGGTATGACTGCCGTCATTTGGACCGACGTCATCCAGATGTTCCTCTACATCCTCGGCGCCATTGTCAGCTTCTTCGTCATCCTTCAGGCCATTCCCGGCGGTTGGACCCATGTGATGGAGGTCACCTCGGCAGCCGGCAAGCTGCAAATCTTCGATTTCCGCTTCGAACCCACGCTTGCATTCTTTACCCGAAGCTACAGTTTCTGGGCCGGTATCCTCGGGGGCGCCTTCCTCACTACCGCCAGCCACGGTACCGAACAGTTGATGGTGCAACGTCTGCTCGCGGCAAAAACCGAGGGCGAAAGCCGCGCTGCGCTCTTCTCCAGTTGGTTCGTGATTCTGCTCCAGTTCAGCATGTTCCTCATGATCGGCCTGATGCTCTTTGTCTACTACGCGGACAACGGCATCGCGCGCCCGGCCATTGTGGATCAGATCTATCCCCGCTTCATCTGGGAGCAATTGCCGGTCGGAATCTCCGGGCTCATTATGGCCGCAATTCTCGCTGCCGCCATGTCCAACCTGAGCGCAGCCCTCAACGCCCTGGCATCGACGACAATCATGGATTTTTACAAAATCTTACGCCCTGCTGCGGCGGAAGCGCACCTTCTTTCGATGGCCAAATATGCCACCGTCGTGTGGGGCCTGGTGCTGGTGGCCATCGGCTTTCTCGCCCGGCAATGGGGCAGCGTGCTGGAAGCCGGACTGGGGATAGCCTCTATTGTCTATGGAGGACTATTGGGGGTATTCCTGCTTGGCCTGCTGACACGCCGCGTAGGGGAAAAGGCGGCCATGGCCGGCATGACGGCCGGCCTGTTGACAATGTTTTACGTCAAATTCGGCACTAAGATCGCCTTTACCTGGTATGTTTTGATCGGCACCTCGGTCACTTTCCTCACTGGGGTTCTTGTGTCGTACATTCTTACGGAAAAATCCACCTCCACGGAGACCCTACATGGCTGATGGCGTGCGCGTCGAACCCAGCGGATTGCGCCGGGAACTGGGAGTCTGGGCTGCTGCCGCCATCGTGGTCGGCACAGTCATAGGCAGCGGGATCTTCCTTGTTCCCAAGACGATGGTGAATGCCGTTGGTTCGCCGGAACTCGTGTTTGCCGTCTGGGTCTTCGGCGGACTGCTCTCGTTGGCTGGAGCACTCACCTATGCGGAATTGTCCGCCGCTCTCCCTGAAGCGGGGGGGGAGTATGCCTATCTGCGGGAAGCCTATGGCCCACTTTGGGCGTTTATCTATGGGTGGACTCAGATGTGGATTGGGAAAAGCGGCTCGATAGCGACGCTGGCGACGGCATTCTTCTACTACCTGGCCAATTTCTTTCCCAGACTCGAGGGAGTGTTACTCTACATTCCCATTCCCCTTGGACCGGACGGCGGCCCATTGGAACTGCGTTATGGACAACTGCTGGCGATGGCGGTGATTCTGCTGCTCGCCGGGGTAAATTACTTCGGAGTCCGCTTCGGCGGCGGCGTGCAGGTGGGGTTGACGGTGATCAAAGTGGCTCTAATCGGGGCTATCATCGTCATCGGCCTGACCACCCCGGTCGCCAACAGTGCGAACTTTGGCACCAGCACTACCGCGACGGGCGGCATCGCCGGTTTCTTTGCCGCGCTGGTGGCCGCGCTCTGGGCCTACGATGGCTGGAACAACGTGGCCATGGTGTCCAGCGAGATCCGCAATCCGGAAAAGAACCTTCCGCGAGCGCTCATCCTTGGGACTTTGGCCGTAGTCGTCATCTATTTACTTGCCAATGCGGCCTATTTCTTCGTCCTCAGCGCGCAACAGGTGGCCACCACCGATCGCGTCGCCGCCGAAATGATGCGCCGTATCATGGGTGATTCCGGCGCTGCGGCAGTGAGTTTGGCCGCCATGCTCTCGATTTTTGCTGCACTCAATGGCTCGATCCTGACCGGATCCCGAGTTCCTTACGCCATGGCGCGAGACGGAATGTTCTTCCGTCCTATCTCCGTGGTGCATCCGCGCTGGTGCACGCCATCGAATGCAATTCTTGCGATGTGTGTGTGGTCCGCCATCCTCGTTCTGAGCGGCCGCTACGAGCAACTGTTCACCTATGTGATTTTTTCCACCTGGATTCTCTATGGAATGGCCACAGCTTCGGTGATCGTTCTACGCAAGAAGAGGCCGGATATGCCCCGGCCATACCGTACGGTGGGATATCCTGTTGTACCGGGACTTTTTGTACTGGTGGCCATTGCCCTGCTCGCTTCCACCCTGCGCAGTTCTCCCCGCGAATCTCTAATGGGGATTGGGATTATCCTCGCGGGACTGCCGTTTTACTTTCATTGGAAGCGGAAGCTGCCGCGCTAATTCCGTCTTCCTCGCAGCGTACGGCTTCGAGTTTCAAGAGATTCCCGGCCCCGTGGCGGGAGTTTTCTCATAATCGATGACATACCCACCGGCTACGGCACACCCCATCTGTGGGTGAAAAGGGGGCAGTTCGCGGCGATCCGCAAATTTTGTTCTGTTTTCAGAACAGACTCTTGATATTACCTGCTGGATGAGACTAAACTGACAGTACAGTCTGCAAGCAGACTGAATCCGTCTGTTCCGAAAACGGAACAGTCAGCCCGATCCAAATTCGACTTGGGGTTGTTCTGATATGGACGTCAATAAGATGTTGCAGGATCTGCGCGCGGAGCGCGAGCAGATTGAAGAAGCAATCCTCAGCCTTGAGCGCCTCGCTCGAGGCCGTGGAAAGCGCCGTGGCCGTCCGCCATCCTGGCTTTCGGAAATGCGTAAGGTCACGAAACCCGCCGGAAAAGGTAAGGAAAAGGCCACTGGGGCCTAGTCAAAATCAAGATAGGATCAGGGAGCGGGAATCCCGCCGCCCGCTCCCCAAAAAGAGAAACTACTCCCTCCTCTACATCCCTCTCGCAATCCTCCCCCCGCGCTGTTCTACACTACATCTCATGAAGAGAGCGTCACTGATTCTCCTCGTGCTCGCCTATTGGGCATTGCATCAGGATTTCTGGAACTGGAAGGCTGCTACCCCACTCACATTCGGATTCCTGCCTCCGGGTCTTACCTACCATGCGCTCTACACAATCGGAATTGCGGGATTGATGTGGTTTCTGGTCCGTGTCGCCTGGCCAAGCGCTCTCGAAGCTGACGCCGAAGCCGCTGGGGAATCCTCCCCCGGACGCAAAGCCGAATGATACCAGCCCTTTTCGTGTTCGCCTACCTGGGGATTGTTCTTTATATAGGTATCTTTGCTTTCCGGCGCCCCCATCCCAGCGGGGCGGAGGACTACTTCCTCGCCAGCCGCTCGCTTGGCCCGTATGTGTTTCTTCTCTCCCTGTTCGGCACCAACATGACCGCGTTCACGATCCTCGGATCGAGCGGTCATTCCTTCCACAACGGCATTGTCACCTACGGATTGATGGCATCCTCCTCCGCCTTGATCATCCCGCTCACGCTGTTCGTGATCGGAACCCGAATTTGGGCCCTTGGCAAGAAGTTCGGATTCATGACTCCGGTTCAAATGTTCCGTGACCGCTGGGAATGCGGCCACATTGGGACCGTAATCTTCGTCGTGCAAGCCGCTTTGCTGGTCCCCTACATCATTATTGGAGTGATGGGAGGCGGTTCCACGCTGAAAGCGATCAGCGGCGGGTTGGTCCCCTACTGGATGGGCGGGGCGGTGGTCGCCATAACCGTGATGAGCTATGTCTTTTTCGGAGGCATGCGGGGTACTGCCTGGGTGAATGCCTTTCAGACGGTGCTCTTTCTCTGTTTTGGCGCCGCGGCGCTGGCCCTGATTGGCACGCGCATGGGTGGTTTCGAGCAAGCCATGCATGAGTTGCAGCAATCGCCGATGACGTCGTATTTACTGACGCGCGAGCGCGTCCCCCCGCTGTTCTTCTTGAGCTACACCTTTATCCCCCTCTCGTCGATCGCGTTTCCGCACATTGCCATCTTCTGTCTCACCGCCCGGCACATGAATCAGTTTAAGAAGACAGTCATCTTCTACCCATTGTGTATTCTCGCCATCTGGATGCCGTGTGTTTTCCTGGGGGTCGCGGCCAACCGCGTGACGGATGTGGAGAAAATCCAGGACAAGATTGTTGCCCGGCAGGAATTGGCCCGTAATGGCCCGCAACTCTCCGTGGTGGAACGGGGGCAACTGAGGGCCCGATCCTCGGCCGACGATGTGGTGCTGCTCCTGCTCCAGAAGTATGCCCCGTTGTGGCTGGCAGGTCTGCTCGGCGCCGGCATCATGGCAGCGGTAATGGCGAGCGATTCTCAAATTCTGGCCCTTTCCACGATGTTCACAGAGGATGTTTTTGCCTTTTACGGCGGGAAAGAACGTTTTGGCGAGACGGTGCAGGTGAATATGGGAAGACTCTTTGTCGTTATCCTTACTGTTTTCGCCTACCTGATCGCATTGGAGTACCCGGCCAGTATCTTCGATCTCGCAGTGCAGTTTGCTTTCTCGGGCTTCTCGGCGCTGTCTCCCCTGCTCTTTGCGGCATTGTTTTGGAAACGGAGCACGAAGTGGGGCGCATTGGCTTGTACAGTGTGGGTGGCTGGAGCGGTGATCGCCGTCGCTGTATTTCAGTCCGCGGTCCCGGCGCCACTGGGACCACCGGCTGCCATCTGGAAGGTCGGGGAGTGGGAGTTGGTTTCGCGCACCGCAAACGGCACGGCAATCCTTGGCCTCATGCCCGTGGTCCCGATGACACTGATTTCCGCGCTACTTGTGGTGTTGGTTTCGCTCGTCACGGCTCCGCCGTCCGAGGTCACGCTGCGGCGTTACTTCAGCGGCCGCTAAGTTGCGGTCACTTCCCGTCGATCACGAAGGTGGGGGCAATGCCGTGCAGCGTGGAGAATTTCGTCGATTCCACGGGCGAAATCCAACTCGAGCATCCCTGCACTTTGCCCAGAAGCGAATGCGGATGGACGTCCACTCGCAACGGCTTGAACTCGAGCGAACCGAATTGGTACACGGGGAAAGTGGCCACCGAGGGCTCGGTGCGCTCCTGCACGACGTAGGGATTGCGTAGTGCTGTGCGCACGGCGCGTTCCCAACCGGCGTCGTCCGTTTCCCAACCACGATACTCGTGCTGATCGGAATGATCGTCGTTCGGCCGCAAGACCAGCGTCTGGCGGTGCTGCTGGATAAATTCCACCAGATCCACCTGTTGATTCTGGTACATCGTCGTCGTGGCGCCCACCATGCGCGTCCACGGAATCGATTCGCGCAATACCTTTCGCTCGGCCGCCGGGAAGGATCCCACGATCGCGTCATCAGTCAGCAGGTCAAACACCGCCTTCTTCCGGGCCAGTTCCGCACGGAAGCTGTTCACCATGCAGATTGCGTGGTCCTTGTAGGCCCGAACCAGCGGATGGGTAAGATCGTAGCGGATGAGGAATTCCTGGACCTTCACACAGCGGTACACCAGGTCAATGGCGTAATCGCCGCGGCGGAGCACACCATTCCTGTACTCAATCTGATCGAGGTTCAGGACTTCTGTCGGGTACCCTTGCTTGCGAAAAGTCTCCGCCAACAGATGGTATTCGGCCGACTCGGTGGTCTGGAATGGTTGCTTCAGTTCAACAATGGCAATGTTCGGCAGTTTCTTGCCGCCAAAGCTCTTGTATGCTTTGAGCAGCGCACTGAGCAGGGGCTTTGTGCCGGGCAATTTCGTCAAGGAGTGTTTCTTTTTGAACTCCTTCACAGGCGCTGTTTCCAGGAAGAGGTTGGCCAGCACTTCGCTGTAAGCCATGCCCATCGGGGCATCGGCCACGTACTCCATGAACCGGAGGCTACCGTTGTTGACGTAGGTTTCGAGCAGCGATGCAACGGAGAGATAGGAATACCCCGGATCAATGGAGGCGAGCATCTTCTCCGCCGGGAGCAGTTCCATCCGCGCCTGCAGTGCAGGCGTAGCGAGCGCCATCTGCTTCACGCGATGGATGGAAGTCATCAAGGATTCGGAGGCTTTGGTCAGAGAGGCATACTGCCGGGCACTGAGAAAGTGCGGACGCAGCACCGGACAAACGGCACGGGTGGAAACAACCAACCCCTGTTCCGCCATTTTCTGGCGCAGAGCGTCGGCCCACCCCATGTCGCGGTAGGTTTCCGACTCAACAATCTTGTGATAGCGGGCAACCGCCTCGCTTAACTGCGTCATAGCTGGATAGTTAGCCTCTTTTGGCCTACATACCAGTATGACACAGCGGTGCAAATTTTCCTATTTACGAAGCTCAGGACAACGGGACAAATCATTCATTATCAATACAATACACTCGCGCGAGCAGTACATCTCAAAGGAACTTGCGGAACCATGCCACCATGCGCTGGTGCATATCTTCGTTGTAGACGTGTCCGGTTTGGGGGTAGATTATGCTCTCAAAGCTCTCCGCTTTGCCGTGGATCCGATAGACCGCTTTGAGGATATCCTCGAGCTTCTTCATGCCAACCGGCGGCGACCCGGCATCACTGTCTCCAGTGAGAGCGAGGAACGGCCGGGGTGCCAGCAACGCCATAACCCCTTCCGAATCAAAATGTTTGAGCAATCCGGGAACGAAATAATAAATCCCATGAGCGCGTAGATTTCGCGTAGCGATGAGGTCTTCATAGCGGGTGAAACAGGCGACTCCCACGACCGCTTTGATGCGCTCATCGATGGCGGCGAGCCACCAGGCGCGGGTGCTGCCCATGCTCATGCCCTGTGCCCCAATCCGGTTCGCGTCCACTTCGGGACGGGAGGCCAGGTAGTCGAGCGCAATCTGCTCATCGCGCAGCATCATGCCCCAGAGCGTGCGGCCCAACCAGAGGTTGAGTTTGAACAAGGACATTTCCTGGTCGGCGCCGCGGGCCATCGTCTCCATCGTGCCAGCCGGCCCTTTCCCTTTGCGTTCGCCATTGAAGTAGTTGTCGATTCCCAACACAACGAATCCATTCTTCACCAATTCCTCGCTCACGAATTGGGAGGTGGGTTGCTGCCCGAACATGTTCTCCTTGCTCGAACTGTGCCCGTGCATGGTGAGTATCGCGGGGAGCCGCCCGCTGCGCTGGGTTGGGATTGCGATGTAGCCCGGCACCTCCGTATCCACGCCGTTAAAGAAAACGAACTTCTCCAAGGTGTAGCCGTCGCGATTCTCCTTGGCAACAACCCGCACCTGGCTCACCGGAGGTCGCGGAGGCAATTCTCCTAATGAGGCGATGACGATCTTTTGCACGGATCCCCGATGCCTGGTCCACTCGGCTCTGTTGGCGGGAATGCGGAACTTGCCAACCGGTAACTGGCGGAACCCCTCAGGGACGCCTTCCCATGGCTGCTGGATCGGCTCAGGCGCATTCTGGGCAAGCAAACTACAGGCAAGCAGGAAAAGAATCGTCTTCGACATGTTCCTGATTATCTCAGTCCCAGCGCGCAATGCGGCCACGAGCCCCTGCGGCAAATAATGCGCCGTTGACAGTCGTGGATAGGGTGTGGAACCCTTCTTCGCTCGCAAGTTCCCACGTCTGGCCCGAATCGGTGGAGCGGAACGTGCCCCGCGGCCCTACGGCAATCGCTTCCTTTGCGCTGCGCCACACTACGGCGGAAAGAAAAATCGGAGGGGCAGCCTTCACCTGCAGATTGCTGAGTGCCAGATTTCCTGCTCCGTTTACTTCCTGCCGGTAATCGCCGCCCACGGCAATCCATCCGCCTGCCGTGGCGGCAATCGAGAAGAGTCCGCTGGAGGCGACCGGATGAGGAACGGAGGTTTCCTCCACGGTCCAAGTCTTACCCCAGTTGCGCGAGTGGAAGACACGGCCTCCGCCGGCGCCACCCGTGACAAACCAAGCCAACCCTCCGGGGGCAACGGAGAGACAGGTACCGCTGGCGGCAAACGCTGCTTCCTCGGCACGCGCAGCCGGCATGGCTTCTGTTTCCACCGCCCTCCAGGTTTCACCGCCATCCTCAGTGATGCGGATCGAAAACCGCCCGTTGACAGGGTCGCCGAGCACCAGCCCCCGGCTGTCATCCCAGAAGGCGAGAGCATCGAAAAACCCATCCTTGTCGGGATTGGTCAGTTGCAGGCGCCAGGATCCGCCGCTGTCCTGCGTTTTGTAGATGCGGGAAGCATCGCCCGGCCCGGAACTCATCAGATAGACCGTGTCTATGCTTCGCGCCTCAATGTCTCTGAAATCCAGCGCCTCACCGCCGGGGACAGGCCGATGATAGAAGTTCACCCCACCATCGTTGCTCATCACAACCGTGCCGTTGGTCCCGCTGGCCCACACCACCTCTTTGCTCACCGCGCTGACTCCACGGAGATTAGCCCGCAAGGGAGTCCTCGCCATTTTCCATTCCGCCCCTAATGTCGTTACCAAGAAGAAAAACCCCGTCCAGGCCCTCAGGCCCAAGCGGGGTCTTTCCATAGCCGTAGGCAGAAAACCGGTGGCTATCGCTGGTCTTCTACTCTCGCGCAGAGGTGGCCGATCCACAGGAACTTTGGCCTCGCCACTGAACGTTGCCAGCTACGTAGGAGCAGTCGACTCAACAGTCGACCACCTCGCGCGTGGAATAAAATCTACTACCAATACTCATATGTTAGACTGGACCACCTCCTTTCTCAGTGATACGACCATAGTAAATCCGGTTGGAAAAGCTGTCAACGAAAATTTGGCAACCAGACTACAAGATTTTGTAGGGTCGTGAGAGAGGCTACAGGTTCTTGCGCAAGAATCGACACATCGCTAACCCATCCATCCAATTGAACGGGAATCTGCCGGTTGTATAGTGGGCGCAGGGAAGAGTGAAAACCTTGTGCGGGAAGTTCCGTTCCTTGAATGCGGATAGCACTTGTTTGGAGAATTCCGGCAGGAAGGTAGTGTCGTATTTCGCCCAGATGAGCAGCGCTTGCATGTCGCGATCCTGCAGACGGTCCAGATAGGTGGCAGGGCTGACCACCGACCAGTACTTTCGAAGCTGCTCCTGGGTGAGGTGCGATTCTACCCCTTTCCGCACATGCTGGGTGGACAGGCCGGTCCACACAACATCCGAGAAATACATGGATACGTGATTGAAGACACCGCACTTAATACGGCGGTCATGAGCCGCGGTGATGAACGCGACACAAGAGCCAAGGCTGGTCCCCAAGATCGCCAGGCGCTGGTAGCCGCGCTGCTCCAACCAACTGAGGCATGACTTTACATCGAGTACAGATTGACGGCAGGCGTGGATGGTACGGCCCACATTCGAGGAAACATGATAGTCGGCGCGCTGCAGTTCGGGCGGCATGCGCCGGTCGTGGTAGGCCATACTCATGCGCAACGCGGTGATGCCGAACTTGTTGAGCAGTTTGCACAGACCGACATGTCCGTTGACATCGGAATTCCACTGGGGAAGGACGACAACAGCGCGTCCGCGATCTTCAGGCGTAGGGAAGAAATCGGCGTGGACCGTGTTGTTCTCGGGATACCGCGATTCCAGCGAACTGGTGAAGGTCAGGTGGTTGCCATTGAGGCGATAGTCGGTGGGCGCGGGACGGGTGAAGAAGGAATCCGAATGACGGACCGCATCCTCCACATAATGCAGGACTTTCTCGCGAACATCGACACCGGCAGGCTGTTCCAGGAGCCAATCCGCGCCCCAATCAAAGGGCCGGACAACACGATTCGTATCGGCGGTGGCGAGCTTGTATTCCCACTGATCGATCCATTTGGCGTACAGAGTGGTCATGCGGAAGGAAAACCGGAAGCAATTAGTGTAGCAAAGAAAAAACCCGGCACCGAAGCACCGGGTTCGACAAACCGTTCAGCCGGAGGCAACTGCCACCACCGAAGCGGAGAATACCTCTAATTCAACCCTACTCTCCTATTTGCAATTGATTGGCCAACTGTAAGCCATTGAAAACAAGTAGCCAAGCAAATCCGATCTGTGGATTCTGGGATGCCGGCGAACCGATGGCTACGAAAAGCAGTAGAATGCTGTGAGTGGCTCCGACAATGGCTCCTCTTTCCACACAGACGCCAGCCATGGCGGCGCGCAACGCCTTCACCGGGTTCTACCTGTCCGGAATTCTGATGGCTTTCCTCGGGGCCATGCTTCCGGCCTGGGGTTACCATCTGCATTCTGACTACTCGCGCGTAGGCTACTTCTTTCTCAGCCTCAATGGAGGCATGCTGCTTTCCGTTCCACTGAGCCAGTGGCTGCTCAGCCGCCGTAGCCTGCGTTTCGTCATGGCGCTTGCACCAGCGGTTGCCGCTGCCGCGTTCTTCTTTCTGGCAGCGGTGGGTCCACCACGGGGTGAAGCGTGGCGGCTGGCCGGAGTGTTTTGCAGCGGAACAGCGGCAGGAGTGCTCAACGCCGCCGTGTTCACGCTGGTGTCTCCTGTTTACCAGCAGGATCGAGCCGCAACGCTCAATCTTTCGGGCCTCTTTTTCGGCTTGGGCAGCCTTACGTCCGCGGTGCTGGTGGCCGGCACGTACTACATCTACACCACGGGAGCGATTCTCATCTTTTTGGGCATTATCCCAGGGTTTCTCGCAGGCCATTACGCGCGCACGCGGATTGCGGCGGACCGGCGGCCGGCTGCCATCCCGGTGCGGCAAGCTTACTCCGATTTCAAGAGCCCTGCCGCCATCCTCTTCGCCCTGCTGCTGTTCTTCCAGTTCGGCAATGAATGGGCCATCGCCGGCTGGGGTCCGCTATTTCTGGCGCAGCGGCTGGGGATCGGTCCGGACACTGCGTTGTGGCTGGTAACAATCTACTGGCTGGCGCTGATTCTGGGACGAGCCCTGATGCAGGCGGTTCTGCCGGTTGTTCGCCACGGCCGGCTGTTGCTGGGAAGCGTTGTATCGGCGATGCTCGGCTGCCTCATCCTGAGCCTGACCAATAACAAATCCGGGGCGGGTGTAGCGCTGCTGATGATCGGCGGTGGATTCGCCGCAATCTACCCATTGGTGGTGGAGAAGATCGGTGACCGTTTTCCTTACTATCATCCGGGACTCTTCAATGGCCTCTTTTCCTTTGCGGTGACGGGAGGCCTTCTTTCGGCGGCGTCGCTCGGATTTTGGGCCGAATGGCTGGGAATTGGAGTGATCATGGCATTACCCCTGGTCGGCTCCATCATGGTGTTTTTTCTTCTCGTGGCGATCTGGGTGGAAGCCAAGTGGCTGTCTCGCTGAAGCGGTGGCGGGTCGTGGTACGCTAGGCCTGATATGCTCTCCCGCCGCAACTGGATGAGATTGTTGCCTGCCGCCTTCGCATCACTTCCGTCCTGGGCACAGTCCCCGCTTGTCTTCCCCGGAAAGCGGCCAATGCTCGTCCACAACGACTTCCCTGAGGATCTGGAAACACCTGTCGAGTACTTCGATAGCTGGCTCACTCCGGTGGACCGGTTCTTCGTGCGCCAGCATCTGCCACGTCCCAAAGTGGATGCTGCCACCTATCGCCTGAAGGTCCATGGACTAGTCAATTCCCCGCTGGAGCTGTCGCTGGACGATTTGAAAAAATTCGCCCAAGTAAAGGTGCCCGCCACGTTAGAATGCGCGGGGAATGGCCGGGGGAATTTCAAACCGAAGATTCCCGGTTTGCAGTGGACGAAAGGCGCCATTGGCAACGCCGAATGGCGCGGCGTACGTGTCGCCGATCTGCTGAAGAAAGCAGGCGTGAAGCCGGAGGCGAAATTCGGCACTGCCAACGGTATGGATGTGGGCGCAGGCAAGACACCGGATTTCATCCGTAGCGTCCCGTTGCGTAAACTCCTCCACGAGTCCACAATCATCGCCTTGGAGATGAACGGCCAGCCGCTGCCTGAATTGCACGGCTTCCCTGCCCGGCTCATCGTTCCCGGATGGGATGGCGCCAGTTGGGTGAAATGGGTGAACGACCTGCAACTCGCACCCGAGTCCGACAAAGGCTTCTACTTCGCCACCGCTTACAAGTACCCGAATTTCAGTGTCGGTCCCGGCGGCGCGGCGAAACCCGAAGAGATGGAAGTGCTGGAAGGGATGGCCGTGGTCTCGTTCTTCAGCAAACCGCTGGATCAGGCGAAGGTAAAGATCGGCGCAGTGCCTGTCATGGGCGTCGCCTTCGGCGGCGAGCATCGCATCACCCGTGTCGAAGTTTCCGCCGACGGGGGCGCCAAATGGGTGGACGCGAAACTGGGCGCGGAGAATTTCCAGTTTGCCTGGCGCACATTCACTCACGAATTCAAGGCATCGAAGAAGGGCTACTATACCCTTTGCTGCCGGGCTACCGACTCGGCGGGCCGCGTTCAGCCGATTGAGGCCGAATGGAATCCGTCGGGCTATTTGTGGAATGCCGTGGACCGCATCGGCATCACGGTGGAGGGATAAAACATGAGGCCACTGTTTTGTTTGTTGCTTCTGTCCTCGGCGCTGTTTGCCGCCGACCCGGCGATGGTGGAGAAGGGCCGTGCCGAGGAAAAACGGGCTTGCGGCGGCTGCCATGGGCTGCGCATCATCCATATCCAACGCCTCAATCGCGGCCAGTGGGATCGGGAGATCACCAAGATGGTGGGTTGGGGCACAGTAGTGAAGGAACGGGAAGCGCTGCTCGAATACCTGGTGGCGAGCTACGGCGATGACAAGCCCGCTGCACCACTGGCCCGCTCCGCCGACGGCTCAAAAAAGCCATAGCCTCACAATGAGCGTCACTTTCCTATCCGCGGCGCAACAGACCGAACTGATCGAACTGCGGCATATCAGCGGATCGGATCTTCGTCCGATGCTCTGGGAAGAAGCCGAGTCGTGGCGCGAGATGCTGGACTGGGATTTCACCCCCTCCGCCGACCTGGTGATGAAATTCGTGGATCTGCAATCGCTAAGCGGCTATGCAGTGCTGGTGAACGGGCGGATCGCGGGCTACTCGTACTTCCTGGCTGAAGATCGCAAGGGCCTTGTCGGCGACATCTACGTGATGAAACAGCACCGCACGTTCTCCCGCGAGAACAGCCTGCTGCAGGCGGTGATGGATGAACTGGTCAACATTTGCGCCGTGCGCCGGGTGGAATCGCAACTGATGATGCTGGACTCGCCGCTGTCGCGCCCGATGGTGTACGAGAATCGCATCCGCGAGTTCCGCCGGACATTCATGGTGTGGGAGCGTGATATCTGGGGGCACGGCGGCACAAAGGCGGAAGATCTGCTGCTGTTTGAATCCTGGCGCGAGGAGCGGCAGGAGGAAGCCGCCCAGATGATCGCCCATTCCTACCGCGGGCACATCGACAGCCAGATCAACGACCAATATCAGTCCATTCCCGGAGCGCGGCGATTCGTCGGCAATATTATTCAATATCCAGGTTGCGGGCGCTTTTTTGGCCCCGCGTCCTGCATCGCGTTCCGCAAAGACAATGGACTGCCGTGTGGATTGATTCTCGGCAGCCTGGTGAGCGAAGGGGTCGGGCACATCACGCAGATCTGCGTCACCCCCGAATCGCGCGGAATGGGCATCGGCTATGAGCTACTGCGGCGCGCGCTACGCGAATTTGCCGAGTTCGGCTGCCGCAAAGTGAGCCTTACTGTCACCAGCGCCAACAATTCCGCCATCCGCCTGTATGAACGAATGGGATTCCGGCGTGTGCGGGAGTTCGCGGCCCATGTGTGGACCGGATTCTGAAGCCTAAGAGAAGAGAATCTCGAGATCTTCGGGCCGCAGATTGCCCAGGAAGCGGTTGTCCTCGGTGATGATGGCATCCGCCAGTTCCCGCTTGGTGCGCTGCAGCTCCAACACCTTTTCTTCCACCGTATCGCGCGCGATCAGCCGGTAGGCAAATACAGGCCGCGTCTGGCCGATGCGATGGGTACGGTCAATGGCTTGCGCCTCCACCGCCGGGTTCCACCAGGGGTCGAGTAGAAACACGTAATCGGCGGCAGTGAGATTGAGCCCCAGGCCTCCCGCCTTCAGGCTGATGAGGAACAGCTTGCAATCGGGATCCGATTGGAACCGTTCCACGCGTTCCTGCCGGTTGCGAGTGGCGCCATCCAGGTATTCGTAAGGTACTTTGCCGGCATCCAACTGCGTCCGCAACAGCGATAGCAATGACGTAAATTGGGAAAACACGAGCGCCTTGTGCCCTTCGGCGGTCACTTCTTCCAATTGCGGCAGGAGTGTTTCAAACTTCGCGCTGGCCTGTGTCACCCGCTCTTCGTCGATCAAGGCTGGATGGCAAGCCGCCTGCCGCAAGCGCAGCAAGGCTTCCAGCACCTGGAACTTCGATCGCCCCATCCCCTTCTCACTGATGCGCCCAAGCAGCTTTCCGCGATAGTAGTCGCGCAGTTCGTTGTAGAGCTTGCGCTGATTGGCATCGAGTTCACAGTAAATCGTTTGCTCGGTCTTCTCGGGGAGTTCTTTTACCACCTGGCTCTTGGTACGGCGTAGAATGAACGGGCGCACCGCGCGCGAGAGCAAAACGCGCGTCAGTTCGTCCGGATTACGCATCGCACCGCTCGCCGATTGAAACACCGACACGCCGCCCAGCATCCCGGGGTTCAGAAATTCGAACAGGCTCCACAGTTCACCGAGGTGATTCTCAATGGGTGTGCCGCTCATTGCCAGGCGGTGCTTCGAACGCAACAGCCGTGCGGCTTTTGCCGATTCGCTGGAAGAGTTCTTGATTGCCTGTGCTTCATCGAGAATGACGTAGTCGAATTCGAACTCGCGGAAATCCACCACATCGCGGCGGAGAGTGCCGTAGGTAGTAAGCACAACATTGTACTCGAGGAAATCTCGCGGATCCTTCGTTCGCGCCGCTCCCGAATTGTCGAGTACGCGCAGGAGAGGAGTGAACCTGCCGGCTTCCTGCTGCCAGTTGTAGATCAACGATCGCGGCACAACGACGAGCGACGGCCCCGCTCCGGCCATGCGCCGCTGTTCCAAAAGCGCCAGAACTTGGGCGGTTTTGCCAACGCCCATGTCATCGGCCAGACATCCACCCCAGCCGTAGGCGTTGAGAAAATTGAGCCACGCCAGCCCTTCCCGCTGGTAGTGGCGCAACTCCCCCTGGAACTGTTCGGGCTGCTCGGCCGGCTCCATTCCTTGAAACCCGCGCAAGCGCTCTCTTGCCTTCTGAAATTCCTCGTCCACCTGTACGTCGCGCTCGGCCAGGAAGACGTCGAGGATCCCCGCTTGGGCGCGGGAATAGCGTACGTGATCCTCTTCGGTCTCGCCCATGCGAAGCAGCGGTCCGAATTTCTGCAGAAACTCTTCCGGCAACAACCCGAACGTGCCGTCATCGAGGCGCAGCATGGTCTCGCCTTTGCGCAGCGCCTGCAGCAGGACCGGCAGGCCGACAGTCGTCGAGCCGTACTGCACGGATCCATGCAGTTCAAACCAATCGATGCCGGAGGTTACCTGCATGTCGAAAGACGAGGCGGTCTGGAAGACCTTGCCTTCCGCCTCCACATGCCAGCCCGCCTTCAACATCTCTCCGACGGCGGAAGGGAGGCGCTTTTCACTCAACTCCCAGGCGGAATCAGGCGGCCCGTAAGCATCCTGATTGCGCATCATCCCGATCTGTTCCATCCGCTCGAGAACTGTCCCTTCGAACGATCTGTCACGGCGGATGAAGCGCCGGCCCACCGCATCGAAGAATCCGCTTTCGGCATGATCCCAAGGGAAGGACACGGCGCCGTAATCGAAATACAGTTCGGCACGGAGCGAATTGGTTTCGGCGGCGTAGACTTTGGGGTTACGGCCGATGCGCACCGTTGGCCGTGGAGCGGCGTGTACGTCCTCGAAGCGCATGTCCTCCGGCCAGTCGATCTGTGGCAGCTTCGGCCCTTTGAGCACCTCCACCTGGAACTGCACGGCATCTTTTGCCGGGAACGGGATGGCGCCTTCGCGACGCAAAGCGATCAGCCAGTGAAACGCGCTGGCCGGCTCGAATCGGGAGAGCCGGTTGTGGGCCAGCAGCAGGCCGTCGGAGAACAGCAGGTTGGGCACGCGCACATCCATCTTCTGGTCATCGCGCAACAGGACTCCGTTCAAGGAGTACTGTGGACCATCGCGATGAATCACCGCGCGGAACTCCCAGGGTGGGAGCGGATCCCATTCCAGCCGCTGCATCCGGTCTGGCTGTTCGCGGTATTCCCGCCGCAACATGCATCGCCCGGTTTCGAGAATGTCCCGCAGGGTCGGCAATCCCAAAGGCAGTGCCAGTGCGAACGAGGTGGGCATGAAATCCATGCCGCCCATGAAGGAATAGGTAGAAGGCGTTGCTCCGGCCAAGGCAGCGAGAATGCGGCGATCGCGCTCGTCGGGGATGTCGGCAATCTGCTTGCGGAGAAGTTTCAGCTCTTTCAGTTTGCCGTGCTTGCCGGATTTGCCCAGGTCCCGCACTTCAACCTTGAAGGAAAAGCTGGCGCCAATGCCTCCGCCCACCGTGCTGGGATCGACAATGAAGAACACTTCGCGCTGATCCGGCCATGCTTCTGGCTCCCCGAAGGGCCGTACCGCCCCCTGCTGGTGAATGTTGGCCAGCGCCTGCTTCCATTTGGCCGGCGCCTCTTTCTTCGCGGCGGAAAGCTCTGGCATCTCCCAATCCTCAATAATTCGCGCAGGCCTGTCCGGAGAAGAGGCATCGAGATAGTTGCGATCCACCGAGGCGAGCAGCGTGGCCCAAATGTGTTTGCAGGGACCTTCCGTTTCGAAATAGGGGCAAGTGCAGTTGACCCGCACGACTTCGCTGCTGCGCTGCAGCGAGACCTCGTACTTGTGACTGCCCTTCACCAGGGCTTCCACGCTGGAGGGATTGCCAGAGACGATTTTTACGTTGCCACCGCGATAGATCCAATCGCCGCGCTGACGCACGACAGAGGGGAAGGACCGGGCGACGTCACTGAGTAACGCCATGGGGCTACCGGCGATCCTCCAGATGCAGCATTGTCATTGGCTCATCTTCCTGGCCGCCGCTGGCCTTGCGGCGTAAAGAGCGCATGAGGAATACCATAATGCCCGCACCGATGGCGAGTAAGATCAACACGCCCGAAAGCTGCACGATGGCGAGAATGAGATCGCCTGCGTTCTCCACAGTGGTGCCAGGCTTCGGCTGGTCGATGGTAACCTGCGCTTTGTAGTTGACCAGCGAAAGTACGCGCTGCGCATCATCGGCGTTGCCGGCGCCGGCGACAATCGCCAGCAGCGGGCCACTCCGTTTCACCACAGCCCCGTTCACTTTCTGAAACTCCGCCTGGCGCTCCCGCGCCATCGGGTTACTGGGGTAGTAGAAGACGGCCATTTCCACAGGACCCGCCGATCCGTTGTAGCGGGCCACAATTGCCTCCGGCCCAAAATGGAACCCCACCGCGGATGGGCTCAGCTTGCTGTAAAACTTGGCCAGCGATGCCGGGCCGTTGATGAACCTGTCGCTGCCGGTGATGAGCCCGTCCTTGGGCACGTACTCGAGTACGGGGGGCAAGGAAGACTGGTCCAGCTTCGGCAATTGAAACAGAAAGATCTTCAATTCATCGAGTGAAGGCATGCCGCCTTCAAAGCGAAGGAGATAGTTGCCGTGCGTCATGAGCACAGTGTCTTTCCACTGTGCCGCAAACTTCGAATAGTACAAAGCGTCGGCATTGCCGGGCTTCGACTCAGTGGGCCGCAACCAACGGAAAGCAGCTTGTGCGCCCGTCGGGTCGTTCATCCGCCAGGCCGTGGCGGTGAATTTGTGCGCACCTTCGTATTTGGCGGTTTCCGCCTCACTGAGCCCGTACTCGCGCCATACGTCCGCGTCTTCGAGTTTGGGCGTTTCCACCGCCCCGCGCTTCGTTGTGCCGAGATCGTCCGTCAGCAGCGCACCCTGCGCCGCCGCCGCCAAAGCCAGTAGAACTAGGTGCCGCAGCATTTCTTGTACTTCTTCCCGCTACCACAGGGGCAGGGATCGTTGCGGCCGACCTTAGCGTTGCGCACGGGAGCAGCGGTTGTCGTTGAATCACCGCCGACAAACTGCAATTGCTCCAATTCGCGATCCTTCTTGCGCACGATGTTACGTGTCAGATCCTGGACGCTCGCTTTGGCTGCGGCAGCCATTGCCTCGCGCTGCGCCGTGTCGTCATCTTCCTCTTCCTCGTCCTCTTCATCCTCCCGGAAGGGCATCACCGGTGCATCGGAAGAGATCTGGAAGAAGAACATGTAACGGATGGTCTCGTCTTCAATACGATCCATCAGCTCATTGAACAGGGTGAAGGACTCCTTCTTGTATTCGACGAGTGGGTCCTTCTGGCCGTAGCCGCGCAACCCGATGCCTTCCTTCAGGTGGTCCATCGACAGCAGATGATCTTTCCATTGCTGGTCGATCACATGCAGCATCATGATGCGCTCGGTCTCACGCATCACGGGTTCGCTGACGAGATTCTCTTTTTCGGTGTAGCGTTGGTTGAGTTTGTCGAAGATGTGTTCTTCCATCTCCGCGCGGCTCAATTGCGAAATCTCATGCTGTGGAATACGGACGCCGAACTGCGTCAGGACGTCGTTCTCCAGCCCGATGAAATCCCACTGTCCGGGATTGACGTTGTCCGGGCACCGCGTGTCGACGAAGGAGGTGATGATGCCGCGCACGATCTCGAGAATGCGATCGCGCTGGCTCTCGCCGCTCAGCAGCGAGTTGCGCATGCCGTAAACGGCCTGCCGCTGCTTGTTCATCACGTCGTCGTATTCCAGCAGGTGTTTACGGGCAGCGAAGTTCTGCGCCTCCACCGCCTTCTGCGCCGCGGCAATACGCTTGGTGATCATCCGGGACTCGATCGGCACATCCTCTTCCATGCCGAGCCGCAGCATCAGATTCTGGATGCGCTCGCCGCCGAAGATGCGCAGCAGGTCGTCCTGCAGCGAGAGATAGAAACGGCTGCCTCCGGGATCGCCCTGGCGTCCGGCGCGTCCACGAAGCTGGTTGTCGATACGCCTTGACTCGTGGCGCTCTGTACCGACAATGTGCAATCCGCCGGCAGCCACGACTTCCGCGTGCTCGGCCTCGCACTGCTGCTTGTACTTCACGAACACTTCTTCCCACTGTGCCCGCGGGACCCGGTAGAAACTGTCCTGGTGCTGGAAATAAATCCACGCTTCCGTGTTCACGTAAGAGGCCTGCTCGGCGGGGATGTTTTCGGCCATGTTCTGCCGCAGACAGGCTTCCTTTGTCATGAACTCCGGATTGCCGCCCAACAGGATGTCAGTACCACGGCCGGCCATATTCGTGGACACCGTAACGATGCCCTTGCGGCCCGCCTGGGCCACGAGGTTGGCTTCGCGCTCGTGGTTCTTGGCGTTGAGCACTTCGTGCCGCACGCCCATCCTCTTCAGAATGCCGGAGAGTCTCTCCGACTTTTCCACCGAGATCGTACCCACGAGAACGGGCTGGCCGCGCTCCTGGCACTCCTTGATTTCCTTCGCGGCGTTCCGGAATTTTTCCTCTTCCGTGCGGTACACAATGTCCATCTGATCCTTGCGGACCATGGGGCGGTTCGTCGGCGTGACGAGAACATCGAGGTTGTAGGTCTTGCCGAACTCCGCCGCTTCCGTTTCGGCCGTACCGGTCATGCCCGAGAGCTTTTTGTACAAGCGGAAGTAATTCTGGAAGGTGATGGTGGCGAGCGTCTGATTTTCCCGCTCGATTTTCACCGCTTCCTTCGCTTCGATGGCCTGGTGCAATCCGTCCGACCAGCGGCGTCCCGGCATGATGCGTCCGGTGTACTCGTCGACGATAACAACTTCACCGTCGCGGACAAGGTAATCCTTGTCGCGATGGAACAGCACGTGGGCGCGCAAGCCCTGCTGCACATGGTGGTTCAGCTCAATGTTCGCCGCATCGTAGAGGTTGCTCACGTTGAGCAGGCGCTCCACTTTGAGCACACCTTCTTCGGTGAGCGCTACGGAGCGGTGCTTTTCGTCTACCGTGTAGTCACCGGTGGTGTACTTTTCACCCGGCTCCTTACCCTCGATCACCTCGCCGCGCACCAGCTTCGGGATGATGCCATTCACGCGGTAATACTTATCCGTCGATTCTTCTGACGGTCCGGAAATAATCAGCGGCGTTCGCGCTTCGTCGATGAGGATCGAGTCCACTTCGTCGACGATGGCGTAGTGATGCGGGCGCTGCACACAGTCCGCCAAGCGGAACTTCATGTTGTCGCGCAAGTAGTCGAACCCGTACTCGTTGTTGGTTCCGTAAGTGATATCGCAGCGGTAGGATTCCTGGCGCTCGCGGTCATCGAGTTCGTGCACGATGATGCCGACCGACATGCCGAGGAACTTGTAGATCTTACCCATCCACTCGGCGTCGCGTTTGGCTAGGTAGTCATTGACAGTGACGACATGGACGCCCTTGCCTTCGAGGGCGTTGAGATAACTGGGCAGTGTGGCGACGAGGGTCTTCCCTTCACCAGTGCGCATTTCGGCGATCTTGCCATGGTGCAAAATCATGCCACCCATCAACTGCACATCGAAATGGCGCATATTGAGGGTGCGGCGGCCGGCTTCGCGCACGACCGCGAAAGCCTCAATCAACAGGTCATCGAGAGTCGCGCCTTGCGCCAGGCGCTCTTTAAAAGCAATGGTTTTTGCGGCCAGATCGGCATCCGAAAGCTGTCGCATGGAAGATTCCAACTCATTGATGGCCGCAACCATCGGCTGAATCTTCTTGATTTCACGCTCGTTTTTTGTGCCAAAGATCTTGGCCAGAAGGGTGTCTAGCATACCCAGGGGTTCATTTCTATCTTACCGCATGCACTCCCGCGGGTTACCAAGACCCCGGTTCTGTCAAAGTTGAATCTGCCGGTAGTCGATCTTATTCCAATCGAAAACGCCGAGGCCAAGGGCGCCGGCAATCTCCACGTGTTCCGGTTGGCGATGCACGAAAGTGCTGAATTTGTCGGGGCCGTCTTCCATCAACTTCTTCATGCCAACAGCCACCCGCTTTTCATCGATCTTCCGCCACCCGACGTGATCGACGGCTACGGGATCGGTGGCGAAATAGATCGTATTATTCTCCCAGATGAACTGCGGCCGCGCGCTGGGGCCCCCGTTGTAAACGCCCTTGACGCCATCCAGAACATGCAGAACAACCTTGTTCCGGATCACAGGCATTTGCACAATGGCCGGGATGAACGAATTGCAGGAGTTCATCGTGATCGAAGCATGCGACCTCGCGACGTTGTTCACGAACCCGTGCGACATGTTCTTGAGCGCTAGAGTCACCCCCGCCGATTGATGTTCCTTCAGCACACAGAGGTTGATGACCTTGTCCACCTGCTGCGTGATGAACTTTGATGCGAACGATTTCCGCGCACGCTCGTCTTTGTCGTAGCCGGGCCGGGTCAGCGGCAACTCCACATAATGGTCGCGATCGTAACCCTCGATATCGAGTTGAACCTCTTCGTAGTCTTCAACGGCGTGGGAAATCCGGTTGCCGTCCCGAACCCAGCGGTTGAATCCGGCGTTCAGGAATTGGCGCCGGTAGCGGTCATAAATGACGATGTCTTTGGCGGCAACGCCGGCCAACGCCAGTCCATCCAGAATCTGGTGCAGCACCGTCACATCGCTGATGACTCTTGGTGCGCCTACCGGGTTCACTTTGATCCCGACGCGGTCTCCCTTTTGGAAGAACAGCCGCCAGCTCGCGGCCCAATCGGCGCCGGTCAGTTCCTTCATCCCCCGTTGCATCATCGGCCCAATCGCCTCGGCGTTGTACTTGCCCGAGATAAGCGACCGCTTGTCCTCGACGCCGATGACGCGCCCGGGAAACAATCCAGGCATTCCCAGTTTGCTCGAGTCGGTTTTCGAATTGACCTGAGCCGCGGCGGCGATGTTCTTCAGCATCGGGATTGCCGCGGCGGTTTGCAGAAGCCGGCGTCGTGTGCAAGGCATATCTGCCACTATACAGCGAGACGATTCCCACCGGCGCGGCACTACTGTTTCAGTGCGATTCGATGAAGCCATCAAAGAAATCCTGCAATCGACGCATCTGCGGTTGCTCGAATATCTGTCGGGGTCCAGGGTTCGCAGTTGGCTGAATGTCGAACTGCCTCAGACGCGGATGCGACGTATCGACCTGCTGGCTGACTTGGCCAACGGCGAGTTGTTTCATCTGGAACTGCAGACACGCAATGATCCGAACATCGGCAGGCGGCTGCTGGAATACCGCCTGTTGATTGAGGATGCCCTACGCCGGGAGCCGGAGCAAATGGTTCTGTACGTGGGATGGGAGCCGATGCGAATGCCTTCGGCGCTCAATCGGCGAAATCTTCGGTTCGACTATTCCATGGTCGATATTCGCGATCTGGACCCCAAGGATCTGGCGGCCAGCGATCGGATAGAAGACCGCATCCTGTCCATCCTGTTTGGACACGGCGACGCGAAGCCCGCGGCAATCTCGATTCTCCATGAAATCAGCCTCATGAAGCATCCGGAACGCGGCGACGCGTTGGCCAAGCTTCTGGTCACCTCGGGTTTACGACAACTCCAGAACGATTTACACTATGAGGTAGCTCACATGCCGTTGCTCAGTGACATTTTGGAGAACCCTTTCCTGCAGGATTGGTTCAAACAGGGAGAGGCGCAAGGCAAAGCAGAGGGAAAGGCCGACGAGGCCGTTCGGTTCACCATCCACCTGCTGGAACGCCGCTTCGGCAAGCTGCCCGACTGGGCTACTGCTCAGATCCGCGCAACCCCAACCGAAACCCTGGAGAACGCCATCGATCACATCCTGGACGCTCCCACGCTCGAAGCAGCGCTGGCGTTCCCTCCCGTTCAGTAGCTTGGCCCGGCGTCGTTTCCGGCGCAATACAATACAGTCAGCCATGCACCACGTAGCTTTCGCGGCTCTGTTCCTGCTGCCATCCCTATCCCTCTACGGACAGAACGCACAAATTACCGGCCGAATCAGCGATTCGCTGCAGGCGGTCATCACCGAGGCGGAGATTTCCGCCACCAATACCGCCACCCAAGTTACACGCCGCACTGTTTCCAACGAACGCGGCCTTTACACCATCCCCAGCCTTCCGCCAGGCATGTACCAAATCACCGTTGCCAAACCGGGCTTTCGATCTGAGACGCGCACGAACCTGCAACTGATAGTGGACCAGACGGCCACCATGGATTTCGAACTACAAGTGGGCGGAGTCACCGAGAAAATCGAAGTCAATGCGCAGGCAGCACTACTCGATGAACAAACCTCGTCGCTCGGCCAGTTGATCGACAATACGAAGATCCAGAACATTCCCCTGAACGGGCGCAGCGCTTTTCGCCTGGTCCAACTGACACCCGGCATCCTGAGCACGCGGGCTGCTTCCGGCCAATTTGGCGATATCCCTGTCAACACGACGTGGGACACGAATTTTTCCATCAATGGAGGGCGCGCACAGAGTAATGAAATCCAGATCGATGGCGTGCCTGCCACTACTGGATTCTTCAATCAGATCACGACGATTCCTTCCATCGAGTCCACCCAGGAATTCAAGGTCCAAAGCAACAATCTCTCTGCGGAATGGGGACGCTTCGGCGGTGGCGTGCTCAACGTCAGTACACGTTCCGGCACCAACGAATTCCACGGCGCTCTGTTTGAGTTCCTCCGCAACAGCGCCTTCGACTCCAATGAGCTGTTCAACAAAACTTCGGGCCGCCTCAAACCGCCCTTCCGCATGAACCAGTACGGCGCCGCGATCGGTGGTCCGATCGTCCGCAATCGCACTTTCTTCTTCGGCGACTACCAGGGCACCAAGTGGCGGAGGGGAGATGTATTCCGTTCCTCGTTGCCAACCAACCTGGAACGCTCCGGCGATTACAGCCAAACTCTCGGGCCCACGGGCGCACTGGCTACCATCTACGATCCTCTCAGTTCTCCCACCGCACGCACTCCGTTCGCCGCTAACCGGCTACCCGTTTCGCGAATCAGTCCCATCGCTCAGAAGATGCTCGCCTACTATCCCCAACCCAACGTGCAAGGCGACCTTTACACGAATTTCAACAACTTCATCTCCAACGCCGGCCGCCTCATTGACTCCGATCAGTTCTCCGCCAAAATAGACCATCAGTTCAGTGACAAATGGCGCACCTTCGGCCGCATCGCCCGCAATAAAACATCCCTCACTCAGCCCGACTACTTTGGAAATGTCGCCACTTCCGGAAACGGCTCAGTCGGCACAACACCATTTACGCAACACACGGCAGCTCTCGACAACACGGTGATTCTGAATTCCACCACGGTGCTCAGTATTCGTTACGGTTTTGCCCGCTGGTATCAATTGCGGCAAACCCGCAGCTATGGGTTCGATCAGCGGGAACTCGGTCTACCAGCATCTTTGGTGAGCCAGTTCCAGATTCCCGTGTTCCCGGCGGTCACGGTAGAGCAATACGCCGGCCTCGGTGGGCAGAGCTACCTGGACAACGGCAACGACACACACAGCCTGCTCGGTTCGGTAACGAAAACACGCGGCCGGCACAACCTCAAGTTTGGCGGTGATGTGCGTCTGAAACGCATCAATTACTTCAACCTCGGGTCCGGCGGTGGCGCCTACACCTTCAACCGCGTCTTCACGCGCGGCCCAAATCCTAACCTGTTCACGAACACTGGCAATGGTGTGGCGAGCCTTCTGCTCGGGGTGCCGGCGTCGGGCAATGTTCCCACAACCGTCGGTGTCGCCATGCAGAATTACTACGCCGGGTTTTACCTGCAGGATGACATCCGGCTGACGAGCAAGCTCACCATGAATATTGGCTTGCGCTACGAAACGGAATCGCCTTACACGGAGCGCTACAACCAGATCAACTCCTTCAACATCGATCTGACATCGCCCGTACGCAATCCCGCGTTCCCTAATTTGACTGGCGGCCTGGAATTCGCGTCCAAGGAACGGCGCACCGTACACGATTGGGATAAGCTCAACTTCGCGCCGCGCATCGGATTTGCCTATGCGCTTGGCAACAAGACGGTGCTGCGCTGGGGCGCCGGCCTGTTCTTCTCGCCCCTCGACATCTCCAACAATGCGGTTGGCTTCTCACCATCCGATGGCTACAGCGCGACCACACCACTTGTCGCCTCGCTGGACAACGGCATCACGCCCTTCCGCACGCTGGCCGATCCGTATCCCGACGGCCTGGTTGCGCCCACTCGGAACAGCCTCGGCTCATCCACGTTCCTTGGCCAGGCGCCTGCAGTTTGGGATTCCCATCCCATCCTGGGGGAAAACTACCAGTGGAACTTCGACCTGCAACGCCAACTGCCGTGGAACCTGGTGGCCGATGTGAGCTATGCCGGGAGCCGGGGCATTCACCTCGCCTTCCGCAATCGCGAGATGAACGCGCTTGATCCGCAGTACCTGGCTTTGAACACGGGGTTGAACACGCTCGTCGACAATCCCTTCGCCGGCCGCATCAACGTCGGCACACTGAGCCAACCTCGTGTGGCGCGGCGTCAATTGCTGCTCCCATTCCCCCAATACACAGGTCTGAACATCATCAACATGACGATGGCCAACTCCGTCTACCATTCTCTGCAGGCGAAGGTGGAGCGCCGATTCTCACATGGCATCAGCATGCTGATGGCCTACACAGCGGGCAAAGTCATCACGGACGCCGCGAGCCAGGTATCCCCGATCGGCCCGACAAGCCTCGGCAACGTACAGAACTGGTACAACCTTCGGGCCGAGCGCGGGCTCTCCGACATGGATGTCGCGCAGTCCCTTACGGTCAGTTTCGTCGCTGAACTGCCTTTCGGCCCAGGCAAAGCGTTAGGCAGCAGCCTGAAGGGCGCCGCCGCGCAGGTGGTGGGCGGCTGGCAACTCAATGGAGTCTCCAGCTATACGGGTGGCACACCTCTCACCCTGTCAGCACCGATTCCCGGCGGTGGCAACCGTCCCAACTCCACCGGCGTTAGCGCTCGCATCGATTCTTCGCGCTCGCGCGGCGATCAGATCGAGCGCTGGTTCGACACTTCGCAGTTCACGCTACCCGCATCGTTCTCACTCGGCAATGTTGGCCGCACTTTGCCCGACGTCCGAGGCCCAAGCATCGTGAACACGGATCTCTCGCTCATCAAGAATACGAAGTTGAAGGAGGGAGTCTCGCTGCAGTTTCGTTTGGAGTACTTCAACCTCTTCAACCGCGCCAACCTGGACTTGCCAAACACCGGGTTCGGCAGCGGCCAGTTCGGTAAGATCACAGCGACCGTGGGTCTGCCCCGTGTCGGCCAGATGGCGCTGAAGCTGAACTTCTGAGGAGTCCGCCCGCACAACGCGCCGGGCCTACAGGCGGTACACGAAGTCCGCAACATGCTGGAGGACGCCCCGGCCTGTGCGGGCTTCTGAAGACTCGGGGCTTTCTGATACCCTGAAAGGTGTATCCCAACCTCTACGATATCGACCCGGGCGCAGATGCCCCCGAAATCGTACGCATGATCGTCGAGATCCCGAAGAATTCTCCGAACAAGTACGAATACGATAGCGCCCTCGGCCTATTTCGCATGGACCGGGCACTCTACTCGCCCCTGCATTACCCCGGCGATTACGGCTTCATTCCCGGCACCTTGGCCGAAGATCACGACCCGATGGACGTTCTGTGTCTGGTCACGGAACCGACGTTTACCGGTTGCCTGCTTGAAGTGCGGCCCGTCGGCATTTTGAACATGGAAGACAGCGCCGAAGGCGATCAGAAAGTGCTGGCTGTCCCACGCCGTGACCCTCGTTACGATCAGGTCCATACAATGGATCAGATCTCGACTCACATCCGCCGCGAAATCGAGCACTTTTTCACAATTTACAAAGAGCTTGAAGGCAAGGTCACGCGCCTCCAAGGTTGGGGTGGTCCTGCCGACGCGCGCCGCGCCATCGTTGAATCGCGGCGCCGCTACCTGGAATCGAAGGGAACACCCGAGCCAGTCACAGAGTAAGCACAATCCATGCGGTTGATCATCGACACGGATCCCGGCATTGATGATGCCTTGGCACTGCTGTACGCCGTCGCTTCACCCGAAGCCCGTATTGAAGCCATCACCACGGTCGCCGGCAACGTGGATATCGTCAAAACCACTCGTAACGCGCACCACATCCTGCGCCATGCCGCTTTGCCGCACCCGCCGCCCATCTTCCAAGGCTGCGCAACTCCGCTCCACCGTCAACCGGTCTATGCAGAGCATGTCCATGGCGAAGACGGACTCGCTGGCCAGTACGACGGCCTTCCCTATACAACCGAGCATGGCGCGGTGGAAGCCATTCTACGGATTGCCAGGCAAAACCCCGGTGAAATCTCGCTTCTTGCGCTCGGCCCGCTCACCAATGTCGCCGCCGCGCTCCAAGCCGATCCCAGCGGCTTCGCAAATTTGAAACAAGTCGTCATCATGGGCGGCGCCATCGAACCTCCAGGCAACATTACGCCGCTCGCCGAGTTCAATTTCCACGCAGACCCGCATGCCGCCAGGCAGGTCTTGCGTTCTCCCGTTCCACTTACCCTGGTCCCCCTCGATCTTACGCGCAAGGCGGTGCTGCACAAAGAGACTCTGCGTGCTTGGACGGCTGACCGTACCGATTCCCGCGCTCGATTCGTCACCGCGCTCTGCCACCGCTACTTCCACTTCTATTCCGCCATGCATGGCGGCGAGTTTTGCTTCCTGCACGATCCCCTTGCCACTGCAATTGCCCTCGATCCTGCCCTCGCCAGAATCGAAACACTCCGCGTTGAAATCGAAACGGAAGGAGAGATGGCCGCCGGGATGGTTGTCCGCGATTTGCGCCCTCACCGGGAAACCGGATGCATCGTGAATGTCGCATCAGATTGCAGTATGGAAGAATTCTTCCACCGCTTCGAGGAACGTGTCGTCAGGCCCCGGGGCGCAGACTCCGCAGAATCATATCCAGCGATGACTCAATGAGCTGTTCCATGGGCACCCATGGAAAGTGCGGATCACCGCAGTTGAGAATCATCAGCGACGTTGTTCCGTGAATAAAGGTCCACACCACCTGGCTCGTCGTTTCCAGATCCTCAAACTGTAAATAGCCCGATTGCCGGCACCGCTCCAGCGCACGCCGCAAATGATCGAAGGTCTCCAACCCCACTTGATTCGTTTCCTGAAAGTCCTCGCTTTGCTCCTGCGCCGGACGGCCAATGGGTGTGCAAAATGTTAACAGATAGTGATTCGGATGCTGCAATCCAAAATCGATATAGGAGCGGAGTCCTTTGCGCAGCGCAGCTACCGGATCTCCCCCCTCCTGCTCAATGCAGGCCAGTTGCGCCTTCAGTGTGCTGAACGTCTCCCAACACAAACTCGTAAAAAGGTCCGTTTTATCCTTAAAGTAAAGGTAGATCGTGGCTGGCGAATATTCGATGCGGTCTGCGATCTTCCGCACCGACACGTTCGCAAACCCTTCCTCAATAAAGAGTTGTCCTGCTGCGTCCAAAATCTTCTGACGCAGTTCTTCCTTCTCACGAGCCCTGCGTTCGGTTACTCCCATGGTACTTCCGAATTTACAGAACGCTGTTCAGTTTGTCAACACTCAACTCCCTGTCCGCCTCTACAGCGTTTATAATGGCCAGCATGCACCGGCGCGCATTCCTGCTATCCTCTCTTCCTTGGGCTCTGCACCCAGCAGAAAAGGATTTCCCAAAGGCCGTTCCCGCTTACGAACAGCCGCTTTTCTCTCTCCGTAAGCAATTCTCTGCGCCCGTAAAGGTCGCTTCCGTGGAGTATCTACGCAACGGCAAATCCACCTTCGTGCGTGCCACCTCCACCGATGGAGTCTCCGGCATTGTCCGCACCAAGGAAATTGAGGACTTTACGCCGATCCTCGTCCGCCGGGTCATTCCCTTCTTCGCAGGCAAAGACGCGCGAGACCTTGAGTCCCTCATCGACGAGATCTATATCAAGCATTACAAATGGGCCGGTCAGCCGTTCTGGTCTCCCGTCGCCGCGGTGGAACAAGCCATCTGGGACATGCTCGGCCGCACCGCGAAGAAACCTGTTGCCGATCTGATGGGCGGCATGATCCGCAAACAAATCCCCGTGTATCTTTCGGGCTCCGGCCGTGAAACGACAGCGGAAGAAGAAGTCGACGTCTACGTGCGCGGGGTCCAGGAGACCGGCACCAAAGCTGTGAAGTTCAAAATCGGTGGGCGCATGAGCCGTAACCTTGACGCCTATCCGGGCCGCACGAAGACCATGGTGGAACTGGCCCGTAAGCGTCTCGGCGACAACGTTGTCCTCTACGCCGACGCCAATGGCAGCTACGACGCCAAACACGGCATTGAAGTGGGCAAAATGTTGGAAGGCCTCGGCTTCAAATTCTTCGAAGAGCCCTGTCCGTGGGAGGAGGTCAGCGAAACAAAGCGTGTCGCCGACGCCCTCACCATGCAAGTGGCAGGTGGCGAGCAGGAGTCATCCTTATGGAAAGTTCAGGATATGATTGAGCGCCGTGTCGTTGACATCATTCAGCCTGACCTCAACTACAGCGGCGGACTCATCCGTGCCTCACGCATCGCCCGAATGGCCCGGCAGGCCAAGATGACCATCGTTCCGCACAATACACAAACCGATGCCGCCGCCTGCAAAATCCTGCAATTCGCAGCCGCGACGCCGAACATCGGCGTCCATATGGAGTTTCCCCATCGCGGAAAGCCCGCGCCCGTATCGTGGTATTCGCCGAACTTCGTCATCCGCAACGGACACGTCGACGTGCCTACAACGCCGGGACTCGGCGTCGAATTTGACCCCGCCTACATCGCCAAGTGCGAGAAGGTCACGGCCTAATTCTTCTGATTCTTGAGCCACTCATCGTACGAGTGCTTCTTCCCACCCGTATACTCAATCGTGTCGAAGAACGCCTCATTGCCGAGTGCCCGCGGGTCCTCTTCCTGCCGCAGCATCGTCATCATCCGGTCCCGCAGCTCCCGCTTCGTCTGCGCGTACTTGGCCACCGCGGCTAAGTTCTTGACGCAATCCGGATCGGCCTGCACATCGTACAGTTCCTCCGCCGGGCGCTTTCCAAACGCCATCCGGTAATACTCGTCAAAGCTGGCGATCATCAGGGTCTTCGTCGGGCTGTCATCGACATTGCGATATCCCGTCTCAGGGTTCCCCGCCGGCCAGCTGTCCGGCACAAAATTCCGCACATACAAAAACTGCGGCGTCCGAATCGCCCGCACCGGATAGCCCGCGTCATTCGGCCTCCCCAGATCATGCCGCTCTTTCCCTACCAGCATCACGTTGCGCGAAGCATCCACGGTGCCCGATTTAGAAGACTGCAATACATCGAGAAAGCTCTTCCCCGTGATCGTGCCCGCCTTCGGCACACCGGCAGCCTCCAGGAACGTTGGCGCGAAGTCCCGGGCATTGATGAAATCATCCACCTTACGACCCGCAGGAACATTCTTTCCCCAGCGCACGGCCAGTGGAATATGGAATCCGTGCTCGTAAATCTGCCCCTTTACCCGTGGGAACGGCTGCCCGTGGTCCGATGTCACCACCACCAGCGTGTTCTCCAATTCCCCGATCTGTTCGAGCTTCTGCAGAGCACGTCCGATGTGCGCATCTCCCCACTCCACTTCCAAAGCGTAGTCCAACATGTCGCTGCGCACCGCGCGGTTATCCGGGAAATACTTGGGCAAAGTCACATCCTTCGGATTCCGCCCCGCGCGAATGCCCGACCCGTCTTCATATCTCCGATGCGGTTCCGTGAATCCCATCCAGAAGCAGAAGGGCTTGTCCTTCGGCCGCTGCTCCAGAAACGCGCCGAAATTCGCGGCGTAATCGAGATTCCCGATGCCGTCATAGGGAGGCTTGTTGGTCAGCTTCCTGAACTCAGGCCCAGCCGGATTGCGCTTCCAGCCCGTCGATTGATAATCCCCGGGGCCCCAGCCTTTTCCGGTTAAGCCCACCACATATCCAGCCTGCTCCAGTAAGTCCGGATACACGGCGAACTCATTCGGGAAGATGCTGAAGTGGCTCACCGCTTCCTTCAATTGCCATGTGTTCCGTCCCGTGAGAATGGACGCGCGGCACGGACTGCACTTCGGATTCGACGTGAAGCAGTTCGTGAACAATACGCCTTCTCGCGCCACGCGATCGAAGTTCGGCGTCTTGATCCAGGTGCACCCATACGCCCCCGCATGGCCATGAGACCAATCGTCAAAAATGATGAACAGAATATTGGGACGCCGTGCGGCCTGGGCGGACAGCGAAGCGGCAGCCAGCCCTGCCGTTGCACGCAGAAAGTTTCTCCGGGTAGAACGCATACACCATGCAAGATATCACCTTCGTGACACAAATCTGACACAACCGGGTCCGATTCCACGCACGGCATCGCTACAATCGGAAGTGTCATGGTCCGCCCCGGCCAATGGCTGAAACCACCGCGCACGCTGTTGCTGTATCTATTCGCGCTCACGCTGGTTTCCATTTCCGCTCTCGGGTGGTTCGGCTGGCGTCTCTTCGATCAGGAACGGCTTGTCGAATCGCAGCGTTCCCAGGAGCGCACGGAGCAAATCGCCGATCGTGTCGCGGCCACACTGCGAGGCACACTGGCTGAAACTGGCGACCGTCTGGGGGTGTGGCTGGATGCTCCGGACGAGCCGGTGCCAGTGCGCAACGGAGTCCTGTTGCTCATTCGCGAAGGCCAACTGACGCTCTCCTCACCGCTCCGGCTACTATATTCCCCCATCCCTTCCCCACTTCCGGAGGCTGACCCCGCCCTGTTCGCCGAGGCGGAGATGTTTGAGTTCCAGCAATCGCAACCGAGCGAAGCGCTGCTCACCTATGAACGGCTTGCCGCCTCCCCCGACCCGGCCGTCAAAGCAGGGGCGTTGCTCCGCGCCGCGCGCGTTCTGCGATCACTGCAACGCAACGAAGAAGCCCGCGTCCTTTATAGGAGAATCGCGGCCAATCCCGGTGCCAAAGTCGCGGGTGCGCCTGCCGATCTCGTCGCGCGGCATGCGCTGATTGCCTCCGCTGCCGACGCTACCCACCTTCGCAACGACCTCGCCGCCGGTAAATGGCAACTCACGCAGGGACAGTTCTCCTTCTACTGGAAGGACACGCAAAGCCATCTCAAGAGATCGGAACCACCGCCTGCCGAGCCCCTGCTTCTATCCCAGGCTGTCATGAAAATCTGGGAAGACCGTGCCCGCGATGCGGAACCACGCGGCCAGGAAACTGCGTGGATCGGGCAGCAGCCCTATTTCATTCTCTGGCGCGGCACTCCGGAACGCCGCGCCATCCTGCTTGCTCCTCCCGCCTCTATCCTTCAGCCCGTCTTCGCCGCGCTCGATGCGCGCTATGCCGTCGTCGATAGTTCGGGCCGCCTCCTGGCAGGCGAAAAGCCGCCATCCACGCGCGCCGCCGTTCGCACGGCAACCGAGCATCAACTCCCCTGGACGATCTACATCGCGCCCTCGCAATCCATGGCGCTGCTGCTGTCTTTCCAGCAGCGTTTCATCCTGCTTGGCCTCGCTGTGATGGTGATCTTCCTGATCCTCGGCACGTATTTCATTGCCCGCGCGATACGCCGTGAAGCCGATCTGCTCCGCATGCAGTCCGATTTCGTTTCCGCTGTTTCTCATGAGTTTCGTTCTCCGCTCACCACCATGCGCCAGCTCTCGGAAATCCTCGCCCTCGGCCGTGTGCCTTCCGAAGAACGGCGCCAGCTTTACTACGAAACGATGGTGAAGGAAACATCCCGCCTGCAGCGCGTGGTGGAAGCCCTTCTCAACTTCGGCCGCATGGAAGCCGGCGCACGCCGCTACCACTTCCAGGAACTGGATGCAGCCGCCCTCGTCCGCCGCGTGGTCTCTGAGTTCGAACAGCAATCGGCCACCGCCGGACTCCGCCTCGAACTCGACGGCCCTTCGGAAGACTGCACCATCGACGCCGATCCGGACGCCATCAGCGTCGCCCTGCGCAATCTTCTCGACAACGCCATCAAGTATTCTCCCGACCGTCCGGCAGTATGGATCGAATGGAGCCACATCCAGCGCTACATCGCCATCAAGGTGAAAGACCGTGGCCTTGGCGTCGCCGACCACGAAAAGAAAGCCATCTTCCGCAAATTCGTCCGTGGCACCGCGGCCACAGCCAGCAACGCCAAAGGCTCCGGCGTCGGCCTCGCCATGGTCCGCCATATCGTCGCCGCGCATGGCGGTGAAGTCACTCTCGAAAGCAAATCCGGGCAAGGCAGCACGTTCACCATTCTCCTGCCCGCCGTGGAGAAATCATGACTCGCATTCTCATTGCGGAAGACGAACCCGGCATCGCCCTTGGCCTGGAAGACGATCTCAAGATGGAAGGCTACGATGTGGAGGTCGTCACGGACGGCCTCGCGGCCAGCCGCCGGGCCACCGAAGCGCACTACGACCTCATCCTTCTCGACGTCATGCTTCCCGGCAAGGACGGCTTCGAAGTCTGTCGCGAACTCCGCCGTCGAGGCCTGCAAACGCCCATTCTGATTCTCACCGCCCGCACACTGGAAGCAGAGAAAGTAATGGGGCTCGAACTTGGCGCCGACGACTACGTCACCAAACCCTTCGGCACGCGCGAGCTCCGCGCCCGTATCAAAGCTCTGCTCCGCCGGAGCCGCTCCGCCGGCTCGCCCTCCTCCTACTGCTTCGGCGATGTGGAAGTCGATTTCGAGCGAGGCGAACTGCGCCGCCAGGGCGCCCCTGTTGAGCTGACCCCCATCGAGTTCAAGCTGCTCGGCCACTTCATCCGCTCGCGTGGCCGCGTCCTTTCCCGCGATCAGTTGCTCGCCGGCGCCTGGTCAAATGAAACCTTCGCTTCCGAACGTGTCGTCGACAACCACATCGCCAACCTTCGAAAGAAGATTGAGCCTGATCCGGCCAATCCGAAATATCTCGTCAACCTTCGCGGCCTGGGGTACCGGTTTGATGGCTGAAATCTTACGCAAATCTGACTCTTCCCGCGCCGGATCCGGAATCTGCCTGCTTATCCTGTTCTCGATGCACTACGCCGCAGCCGGCATCGCACCACACGAAGAGCAACTGGAAGCCGCCATCCATCAGGAGATCGTTCTCGGTGACCTGCCCGCGGCCATGCGCATCTACCAGGCCATCGCCGCCGATCGCAGCGCATCGAAGGCCACCGTCGCGCGTGCTCTTTTCCAAACGGGACAGTGCCTGGAAAAATCCGGCCGGCGCGCCGAAGCGCGCGCCACCTATGAGCGCATTGTGAAAGATTTCGACGAGCGCACCGCCGGCGCCGCGCTTGCCAAGGCCCGGCTCTCCAATTGGGACAACTCTATTCCGGGTCCGCTTAATCTCCGCTTCGATCAAGGCACGCCAGGCAAGCTTCCGCCCGCCTGGTTCGTCCCCGCGCTTCCCAATGAAGCCGATCAGTGGGCTCAGATCACACATACCGGCTGCCGCACCGAACGCAGTTGCGCCGTCGTCCTTATCCCGCAGAATGCCCCCGTGCCGGTGGGCAATCTCATGCAGAGTTTCAGCGCAAAAGCCTATCGCGGCAAGACCGTTCGTCTCCGCGCCTGGCTTCGCCTGGAAGCTGCCGACCCCGGCGACCGCGCCCAGATGTGGCTCGGCGTCGATCGCGCCAAAGAACAAAAAGGATTCTTCGATAACATGAGTGACCGCCCCGTTCGCTCCTCCGAGTGGACTGCCTGCGAAATCGTCACTCGCGTCGATAGCGACGCCACCGTCCTCAAATTCGGCGTCATGTCCATCGGTAAAGGCCGAGTTTGGATCGACGGCGTCAGCTTCGAAACCATCCGCTAATTCACCAGTACAGAAAGGTCCGCCATGCACTTACTCTACGTGTCTTTACTCGCACTTCTTTCCGCCCAGCAACAGTACAAGGAAGGCGAATACCCGCTCTACGCCGAAGTCACCAAACACTATGCCGCCGGGGATTACGCCAAAACGCTCGCCGCGCTCGACACCTGGTCGGCGAAAATCCCGCAAAGCGATTACGCCAACAATCGCCGGATTCTCTACGTGCAAACATACTTCGCCGCGCAGCAGCCGGCCAAAGCCATTGAAGCCTCCACGGAACTTCTGCAGGGCGATCCCGCCAAGACATTTCCCGCCGCTGCCGATCGGCTCCGCATCCTCTACATGGTGGTCACCGCCATCAAGCAACTGCCTGAGCCCACGGCAACACAACAATCCACGGCCCGCGAAGCGGCTAAGCAACTGACTGCCATGCAGGACCCACCACCGGGCATGAGCCCCGCCGACTGGCAGCGCGCACGCAACGACCTCCACATCGCTGCTTCTTCCGCCGATCTCTACCTTTCACTGCTCCCCGTGGCTCATGCGATGAAAGCCAATGACTGCTCTACGGTTGAAGCACAGGTCCGGAAGGCAATGGAAGCGCACCCCAACAGTGTCCAGGCCGCCTGGTATCAGGGCTCGGCCCTTCTCTGCATTGCGAGGCAGAAACCAGAACGCACTTCGGAAGCCATCTACGCGTTCGCCCGCGCCGCGGCTCTCGATCCAGTGAAAGGATTGGTCGATCCCAAGTGGCAGCAAACTAACGTCACGCCCTACCTCGAGAAGCTTTACACCCAATATCACGGCAAGGACCCCGAAGGTCTCGCTCAGCTCAAACAGCTGGCTGCTCAAAACGCAAATCCGCCCGCGGGATTTCACGTCCCCTCGGCCGCCGAACTAGCCCATCAGAAGCAGGCCGATTTCGAAAGCCGCAACCCTGAACTCGCGCTTTGGAAACGGATCCACGACGCACTCACCGCCGCTAACGGGGAACAGTATTTCGAAGCCGACCTCAAGAACTCGGAACTGCCGCCGCTCCGTGGCACGCTTCTCAACGCCACACCCGCCTGCAATGCTGCCGAACTGCAAGTCGCCGTCGAAGGCAGCGATCCGCAAATCACGCTCAAGCTCGAAAAACCCGTCAAAGGGAAAGTGGAAACGGGCGCGTCCCTTCGATGGCAGGGAGTAGCTACTGCATTTCGGGCTGCACCGTTTCTGCTCACGATCGAAACCGAGCCGGCGAAAATCGACGGGCTGCAGACTACACCCTGCGGTCCCGCACGCAAAAAGAAATAGCGCTAATCTTCCTGCTGCGTCTTTCCCACCTGCAAAACGGCAAGGAAGGCTTCCTGCGGAATCTCCACGCGTCCCACGCGCTTCATCCGCCGCTTGCCTTCCTTCTGCTTCTCGAGCAGCTTCCGTTTGCGGGAGATGTCGCCGCCATAACATTTGGCGAGCACGTTCTTGCGGATGGCCGGAATGGTTTCACGCGAGACGATCTTGCTGCCGATGGCGGCCTGCAGAGCCACCTCGAACATCTGCCGCGGAATGAGCTTGCGCAGGCGCTCGATCAACTCCTTGCCGCGGTCGTAGGCGAACTCGCGGTGGACAATCAGGCTGAGCGCGTCCACCGGATCGCCCGCCACCAGCACGTCCAGCTTCACCATGGGCGACACGCGATGGCCGCTCAAATGGTAGTCCAGGGACGCGTACCCTCGCGAGGCCGACTTCAAACGGTCGTAGAAATCGAGCACGATC
>JAFDVS010000119.1 GCA_018268935.1 Acidobacteriota bacterium | reverse complement strand
CAAGATCATCACCATCGAAGACCCCGTGGAATACCAGATCAAGGGAATCACGCAGATCCCGGTGAATGAAAAGAAGGGATTGACCTTCGCCCGTGGATTGCGCTCGATTCTGCGTCACGATCCGGATAAGGTGATGGTGGGCGAAATCCGCGACCATGAAACGGCACAGATCGCCATCAACGCCGCACTCACCGGCCACCTGGTGTTCACCACGGTGCACGCCAACAACGTGATCGACGTGCTGGGACGATTCCTGAACATGGGCGTCGAAGCGTACAACTTCGTTTCGGCGTTGAACTGCATCCTGGCGCAGCGCCTCGTGCGCGTCATCTGCGAACACTGCAAGAAGCCGGTGATCTACACCGACGAATACCTGCGTGATTCCGGACTGCAGCCCGACGAATGGGTCGGCGTCACTTTCTATGAGGGCGAAGGCTGCTTTGAGTGCGGCGGAACCGGGTACCGCGGCCGCACCGCGATTCATGAGTTGCTGGACCTTTCCGAACGGATCCGCGAGATGATTTTGGAACGGCGGCCGGGTTCGGAAGTGAAGCGTGCGGCGAAGGAAGAAGGGATGCGCTTCCTGCGCGATTCGGCGCTGGAAAAGGTTCGCATGGGCGTATCCACGTTGAAGGAAGTGAACAAAGTCACGTTTATTGAAGGCTGATCCACATCTCATGTCGCTGCTGAACAAACTCCGTCACGTGCTTGCTGAACCGCCGCCGGAATACGTGTTTGAATTTTCGGAAGCCGGCATCGCCTGGGCGCATCACGGGAAGACGGAAACCAGCGGGTTTGAGCCGCTGGAGCCGGGCGTGATCAGCGTGAACCCGGTGCGCGATAACGTTCTGCTGCCGGAAAAATTCCAGGAAACCGTGTTGAAGCTGGTGCCAGTAGCGGCACACAAACGGCGGCGGCAGGCGGCGGTGATTCTCCCTGATTACTGTACACGCGTGGCGGTGCTCGATTTCGATACGTTTCCCAGCGATCCGCAGGAGCAGCTTTCTCTCGTCCGGTTCCGAGTGAAGAAGAGTGTGCCGTTTGATCTGGAAGCAGCAAGCGTCAGCTTTCACGAGCAGCCGCATCCTTCAGGCGGGAAAAAACGCGATGTCGTGGTGGCCGTGGTAAGCCTGGAAATTCTGGCCCGCTACGAAGCACCGCTGCGGCAGGCGGGATTGCATCCCGGCGTGGTAACCATTTCCGGGCTCACCATGCTGCAGATGCAGCAATCGCAAGCATTGGAAGTGATCGCCAAGATGAGCGGTAGAGCGCTGTCGATAGCAGTGACGGAGGGAAACCATCTGCGAATGTTCCGCTGCGTGGAACTGGATTCCGGAACGCCGGAGGAAGTAGCCGCGGTGCTGTTTCCCACCTACGCTTTCGTGGAAGACGAGTGGAAGCGCAAGCCGGAGCGGCTGCTGCTTTGTGGATTCGGCACGTCCGGCGGCGATGCAGCGCACGTTCTGGAAATGGAATTGAACACACGCGTCGAGCCGATGCGCGGCGCACACGGCATGCCCGGTCCCTATAACGCCGGCCTGATGGGTTACCTGCAGGGCATCGGGATGGAGGTGGCGGCGTGAAAATTCACATCAATCTTTCCTCGGAGCCATTCCGCCGGGACCGTCCGTTTGTCGTGGCGACAGTTGCCCTTGGTTCTCTTCTGACAATGACCCTGTTTGCCTTGACTTACCTGGCCATCGCCGGCCGCGATGAAGCTTTGGACGCCCGGCAGGAAGTGCAGAAAGCGCGTGGGCAATTGGAAGCGCTAACGAAGATCCAAGGGGCGCTGCAGCAGCAGTTGTACCAGCCTCAGAACGCCGAAGTGATCGAACGTAGCGTGTTTCTGAACAAGCTGCTGTTGCGCAAAGGGATCAGTTGGACGCGCATCTTCGCCGATTTGGAAAAGGTGCTGCCGAACAAAGTTCGCATCATTCAGGTGCGCCCTGCCATCACCACCAGCAACGATGTGTATCTGGAGATGGATGTGGCGTCGCAGAGCTCAGAGCCCGTGATCGACATGCTGATGCGGCTGGAAGGTTCTGAGCAGTTCGGAGCCACACACGTGGCCACCTGGCTGCCGCCATCGCAAACCGAACCGATGTACCGCTACCGGATCAATGTGAACTATGCCCAAAAATTCTAAGCTGAAGGCGCTGAAATCGAAGCTCGCGGTGAACCTGCCGGTGCGCCCCACGGTGCGCGATCCGCGAATGACGGGCCGCATCATTGTCGGGGTGCTGCTGGTGGCGAACATCGTCGCTGGGCTGTTCGCGTTCCGGCCGTGGGCGGAAACTCCTCTCGAACTGGAGCAGCAGATTCTTGATCTGCGCAAGCAGGCAGTGCAACGCAGAGCAGAAATCGAACGGTTGAAGGTGCTGGTGACGAAGTCAGAGAAGGCGCGCGTGGAAGGGGACAAGTTCCTGGGCCAGTTCTTCCTGGGGCGGCGCACCGCAGCTTCGACATTGATCTCCGAGTTGAATAACATGGCGAAAGCGAGCGGCATCAAGACCAAGGAGCACAGCTTCGCATTTGAGCCGGTGGAAGGCACGGACTCCATGGCGATGATGACCATCACGGCCAATTACGAAGGCAGCTACGCCGATCTCATCCAGTATGTGAACCGCATCGATCGCAGCCCGCGATTCTTCATTGTGGAGCGCTTGGCGGCCGCGCCGCAGCAGGGCAACCAGGGCGTGCTGAACATCAACATGAAGGTGAACATCTTCGTGCGCGACGATTCGGGATTGCCGGCGCAGGTGGCGAAAGCGGTTACTGCGGCGCCAGCCCCGGCTCAGCCGGCGGCGGAAGGAGCGAATCCATGACTCTGGGCGCGGAGCCGAAGAAGGTAGCGGCGTTGGGCGCGCTGTTGCTGTTGGGTGTGTATTCGTTCTACACCAATGTGCTTTCCGAACCGGATGTGCCAGGGCAGGCGCGGAAGTCGTCTCCGTCGCCTGTAGCTGCGACGCCTGGAGTGCCGGTTACCCCGGCGGCAAGGGAGACAGCGCGGCGTACAGAGGAGCGGAAGATGCTCACGGGCCGGCAGTCCGTGGGTGACTTCAAACCCGTCGTGCGATCGGGAAATGAGAAGGAGCGTCCGGATCCGATGAAAGTGGATCCCACGTTGCGCATGGACTTGGTGTCTCGCCTGCAGAACGTGACGCTCTCCGGCGGGCAGCGCAGTCTGTTCGAGATCAGCAATCTGCCGGACCCGGTGCCGTCCGCCGCGGCGCCTGTGGGCACAGACCCGAAGATTCCCGTGGGCAAACAGCTGCTTTTTAGCCGGCTGGCACGAGCAATGGGTCCTGATCCTAAGCCAGTGCCGCAACCTCCGCCACCCAAGCCGCCACCGCCGCCCATTCCACTGAAGTTCTATGGCTACAGTTCGCCGAAGGCCGGAGCGAAACGCGCGTTTTTCCTGGAAGGCGAGGAGATCCACGTGATCCGGGAAGGCGACACCATCAAGAAGAAGTACCGCATCGTGAAAATCGGCCTAAAATCAGTAGTAGTAGAGGACATTGAGCACAAGCATGAACAGACCATGCCGCTCGAGGATCCTCCCACCAACGGGTAACACAGGATGCGAGCAGTATCTCCAAGACGGCAAGACGAGCGTGGGTTCATCCTGCTGTTCATTTTTTTGATGGCGGCAGTGATGGCGCTCAGCATCTATCGCGAACTGCCGAAGGTCGCCTTCGAATCGCAGCGGCTGCGCGAGGAGTTGCTAATTGAGCGCGGGCTCGAATACCGGCGCGCGATTCAGCTCCATTTCCGCAAGAAGAAGCAATACCCGAAAGACATCGATGCGTTGGAAAAGGACGGCAATCTGCGCTATCTGCGCAAGCGCTACATCGACCCGATGACGGGTAAGGATGAATGGCGGCTGATCCACATCGGGCCTAACGGCGAGTTCACGGATTCGCTGGTGATGAAGAAGAAGAATCCGCTCGAAGGCGACAAGAAGGGCAATCAGAACACGTTTATCAGCGAAGCGCCATCGATGGCCGGCAACGGGCAGGAGAACGGCCCCGGTCAGGCGACGGTTGCCAATCGCGTGCGGCAGAGCGATCTTGCCGGCGCACCGGGACAAGGAGTTCCGGGGCAGGGACCAGTGAGTCAAGGGATGCCGACGGAAGGCAACCCGCAGCAACAAGGTTTGTACGCGCCGCTGCAAGGTGGCCAGCCCGTAGCTCCGCAACAGGGGCTGGATCCGAACAATCCCAACGCGGGGATGATGCCTCAGCAGCAGTATCCGCAGCAAGGTGGGATTCAGAGTTTCCCTATGGGTTTCCCGGCTCAGGGCCAGAATCAGCCGGTTGGGTATCCACCTGCACCGGGTCAGGCGCCAGTGGGTTTCAATCCCCTGCAGCAGGTGATTCCGGGAGCAGGCGGGCAGGGAATTCAGAGCCGCATTCCGGGGTATACACAGCCATCGAGTTCGCAGACCGGCGGCGTGGTGCCCCAACCCTATCCGAATCCTTACCAACAGCAGAATCCGTATCAACAGCAGAACCCGTTCCAGCAACCGGGCTACGCACAGCAGCAGAGTCCGTATCAGAATTCGGGCACGCCGCCACGGGGCGCATTCACGGCAAATCCGGCGGCGGCACAACAGATCATGTCGATGATCACGCAGCCTCGTCCGGGTGGAGCACCGGCGGCCGCGCAGCAGCAGATGGGATCGGGCTTTGGCGCGGTAGGCGGTGGTGTCGCTGGTGTGGCGAGTAAGTTCGAGGCCGAGGGGATCAAGGTCTTCGGGGAGAAGACGAAGTACAACGAGTGGGAGTTTCTCTACGACTTCCAGCGCGACGATGGACGTGGGGGAACAGCTTCCAACGCGAGTGGTGGAACGGGGAACCAGGGCATTCCTGGGATGTCGAACAACCCGGGTAACAGCGTCGGCAACTCGAGCACGTTCGGTAATACAAACACCGGCTTCGGCAACAACAGTGGACGATCCACGGGCTTTGGCACAGGCTCTTCCAGCGGGTTCGGCAACGGCACCGGCGGATTCGGAAACAGCACGGGTGGCTTTGGAAACAGCACCGGCGGATTCGGTTCGAGTCCCGGATTCGGAAACACACCACGCCGGTAGCGGCTTACGCAAGCACCGGCTTCACTACATTCCCATGCACATCGGTTAACCGGAACCAGCGTCCCTGGAACTTGTACGTCAGCTTCAAATGATCGATCCCTAAGGCATGCAACATCGTCGCGTGCAGATCGTGGACATGCACCGGATTCTCGGTGATGTTGTAGCAGTAATCATCCGTGGCGCCGTAGCTGATTCCGGGCTTCATGCCGCCGCCGGCCATCCACACGGTAAAGCAGCGCGGGTGATGGTCGCGGCCGTAATCGTCTGAAGTCAGCTTGCCCTGGCAGTACACGGTGCGGCCGAACTCCCCGCCCCACACCACCAGCGTATCTTTTAACAGCCCACGTTCTTCCAGATCCTGAATCAATGCTGCCGCCGGCTGGTCGGTCTCCTTTGTCGCGTTCACAATCCCAGTCGGCAGATTGTTGTGATGATCCCAACCGCGGTGGAACAACTGGATGAAACGCACGCCGCGCTCAGCCAGGCGCCGCGCGAGCAAACAATTCCGGGCAAATGTGTTTGGCTTCTGCGCATCGGGGCCGTAGCGGTCCAGCACGTGCTGCGGCTCTTTGGACAGATCCGCGAGATCGGGCACCGAGGTCTGCATCCGGTAGGCCATCTCATACTGGGCAATACGCGTGGTGATTTCCGGATCGCCGAACTCTTCCAACTGCATCTGGTTCAGCTTCCCTAAGTCATCAAGGAAGCGGCGACGACCGTCGGCGGTCATGCCTTCGGGGTTCGACAGATACAACACCGGCTCGCCGCCGGAGCGGAACTTCACTCCCTGATAGCGCGAGGGCAGGAAGCCGCTGCCCCACAGGCGGTCATACAACGGCTGATCACCTTTGCCTGTGGACGAAATCATCACCACAAACGCCGGCAGGTCCTTGTTCTCACTGCCAAGCCCGTAAGCGAGCCACGATCCAATCGACGGCCGTCCGGCAAGTTGGAACCCGGTTTGAAAGAATGTGACCGCGGGATCGTGATTGATGGCCTCGGTATGCATGGAGCGAATGAACGTCAGTTTGTCGACGATCTTCGCCGTGTGCGGAATCAACTCGCTCGCCCAGGCGCCCGTTTGGCCGTGCTGCGCGAACTTGAACATGGACTCCACGATGGGAAACCGAGTCTGCGTGGCCGTCATACCCGTAAGCCGCTGGCCCTGGCGGACGGAATCCGGCAGATCGGTGTTGCGCATCTTGGCGAGCATCGGTTTATGCTCAAACAACTCCATTTGCGAAGGGCCGCCGGACATGAAGAGGTAGATGACTCGTTTAGCTTTGGGGGCAAAGTGCGGCAGGCCGGGCAGCGCTCCCGCTTCGTTCGCCGAGGCGGATTCGCCGAGCAGCGAGGCGAGTGCGGCCACACCGAGTCCGGTGCTGGAGCGGCTGAAGAAATGGCGCCGCGTCAAGCCGAGTATCTGATCGTGCTCACTGTTTGGTAATCGTTTCATCGAGGTTCAATAGCAGGCTGGCAACGGTGGAGTAAGCGGCAAGCTCACTCACCGGGAGTTGTTCGTCGCGGGGCGAATCGCCCTGGGAAAGCAGCTTGGTGGCCGCCTCAGAATGGGTCTGGTAGAAATCGAGTTGGTTGCGGAAGCCGGCCAGCAGCACACCGGCTTCTTTGTCTCTCGGCATGCGCGCGGTGGCGAGACGGAAGCCGTAGGCGATGCGATCAACGGGCGACGCACCGCCTTCGCGCATCATGCGCTCTGCCATTTTGCGCGAGGCCTCAAGGTAGGTCACGTCGTTCATCAGGTTCAACGCCTGCAGCGGCGTGTTGGTGCGGTTCTCGCGGACGATGCAGGTCTCACGGCCGGCGGCATCGAAGTTCATCATCGACGGCGGCGGGGATGTACGCTTCCAGAAGGTGTAGAGGCTACGGCGATAAAGGTTCTCGCCTTTGTCGCGCTGGTAGTCGGCGCCGCCGGTGAGTTCGCTCCACAGCCCCTTCGGCTGATAGGGCTTCACGGAAGGCCCGCCGGTTTTCTCCACCAGCAATCCGGAGATGGCCAACGCCTGATCGCGCACGGTTTCGGCAGGGAGCCGCACGCGCGGGCCACGTGCCAGCAACCGGTTTTCGGGGTCGCGTTGCAGTTGCTCTTGCGTGGCGCGCGTGGATTGCCGGTAGGTGGCGCTCATCACGATTTTCTTCTGCAACGCTTTCACATCCCAGCCGGATTCCATGAACTCCGTGGCGAGCCAATCGAGCAGGGCGGGATGCGAGGGCGGCTCACCTTGCGAGCCGAAATCTTCCACCGTCTTCACGATGCCGGTGCCGAAATACATCTGCCAGAAGCGGTTCACAATAACTCGCGCCGTCAGCGGGTTGTTACGGTCAGTGATCCATTTGGCCAGCGCCATGCGATCGTTGGCAACACCTGAGGGCAGCGCGTGCAGCGAGGCCGGCACATTGCGGGCCACCTTTTCACCGGGTTTTTCGTAGGAGCCGCGTTGCAGCAGAAACGTGTCGCGAGGCTGGCGCATCTCTTCCATCACCATCACGGTGGGGAAGCTATTCACCAACTGCCGGTACGCTTCGCGCTGGTCCAGCATGTCCTTGTAGGCCAGGCGCGCTTCCTCGGGGCCGTATTGATAGAGGAACGCCATGCGCAGTTTGTCCTCTTCGGCTTTGCCGCGCGAGGGGAGGGAAGCGAGCTTATTGAGGTTGGCGTTGAGAGCGAGTACCGCGGCTTCCTGTGAGGAGAGCGTGCGATTGTAGAGGCGCACGTCGCCGATCTCGCCTTTGAACAGGAATTCTTTGCCGCCACCTCCGCCAATGCGCCAGGGCTCTTTCACTTTGAACTCCTGGTTCAACTCGTCGACGATGACTTTGAGCTTTGCTTCCTTGCCGTCGACGAAGATGCGGATGCCTGAGGCGAGGCGCGAACTGTCGTATGTGGCCAGCACATGGTGCCACTGATTCAGAACCACCGGCTGCTCGGTTTCCACGCGCAGAGCATCATCCAGCCAGCGCAGCACGAGGTTCAACTGCAGCTTCCCCTCTTTCATCTGAAGGAAAATGCCAGATTCTTCCACGACATCTTTGCCGCGTGTGACGATGGATCCTGTCGGCGCCTGTGGGTTGAACCATGCCGAGATGCTGAAGGTGTCGAAGTAGCCGAACTCGGCGAGATTGCCTGCATCGTGGAATGCAGTGCCGTCAAAATGCGCCTTGGCGGGCTTGGCGTCAGCTACTTGTCCGCGGGAGACAGCCCAATCGGCGGGCGGTGCGGCGGGAAGCGAGCGGGTCCATTGGGCCAGCTTCTGCTCCACTTGTGGGCGCATGCCTTCGAAGCGCTTCTCTGCCGCGGTGACCTTGGCCTGCATGGCAGCGAGTTTCTCCTGCTGCATGGCAGTCGGCGCGGGCATCAGCGGCGGCGTGTTGCCGAATTTGAAGTAACGGCCGCGATCGGCGATGTTATTGAAGTAGGCGAAGAGCTGGTAGTAATCCTTCTGCGTGAGGGGATCGTATTTATGGTTGTGGCAACGTGCACAGCCGAGTGTCATGCCGAGCCAGACGGTGGACATGGTTTCGGTGCGGTCTGCCGCGTACTCCACCATGTATTCTTCGGGAACGATGCCCCCTTCGCCGTTCCCGCGATGGTTGCGATTGAACGCAGTGGCAATGCGCTGTTCCAGCGTGGGGTTCGGCAGCAGGTCGCCGGCAATTTGTTCGATGGTGAACTGATCGAACGGCTTGTTGCGATTGAAGGAGTCGATGACGTAGTCGCGCCAGCGCCACATGGTGCGCTCGCCGTCGGTTTGATAGCCGTTGGTATCGGCATAACGCGAGACATCGAGCCAGCGCATCGCCATGCGCTCGCCGTAGCGCGGCGAGGCGAGCAGACGGTCCACCAGATTCTCATAGGCGTTGGGCGACTGGTCTTTTACAAAAGCATCGAGTTCGGCGATAGTCGGCGGAATGCCGGTAAGATCCAATGAAACACGGCGCATCAGTGCGGCGCGTTCGGCTTCCCTGGCAGGCTGCAGATTGTCGCGCTCCAGGCGCTCCAGCACGAAGTGATCGATGGGGTTGCGCGTCCATGCGGAGCTCCGTACGGGCGGCAGTTCCGGGCGTTTCGGAGCGATCAGCGACCAATGTTTCTGCCACTTCGCGCCTTCGGCCACCCATTGCTTCAGCAGTTCGATTTCACGATCGGAGAGTTTGAGGCCGGAGTAAACCGGAGGCATGCGCAGAGCGGGCTTGTCGGCGGTGATGCGGCGGACCAATTCGGAATTCGCGGCATCGCCAGGGATGACCGCAGCTTTGCCGTTTGCCTTGGCGAACATGCCGGATTCGGAGTCCAGACGCAGATTGATCTTCTTTGTCGCGGCGTCGGGGCCATGGCAGGAAAAGCAACGATCAGAGAGAATCGGCCGGATGTCGCGGTTAAACTCGACCGCGGCCGTGGCTGCCGCTGCCGATAGAGACAAGACGGCCAGCGCTCGCAAGGGGGTCTGGAGCATTTCGGATGAACCTTGGCTACATCATATCTCAGAGCTTGGCGCTTGGTTGGATCATAAGGTTCAACATGGCAGTAGGGCCACAGAGTCGTAGGATCTGCAGAAACTCAGTAGACTCCGATTCTTCAGATACGCCTCCCACAAATCAGACGCGTTGACAGTCAGCCTTCTTGGACGCGCCGAAGTTCGGCGGCACCTCTGATTATCTGGCCTTGCGTGCTCGCTTGATCAATAGACTGCGCTTTAGTCGACCCATGACGACATCTCTTCGATATCGGGAGTAATCAGCGCAAAATGAATGAAACTTTCCGCTGGTTACGATAAAGTGATGGAATGGCTCACGATCCATCCAGTTGGCGGTCCGCTTTGGCTGAACGCGACGATCTTACGCAATACGCCTCAAACGCCCTTGGGTTGTTTGCGTTGATCCTACACTTCGGTCTCGAGGATATCGAATCGATTGCGCCAGATGCCGTAGTTGATGGTAGCGACGACAAGAAGTGCGATGTCGTCTACATCGACAGGAACGAAAGAGTGGCTGTAATTGCGCAATGCTATGAATCATCGAAAGCGAAGACAGAAGCCCCAGCGAACAAAGCAAGTGCCCGTGTCAATTCCAGAGTGTAATTTCGCCCGTGTCAATTCCAGAGTG
>JAFDVS010000118.1 GCA_018268935.1 Acidobacteriota bacterium | reverse complement strand
CTTGAACGCCTCGGTCACGCGTTCCTTGGTCGCGCCGCCGCCGACGTCGAGGAAGTTCGCCGGCTCCGCGCCGTTGAGCTTGATCACGTCCATCGTCGCTATGGCGAGGCCGGCGCCGTTGACCATGCAGGCGATGTTGCCGTCGAGCTTGATGTAGTTGAGGCTGAACTTGGAGGCTTCGACTTCGAGCGGATCCTCTTCGTTGAGGTCGCGCAGATCGAGCAACGCTTTGTGGCGGTAGAGGGCGTTATCGTCGAGGGTGATTTTGGCGTCGAGGGCGAGGGTTTTGCCGTCCTTGGTGAGGATGAAGGGGTTGATTTCGGCGAGGCTGGCGTCGAGCTCGTTGTAGGCTTTGACGAGGGCTTGCATGGCGGCGACGGCACCGTTGACCGCGGTGGCAGGAAGGCCCATGCCGAAGGCGAGTTTGCGGGCCTGGAAGGCGGCGAGTCCCTGGCCGGGGAGGATCTGTTCTTTGAGGATTTTTTCGGGGGTGTGGGCGGCGACTTCCTCGATGTCCATGCCGCCGGCGGCGGAGGCCATGAAGACGCAGCGGCCGGTGGCGCGGTCGAGGACGATGCCGAGGTAGAGTTCGCGGTCGATGGGGAGTGTCTCTTCGATGAGGAGGCGTTTCACGACGCGGCCTTCGGGGCCGGTCTGGTGGGTGACCAGCGTCATGCCGAGGATTTGTTTGGCGTATTTTTCGGCTTCGGCCAGGTCCTTGGCGACTTTGACGCCGCCGCCTTTGCCGCGGCCTCCGGCGTGAATCTGGGCTTTGACGACGACGCTGCCGCCGAGTTCCGTCGCCGCGGCGATGGCTTCGTCGACGGTGAAGGCGACTTTGCCCCTGGGCACAGGGACTCCGTACTGTGCCAAGAGCGCCTTGGCCTGATATTCATGAATTTTCATCGAGTTTGACGCCTGTGTTAGTATTTCGAAGGTTCGAACTATTCACTATAACATGTCGCTTGTAGCCTACCTGCACCGAGTTGCCAATCGCGAGAATCTGAGTCCGGACGAGGCATTTGCCGCGATGCTGACGATTTTGGAAGGGCATGCCACGACGGCGCAGATTGCGGCGTTTCTGGTGGCTTTGCGGATGAAGGGGGAGACGAGCGGGGAGATTCTGGGGTTCGCGCGCGCGATGCGAGCCATGGCCAATGTGGTTGACGTGGGCTTGCAGGGGGAGACGCTGCTCGACACGTGCGGGACGGGCGGAGATGGGGGAGGCACGTTCAACGTGTCGACGGTGACGGCGTTTGTGGTGGCGGGAGCGGGGGTGCGGGTGGCGAAGCACGGGAACCGCTCGCTATCGAGCCAGTGCGGCAGCGCCGATGTACTGGAGGAGTTGGGTGTCGATATCGCGATGACGCCGGAGCGGGCGGCGGAGGCGATCCGCGAGGTGGGGATCGGGTTTCTGTTCGCGCCGGCGATTCATCCGGCGATGCGGCATGCGCAGCCGGCCCGTGCGGAGCTGAAGATGCGCACGGCGTTTAATTTATTGGGGCCGCTGACGAATCCGGCGGGGGCGACGGCGCAACTGATTGGCGCGCCTTCCGAGGAAGCAGCGGAATTGATGGCGAATGCGCTGGCCGGGCTGGGTGTGGAGCGGGCGATGGTGGTGCATGGGTCGGACGGGCTGGATGAGATCACGACGACGGGACCGACTCTGGTGTTTACGGTGACGGGGAGCACGGTGGCGCGGAGTGTGGTGAGGCCGGAAGATTTCGGGGCGCCGGTGGCGAAGGGTGAGGATTTGCGTGGTGGGGATAAGAAGCGGAATGCGGCGATCGCGATGGAAGTGCTGCTAGGGGAGAAGGGGCCGAAGCGGGATATCGTGCTGGTGAACGCGGCGGCTGCCCTCGTTGTGGGGGGGAAGGCTGGGGATTGGGGAGGGGGGATGCGGTTAGCGGAGGGGTCGATTGAGTCGGGGGAAGCCCTGATGCGGCTCAGGCGATTGGCCCGGTTACATTCATAAGCGTTTTGTAAATCAGCAACTTTCGTAGGGTGGAACTAAACTTCGTAGGTCTTTTTGCCGATGATGGGGAAGGATGAACCACTTGGCGAATGCGCTGCGGGACACGAAGGGCGAGGTTCCTGGCGCGAGCACATCCGTGGACGCTGTTGCCGCGGGGAGTGCAAGACGATCGAACGGGCGCAATGGTACGGCGGGGAATGGGAATGGGGAATCTCATTCGGGGCAATTGGAGGAACTGGCCAATCTGAAGGTACGGTTCCTGGCGGTGTTGAACCATGAAATCCGGACGCCGCTGAGTGGGATCATGGGGATGACGGATTTGCTGCTGGAAACGAAGCTGGACGATGAGCAGAGGGAGTATGTTTCGGCGGCGCGGTCGTGTGCGGAGACGCTGTTTGAGGTATTGAATGCGACGCTGGAGTATTCGGCGTTAAGTTCGGGGAAAGTGCGGTTGGAGGATGCGGAATTTCACGTCAGTGAAGTGATTCAGGCGGCGCTGGCGGAGCACCAATTCAAATCGGAATCGAAGGGGTTACGGCTGCACGCAACCTCCGATCCGGGGGTACCGGATATTGTGATCGGCGATGCTTTGCGGACGCGGCAGATTCTATCGCATCTGCTGTCGAACGGGATCAAGTTCACGCCGCAGGGGGAGATTTCGGTTCACACGTCGCTGGTGCAGAACACGGACGGGCAGGTGCGGCTGCGGTTTGCGGTACGGGACACGGGGATTGGGATTGCGGCGGAGCAACTGGCGCATATTTTCGATTCGTTCCGGCAGTTGGAGACTGGTTTATCGCGGACGTATTCGGGGCTGGGGTTAGGGTTGGCGCTGGTAGAGACGCTGACGAACCTGATGCGGGGGCGGATCTGGGCGGAAAGCACGATCGGGCAAGGCTCGACGTTTTTTGTGGAGATCCCCTATCAGGTGGCGGAAGTGGCTGGCGTACAGCCGCCGGGCGAGGTGGTTCCGGCAGCGGCGCGGATTCTGCTGGTGGAAGACAATGAAGTGGCGCAGCGGATCTTCACGCACGTGCTGCGGCGGGGCAAGTACATGGTGGAATGCGCCAAGAGCGGAGTGGATGCGCTGCAGGCGGCGCGGGGCCGGCATTATGATCTGATCCTGATGGATTTGCAGATGCCGGGGCTTAATGGGATTGAAGCGACAAAGAGCATCCGGACGATTGGCGGGTATGAGGCGACGCCGGTGATTGCCTTGACGGCGAATTCGGCGGAAGAGCATCGTGGGATGGCGATGGAGGCGGGGATGCAGGGGTTTCTGGTGAAGCCGATCCCGTCGGAGGAATTGTTGGCGGCGGTGGCGCAGCATTTGCGGCGGGGTTGAGGAGAAATAGCAACAGCCACAGATAAACACAGATGAACACAGATTCAAGAAAGAGAATTGATCTGTGTTGATCTGCGTTTATCTGTGGCCTGGATTGGGGTTTCAATCTTGCGATCCTTCCACTGGGATACGGGGGAGAGTGGGACTCGCTATACAGCCACAACGGATTGTGGTTATATAGTAGAGTCACGAAAGGAGGGGATTCGCCATCGTCAAGGTCTGCGCATTGGCCAGCAGCAGTTCCGGCAATTCCATCTACGTGTCGACGGGCCGCACTCGCATCCTCATTGACGCGGGGTTGAGCCGGCGGGAAACGTTCCGGCGTATCTCTCTTATTGGCGAAGACCCGGAAAAGCTGGATGCGATTCTGGTGACGCATGAGCATTCCGATCATGTCGCGGGGTTGATCCGGATTGCGCGCAAGCTGCACATTCCGATTTATGCTTCGCGGTTGACGGCGCAGGTTATTGACTGGGATGGGTACACTCCGAAGCTGGAGGCGTTTCAGGCCGGCACGTCGTTTTCGGTGGGTGAGATTGAAGTGCAGAGTTTTTCCATTCCGCACGATGCGGTGGATCCGGTGGGATTCGCGTTGCGGGCACAGGGAGTGAAGATCGGGGTGGCGACGGATTTGGGGTATTTACCGGAGTCCATCCACTATCATTTGCGCGGGACACACTGCCTGCTGCTGGAATCGAATCACGATCTGGACATGCTGAAGGTGGGTCCGTATCCGTGGAGCGTGAAGCAGCGGGTGATGAGCCGGCGGGGCCATTTGTCGAACGATGTAGTGTCACAGTTCATTCAGGAGCATCTGGATTCATCGGTCGCGACGCTGATGCTGGGCCATATTTCCGAGCACAATAATCATCCGGAGATTGTGCGATTGACGGCGGCACAGGCGATCGAGGGGCGGCGGCATGGGGCGAACCTGGTGGTGCTCGATCCGGGCAAGCAGAGCGAGGCATTCGTTTACTGACGTTTCCTGAAGCGGCGCGGGCATTCCTGTTACCCTGAACGTTTCAAGCCATGATTTCCCGTTACACACGTCAGGCGATGGGCGCCATCTGGAGCGAAGACAACAAATACAAGCAGTGGTTAGAGGTGGAACTCGCCTCAAGCGAAGCCCTGTCGGAGATGGGGGTGGTGCCGGCGGAAGCGGCTTCCCTGCTCCGGGCGCATGCATCCTGTACGGCGGCGCGCATTGCCGAGATTGAGCGCGAGACGCGGCATGATGTGATTGCGTTCACCACGGCGGTGGCGGAATCGATGAAGGCGGCGGGGCATGCCGACGCTTCGCGCTGGTTTCACTATGGGATGACGTCGAATGACGTGGTGGATACGGCGCAGGCGCTGCAGGTGCGGCAATCGGCGGCGCTGATCCGGGCGCAGTTGGAAACGCTGGGGGCATCGCTTAAGCGGCGGGCCTTTGAATTCAAGGACGCGGTGCAGATTGGGCGGACGCATGGGATCCAGGCCGAGCCGATCACGTTTGGCTGGAAGCTGGCGCTTTATTACGACGAAATTCAGCGCAACCTGGAGCGGCTGGATCAGGCGGCGGCGCACATGCGGTATGGGAAGATCAGCGGAGCCGTGGGCGTGTTTGCGCATATCGGGCCGGCGGCCGAGGCGCGCATTTGCGAGAAACTGGGGCTGCTGCCTGCGCCGATCGCCTCGCAGGTGATTTCGCGGGACCGGCATGCAGCCTTCCTGTCGGCGCTGGCGCTGATTGCGGCGGCGCTGGAGAAGATTGCGCTGGAGATCCGGCATTTGCAGCGGACGGAGGTACGGGAAGCGAGTGAGCCGTTTGCGACGGGGCAGAAGGGCTCGTCGGCGATGCCGCACAAGAAGAATCCGATTGTATGCGAGCAGATTTGCGGGCTGGCGCGGGTAGTGCGGGGGAATGTGCATCCGGCGATGGAAGACATCGCGTTATGGCACGAACGGGACATATCACATTCCTCGGTGGAACGGGTGGTGCTGGCCGACTCCTGCATCCTTACCGACTATCTGCTGGAGAAGACAATCTGGCTGATTGACAACATGCGAGTATTTCCGGAGCGGATGCGGCAGAACCTGGATTTGACGAAGGGGTTGGTGTTTTCGGGGCAGTTATTGTTGGACTTGGCGGCGGCGGGAATGCTGCGGGAAGATGCCTACCGGGTGGTGCAACGGCACGCGATGCACTGTTGGGAAACGGATGGGGATTTCCGGGCGGCGGTGGGGGCGGATGGGGAGATTGGGAAGTACCTGACGGGGGAGCAATTGGAGAAGACGTTCCGGCTGGACCGTCAGCTATCGAACATAGGGACGATCTTCGAGCGGGTGTTCGGGGCAGGTAGTCCTAAGGGGAGCTAAGGCTTAATCCACCCGAGTACTAACAGTTCTACCCCATAAGCAAATCACGTACCGTTCCTTATGCCGGGGCAAATCTGTGGGTTCAAAATGCAGAATTTCGGGTTACACTGCTACTAGCCTACTGTGAAACCGCTACTGTTCGTACCCAAGATCAAGAAAGGCGTTCGTCAGTCACGCCTGATGCGAGCCACAGCCGTTTCGCTTGCGAGAGTGCTTCTGGTAAGTGGCAACCCGACCTCTCGTCTAACCCTGCAAACCCTTCTAGAAGCAGGTGGTTACTGGGTAGACTCAGCAGCTTCGGCGGCGGAAGCCGTGGCCAAGCTGGATGATCGGGAATATGAACTGGTGCTGAGCGATCTGCACCTGGAGTCACCGGAAGCGGGGCTGAAAGTGATTTCCCACGCGCGGATGGTGGACAATCATCCGGCGACGGCGATCATCTCGACCCACTTAGAGAACGACCGGTTGGGGAGCGGGCGGACGGTTCTGATTGAGCCGCAGGAAGTTCCCGAACTGTTGACGAAGGTGGCGGATCTGATTTCCGAGCGGGCGACGCGGCGCTTGGAACGAGAGCTGAAGCTGGCTGCCGCCGGCTGCTAATCGATTCTCTTTTCTATTTAAAGACTCGCTAAAAAACCATGAGGCGCCAGGCGTGTGCCTTGCGGCGGCACCCGGCGCCCCACTCCCCGCTGAAGATGCAATGGACCGGCGCAAACCCTAGAATTCACGCCAGTTGGGAACCCGTGCATCCCCAGCAAGGAAGCTGAAGATGGTTAGTTCCAGAGTATCGTCGCTGGGGGCGGAATGGAATAGAGCATTCCGCCCATGCTGGGCTATTAGTACTTCCCTATAGGGAACGAGGCGTTCAGGCGGGTGAACGGGGCGTTTGTTAGTGGCCGTGCTCTTCGAGGAACCGCTCGACCTCGATGGCGGCCATGCAGCCGGCGCCGGAAGCGGTGATGGCCTGGCGGTAGGTGCGATCCTGGACGTCACCGGCGTGGAAGACGCCTTCGACGCTGGTGCGGGCTCCGCCTTTGGAGAGGATGTAGCCGTCGGGATCGAGGTCGAGCTTGCCGACGAAGGGCTTCGTGTTGGGGATATGGCCGATGGCGACGAAGAGGCCGTCGACATCACGGTCGGTGCACTCGCCGGTACGGGTATTTTTCAGCTTCACGCCGGTGACGAGGCCTTTGGCGGGGTCGTAGACGTCGTCGACAACGGTGTTGGTGAGGATCTGGATTTTGGGGTTCGCCATGGCGCGGTCGAGCATGATTTTCGAGGCGCGGAATTCGTCGCGGCGATGGACGAGGGTCACGTCGCGGCCGAAGCGGGTGAGGAAGAGGGCCTCTTCCATGGCCGTATCGCCGCCGCCGACCACCATGATGCGCTTGTCACGGAAGAAGAAGCCGTCGCAGGTAGCGCAGGAGGAAACGCCCTTGCCGATCAGCTTCTGTTCGTTTTCAAGGCCGATCCAACGGGCGGAGGCGCCGGTGGCGACGATGAGGGTGCGGGCTTCGATCCACTGGTCTTCGACGAGGAGGCGAAAGGGGCGCTGGGAGAGGTCGGCTTCGAGGACGGAGCCATCGCGGTATTCGGCGCCGAATTTCTGGGCCTGCTGCTTCATCATGTCGACGAGCACGGGGCCGTCGACGCCATCGGGGAAGCCGGGGAAGTTCTCGACCAGGCTGGTGATGGAAAGCTGGCCGCCGGGTTCATGGCCGGTGATGACGAGCGGTTTCAGGTTCGCGCGGGCGGTGTAGATGGCGGCCGTGTTGCCGGCGCAGCCGGAGCCTAGGATGACAACGTTATGCATAGTAGTGGGGAAACCTTGATTTTAGCAGTTCGCCGTGGCTTCCAAGGCGAGGGCAGCGGCTCCGAGGACGCCGCTGGGGTCGTCGAGCGCGGTGCGGACGATGGGGAGTTCGCGGTGAAGCATCGAGAAGGTTCGCTCGCGAAGCATCCGGCGGAGGGGGTTGAGGAGGAAGTCGCCTGCGCCGGCAATCTGGCCGCCGAGGACGATGATCTGGGGATCAAAAATGTAGGTGAGTCCGGCGAGGGCGCCGCCGAGGGCGTCGATGGCGCGATCGGTAATTTCGCGGGCGGCCGGATCGCCGGATTGGGCGGCGGCGAAGACTTCGGCGCAGGTGGGGTGTGGGGCTTTGTCGAGCAGGGTAGAGGCAACGCCGCGATGAACGATGGAGAACGCCGCGGCTTCGATGGCTTTGGCGGAGAAGATGGTTTCGAGGCAGCCGCGATTGCCGCAGATGCAGGTGGCGCCGGCGGGGTCGACGGTGTAGTGGCCGAGGTGGCCGGCGAGTCCGGTGGCGCCGCGGAGGATGTGGCCGCCGCTGATGACGCCGCCGCCGACGCCGGTGCCGAGGGTGAGCATGATGGCGTCGGAGAAGCCCTGGAGCGCGCCCCAGCGCAGTTCGCCGCGGAGGGCGACGCGGGCGTCGTTGTCGGCTCTGATGGGCACAGGGAAGGGGAAGATCTCGCTGAGGGTGTGGCCTTCGAGGTAGTTCATGGTGCCGGGAAGGGCTTCGATGCGGGTGGTGGCTTCGTCGATGCGGCCTTTGCAGCCGATGCCGACGGCGCTGGCCTGGGCGCCGAGTTCGGCGGTGAGTTGGGCGGCGAGTTCGCGGAAGGCGGGAAGCGTGGTGGGAGTGGAGATCTTGCGAAGTTCGAGGACCTGTCCATCAGCAGTGACGCGGGCGGCTTTGACTTGCGTTCCGCCGATGTCGACGGCAAAGAGCTGTTGCATGGCGTCTTTCATGCTAACGCGGGGAGAGGCGGCACTGGCGGAATTCACGATCTATTCACGGAACCGAGGGTATCGCTGCAACAAAAACGAGCGTATACTGATGCGCTCAGGAGGTGGGGCATGAAGAGGATGGTTTGGTTGATGCTGGCGGCGGCGTTGATGGCACAGGAATACCGCGGCAGAATCGCAGGCTCGGTGAGCGATCCCAGCGGAACGGCGGTGGTTGGAGTGAAGATCCGCGCCACCAACAATGAGACTGGCGCATCGAGCGAGTCGATCTCGAACGAGGCTGGACGATACCAGATCCCCTTTCTGTTGCCGGGCACGTACCGGGTAACGGCCGAGGTTACCGGCTTCAAGACGTCGGAGTGGCCCGCCGTGCGGGTGGCGACGAGCGCCGATGTGACACTCGATCTGCGGCTGGAGCTGGGCACCGTGCAGGAGCGGGTCACGGTGACCGCGGTTGCTCCGCTGTTGAACACATCGGGAGCGGACCTGGGGCAGGTAGTGGATCAGCGGTATGTGCAGACGGTGGCGGTGGCGCTGACGAGAAATGCGATTGCGGCGGCACGGCTGGCTCCGGGGATCACGGGGAAGATCGGAACATTTTCGAGCAACGATCAGACGGAGATCAGCATTTCCGGAGGCGGGGGTACGCAGGCCCGGAACGAGTTCACACTGGACGGGATTCCGAACACGGTTCCGCAGGGCGGGGGGAACATCGTGTACGTGCCGTCGCTCGATACGGTGGAAGAGATCAAGGTGCATACGACGATGTTCGATGCCTCGCTGGGGCATTCCAACGGAGGCGCGGTGAGTTTGACGACGCGCGGAGGGACAAACGAGTTCCACGGTACGGCCTATCTGTACAAGCGGTGGGCGGCGCTCGATGCCAACAATTGGATCAACAACCGGCTGGGATTGCCGAGGCCGCCAGTGAGCTACCGGCAGTGGGGACTGACGTTTGGCGGGCCGGTGCTGATTCCAAAGTTGTATAACGGCCGGAACAAAACCTTCTTTTTTGTTTCGAGAGAAGAGGACAAGGCAGCGAGCCAGGTGAACCGGCAGAGCCGGGTGCCGTCGGAGGGAGAGCGGCAGGGCGATTTTTCGCAGACACTGAACCGCACCGGCGGGGCGCTGACGTTGTGGGATCCATCGACGACGGTGGTGACGGGGAGCCGGGCTGAGCGCCAGCCTTTCGCGGGCAATCGTATTCCGGCAAGCCGTCTGGACGCGACCGGAGCGGCGGTGCTGAAACTCTATCCGCTGCCCAATCAGAATGTGCCGCTGCAGGTGGGCCGGTTCAATTGGGGCGGATCGGGCGTGTCGGACACATCGAACTACAACACGAACGTTCGCATCGACCACGCTATCAGCGATCGCAACAAGCTATTCGGCCGGTTCAGCAGACTGTTCCGGGACCAGAGCGCGGTGATCCTGTTTCCGGGCCCGAACGATTTTCCCATCGACGGGACGGATTCGATCGCCGACATCTCGCGGGTGTTCCACTCCTTCGCGCTCGATGACACGTTCGTGTTCAGCCCTTCCTTCACGGGTTCGCTGCGCTATGGATTGTCGCGGCGGACGCAGACGACGGAGCGTGGAGCGTATGGCGTGGACGCGGCCGCCATCGGAGTTCCGGATGCGATTCTCCGCAATCAGCGATTCCAGGGATACCCGCTGTTCCGGCTGGGCGAGAACATGGCGACAATAGGCGGATTTTACAGCCTGGAGGCGACGGATCAGCAGGCGGTGCTAGCGACCTTCTACAAACAGACGGGGCGGCATTCGACGAAATTCGGCGCCGACTACCGGCTGGCGCGGTGGAACCGGCTGGTGCCGGGCAACGCGGGGCCGGGAGATTTCACGTTCAATGCGGTGTTCACGCAGCAGGATCCATTCACGAATGCGAGCGCGGACCGCAGCGGGACTGCGTTGGCGTCGTTGTTGCTGGGCTTGCCGGCGTCGGGCTCGATCGGCTACGCGAGCCCGGTGTCGATGCAGAACCATTACGCGGGGTTGTTTGTACAAGAGGATTGGAAGGTGCGCAACCGGCTGACGCTGAATTTGGGATTGCGTTGGGAGTTGGAAACGCCGTGGACGGAGCGCTACAACCGGATCAGTTATGGGTTCGATCGCGCGGCGGCGTTTCCGGCGCAGGCGCCGGGGCTTGCCTTACGCGGGGGGCTGCTGTACGCAGGTACAGGCGGACAACCGAGGCGTGGCGGACCACTCGATGGGAACAATCTGGGGCCGCGCGTAGGAGCGGCGTGGCAGGTGAGCAATCGCACGGTGGTGCGCGCCGGCTACGGGCTGTTCTACAGCACGCAGTCGTTCAACACGGCTTTCCTCGGTGAGGTGGATACATTCAGCGCAGTCACTCCGTTTGTGGGAACGACGGACAATGGGGCAACGGCGTCAGCCACCTTCCGCAATCCGTTTCCGAACGGAGTGGCACAGGCGCTGGGCGCATCGCCAGGACTGGCGGCGCAATTCGGCAACGCGCTCACGTTCTACAATCCGGGGCGGGTGAATCCGTACAACCAGCAATGGCAATTGAGCGTGCAGCGCGAATTGCCGGCGCAGACGCTGGTGGACGTTGCCTATCTGGGGATGCTGAGCATCAAGCAGTTTGAGGCATTCAATCTGAACGAGAAGCCGGACCGCTACCTGGCGCAGGGAGCGGCGGAGAATACGCGCGTGACGAATCCATTTCTCGGCGTCGCGCCGGCGTCATCGACGTTGGGGCAAGGGGCAACGATTGTGCAGAGCCGGCTGTGGCCCGCTTATCCGCAATACACGACGCTGACGATACAAGGCGAGAACACGGGGCGAGCGGTGTATCACGCGTTTCAGTGGAAGGTGGAAAAACGGATGACCCACGGGTTGTCGTTTCTGTGGTCGCACACGTTTGCGAAGTTGATGGACAACTACACCACCAGCGTGGTGAACGAGCGGCATTACCGGTCGGTATCGGAGTTCGATCAGACGCATGCGCTGCGGCTGGCGGTGAGCTACGCGCTGCCCTTCCGGCCGGCAAACCGGATGCTGCGGGGGATTGTGTCGGGATGGGAAGCGACGGGATTCTGGACGCATGAAACGGGCGTGCCGCTGACGGTGACGCACGCCAACGGGCGGCCGCTGAGGATTCGCAATCCACGTTTGGATGGGCCGGTGGGAGAGAGGTTGGGAGAGCGTAGAGAAGGCACCCGCGTTCTGAATCCTTATTTCGATGTCACCGCGTTTCAGGCGTTACCCAACCAGTACACGGTGACTCCGGAGCCGGCGTTTCTGTCGGAGTTGCGATCGCCTTCCTCACGGAGCCTGAACCTGACACTGCTGAAGCAGTTTCCCATCCGGGAGCGGCTGAAGTTTCAGATCCGGATGGACGCCATTGGAGCGACGAACACACCGATCTTCGGGGCGCCGGGCACGAACCTCTCCAATACGGCGACGTTCGGCGTGATCAACAGCGCGGGAGGTTCACGGCAAATGCTGGGGAGCGTACGATTGCTGTTTTGAAAAGTACCGGTACCGATAGCCATTGCTGTGGCGGTATGGTGCATTCGACACTTGTCGGATGCGTACATTTCTCTCTCTGGGCCTCTTTGTATTGGCGCTTACAGCGCAGGCCGGAACACTGACTTACAACTTCCAATTGCAGACCAGCGAAGGCTACGATGTGCATCAAATCATGATGTACGCTTCCAACGGCGCGGGGCAGGATGATATCTACTTCAATCCGGTGACAGTGCCTGCATCGGGAGTGTTCCAGTTACAGCACACGGTGGGCTTCGACGCCACGGAGGCGATGATTATCGGCACGATGCAGCGGAACCAGGACAGCAACATGGACCTGGTGATGTGGGTTAGCGATTCGTTCGCGTCCGATGTATTGGGGATGCGCTATTCGGATGTGTTTCCGAATGGTGTGAATGGGCCGAATCCGGGGCACAATGCCTGGCCAGGGTTGATCGCAGCAGCGGCGGGCGGAGATGCCGGGTCGCTGAGCACACTGTATGATTTCTTCCGCCGCTCGCACGTGTCGAATCCTCTGTTTGCGCCCACGGGCTCTTATTCGATCATTGAGTTTTCGGTGGTGCTGCCGCCGATTGGTACGGATACTCCTGAGCCGGCGACACTGTCGCTGATTGGCTTGGCTGGTGTCATGCTGCTGGTTCGTGCACGGCGCGGGTAAGGGTGACCATGTTATACATGGGAATTCTTTTTCCCGATGAACGCCGCTCTTGCCTACTATGAGAAATCGCTGGCTCTGCTCCAGCAGTTGAAAGACAACGAAACCGAGAACATCGAACGGGCCGCGGAGATCTGCGCGAATTCGATCGCGCACTCCGGGCTCGTTTTTCTGTTTGGGAACGGGCATAGCCGGATGATGTGCGAGGAGATGACACCGCGCCAAGGCTGCTTTGTCGGCTTTGTGGCGCTGGTGGAGCTAGCGCTATCGAATCACGCGAACATCGTGGGAACGAACGGGCTGCGGGCTCCGTTGCATCTGGAGAAGTACGAAGGCTTCTCCGAGGAGATTTTGAAGGGGTTTCAGTTCTCCGAGCACGATGCGTTCATTGTGATTTCGACAAGCGGCATACGGCCGGTGATTGTGGAGATGGCGGCGGGGGCGAAGCGGCGAGGAATGCCGGTGATTGCGATCACGTCGCGGAAGCATTGCGAGAATTCGCCGGCGGCGCACTCGTCGGGAACGAAGCTGATTGACCATGCGGATGTCATCATCGACAACCAATGCCCGCCGGGCGATTGCCTGATCGAGCTGGAAGGGCTGGAGTGGCGGACGGGTCCGTCATCGACGCTGACCGGTGGGATGATCATCAACATGCTGCGCTGCGCGGTAGCGGAGAAGTTGCTGGCGCGGGGCGTGAAGCCGGTGCTGCTGCCGAGCCACCAGTTTGTGGGCAACACGAGCGCGGCGGAGCAACTGGAACGATTCTACGAAGCGTATCGAAAGAGTTTGAGGCACCTCTATGAGTAATGTGCGGATTGCGATGCTCGGCTCCGGGTTTGTGGCCGAGTTTTATATGCAGGGCCTGGCCAACGTGAACGGCCAGCAGGTGGTGGTGAACTATTCGCGGACAGCGAAGCGGGCCAAGGAGCTGGCCGGGCGGTGGGGGATTCCGGAATCGTCGTTGAGCCTGGACGATGTGATAGCGCGCACGGACATCGACCTGTTTATCATTGCCCTGCCGAATGAGGAGCACCTGCCGGTGTCGCTGGCGTTATCGAAGGCGCGGCGGAACCAGGTATGCACGAAGCCGCTGGCGCGGAACAGGGCGGAAGCGAAAAAGATGTTTGAGGCGGCGCGGCGCGCCGGTGCGATGCATGGCTATGCGGAGACGGAAGTGTTCGCGCCCTGCGTGGTGAAGGCGCGGGAGACGATTGAAGGGGGCGGCATCGGGAAGGTGCTGTGGGTGCGGAGCAGAGAATCGCATTCGGGGCCGCACAGCCCGCATTTCTGGGATGTGGAGAAGACGGGCGGCGGAGCGATGAACGATCTGGCGTGTCACTGCGTGGAAGCGGCGCGGTACTTTTTCGGCAAGGAAGATCCGATTGTGGAGGTGATGGCCTGGGGCGAGCGGCTGGTGCATCACAAGAAGACGAAGGGCGAGGACAATGCACTGCTGGTGTTGAAATTTTCTTCGGGCGGGATCGGGCATTGCGAGTTGTCGTGGACGTGCAAGGGGGGGCTGGATCTGCGCAATGAGATTCATGGCTCGGAGGGATCGATCTTCACCGATGTGACGCGCGGGACGGGGATCACGAGTTTCACGGGGAAGCCGTCGGGGTACGTGATTGAGAAGGCGGATCTCGATTTCGGCTGGACGCGTCCACTGCCGGAAGAGGCATTTGCGTATGGGTACCAGGCGGAGATGCGGCATTTTGTGGAGTGCGTGGCGCGGAAGGAAACGCCGCGCGAGACGTACGAGGATGGGTACATCGTGAATTGCATTCTGGATGCGGGGTATCAATCGATGCATGGGAAGAAGTGGGTGCGCGTGAAGTACTGATGAGCCGTGTTCTGCTGATATCGGGATCAACGGGGATGGCGGCGGCGACGGCGTCGATGGCTCGCGAGCGCGGGGATACGCCGGTGCTGATTGGCTTGGAAGAGACGGCGGATTGGGTGGTGGATCTGCGGGATGAGAGCGCGGTGGAAGCGGCGGTGGACGGCTGTTTCGCGCGGCATGGGCGGATCGACGGATTGTTCAATGTGGTGGGGATCAGCGGGCGGCGGTATGGCGATGGGCCGTTGCACGAAGCGACGCTGGAGGGGTGGAACACGGTGATGGAAAGCAACGTGACGACGTCCTTTTTGTTGACGCGAGGCGTGCTGCGGCGGTGGCTGAAGGCAGGTGAGCGGGGAGCGATTCTGTTCATGTCAAGCGTAACGGCGTTTTCGCCGGAGCCCAAGTACTTCGCCACACATGGGTATGCGGCAAGCAAAGGCGCGCTGATTGCGCTGACGCGGTCGATGGCGGCGTATTATGCGCCGCATGGGATAAGGGTGAACGCGATTGCGCCGGGGCTGGTGCGGACTCCGATGTCCCAACGGGCGCAGGAAAATGCGGAGATTCAGGAGTTCATGCGGAGCAAGCAACCGCTGTGCGGAGGGATGCTGGAAGCGGCGGATGTGGCGGCGGCGGCGCTGTTTTTGTTGGGGGAGGAATCGCGGTTTGTCACCGGGCAGGTGCTGGCGGTGGATGGCGGCTGGGACGTGTCGTAAGTTTCAGGGCAGCAGGGAGAGGAGCACGGCCGCGAGGTCCAGCAGATTGGATTTGGTGACGTAGGCGCAAGCGCCGGCGTCGCGGGCGGCGGCGCGGAGCATCTCGTCATCGTAATCGGTGACGATGACCACTTTGGCGGAGGGGTCCGCGGAGAGGATAAGGCGGGTTGCGGCGAGGCCGTCCAGGCGGGGCATGCGAATGTCCATGAGGACGATGGCGGGCCGATGCGTGACATAAGCGTCGAGCGCATCGGCCCCATCGATGCAGTCCCACATCCGGGTAGCGAAGTCGCCGATGACGGCGCGGAGGAAGCGGCGCACACCGGCGTTATCGTCGACGATGAGGACTGTCATTTCCGCCATCGCTGCGAGCCTTGCGATTGACGCGGCCGAGCGCAACCCCAAGTCCGCCGAGCACGAGCAGCATTGCCGTGGCTGGTTCGGGAACTTCGCCGGAGGTTTCCGGCTCGATGGTGACGCTGAAGCTCCAGGCGCCAAGGACTTCCGTAGCGCTGTCGTCGGCGCCTCCCAACAGAGTGTAGGTGCCGCTGTAGACGCCGGGTGCGTCGAGGAGGGGATCGGAGAGAGCGACCTCGAAGAGTTCGATGGATCCGGAATCGGTGTCACCGTTGAGAAACAGCGGCACATTGGAGATGAAGAGGTCATTCAATGTGGCGCTGGCCATGGTGAGGTTGAGGCTGTTGCCGTTGAGGAAGACCTGCCCGGGTCCGGCGTTGTCGATGAGGCCGAAGAAGTGCAGGGTATCACCGGCGGCGCCAGTCTGGTTGGGCTGATCGAAGGTCAACCCGATGACCCCGCCCTGGGCAGAGCCCAAGGCCAGCATGGTGAGCAAAGCGAAGTTTGATATGAGTTTCATGTGCGTTCTCCTTTAGGGCAATGTGATGCGGAGGGTCGAGTTGAAAGACCCGCCGGTGTAGGTACCGGAAACTGTCAGTGAACTTGCGGCGCCTGGACTGCCGGCTGTGCCAGGGACCTGGAGCGTGAGTGTCTGCGACTGGCCGGGCTCAATCGTTCCGACATTAAGGGGCAATCCGGCGGCGTTGGTAGTGCCGATGCGGACCGCGGTGAGGACGACGTTCAGGGCCGCGGCGCCGCCGGTGTTGGCGAGAACAAGGTCGACGCTGATGGTATCGCCGGTGCGGCGCAGGGTGCGGGTGACGACGAGGTTGGCCGGGGTTCCATTGCCTCCTCCACCGCTGGAGGCGTTGACGGTGATGCTGGTGTTAGCGGAACCGGTCAGGTAGTTGGCCGCATCGGCAGGCGTGAAGGCGACGGATAGTGCATGGGTACCCACGGGGAGCACGGTTCCGGCAGGAGGGATGTAGACGAAGGCGCCGGGGACATTGGATGTGGCGTTGAGTTGGCCGCTGCCCAAGGCGCTGCCGAATTGGATGGCAGCGGGAGCGTTCCAGGTGAGCACAGGAGCGGCTTTGGCGATGGTGAACACTCCGTTGGCGGAGCCGCTGTAGTTCGGATCGCTGATGGTGGCGGTGACGGAATAGCTGCCGGCGGCGGTTTGCGGGGCTCCGGTCCAGGTGATGGGCAATCCGGGCGGCGTGGTGGTGGCGGTGGGCATCAACGGGCTGCCGGTGTAGGTTTGCGAAAGGTTGGAGAGCGTAACGGTGGCTGCGATGGGGGCGGTGACGGTGAGGACGGTGGCTCCGCTGATGGCGCCCTGGGTGGCGCTGATGGCGCTGGTTCCCACTTCGACCGCGGTGGCCAGGCCGGTGCTGTTGATAGTGGCCGTAGCGGGCGTGCCGGAGGACCACGTTACCGCCCCGCTGATGTTCTGTGTGGAAGCATCGCTGTAAGTGCCGGTGGCGGTGAATTGCCGGGTGAGCCCCTTGGTGACAGAGGGATTGACTGGAGTAATCGCAATGGACTGGAGCACGGGGGCTGCAACGGTCAAGAGCGTGGAGCCGGTGACGGCGCCGAAGGTGGCGGTGATGGTGCTGGTTCCGATGGCTGCGCCAGTGGCGAGGCCGCCGGCCGTAATGGTGGCATTGGCGGGAGTGGCGGAGGCCCACGTCACCTGGGAAGTGATGTTTTGCGTGCTGGAATCGGCATAGGCGCCGGTGGCGGTGAACTGCTGCGTCAATCCTTTGGCGATGGACGGATTAGCGGGGGTGACAGTGATGGACACGGGGAGGGCGGGAGTGTTGGTGAGGGAGAGGATGGCATCGGGAAGACCCAAGACGGTGGCAGTGACGGAGTAGGGGCCACCCGCGGTGGCGTTGGCAGTTGCGGAGACCGTGGCGATGCCCAGGGCGTTGGTAAAGAGCGTGGTGCGGAATGGGTTCAATGCGTTAGGGAACACGACGGACGCTCCGGTGGGTGGGGCGTTCAGCCGCAGCAGAGCGCCTTGCACGGGGAGGTTGTTCGCGTCGCGCACCTTGATGGAGAGGGGTTGGGGAAAGGGAGTGTTGACGGGAGCCGACTGAGGACTTCCGGAATCCACGGTGACGGAAGCGGCCAGGCCTTGCGAGGTTAGGACCAGGCTGGAGCCTCCGCAGTTGGCTTTGGCCGGACCGAATCCGGTGGCCCCGGAGACGCCGTTCACTTGCACAGGGGTGGGACTGAGAGCTCCGGGGAAGTTGCCCAATGCGCCGGCGGCATTATCTCCCCAGGCCCATACGGTGCCATCGCTCTTTACCGCGAGGGTGTGGCTGGAGGAGGGCATAATGGCGGTAGCGGCGGTGAATCCGGTGACAGGGAGTGGGATGGAAGTGGAGGGATTGGCGCCGTTGCCGAGCCGTCCCTTGAAGTTGTCGCCCCACGACCAGACGGTGCCGTCACCGAGGAGGGCGAAGGCGCCCTCGAAGCCGGCGGCGACTGCAGTGACCACGCCGGTGAGTCCTGTGACAGTGACGGGCGAGGAGCTATTGACGGTGGAACCGTTGCCGAGTTGCCCGGAATTGTTTTTGCCCCAAGTGCGGACGGTTCCATCGCTTTTGAGAGCGATGCTGAACTCCTCGCCTGCGGCAATGGCGATGACGCCGGTGAGGGAGGGAACGGAGACGGGTGTGAAGCGGTAGGTGGTGTTTCCGAGACCTAGTTGCCCGGAGGAGTTGTTACCCCAAACGCTGACGGTGCCATCACTTTTCAAGGCCAGGTTGTGGTAGCTGCCGGCGGCGACGGCGATGACGCCAGTGAGCGAGGGGATCTGCTCGGGGGTAAAGGGAAAGTCGCTGATGCCGCCGAGTTGTCCCAAGTCGTTCCTGCCCCAACCCCAGACTGTGCCATCGCTCTTCAAGGCGAGCGAGTGTTCTCGCGCGGCGGCAATGGCGATGACGCCGGTCAATCCAGGCACCTGCAAAGGCACGTTGGAGCGGGTGACAGAGGGGATGCCGAGTTGGCCGTATTGGGTATCGCCCCAGGTCCAGACAGTGCCGTCGCTTTTGAGGGCGATGGCGTGGTAGAGGCCTTGCGCCACCGCCGTGACACCGGAGAAACCGCTGATCTGGGCGGGAACGGGGAAGGGATCCTTGGTACCGTTACCGAGAACCCCAGCGCTGTTGGAGCCCCAGGCGGACACGGTGCCCTGTGCGCGGATGGTTTGGCCCATGGAACAAAACGCCAGCAGTGCGGCGAAGGAAAGCGCTCGTGTGCGCTGTAGCATGAGGATCTCTCCCAAGAGTGAAGTTGCCCAGGTGTTGGCACCATGGGTTCCCAGTCATTAGTGAGAGTAAGAGAAGAGCGGGCGCACACAAATAGAGTTGGCTACACGACAGCCGCAGTTGCAGCCACATGGGAAAACCGTGTGGCGCCACATGGTACGGGCTAGAGGTTGTGTTTGTTTTGGAGGGCGAAGCGGAGCAGGGCGTTGGCGCCTTCGAGGCCGAGTTTGCGGCAGATGTTGGTGCGATGATTTTCCACCGTACGGTAATGGATGGAAAGCTCGGCGGCAATTTCCTTGCTGGACAGATCGGCTGCAATCATTTGCACGATGGAGCGTTCGGTGGGCGTAAGGCGGTGGATGGGTGAGGTCTCCGGGGGGCGGGCGGACTGGCGTTGGAGGAGGCGTGAGGTGAGGGTGGAGTTGAGGTAAGGGTTACCGGCCGCGACGGCGCGGATGGCGGCGGCGATTTCGAGCAGGGCGCTGTCTTTGAGGATGTAGCCCTTGGCGCCAAGATCAAGAGCGGCCTGGAGGAGATCTTCCTGGACGTGCATGGTGAGGAAGATCATGGCGGGGGTGAATCCTCTTTTGCCGATTTCGCGGGCGACACCGAGCCCGTCGAGTTTGGGCATGTCGATATCGAGGACGGCGACATCGGGGCGGAACTGCTCTATGTGGAGGAGGGCGGCGGCGCCATCGGCGGCCTCGGCAACGACGGTGAGGCCGGAATCTTCCTCGATGGCCATGCGGAGGCCTTTGCGGACGACGGGGTGATCGTCGGCGATGACGACGCGAATGGTGGTGCTCATTGGGTTGCCGCCCTGGTTTGCGCGGGTGGAATGGGGATGCGCACGGAGACGGTGGTGCCCTGCCCCGGAGTGGAGTGGAGGGAGAAGCGTCCGTTGAGGGAGCGGGCACGTTCCGCCATACCGGTGACGCCGAAGCCGCCGCGTTCGGAATCGGATTTTGCCGCGCCCGGGGTGAAGCCGAGGCCATTGTCGCGAATGGTCAGGAGCACCTCGCGTTCGGCGCGTTCCACGCGGATATTCACTTCCGTGGCCTGGGAGTGATGGATGACATTGCTGAACGACTCCTGCACGATGCGATAGAAGTTGATGCGCAGTTCCTCCGGAAACACATCGTCAATATTATCGAGGTTTTGCGAAATGCGCATCGATGAAGCGGAGGAGGCGGCACGTACGATTCCCTCGATGGCTTTAGTCAAACCGAGGCGGTCGAGTTGGAAGGGGCGGAGGTCATAGGAGATCTCGCGGGTTTCATCGATGGCGAGGGCGGCTTCGGAGGAGATTTCCTCAATGGGGCGAAGTTTGCCGCTGCTGACGGCTTCCTCGCCCTGGGCGCGAAGGAAGAAGAGGGCGAGATTTTTGACGATGACGAGGCGCTGGCCGATGCTGTCGTGCAGTTCGGCGGCAATGCGCTTGCGCTCCTCTTCCTGGGAGGCGATCAAGCGGGTGGAGAAGGCCTGTTGGAGGGACTGCATGCGTTGGAGCTGGGAAACGCGGAAGCGCCAGGCGGCGGCGATGGAGGCGGCGACAGCGAGCAAGGCGGCGAGTTGGAACCACCAGGTCTGGTAGAGGGCGGGAAGCACCTGGACGGCGAGCGACGCGCCCTGGTTGTTCCAGACACCATCGCTGTTGGCGGCGATGACCCGGAAGGTGTAGCTGCCGGGGGGAATGCGTGTGTAGTAGGCGGTGCGGCGGGTGCCTGCATCGATCCAATCGGGGTCGAGGCCTTCCATTCTGTAGCGGAAGCGGATCTGGTTGGATTTGACGAAGCTGAGCGCGGTGTATTGGATGTCGAGGCTGAGTTGACCTGGCTTGAGAGTGATGGCGCCGTTGGAGGGGGAGGGACGGCCATCAATGGTCAGATCTTCGATGTGAACAGGGGGTTGGCGATGGTTGACGGCGGCGGCGCGGGGGTCGAGCACGGAAACGCCATCGTCGGTGGCGAACCAGAGTTTGCCGTCGGCGGCGCGGATGGCGGAAGGCTGTCCATAGGGGTAGTGGGAGGCGCTGTTCATGCCATCCGTTTTGCCGAAGGCGGTAGAGGCGACAGGAGTCTTTGCACCGGCGGCGAGGGCATTGAGATCAGCCTTTCTGACGCGGTGGATGGCGGCATGGCTGGAGAGCCAGAAGTATTGCCCGGCGTCCTCGAGAATCTGAAAGATGCTGGAACTGCCGAGCCCGTTCGATTCGGTGAAGTGGCTGATGTTGGCGTTTTCGAGGCGATAGAGTCCGTAGCTGGCGGTGGCGATCCAGAGCACGCCGGCGCTGTCCTGATAGAGATCGGTGATGTCCTGATCATCGAGGTGTTGGGCGCCGGGTGTTGGAGCGGTGAGGGCACGGGCGAAGCCGGTTGGGGTGCGGCGGAAGAGGCCGGCGGAAGTGCCGATCCAAAGGGCGCCGTCGCGGGTTTCGCGGATGACGGAGACGCCTGCCGGCGGCAGTCCATGCGGAGCGGAGAAGTGGGTGAGGACGGCGCCATGGATGCTGTAGAGGCCTCTTCTTGCGCCGACCCAGAGGACGCCGGCGCGATCACGGTGAATGGCGGCGATTTGTCCGCGGATGGCGGCATGCGGGCCGTCTGAGACAAGGTAGCCTCCGCTCAAACGGGCGAGGCCGTCCCAGGTACCAGCCCAAATGGTTCCATCGCCATCCTGAAAGAGGGCGCTGACAATGTTCTCGGCGCCTTCCACCGGTCCGCCGGCTTTCAGGAAGGGGGTGGCGCCCTTGTGGTAGTAAACCTGAAGTTGGCCATTGCTCCAGTGAAAGAGACCGTTGCTGCCGTACCAGATGCTGCCGTCGTGGTCCTGAAGCACGGTGGAGATTTCGTTCAGTTCGGGGCTGACCGTGTTGCGCGGGGTGACAGTGGTGATCCATTCGGGGCTGACGCGAAGGAGTCCGGCATTTCTGGTGCCGAGCCAGAGGGCTTGCTCGGCATCCTCGAAGGCGCGGAAGACGTAGGAGGTCCTGAAGCGTTCGAGAGGAGTGATGCGGCCGCCGGTCCAGAGGTTGGCGTGGCCGGCGTGGGAACTTTGCCAGATATTGCCGGCTGCGTCCTGATAGGAGATGAAATTGTCGCGCGGCATTCCGGTGTAGGTGGTGAGGCGTCCCTGGTGGAGGCAGTAGTAGGTGGTGAGATCGTTGCGGAAGCGATACCAGAGGCGATTGCGGGAATCTTCGACGATGGAGGAGATTTCGAGGGTGGTAGGGTCTATGCCGGGAGGTAGAGGGAAGTTGGACCATCGTCCGTTCGCGAAGCGCTGCCAGCCGTTCTTTTCGATTTTCCAGAGGCCGAAGTTGTACCCGTCGATGCCAATGCGGCGGCGGGAGGCGGTGAGGAAATCGTTGAAAGGGGAGCCAGGCTCGGGAGCGACACGAATGAGCCGTCCATCCTTCCATTTGGACAAGCCGGGGTTGGTGTAGATCCAGACGGTTCCCTGGTCATCCTCATCGAGGCGGGTGATGCCGTTGCGGGGCAATCCGTCCTTCGTGGTGAATGTGGTGAAGACGCCGTTGCAGTGGCGGACCACACCGGCCTGACTTCCGGCCCAAAGGCAGCCCTGGCGGTCTTCGAGGAGAGCGTAGGCAACGAAATTGTCGGCGGTAAAGCCGGGGGTGTTGCGGCGGTTGAATTCGCGAAAGCGGATGCCATCGAAGCGGACGAGTGAGGAGGATGTGGTCATCCAGAGGTAGCCGTCGCGAGTCTGGCGGAGCGCCCAGATGGAATTCTGGGGCAAGCCGTTCTCGATGGTCCAGGAATCGAAGCGGAATTGGGCAGGGAGCAGGGCAGGCAGAGAGGCGGCAATGAGCGCGGCGAAAAGGGGGCGCAGAGCGCAGAGGCGCAATAATCGAGCTACCGCGAAAGGCAAGAGCCTATGTTAGTGAAGTTTGCCGGGTTCGTCAAAACGCGCGGCGCTATTCGAGTGAAGCGCCGTACATGGCTTCGCCTTCGTAGACGAGGCCGGTGGAATCGAAGCGAAGGATCTCGCAGGCGCGATCGCGTTTGCCATCGATTTCGCGGGTGTAGACGATTACCAGCTCCTGTTTCGCGTCATCCCAGATGGTGCGTTCGAGGAAGAACTGGAAGGTGGTGAAGGTGTGTACGACGGACCAATAGTCGCGCAATGCTTCACGGCCGGTGACGAGAGGATGGCCGGTGCGTTTGGCGGCGACGGGGCTCGTAAAACGGGCATCGGGAGCAAAGTGGGAAACGATCTGCTGCACTTCGCGGTGGGACCAGTGGCGAATCCAATCGGCGGCGAAGCGTTCGGCGTGCTCTCGAGTCATGGGAAGACAAGTATAGCGCCAGGGTGGCGTCCACGATATTCTTGAGGTCTACCTGTGAACACGATGAAGGTACTCTTGTTTCTGGCCGCCCTGCCACTGGCGGCGCAATACGATGTGGTCATCTCCGGCGGGCGGGTGATGGATCCGGCGAGCGGGTTGAACGCGGTGCGGCATGTGGGGATACGCGGAGGAAAGATCGCGGCCGTGTCGTCGACGCCGTTGCAGGGCAAGGTGGTGCTGAAGGCGCAGGGGCGGGTGGTGGCTCCGGGGTTTATCGATCTGCACGCGCATGGCCAGACAAATGAGGCGAACGAATACCAGGCTCACGATGGTGTGACGACGGCGCTGGAGTTGGAGGTGGGTGTGCCGCATGTGGCGGAGTATTTGAAGGCGCGCAGCGGGAACTCGATATTGAACTTTGGGGCGACGGCGGGGCATGGAGCGGCGCGAGCGATGGCGATGCGCGACGTGGCGTTGCCGCAGGCGGGTGCCGGCAATGGGGTGGAGACGATGGGATATGTGAATCTCACGCGCTACAAGGAACTGAAGGAAGCCGAGGAGTTCACCAAGCTGGCCGCGGGCCTGGAGAGAGGAATGCGGGAAGGGGCGCTGGGCGTGGGTATGGCGCACCAGTATTATCCGGGGGCGTCGCGCGAGGAGATCTTCAAGGTGTTTCAAATGGCCGCGCGGTGGAAGATGCCGATCTTCGCGCACGTGCGTTCGATGAGTGTGGATGCGATGCAGGAAGTGATTGCCGATGCGGCGGCGACGGGGGCATCGCTGCATATTGTTCATGTGAACAGCATGAGCCTGGCGGCGCTGCCGCTGGTGTTGGAATTGATTGATGCGGCGCACAAGCGGGGCATGGATATCACGACGGAGGCGTATCCTTACACTGCCGCTTCGACACTGCTGGAATCGACGATGTTTGACGAGGGCTGGCAGCAGCGGCTGGGAATCGGGTATGGGGAATTGCAGTGGGTGAAGACGGGGGAGCGGCTGACGAAGGAGACGTTTGAGAAGTACCGCAAGGAGACGGGCCAGGTGATCATGCACTTCATGAAGGCGGAGTGGATTGACCGGGCGATGGCGTCGCCATTTGTGATGGTGGCATCGGACGGGATGCCGTTTGCTCCGGGAGCGCATCCGCGCAGCGCGGGCACGTTCAGCCGGGTGCTGGGCTATTACGTGCGCGAGCGCAAGGCGCTGGGGCTGATGGATGCGATTGCAAAGATGACGATCATGCCGGCGCGGCGGCTGGAGGCGATTGCTCCGGCGATGAAGAACAAAGGGCGGATCCAGGTGGGGGCGGATGCGGACATCACGGTGTTTGATGCGGCAACGGTGAAGGACATGGCGACGTTTGAGAGTGGGTTGAAGTTTTCGGCGGGGATTGATCATGTGGTGGTGAATGGAGTGCCAGTGGTGCAGGACGGAGCAACGGTGCAGGGCGCGCGGCCGGGGAAGGCAGTGACGGGGAATTTCGGTTCCCGATGATCTTTCGCGGGCGGATTTGAAACAATGCGGCGGCTGGGCGCCTCCAAACTAAGTTGGAGGCGTAATGACTGTTTTGAAGACGCCTGTTATGGGCTTGTTCCGGCACCCCGTGGATGGGGCGCATGCAGCGCAGGTGCTGCGGGAGAAAGGATTCTCGACGATTGCGATTCGTCCGGTGGAAGCGCCGGGGTTCAGCAAGGTGGAAAAGCGGAAAGGGCGGATGAAGCCGGTTGCGGGAATCGTGGGGCTTGGCATTGCGGTAATTGCGGCCGGCTGGACCGCCGGTCACGCGGTGAACCGGGTGATTGGGTTTTTCGCAGCACTGACGGTGCTGTTCATAGGGATCATGGGGGCGATTCTGTATCTCAATTGGGGAACCACGCGGGTGAAGCGGTATCCACGGCACGGCGGTGTGCTGCTGACGGTGGAGTGCCGCAGCGGCGAGGAACCGGAAGTCGCTGAGACGCTGCGGCACGCGGGAGCCGTGCAGATAAAGCCCTAGGGCGCCTGGACGGTGTGCGAGTACTTCTTCAATTCCATCAAGGCTGTTGTTTTGGACGGAGTGGATAGCGGATTGCCTTTGAGGGAGACGGTCCAGTAGGGGGCAAAGCGCTTGTCCCCTTCGGCGTCCTTTTTTGCCATGGCGGCGAGCGGGGCGATGTCGGCGATTTTGTTCTGATCGAGGGTGAGGTATTTCAGTTCGGTGAGTTTGGCGAGCGGGGAGACGTCTTTTACCTGATTGCCGCGGAGGTCGAGCGAAGAGAGCCAGCGCAGGCCGCCGAGCGGGGTGAGATCGGTGACCTGATTGCCATCGAGGTAAAGCGAAGAAAGCTTGTTCATGGCGCTGAGGGCGGCGACGCTGGTGACCTTGTTGCCGGAGAGGTAGAGCGCGTTCATGGCCGTGAGCCCCTTGAGCGGAGTGAGGTCGGTGACCATGTTGCCGGAGAGTTCGAGGTACTGCAGGTTGGTGAGCCCGGCGAGTGGGGCGATGTCGCGGATTTTGTTGCGGGAGAGGGTGAGCGATTGCAGGTTCTTGAGGTTTTCGAGTGGCTTGAGATCGCTGAATTCCATATCGGTGAGTTCGAGCGATGCCAGGCTGGCGCACTTGTCAAGGCCGGTGAGATCCTTCACAGGTTTGCCACGCCCGCTGATGGTGGAAAGCGACTTCACGTCATCGGGTGTGAGCGGCTGCGTGTTGTCTTTCTTGCCGAAGACGTGACTGCGGACTATGGCTTCGAGATTGGGATCAGGGAAGAGCGGTGTTTGCTTGTCGTCCGCCTGTGCCGAAAACGCGAACAGCACAAAAGCGGCGAAGAGTGATCGGGTGAACATAGATCAGCCTCCAAACGGTTTCGAGATGTGAGTGTTTTCAAAAGAGGAGCAGCCCCTCAGGCGCTCCTCATTCTCAGTTTACGACTGAAGGCAAGGGGCTGGGGGCGCGGCCTTCGGCCGAGGCAGGGTCGAAAGAACAATGCCTATCGCGCCTATCGCTCCGCGGCTGGTTCTTGGTTCGGTATCACTTGTGGACACCGATTCGGGCCGATGCCGAGCGATTTACACCGATGTCTCGCGGAGGATTCATCGGGATTGGGTTTGGAAACCGTGGGCTGTCAACGCGGCCTTCGGCCGAGGCAGACCACATACTGCGATGGTCTGCCCCACTTTTCGCGTGAAAGTTGGAGCTGGGTTTCTGCGTGAAGATACAAGCCGTTGATCACTCCGCGGGATTCCTTTTCATTCATATTCGCGGCTCGAAAAAACCATGGTCTGCCCCACTCTTTGGGGGAAACTTGATATGCTTGCTGCACAAAAAAACAAGTATGAGACGACGCGATCTTCTTCTGGGCTCGTTGTGCGGCGCGATGGCAGCGCCGGCGGCGGATGCGCCTCCCAACGTGCTGCTGATCAACACCGACGACCAGCGATTCGATACGATCCGGGCGCTGGGGAACAATGAAATTCAGACGCCGGCGCTCGACTCGCTGGTGCGGCGCGGATTCGTATTCACGAACCTGTATTCGCAGGGCGGACTGGTGGGCGCGATGTGCCTGCCCAGCCGGACGATGCTGATGACGGGACGAACGGTGTTTCACATTCCGGAGCGCAATGTTCCGGTGCCGGAAGGGATGACGGTTCTGGCGAAGGCGTTTGAGAACGCGGGATACCGGACGTTCCACTACGGCAAACGAGGCAACACGTACGTGGCGGCGAGCGAGGCGTTTCAAACGAAGCTCTATTCGAAGGAAGGCTTCGATGTGCGGGCTGAGCAACCGGAACAGCACGCCAATCAGGTGATTGAATGGGTGCGGGCAGGCGGGAATGGTCCGTTCTTTATCTACATGGCGCCGCCGGTGCCGCATGATCCGCGGAGCGCGCCTAAAAAATTCGCGGACATGTACGATCCGGCGAAGATCACGCTGCCGAAGAACTATATGCCGGAGCATCCATTCGACAACGGTGATCTGAAGATCCGGGATGAGATGCTGGCGGGGTTTCCGCGCACGAAGGAAGAGATGCGGAGGCATCTGGCGGATTATTACGCGACCATTACGTGCCTGGATCACCATATCGGGCGCATTCTGGCGGCGCTGCCTGCCAATACGATTGTTCTGTTCACCAGCGATCAGGGGCTTGCCGTAGGGGGGCGGCATGGCCTGATGGGCAAGCAGAACCTTTACGAGCATTTCAAATCGCCGTGTATTTTGGCTGGTCCGGGGATCAAGCGCGGGAAATCGGATGCGCTGGCGCACATGCACGACCTGTTCCCGACGCTGTGCGATCTGGCGCGAGTGCCGATTCCGGCCAGTGTGGAGGGGCTCAGCCTGGCGCCGGTGATCCGCGGCGAGAAACGCGAAGTGCGGGAATACGCGTTCGCGGTGTATAAGGACGTGCAGCGGATGGTGCGGCGCGGGAACTGGAAACTGATCTGGTATCCGAAGGTGGGGAAATTCCAGTTATTCGATGTGGTGCGGGATCCGTGGGAGTTGGATGACCGCTCCGGGGATCCGGCGCAGAGTTCGCGATTGGAAGAGATGAAACGCCGGCTGGCGGAGCAACAGGACAAGCATGATGACAAATACGCACCACGTCCGGTGTAAGGAGAAGAGCACCTTGATGCGCCTTGTATGGATGTTTCTGTTGAGCGCCGTGGCGGCCTTTGGGCAGCTTTCGAGCGCGAGCGTGAATGGAACGGTGAAGGATTCGGCCGGGGCGATTGCACCGAGCGTGGAGATCCGGTTGCGCAATCTGCAAACGAACGTGGAGAGAACCTCTGTTTCGAACGAGACGGGAACCTATGTATTCCTGAGCGTGCCACCGGGCGAGTATGTGATTGAGGCAC
>JAFDVS010000117.1 GCA_018268935.1 Acidobacteriota bacterium | reverse complement strand
GGCATTCCGGATGCGCCGCCACCAACGCGTGAGGATGCTCGGCGCGCGCGGCCACCAGCTTCTTCGCCGCGAACGTGGCATGCACGATGCAGGCGCCCTGCCAGATGCGCATGTTCTCGCGGCCCGTCTGCTTCTTCACGTAGTTGCCGAGGTTGATGTCCGGCAGGAAGAGGATCGGCTTATCGGCGGGAAGGGAATTGACGATCGCCACCGCGTTGCGCGAGGTGCAGATGATGTCGCTCTCCGCCTTCACCGCGGCCGAGGTGTTGATGTAGCTCACCACCGTGTGATCGGGGAAGCGCTTCTTCGTGGCCCGCACCTGATCGACGGGGCAGCTATCCACCAGCGAGCAGCCGGCATCCTTATCGGGCACCACCACGATGCGGTCCGGATTGAGGATCTTCGCCGTCTCCGCCATGAACCAAACGCCGCAGAAAGCAATGACATCGCCCTCGAAGCTCTGCGCCTTGCGGGCCAGCTCCAGACTATCGCCGGTCACATCGGCTAGCTCCTGGATTTCAGGCTCCTGGTACAAATGGGCGAGCAGGATGGCGCGCTTCTCACGCTTCAGGTCGAGGATTTCCTCGGCAATGGTGTTGGTTGCAATCATCTGGGGGTTACAGCTACCTCCTTATTGTAAAGGATGCGATTGGGCGCAAGAAGTTTCAGTCCCAGCGCAAAGCGATGACCGGATCGATTTGTGCGGCCTTTCGCCCTGCCATCGCCACGGTGGCTAACCCCAGCAACATGAGGAAGCTCATCGCCGCCGGGACGGCCCACCAATCGATGGCGATGCCAGGCAGGCGCAGCGCCACACCGGCCCCGAGCAGGACTCCCGCGCCTCCATAGATCGCCACTTCGCGGATCAGGGTCCAGAGAATAGTTGGCCGTGACGCACCGAGAGCCAGGCGGATCCCCATCTCACGCGTGCGCATGGCGATCTCGCGGATGAGGATTCCGTAGACTCCCGTTGCCACCAGCAGGGTGGCCAATGCGCCGAAGAAGAGCGAAAGCAGAGACATCAGGCGCTCGCCCACCAGCAGATCCGCGGCCGCGGCCTCAACCGTGCGGATGTCGTATAGCGCCAGTGCCGGATCGAAGTTCTGCACGGCTTTGCGGATACTGGCCATCGCCAGTTGCGTCTGGCCGCAGAGCCTCGCCTGGATCACGATCGCCTGTGGCACGAAGGCCCACTGGCGGTAGGGCACGTAGACCGCTTCGCGTCCATCGTGGCGGCGCGGATCGTTGAGATCGACATCGGCCACGATGCCCACAATCTCGAACGTGGTGCCCGCGCGATCGCGGTAGTCGGCGGCGAAGCGGCGGCCGATGGGGTCCGAATCCGGAAACGCTTTGCGTGCCAGGGACTCGCTGATCAACGCAACCCTCGGCGTGCCCGCCTCATCGCGATCGGTGATCAGCCGGCCTCGGCGCAGGGGGATGCCGAGCGTGGTGAAGTAGCCAGGGCCCACGGCCAGCCCCCGTGGAATGATCTCTTCGCCGGCAGAGCCTCCTTCCACCAGAAACAGCGACGACCAGGTGTAAGGCGACATTGGGGCGACGTTGGTCAACGCTGAGCTGCAAATGCCGGGCGCGCCACTGCCGAGGCTCGCATCGAGCGCGCGATAGAGTTGCAGCCGCCGCTGGTTGTCATAGCCATTCAACGTTGGTTCGAGTTCCGCCAACAGCAGGTTCGTGCGCTGATAGCCCATCTCGCGATGGAACAGCCGCTGCAGGCTGGCGGTGAAGATGCCGGCCATCGCTAGCAGCACGGTGGCCAGCGCGACTTGCGCCGCCACCAGACCGAGGCGCAGGCGTCTCTGCCTTACGCTGTGTGCGCCTGCTTTGATGACTGCCATCAGATCGAGCCGGGTGGCATGCAGAGCCGGAGTCAAGCCGAACAGCAGGGTCGCGGCCATCGTGACGACGGTTGCGAACAACAGCACCCGCCAATCGACGGTAGTGTCGAAGCTCGATCCCGCGCCGCCGATGGGGAAGCGTGTGGCCACCACCGAGGCCATCAGCGAGCCGAGCGCCAATCCCGCCACTCCACCGGCGATGCCCACCAGCGAGCTTTCGGCGAGCAATTGCCGCACGATGCGCCAGCGCGATGCACCGATGGCGAGACGCGTAGCGATCTCGCGTTGCCGCTCCATGCCTCGGGCGAGAAGCAACCCGGCGACATTGGCACAGGTCATCAACAGCAGTGCGGCCACCGCCCAGGCGAGCGTGGAGAGACGCCCTTTCTCGCGGTTGTCGAGCACTGCGTCGCGCAGTGGTTCGAGGAACACCGTGCGGCCTTCGATGATCTTGCGCTGGGCTGGAGTGAGGCGGCGGTCCGCGGCGAGGTGCGGCGCCTGGAAGGCATGCAGGCGCGCGTTCAGTTCGCTGCCGAGTGCTTGGCGGTCGACTCCGGGCTTTATACGCCCCACGATCCAAAGCCACGCGATGAGTGGCTTGTCCATGCCATCCCAACCCGGAGTGGCTTGCGCCTTCATCTGGATGGGAAGGAACAGGGAGCGCTGCCGCCCCTGCTCGATGCCGCCGAAGCCAGGCGGCGCTACGCCCACCAGCGTGTAGGGCATGCCGTTCACTTCGATGCTCCTGCCGATTGCCAAGGGATCAGCGGCGAGCCGCGACTGCCAGTAGGCATGCGATACGACCGCCACGGGGTGGCCCAGCCGCACGCGATCATCGTCGGGCCGCAGTAAGCGGCCGAGGTGCGGGCGCAGGCCGAGAGTCTCGAAGTAGGTGCCGGAGACGAGTTCTGTTTCCACTCGTTCGGCACGCAGATTGACCCAGGTGGGGAAGGCGCAGAGCAGCCCCGCGAAGCGTTGGTCCCCTTCGAGCGAACGGTAGAAGGGATAGTTGAGGACGCGGCCGAAATCGCCAGGCTTGACGGCGAACCAGAGCAGTTCCTCGGGGCGCTGGACCGGGATCAGACGCAGCAGCGCCGCGTTCACTAGAGAGAACAAGGCCGTGCTGGCGCCGATGCCGAGTGCAAGGGAGAGGACCGCTGTGGCTGTAAACCCAGGAGCGCGGAGCAACCGGCGAATCCCGTAATACATGTCGCCTGACATGGAGTTCATTGTATATGGGAGGCCGGGCGAGGCATGACCTATAATTGTCTCTATCACCGTGAGACGGACTAGCTTTACCATCGCGGTTCTGCTGTTGGCTGCCGTTGCCTGCGCCTATGCAGTGGACCGCTATAAAGACGATGCGAAGGACGATGCCTGGGTGGCGCCTCGGCGCAACTTCTGGGCCTTTCGCAAACCGGTGCGCCCCGAAGTTCCGCAACTGAACAACCCCTGGGTCCGCAACTCCATCGACGCGTTCCTGCTCAGCGCCATGCAATCGCAGAAGCTGACGCCATCGGCGCCGCTCGAGAAGGAGAAGCTCATCCGGCGCGTGACGCTGGATCTGACGGGCTTGCCACCCACTCCCGGCGAAGTGGATCTGTTCCTCGCCGACAAGTCGCCCGATGCCTATGAGAAGCTTGTGGACCGGCTGATGAAGTCGCCGCACTATGGCGAGCGTTGGGGACTGCGCTGGCTCGACATCGCGCGCTATGCCGACACCAACGGCTTCGAGCTCGATTCCGAACGGCCGCATGCCTGGCGCTATCGCGACTACGTGGTGAAGGCCTTCAACCACGAAAAGCCTTACAACCTGTTTATCCAGGAACAGATCGCCGGCGATGAACTATTCCCCGGCAACAACGAAGCCCTTGTTGCGACGGGCTTTCACCGCGCCGGACCCATTCATCTCGTCGGAGGCAATCAGGACGAGGAGATGAACCGGCAGGAAGTGCTCACCGAGATGACCACTGCGGTGAGCAACGTGTTCCTCGGGCTGACGATGCAGTGCGCGCGCTGCCACAACCACAAGTTCGATCCCATCCCGCAGTCCGACTACTACAAGCTGCAGGCGCTGCTGGCGACCACGGACCTGAAGGACAAGGTGATCGCTTCGGATGCCGATAAGCAGGCTCACGAGGCCGCGGTGAAGGCCTATAAGGCGCGGCTGAAGCCGATCGAAGATCAGATCAAGGAGATCGAGAAACCCTATCGCGAGAAGCTGCGCGATGAGAAGTACAAGGCGCTGGAAGCGCCCTTCCGCGCGGCTTACGATCTGCCCAAGGACAAGCGCGACAAAGAGCAGCAGCGCATGGCGAAGGAAGCCGAGTCGCAGTTGAAGGTTTCGTGGGACGAAGTGCTGGCCGTGCTGCCGCCCGATGTGAAGGCGGTGCGGGCCGGATTGCGGAAGCAGTTGCATCAGCTCGAATACACGCAGCCGGAGCCGGTGGAGACGGCCTACGCGGTGAGCAGCCTGGAGAAGGCCGCGGACACGCACATCCTGAAAGTAGGCGATCACAAGATGAAGATTGCGATCGTGGAGCCGGGCTTTCCGCGGGTGATCTCGGGGCTTGGCGTGCCTCCGCCGGAAGGCATCACGGGGCGCCGCGCGGCGCTGGCGAAGTGGCTCTCTTCGGCCGAGCATCCGTTGACCGCGCGGGTGATGGTGAACCGCATCTGGGCGTTCCGCATGGGGTCCGGGCTGGTGAAGACCGGCAATGACTTTGGGGCGCTGGGATCGCGGCCATCGAACCCGCAACTGCTCGACTGGCTGGCCACGGAGTTCATGGCGAGCAACTGGAGCGTGAAGGCGATTGACCGGCTGATCTTCACCTCGAGTGCTTACAGGCAGGCGACGCTGGACAACAAGGCAAAGTCGGCGATTGATTCCGAGAACAAGTATTACTGGCGGATGAACCGGCGGCGGCTGGAAGGCGAGTCGATCCGTGATGCGATGCTGGCGGTGAACGGGCATCTCAATACGAAGATCGGCGGGCGTCCGATCAAGGTGCCGATTGAGCCCGAGATCTACGACATCATCTTCACCGAAGGCGAGCCGGACAACCTGTGGCCGGTGGATCAGGATCCGAAGCAGTTCAACCGGCGCAGCCTGTACCTGCTGAACAAGCGCACGGTGCGGCTGCCGATGCTGCAGAACTTCGATCAGCCGGACGCGATGAGTTCCTGCCCTGTGCGCCCCGTGAGCACCCATGCGCTGCAAGCCCTGTCGCTGATGAACTCGGACTTTGCCGCGGAGCAGGCCAAGCGCTTTGCCCAGCGGTTGACCGCGGAGTGTTCCGCTGACCGCGACTGCCAGATCCGGCGGGCTTACAAGCTGGCGCTGGCGCGGTTGCCGCGGGCGGCGGAGATGAGTATGGCTCAGCAGTTTCTGAAGGACGCGCCGCTTGAGGACTTCGGGCTGGCGTTGATGAACCGCAATGAATTCGTCTACATACCTTAATCACCTGCGCGCGGCGCGCACCCGGCGCGATGTTCTGCGAGGAGCGGCCAACGGCTTCGGAGCGCTGGCGCTGCAGAGCCTGCTGGTGCAGGATGGCGCGGCTGCGCGGGTAAGCCCGCTGGCGGCCAAGCCGCAGCACTTCCCGGCCAAGGCGAAGTCCGTGATCTTCCTGTTCATGGTGGGCGCGCCGAGCCAGATCGACACGTTCGATCCGAAGCCGGGGTTGAAGCAGTGGGAAGGCAAGCGGTTGCCGGAGAGCTTCGGGAAGATCCAGAGCCAGTTCACGGACGGCTCGACTCCGATCCTCTCGTCGCCATGGAGCTTCAAGCGGCATGGCCAATCGGGGGCTTGGGTATCGACGTTGTTCCCGCATCTGTCGACCTGCGTCGATGACATCTGCTTCGTACGGAACTTCTATACGGAGAGCGTGGTGCATGCACCGGCGATGTATCAGGTGCATAGCGGGCGCATCCTGATGGGGCATCCGAGCATGGGCGCGTGGGTGACTTACGGGCTTGGGTCGCAGAGTGAGAACCTGCCGGCGTATGTGGTGATGCCGCAGCCGGAAGGCACACCGGAGGGCGGCACGCCTTGCTGGAGTTCAGGGTTCCTGCCTGCGGTGTATCAGGGCACGTTGCTGCGGTCGGGGCCGAGCCCTATTCTGCATCTGAAGCCGCCTGCGGGAGTGACGCCGGAGCGGCAGAGGAAGACGCTCGATCTGGTGCAGAAGATGAACGAACTGGATACGGAGCAGACCGACTCCGAGATGGCTGCGCGGATCAGCTCTTACGAACTGGCGTTCCGGATGCAGAGCCATGCGCCGGAGGCGGTGGATCTGTCGAAGGAGTCGGAGGCGACGCGGCAGTTGTATGGGCTCGATCAGAAGCACACCTCGGAGTTCGGGACGCGGCTGTTGCTGGCTCGGCGCATGGTGGAGCGCGGGGTCCGGTTCGTGCAGATCTACCATGGCGGTGGGCCGGTATCGATCCAATGGGATGCGCACTCGGACCTGGTGCAGAACCACGAGAAGATGTGCGGGATGTCGGACAAGCCGATTGCCGGGTTGTTGAAGGACCTGAAGGCGCGGGGGCTGCTGGATGAGACGCTGGTGATCTGGGGCTCGGAGTTCGGGCGGCTGCCGATGTCGCAATCGGGCAATGGGCGGGACCACAACCCGCATGGGTTTACGATGTGGTTTGCGGGCGGCGGGATCAAGGCGGGGCAGACCTTAGGGGAGACCGATGAGTTCGGGTTGAAGGCGATCAACGGGCATCACATGCGGGACTTTCATGCGACGATCCTGCATGCGTTGGGGCTGGATCAACACAAGCTGTGGTACCTGCACAATGGGCGGCATGAGAAGCTGACGGACTTTGGGGGGAAGGTTATTCAGTCTGTGTTTGGCTGAGTTCTTCGGTGCGGCGGGCGTAGGTTTCCTTCTCGTGCTCTTCGAGGATGACGGCTTTGAGGCGGCGCCAGCGTTCGAGGATCATGCGTTCGCCATCGCCTTTGACGGTGGGCCAGAGGACCTCGTCGAAGCGTCGCATGGCGCCGTCGAGGTCGCCGCAGCCGGCGAGGACGAGGATGGAGAGTTCGAGGGCTTCGCGGTCGCCGATGGCGGCGAGCTTGGAGAGGATCTGCTCGCGGGTGGAGCGCTGTTCGATCCAGGGGAGGCCGGTATGTTCGAGGAAGGACTGCGCACTTTCGATGGCCTGTTGGAGAGAGGCTTCGTCGTGGACTTCGAGGGTGAGATCTTCTTCGCATTCGAGGATGTCGCGCAAGGCCAGGGAGCCGGGATGGAGGTCATCGGGCATCCAGTGGTAGTAGCGGCGGCTGAAGCAGCGGGAGGAGATGCCGAGGGTAAGGGTGATGGTGACATCCATTTCGGCGGAGGTTTCGATGAAGAACTCGGCGACGCCGAGGATGCTGCCCTCGAGGGTCAAGACCTTCTGGGAGATCTTCTCGCCCATGTGCCAGTCGGAGGACCAATGGTCCGCGAACATGCTGGTGTGGCGTTCGGAGAAGAGGGTAAGGAAGCGATCAGCCAATTCGAGCCGCTGCGTGTAGTACATACAGGTTGTCAGGACCTCGATTCAAACCAGATGCGTCCGGTTTGACGGACGGTGTCCCCGGGCCCGCAATCGGGCAGAACGGGGTCAGAGTGCATGCACGGGCAACGGGGGTTGCCCCAAATCCGGCCGGCCCCGGCCCATTCGGTATGAATGGAGCGCTTGCCGTTTGAGGAGGTGACGGAAGCGCGCTGGTTGGCGAAGACCTTGTTGTCGGAGGTCTGGGCGTTGAAGCCGGGGGCGGCTTTGAGCATCACGCATACTTGCGTGCGCAATCCGGTCAAGGGCTGATCCGAGCCGTTGGTGAGCCAGAGTTCCATGGCGATGGCATCGCCGGTGGAGGCCACCTTAGCGCCGAAGCGGACCTTGTTCGGAAGGGTCCATTCCGACCGTAAGGTTCCATTCGAGTCTCGGATCCAATCCTGATTCGGGATCACAATATTCTGATCGTCCCAAATGGAAGGAATATGGGTGTGGGCTAAAAATAACAGCTGTTTATTGGCAAAGATGGCTTCAGGGACATCGATGATTGCGTATCCCCCACCTTCCCACGGTAGGAAGACGGAAGCCTTCGTACCTCTCATCGGCGCGATCTCGCCTTCGAGGAAGCCGATGCGGGGGTGGCGTCCGCCGGGGTAGGGGCGGATGCGGAGTCCGGTGGCTGATGGGGCTGGCGGGGTGGCAGTTTCGTGGCGGGCGGTGACGAGGCTGATCTCGGCCGGGGTATAGGCGTGCTCGGCCATGACGGAGCGCCAGTAGGGCTCGTCTTTGCGGGTCTGCTCGACCTCGACGGGGAGGACGAGGCGGCCGTCCTTGGGAGGGCGGTAGCGGGACTGGAGGAGCGGGTCGGCGGGGGGATGGTTGAGGTCGTAATGGGGTTCGAGGTCGCGCAGGGCGAGGGTGGTGAAGCCTTCCTGCTTGAGGTAGTCCATGTAGCGGCGGAACAGGTCCGGAGGCGTGTGGACCCAGGGGTGGGCGATGTCGGGGACTCCATGGAACTGGAGGACGGCGATGTGGCCGTCTTTGGCGGTGGCGACGACGTTGCGGAAGTTCTCGAAGGTGCCATCGGGGTAGTTGTCGCCGGTGGTAGGGATGAGCAGGGGGTGGTGCTTCTTCACGTCGAGGTAGGGGCCGACGACGACCTTGCCGTACTCGACTTCGGGGGCACCGCCGCGGCGGGCTAGCTTGTAGCCGGTGCGGCGAAGGACTTCGATGGCTTCGGGGCCGAAGGTGTTGCCGCACCAGGCGAAGCTGGTGGGCTTGGGGACCTTGACGCGATTGAGCTCGTATTCGACGAGGGCGAGCTCGGCTTCGAGGCGGGAGGCGTTGCGAGGGGTGGAGAAGTCGGCATGGGTCCAAGAGTGGTTGCCGATCTCGAAGCCCATGTTGTGGAGGTCAGCGATGTCGGACCATGACATGAAGTTGGCGGTATCGGGCATCCAGCGGTGGCTGACGAAGAAGGTGGCTCGGAAGCCGAGTTCCTTGAGGAGGGGACCGACGAAGGTGCGGTGCGACTTGACGGCATCGTCGAAGGTGAGGACTACGGTTTTGGGGGCCGGAGCGGCGAGGAGGGAAGCAGGGAGAAGGGAGATCAGGTCGCGACGGAGCATGATGGTCATTGTACGCTTGCCCAGTATCCGGGGCGGTAGCGGACTCTGACCGAGGGCCGGTTCTTCACTTCGACGCGGAGGCCGCGATAGCCTTCCGAGCCGGGGCCGGGGGTGAAGGTAAGGAGGTACTGATGGTGAAGGTCGTCACCGACCTTCTGGAGCATCTCTTCGAGCTTGCGGAGGCGGGCGAAGGAGAGGGCGAGACCTCCGGTGGCGGCGGCGAATGCGTCGGCGGCTTTGGGCTTGCCGAGGCGGGCCAGTTCCTGGATGCCTCCGATGAGGTTCATGCCGCCGAGGCTATTCTGATATTCGGACCCTTTGGTAGTAAATGCAGTGAGGTAGACGGAGAAGCTGACGGGGTAGACGGTGACGTTCGATTTGGCGGCGGAACGAAGGACCTGATCGAGTTTCGTTTCGCTGGACCGGTCGCGGGTTTCACCGATTAAGAGGATGACTTTGCGGTAGCGGTGATCGAGTTGTTCGAGGAGGCGGATGCCCTCTTCCATGGCATCGATGGTGCGGGAGCCGTCGCCATCGGCATGGAGCGCGTGGAAGGCTGTGTGGATGGCGGATGGGTCACGGGTGAAGTCCTGGCGGAGGATGACGTGGTCACTGAAGGTGAGGAGGGCTGCTTTGCCGCCTTCGCCGGCGATCAACGGGAGGACAAGGCTGCTGATGGCGGGGAGCTTTTTGAGGGCTGGGACAGCGAAGGCATTGGTCTGGATGCAGAAGAGGACGGCGATGGGTTGGGTGACCTGCTCGAGGCGATGGGGACGCGGTTGGTTGCCTTCGTAGAGTGTGAAGTCCGTTTCTTCGAGGCCACTGATGGGTTTGCCTGCGGCATCGACGACGGTGGTGGGAACAAGGACCAAGGGGACGGTGGTCCGGATATTGGGACGGGGCAGGTCCTGCGCCTGGAGGAAGGTAAAGAGGAGGAGGATTGCCGCCATGGAGGGATGGACGTCTCCTAGGGGGTGATTCGTTGCCGGTTTTGTTGGTGTGGGAAGAGACACTGGTCGCGACCTCAATTTTTCTTTTCGATTTTCAAAGAGCAACCGCGGCTATGGGAGATGTGCATGGGCTGGTTTAGAGCCCACTGGTGGGTTCGTTTTGTAAATCGAAATCTTCGTCGATTTCGGGTTGGGGTTCTTCGTCGAAGGAGGGATCGAGGATCATGCGTTCGAGTACGCGGAGGCGAAGGGCGATGTCAGCGACTTCTTTTGATTTTGTTTCCGGTTTGGGTGCGGCCTGTGGTTTAGGAGCATTCTTTCGGAGGGTGAAAAGCATTTTGAGCGCGGATTCGAACTGGCGCTGGAAGTGTTTTTCGTAGCGCAGGCAGAGGGGCAGGGTTGGGCCGGATTCGGCCAGTTTCTGGAAGGCGTCGGCCATGGGGGTGTGAGAAAGGTTGTTCATGTCGACCTGTTTGCATTGGGCCTGGGCAATGTAGAGACGGATGCGGCGGAGACGGAATTCGGCGTCGGCCATTTCGTGGATGCAACGGCGCTCGGTGGGAGTCGTGGGTTGATGCTCGCCGGAGAAATCGGCGAGGAGGGCGATGAAGTCTTCGCGGTCTTCGTCGGGGAGGACGGCGATGTTGGTGAAGAAATCGTGTTTGCGGGCGTTCTGGGCAGAGCGCTGCTTGCCGGCTTCGGATATAGGTCCATGTCCGGCGTGGCCATTCTGGCGAGCGGCATCGGAATGAGTTTCAGAAATAGACATTGAGGTACACTCCTGATCCGGTTGTCTCATGGAGGGTGGTGAGTTTCGGGTGAATTTGGGGGACTGGTGTTGACAGGAATGGGGATATATTTTTTTGCGTGGTGTCACCGCGCTACACTGGTTTGCCAAATGAGAAGGCGTGCTTTTGTGGCTTTGCCGGCTGCGTCTGCGCTGGCGGCGGCGGGATACCAGGTGCTGAGCGCTGGTGAGGCGGAGATTTTGATTACCTTGATCGATGCGATTGTGCCGGCGGATCAGGATCCGGGTGCTAAGGAGGCAGGGGTCGTGCATTTTATTGATCAGCAACTGGCGGGTGCTCATAAACGGTTTGTGGGGCGGTACCGGACGGAGTTGCCTAAGCTGGATGCGGCTTGCAGGGCGGCTACGGGTAAGGGGCTCGCGGAGTTGGGATTGCGAGAGCGGACTGCGTTTCTGGAGCGCGTGGATCAGGGCGAGGTTGCGGGTGGGGCGTTCTTTCAATTGGTGGTGGATCACACGATGCAGGGCTTCTATGGGGCTCCGAAGCATGGGGGGAATCGGGACGGGGTGAGTTGGCGGATGATGGGGATCGAGAAGATGATGGGGCGCCATGGAGGCCACGCATGAAACTGGATGCGGTGGATGCCGTTGTAATCGGATCGGGAGCGGGCGGCGGGGTGGTGGCGAAGGAACTGGCTACGGCAGGGTTGCGGGTGGCGCTGCTGGAGCGGGGGCGGCTACAGAAATATAGCGAGACGGGACATGATGAATTGCGGTCGCAACGGACGACGGTGTTGGGGAATGCATTCGGTCCGGATGATGAGCGGCATGTGCGGCTGATTCAGGTGGGCGATGACAAGGAACTGCGGGAGACGCTGCCGAGCGAAGGATCTTATGGCAATGTGGCGGCCTGCGTGGGTGGAGGCACGTTCAGCTTCGGGGCGATGGCGTGGCGGTTTCTGGAGAAAGATTTTCGGATGCGATCCACTTATGGTGCGCCGGATGGGTCGACGTTGGAAGATTGGCCGGTGACGTATGAGGATCTGGAGCCTTTCTATACGAAGGCGGAGTGGGAGATAGGAGTGTCGGGGAAGGCGGGGGCGAATCCGTTTGAGCCGCGGCGGAGCAAGCCGTATCCGATGCCCGCGCTGCCGTACAGCAAAGAAGGAACGGTGTTACGGGCGGCGGCGGAGCGGCTGAAGTGGCATCCGTTTCCGATTCCGATGCTGATCAATTCGGTGGCGTATCAGGGACGGCCGGGTTGTATCCGGTGCCCGCATTGCGTGGGCTTTGCGTGCGAGGTGAATGCCAAGAATTCGACCGCGGTGACGGTGATTGCGCAGGCGGTGAAGACGGGGTTGTGCGATCTGCGGACGGAGTGCGTGGCGAAGGAGATACTGACGGATGCGCAGGGCAGGGCGACGGGGGTGGCCTATTTCAAGGGCCGCGAGTTGATGGAGCAGCCGTGCCGTTTTGTAGTGGTGTCGGCGTCGGCAACGGAGTCGCCGCGGCTGCTGTTGAATTCGAAGAGCAGGCTGCATCCGAAGGGATTGGGGAACAATCACGATTGGGTGGGAAGGAATCTGCAAGGGCACGCGTATTCGGGGGCGTACGGACTGTTCCGGCAGGAGGTGTTTGATGGGCTAGGCCCGGCGGCTTCGATTGCGGTGTGCGACTTCAATCATGGGAATGCGGGATTGAAGGGTGGAGCGATGATGGCGAATGAGTTCATCCGGCTGCCGTATTTGTTTGCGCGCAGTGTGCGGCCGCCGGGCGCGCCGCGCTGGGGGTTGGGGCACAAGCAGTTTCAGAGACAGCAGTACAAGCGGTGCGCGGGGATTAAGGGGCCGGTGCAGGAGATGCCGGTGTTCACAAACCGGGTGGAGGTGGATGAGCGGCGGAAGGATTACTGGGGGATTCCGGTGGCGAAGATCACGGGGAAGCGGCATCCGCACGATATTGAGGCCGGGCGGTTCATTGCGGACCGGGCGGCGGAGTGGCTGAAGGAAGCTGGCGCGGAGACGGTGTGGAAGACGGTGGCGGGGAAGGGCAGCACGGGCGGGCAGCATCAGGCAGGGACATGCCGGATGGGCGTGGATGCGAAGACATCGGTGGTGGATCGCTATTGCCGGGTGCATGAAACGGACAACGTGTATGTGGTGGATGGCAGTGTGCATGTGACGAACGGCGGGTTCAATCCGTCGTTGACGATTCTGGCGACGGCGTATTGGGCGAGTCATCATATGGTGAAGCAACAAGGAAAGGTGAAGGCATGAGATTTGCGATTGTTTGGGTTTGGCTGGTTGGGGCGCTGCTGGGCGCGGCTCCGGCGTGGCAGGCGGAGTTGGATGCGGCGATCGCCAAGGCGATGGAGCAGCAGAAGGTGCCGGGGCTTGCGTTGGGCGTGATTCAGAATGGCCAGGTCATCATGGCGAAGGGATACGGGGTTCGTGATCTGGTGTCGCGCCGGGCGGTGACGGAGAAGACGTTGTTCGGGATGGGGTCAGTGACGAAGTCGTTCACGGCGGCGGTAGTGGCCGCGGTGATTGCGGATGGGAAGCTCGAGTGGGATAAGCCGGTGCGGGAGTATCTGCCGTGGTTCCGGATGTACGATCCGGTGGCGACGGAGCTGATCACGGTGCGGGATATGTTGACGCACCGTTCGGGGTTGCCGCGGCACGATTTCATTCGCTTCAGCACGTATCTGTCGCGGGAGGAACTGGTGAGGCGGGTGCGGTATCTGGAGCCGAACAAGACGTTTCGCGATGTGTATCAATACAACAATCTGATGTTTGTGACGGCGGGGTATCTGGCCGGGGTGATGGCGGGGTCGACGTGGGAGGATCTGGTGCGGGATCGAGTGTTTGTGCCGGTGGGGATGAGCCGGTCAAACACGTCGACGCGGGAATCAGTGAAGGCGGACGATTTCGCCAAGCCGCATGAACAGGGGAAGGAGACGGAGTTTTACTACTACCAGCAGTTTGGGGTAGGGCCGAATGGGGCGGTGAATTCGACGGTGGAGGATATGTTGAAGTACCTGCAGATGTGGCTGGACAAGGGGAAGGCGAATGGGAAGCAGGTGCTGCCCGGGGAGCAGGTGGCGGAGGTGTTTCGTCCGGTGAGCGTAGTGAACTCGACGGCGATGTATGCGCCGGGGTGGCAGGTGGGGACGCATCGCGGGCACCGGAGTATCTCGCATGGAGGCGCGATCACGGGGTTCCGGGCGCACATGATACTGCTGCCGGAGGAGAAGGCCGGAGTGGTGGCGATGATTAATGATGAATCGGGGTTGGCGGGGGATGCGGCGATGCTGGCGGCGGATTACGTGTTGGGGGTGAAGGCTCGGGATATCACGCGGATCGGCCTGGGAGGCGGCGGGCGGCGGATGGGGCCGGAGCCTGTGGCGGGGACTCGGCCCTCGAAGGGGCTTGGAGAGTATGCGGGGGTGTACCGGCATCCGGCGTATGGGAATGTGCGGGTGGAGGAACGGGATGGGGGACTGGAGGTGAAGTTCGATGCCGTGACTTTGCGGCTGAAACATTTTCACTACGATATGTTTTCGACTTCGATGGGGATGGCGCGGTTTGTGTTGGATGAGCGGGGGCGGGTGCGGGAGATGCATTTGCCTTTGGAGGCGGCGGTGAAGGCTTTGGTGTTTATGCGGGAGTAGGAGGTGGTGAGGGAGCCTAGAGGCAGTGCTGGAGGTGATCGAGGAGGAGAGTGTTGAGGCGTGCGGGGTGGGTGATGGGGAGAGCGTGGCCCGCGTCTTCGAATTCGATGTATTTGGCGCCAGGGATGGCGGCGGCGATGGCGCGGCCGAGGGCGGGTTTGGCGATGCGGTCGTGAAGGGCGCTGACGACGAGAGTGGGGATGGCTGCGAGTTCGGAAAGGCGCGGGGTTGCGTCATAGCGGCTCATGGCATTGAGGTGCTTCATGACGATGGGTGGCTGATCGGCGAGGTCGTGGCCAAAGAGATCGGCCATTTGGTGGGCGAGGGATTCGGGGGCATGGACCATTTCGAGGAAGGCTTTGCGGCGCCAGGTTTTGGGGCCGATGCGGGTGCGGAGGCCGGAGACGAGCATGGGCCAGGTGAGGGCGGTGACATCACGGCCCCGGGCGAAGGTGCAGAGGAGGGAGAGGCTGCGGACGCGATGGCGGGCGGCGATGGCGAGATGCTGGGCGATGAGCCCGCCCATGGAGTGGCCGATGACGTGGGCTTTCTCCCATCCGGCAGCGTCCATGAGCGCGAGTGCGTCAGCGGCGAACAGTTCGATCGAGAGTTTGCCGGCAGTGGGGAGGCTGCGGCCGATGCCGCGATTGTCGAAGCTGAGGCAGTGATAGTAGGGGGCGAGGGCTTCGATTTGGGGCAGCCAGCCGTTGCCTTCGACGCCAACGCCCTGGATGAGAAGAACAGGGGCGCCAGCGCCGGAGAGGCGGTAGTGGAGACGGCAGCCTTGGTGTTCCAGATCGGGCACGGGCTTACATGAAGTAGTCTTTGACTTTTTCGAAGATGCCTTTTTCCCTGGGCTCGTTTTCGGCGGGGAGCATGTCGCGGAGCTGCTCGAGCAGCTTGCGCTGCTCCTTGGTGAGTTTTTCGGGGACGCGCACTTCGACGTGGACGTAGAGATCGCCGCGGCCGTTGGAGTTGAGGCGGGGGATTCCGAGGCCCTTGAGGCGGACCTGGGCGCCGTTCTGCACGCTTTCGGGAATTTTGACGGATTGAAGGCCGTCGAAGGTGAGGAGATCGACTTCGGTGCCGAGAGCGGCCTGGGCGATGTTGACGGGAACGGTGCAGTGGAGCTGGTCTTCGTGACGTTCGAAGACGGGGTGATCTTTGACTTTGATGACGACGTAGAGATCGCCGTTGGGTCCGCCGTTGGCTCCGGGCTGGCCTTCGTTGGTGAGGCGGAGGCGGGTGCCGGTGTCGACGCCGGCGGGGATGTTGACCTTGAGTTTGCGGTCGGAGCGTTTGTAGCCTTCGCCTTTGCACTCGGTGCAGGCGCGGCGCACGATCTGGCCCCGGCCGCCGCATTGGGAGCAGGTGCGGCGAATGGAGAGGAAGCCCTGCTGGTAGAGCATTTCACCGCGGCCGTGGCAGGTGGGGCAGGAGGACATACCGCCGGGCTCGGCTCCGGTGCTTTTGCAGCGCATGCATTGATCGAGGCGAGGGACGAGGAGTTCGGCGTGTTTGCCCTGCATGACTTCTTCGAGTGTGATTTCGAGGTCAAAGCGGACGTCGTCGCCGCGCTGGACGCGATTGGCGGAGCGGCGGCCGCCGCCGAACATGTCGCCGAAGCCGAAGAGGTCGCCGATGATGTCGGAGAAGTCGGCGAAGGTGGAAGGATCGAAGCCGGCAGGGCCGCCGGCGGCGCCCTGGAGTCCCTGGTGGCCGTAGCGATCGTAGGCGGCGCGTTTTTGGGGATCGCTGAGGACGCTGTAGGCCTCGGCGGCTTCTTTGAAGCTCTCTTCGGCTTCCTTGTTACCCGGATTGCGATCGGGGTGGAATTTGAGGGCGAGCTTGCGGTAAGCGGATTTGAGGACGGAATCATCGGCATCCTTGGAGACGCCGAGCACCTCGTAATAGTCGCGTTTTGTATCCGCCATCATGGCCTCACCGCAACCTTCACCATGGCGGGGCGCAGGAGGCGCTCTTTAAACTGGTAGCCTTTTTGGTATTCTTCGACGATTTCTTCTTCCTGGTGCTCTTCGGACTGCATCTTGCTGACGGCGTGATGCAAATTGGGGTCGAATATTTTCCCGAGGGCTTCGATGGGTTCGAGGCCGAGTTTTTTGAGGGACTCGGAGAGGCGCTGCTCAATCATCTCCATGCCGCGGACGTATTCTTTGTCGGCGCACTCGATTTTGAGGGCGCGCTGGAAGTCGTCGACGATGGGGAGGATGGCCTTGACGGCCTCCATGGAGGCGTATTCGAGCATTTCGAAGCGTTCGCGCTCGGCGCGTTTGCGGAAATTATCGAATTCAGCCTGACGGCGGAGGAGGCGGTCGTTCAAGTCGGCGTTCTCCTGTTGGAGGCGATCGCGCTCGGCGGCGAGTTGGGTAGCCGGGTCAGCGGGGGGATCGGATTCAGGGGCTGCTCCGCCCACCGGGGCGGATTCTTCGACACCAATTGTGTCTTCGGATTTTACTTCTTCCATAATTGTTAGGGTATCAAATCAATGTGAGTGGGCTGGTTGACCGCTTGCTGACGCGCGCGGCTCTGAAACGGATTGCGCGGCGTGGAGAAGGATTGCGCGGCGATGGAACAGGTGAGTGGAGGCACGACTAGTTCTAGGCTTGAAGGGCCTGGCCGATGTGGTAGACGGCGCTCATGACGCGTTCGTAATTCATGCGCAT
>JAFDVS010000116.1 GCA_018268935.1 Acidobacteriota bacterium | reverse complement strand
TTTTCGACGACGGCGGTGTAGGAGACGCCGTATTCGCAGGTGGCGGCGGTGGCGGGGCCGACCGGAGCGTAGAAGCTGTGGGCGAAGTAGAGGTGCGGCTTGGGGCCGAGGTTTTTGAGGAGCACGGAGTCCTCTTTGGGAACGATTTCGTTCCAACCCATGTGGGGGATGCGGAGGTCGTGAGTGAAGCGGCGGACGACGCCGGGGAGGAGATTGAGACCTGTGAGTTCGGGGGCTTCTTCGCTCGATTCGTAGAAGGCCTGGAGACCGAGACAGATGCCGAGGAAGGGCACGCCGAGGGTGATGACCTTCTTGATGGGCTCGTGCATTTCCATCATTTCGAGGGCGCGCATCATCTGGCCGAAGTGGCCGACGCCGGGGAGAATGACTTTCGATGCGGCGTGGAGTTGTTCGGAGGTGTGAATGAGGCGGTAAGGGGCGCCGATTTCGGCGAGGGTGTTCTGGACGCTACGCAGGTTCCCTGCCCCGTAGTCGATGATGCCGATCATAACAGTCCTTTGGTGGATGGCAGTTGATCTTTGAGGCGCTGGTCTTTCGAGCAGGCGTATTTCATGGCCCGCGCGAAGCACTTGAAGATGGCTTCGATCTTGTGATGGCTGGAGCGGCCGTACATCACTTTGACGTGGACGTTGGCTCCGGCGTGGTTGACGAACCCATCGAAGAAGTCGTGGACCAGTTCCACTTGCAGGTCGCCGACGAGGCGTACTTTGACGAGGTCTGAGTAGACGAGGGCGGGGCGGCCACCGAGGTCGAGGGCGGTGACGGCGAGGGTTTCGTCCATGGTTTGGACGAAGTAGCCGGCGCGGTTGATGCCTTTGCGATCGCCGAGGGCTTTGGAGAATAGCTGGCCGAGGGCGATGCCGCAGTCTTCGACGGTGTGGTGCTGATCGACGTCGAGGTCGCCGGTGGCGTGGAGGGTGAGATCGAAGCCGCCGTGCTTGGTGAAGAGCTCCAGCATGTGATCGAAGAAGCGGACGCCGGTGCGGATGTCGTAGCGGCCTTTGCCTTCGATCTTGAGGGATCCGGTGATCTGCGTTTCCTTCGTGATGCGTTCGAGCTTAGCGGTTCGCAAGGAATGACTCCAGTTGGTTGATGTCTTCGAGCACGGTGGCTGCTTCCTCTTGCGCAAAGAGGTCGAGGAGTTCGGCGCGGCGTCCGTGGGATTGGCTGGCGACACCGATGAAGGGGACGTTGGCGCGGCGGGCGCAGCGGGCATCGTCGATGGTGTCGCCGATGTACCAGAGTTGGCGGCCGGGGTGCGCGCGTTGGACGATGTGGAGGCCTTCGGGGTCGGGCTTGCCTTTGGTTACGTCGTCGGCTGTGAGGATGGGTTCGAAGCGGAGGTTGGCGGCCCAGCGGTCGATGGTGAGCATGGCTTCGTAGCGGGGGCGGCCGGTGTAGACGCCGAGGTCGCAACGAGTGGAGAGGGATTCGAGCACGCCTTCGCGGGCAATCCATTTTTCGCGGCGAATAAGCCCGTTGCCATCGGGGCCGAGGAAGATGGATTGGAAGTAGTCGATGACGGTCTGGCATTCGACTTCGACGCCGAGGTCGGCGGCCATGCGCTGGGAGAGCTTCCAATCGTTGTTCCAGCCGCCGGCGTTTTTGTAGACCTGGATCATGTCGTAGGTGACTGGCTTCGAGGTGAAGTGCTCTACGGTTTGGCGGATGGATTCGCGGTAGGACTCGGTGACTTCGACGAGCACACCGTCCATGTCGAACATGATGAGATCACGCATTGCGCCACACCTCGTTGAGAGCGTCGAGGAAGCGCTGGGCGTGAGCGCGGGTGCCGGTGGTGACGCGGACGCAGCCGGCGATTTCGTAGCTGCGGTCGCGGACGAGGACTCCCATGTCACGGAGTTTGTCGCGGACTTCGATGGCGCGATCGCCGGCGCGGAAGAGGATGAAGTTGGCCTGGCTGGGATAGTGCGGGATGCCGAGTGCATCGAGGCCGGAGTAGATCATGCGGCGCGCTTCGAGGGCTTCGGCGACGTATTGGGAGACGTATTCGGTGTCGGCGACGGCGGCGCGGGCGGCGATGGCGGCGAGGGTGTTGACGCTGTAGGGGGATTGCGCTTTGCGCATGTGGGCGGCGTTGGCGGCCTGGGTGAGGATGACGCCGATGCGCATGGCGGCCATGCCGAATACTTTGGAAAATGTGCGGGAGACGAAGAGGTTGGGGTATTGGGGGACGAGCGGGAGCGCGGTGATGCCGCAGAATTCGTAATAGGCTTCGTCGATGAGCACCGGGGCGTTGGGGTTGGCTTCGAGGATGCGGCGGATGGCGCCGGTGTCGATGGTGGTGCCGGTGGGATTATTGGGGTTGGCAATCAAGATCGCGTTGGCGTGTTTGGCGCGGGTGATGATTGTGTCGAGGGGGAAGTTGAGGGTTTCGGGCTCGTAGGAGACCTCTTCGACTTCGGCTCCGGCCACTTCGGAATAGAAGCGGTACATGGCGTAGGAGGGGTGGGTGAGGAGGACGCGCTGGTTGTCGTCGATGTAGGTGTTGACGAGGACCTGGATGGCTTCGTCGGTGCCGTTGGTGAGGACGATTTGGGGTTCGTCAACCTGGAAGTAGCCGGCGAGGGCGGCGCGGGTCTGTTCGTACTCGGGATAGACCGAGAACATATTGCGGTCTAAATGTTCCTGGATGTAGGCGAGGACTTTGGGGGAACAGCCGACGGTGTTTTCGTTGAAATCGAGGCGAAGTTTGCCGGCTCGTCCGGAAGAAGGCGGCGAATAGGGCCGCATCTTCTGGACGGCCTTACGAGGTTGGGGGATGTCACTTGCCAAGGCGGACCTCGACGGAGCGGGCGTGTGCTTCGAGGCCTTCGGCGCGGGCCAGAGTGGTGATGGCGGGGCCGAGGCGGCGAAGCGCTTCGCCGTTCAATTCCTGGACGGAGATGACCTTGACGAAGTCGGCGGAGGAGAGGCCTCCGCGGAGACGGGCGGCGCCGCTGGTGGGGAGCACGTGGCTGGGTCCGGCGGCGTAATCACCGGCGGCTTCGGGGCTGTTGGGGCCGACGAAGACAGAGCCTGCGTGCTTCACGAGATCGAGGAGGCGCATCTCGGGAATGCTGAGGTGTTCGGGGGCGAATTGATTGGAGAGCTCGACGGCGTGTTCGAGGGAGGAAGTGATGAGGATGGCGCTGTTCTTGTCGATGGCCTTGCGGGCGGTCTTGGCGGTGGAGAGATCTTTGAGCTGGCGATCCACTTCCTGCTGGACGGCTGTGGCGAGGCGGCGCGAAGGGGTCAGTAGGATGGCGGCGGCGTCATCGTCGTGTTCGGCCTGCGCGAGCATGTCAGCGGCGAGCCAACGGGGATCGCCTTCGGCGGAGATGATGAGGATTTCGGTGGGTCCGGCGACGAAGTCGATGCCGACTTCACCGGCGAGGAGTTTTTTCGCGGCGGTGACGTAGATGTTGCCGGGGCCGACGATGCGATCGGCTTTGGGCACGCTCTTGGTGCCGTAGGCGAAGGCGGCGATGGCGTGGGCTCCACCGATCTGGAAGACCTGATTGACTTCGAGAAGAGCGGAGGTGCCGTAGATTTCGCGATTGGGTTTGGGCGACGCCACCATGATGTTGGGGACTCCGGCGACTTGCGCAGGGACCACGGTCATCATGATTGTGCTGGGGAGCGGATAGCGGCCGGAGGGAATGTAGGCAGCGACGGAATCGAGGGGGCGGAGGATCTGGCCGAGGCGGATTCCGGGGGCGAGGGCTTTGCGGAAGGGCTTGGGGAGTTGGAGGCGCGAATAGCCGCGGATGTTGTTAGCGGCGGTGCGGACCGCGGATGTGAATTCGGGATCGAGTTCGGAGGCGGCGCGCAGCAAGTCCTCTTGCGGGACTTTGACGGAGGAACCTTTCAGCCCATCGAATTTGCGGGCGTATTCGAGCAAAGCCTTGTCGCCGCGTTTGCGGACGGCTTCGAGAATGGGCTTGACCACTGCTTCGGCTTCATCGAGCCGGGCGGTGCGCCGTTCAAGGATTTTGGTGGCCTGATTGGCTTCGAGAATCCGGATCATGGTTACATCACAATCTTGTTCAAAGGATATTCAACGATGCCCTGGGCGCCGGCTTCCTTCAAACGGGGGATGATGTTGCGCACGGTGGACTCGTCGAGGATGGTGTTGACGGCCAGCCACTCTTCGTCGCTCAAGTGGGAGATGGTGGGATTTTTGAGAGCGGGGAGGACGGAGAGGACCCGGTCGAGGTCGGCTTTGCGGACGTTGAGCATGAGGCCGACTTTGCCGAGGGCGTTGATGGCGCCTTCGAGGAGCATCTTGATGTCGCCGAGTTTGCGGCGCTTCCATTCGTCGTTCCAGGAATCCTTGTTGGCCACAAGCTGGGTGTTGGATTCCATGACGACGTCGAGAATGGCGAGTTTGTTGGCGCGGAGCGAGGAGCCGGTCTCGGTGACTTCGACGATGGCGTCGGCGAGGACGGGCGGTTTCACTTCGGTGGCGCCCCAACTGAACTCGACTTTAGCGGTGACGCCGTGGCGGGCGAGGTAGCGCTTGGTGGCGCCGACGAGTTCGGTGGCGATGATCTTGCCCTGGAGGTCAGTGACTTTCTTGAAGGGCGAGGCTTCGGGAGCGGCGAGGACCCAGCGCACTTTGCCGAAGGATTGTTTGGCGTAGATCAGATCGGCGACGGTGACGACGTCGGCTTCGTTCTCTTCGACCCAATCGCGGCCGGTGAGGCCCGCATCGAGGACACCGTCTTCGACGTAGCGGGCCATTTCCTGGGCTCGGATGAGCATGCACTCGATTTCGGGGTCGTCGATGGAGGGGAAGTAGGAACGGCTGGAGGTGGTGATATTGAAGCCGGCACGGCGGAAGAGGTCCACGGTGGCGTTTTCAAGGCTGCCTTTGGGGATGCCGAGTTTGAGTTTCATGGCGGGCTTATGCTCCGTAGACCTTGTTGGGATCGAAAGTCTGGTCGGCGGTCACGATCCACTGGCCGTTGTCGAGTTTGCGGTAGAAGCAGGACTCGTAGCCGTTGTGGCAGACGCCGGGGCCGAGGGCCTCGACTTTGACGAGGACGCAATCGATGTCGCAGTCGGTGCGGATTTCCTTGACGACGAGGCGGTGGCCGGAGCTTTCGCCTTTGAGCCAGAGCTTTTTGCGGGAGCGGCTATAGAAGGTGGCGAAGCCGGATTCGACGGTCTTTTTCCAGGCTTCTTCGTTCATGAAGCCGACCATGAGGATTTCGCCGGTCTTATGATCCTGGATGACCGCGGGCAGGAGGCCGTCTAATTTAGTGAAATCGAGATCCATTGCAGTCCTATAAAAAGGAAAAACCCGCCGGAGGTGCGGCGGGCATGTAACCTTCGAAAATTGTTACCGGTTCGTATTAGAACCCTGCCCGGCGCAGCAATCGCCCGCTCGAATGATGGGGATGATGGTGCTGGACAGCGGCTATGAACATGAATTCGTAGTATAGCACGAACGGGTGGTGGAGTCGCTCGCTCAGGCGACGGTGATGCCGCCGGGGGGAACTTCGAGGAAGGCGTCGAAGTCCATGGATCCGTTGATGCCGCGGTCGGTGACGATTTTGAGGAGGCCGGCGTCGTCGATGGGGTCGCGGACGTTGTGGTCGTTGGGGTTGTAGTAGAAGGTTTCGACGTCGTTGATGGAGCCGTTTTTGTGGGACCAGAGGCGGGTGACTTCATCGCGGCGGAGGAAGTGGTAGCCCATGGTCATGGAGATCATGGCGACGAGGTAGCCGCCGTGCGAGGGGGCGGGGATAGGACGGGGAATTTGTCGACGGAGGATATAGACCATGGCTCCCTGGTGGTAGGCATCATCGACGACACCTTGGGCAAAGTCGTCGGTTTTCTGCGCACGCGGGTTGTTGTCGAGACGGCCGGGGCGGGCGTTGTTGAGGCCGCCGTTCTGGCATTTCATGGCGTAGGCGTAGCAGTTGTGGGCGGCGCCCCAACCGGCTTCGGCGGCGGGCCACCAGGGATTGTCGGGAATTTCGAGGGCGAGCCAGTCGGTGAGATGTTGGACGGCATCGTAGCGGATGGTGGTGCGCCAGTTTCCTTTGGAGTTTTTCCAGATGATGAGGGCACGTTCGAGGGCTCGGAGGTTGGCGGGGGTGCTGTTTGCGACGTAGTTATCGAGTGCGGTTTGGATGGCTCGGAAGTTGGCGCTCTTGGGGTGATACTTCACTTCGCTTTCGGTTCGGAAGTTAAAGGTGATGGGATGTACCGGCATTTCGGAATGATATCGGAGGAAATGGCGGGGGGCAATGGAGGAAAAGGCTTAGCGGCGGCCGAGGAAGGACTCGATTTCTTCGATGGTACGGGGGACGCGTTTGGAGAGCCAGTCGAGGCCGGATTCGGTGAGGATGAAGGAGTCTTCGATGCGAATGCCGATACCTCTGTACTTTTCGAAAGCGGGCTTTACTTTGCGGATGAATTCGAGGTTTTCATCGGTTTTGGGGAGAGTGTCGAGGGCGTCGGGGCGGATGTAAATGCCGGGTTCGATGACGAAGGCGTGGCCGGGGGCGAGCGGGAGGTTGGGGTCGCCGACGTCGTGAACATCGATGCCGAGATAATGGACAGCGCCGTGAGTGTACCAGGTGCGGAATTGATCGCCGGAGGCATCGGTGATGAGGCCGAGGCGGAGAAGACCGGCTTTGATGACGTCTTCGGTTTTGCGGTGGAGATCGTAGGGTTTGGAGCCGGGTTTGGCGAGGCGCATGGCTTCGTTTTGCGCTTCGAGGACGAGGTTGTAGATTTCCTTCTGGGCCGGGCTGAACTTGCCGTTTACGGGGTAGGTGCGGGTGATATCGACGGTGTAGTAATCGGTGTTGGCGGCGGCGTCAACGAGCATGAGATCGCCTGCGTCCATGCGGCGGTTGGATTTCGCGTAGTGGAGGATGGTGGCGTTGGGGCCGCTGCCGGTGATGGAGGGATAGCCGGTGGAAAGGGCTCCACGGCGGCGGTAGACCTCTTCGATGGCGGCTTTCACTTCGTACTCGGAGGCGCCGGGTTTAGCGGCTCGCATACCGGCGAGGTGAGCTTCGGAAGAGACGCCGGCGCTGCGGGTGAGCATGCGGCGCTCATAGGGGGACTTCACCTGGCGGAGGGCATGGACGTGGCGCGTGGCGTTGGCGACGGTGATGCCGGGGAAGCGGTCACGCAGTTCGTTGGCCCAGGCGAGGATGGGATTGATGGGGCCGGCAATCTGGAGGGGCTGATCGAGCGATACGGCGAGGCGGGCCGTGCCGCGGTGGACGGCGTCGAGGAACGGATCGAAGTCAGGGGGACGCGGCGCGCGGCGGTGGGTGAACCAGGGGCGTCCGCTGAGGACGGCTTCGAGAAAAGGCTCCAGATCGGCGTTGGAGTGGACATCGGGGACGGCGCTGAGGGCTTTGCCTTCTTCGGGAGTGAGGCGCTTGCCCTGCCAGTGTTCGACGGTGGCGTCTTTGGGCGGGAGGAAGAGGAACTGTTTGCGGCCGTTGTTGCCGGGCATGAGGACGAGAGTGGCGTCGTGCTCTTCGATGCCCGTGAGGTAGTAGAAGTTGCTGTCCTGGCGGTACTCGTGTTCGACGTCGAGGGAGTAGACGCGATGGGGGGCGCTGCGGACAAGGAAGAGGGTGCCTGGGCCCAGCTTTTCCATGAGCCGCGCGCGGCGGGCGGCGAGGTCATCCTGCAACTCGCCTGCGCGGGCAAAGAGGGCGCAGGCGAGGAGGAGGAAGGGGGCGCGCATTACTAGAATTTCCAGCGCCAGAGGTTGGCACCGACGGTAAAGCCGGCGCCGACGGCGGCGAACAGGACGAGGTCGCCGGATTTGAGGCGGCCCTGCTCGATGGCGTCGCGAGTGGCGAGGGGGATAGTGGCGGCGGTGGTGTTGCCGTAGCGCTCAATGTTGATGAGGATTTTGCTGGTGGGGATGCCGAGGCGTTCGGCGGCGGCCATGACGATGCGGCGGTTGGCCTGGTGGGGAATCAGAATGGATACATCCTCGGGAGTGTAGCCATTGCGGTGGATGAGATCGCGGCTGACTTCGAACATTTTGCGGACCGCGTATTTGAAGACCTGCTGGCCGTCCTGGTGGACGTAATGGAGGTGGTTGTCGATGGTTTCGTGGGAGGCGGGCATGCGGGAGCCGCCGGCGGGCATTTTGAGATAATCGCCACCCGAGCCATCGATTTCATTGAGGAATCCGATGAAGCCGGGCTCCTCGCCCTCGGCGAGTTGTTCGACGATCATGGCGCCAGCGCCGTCGCCGAACAGGACGCAGGTGGAGCGATCCTTGTAGTTGATGATGCGGGACATGGCGTCGGCGCCGATGACCATGACGCGTTTGTGGGTGCCGGCGCTGACGAGATGGGCCGCGGTAGTGAGGCCGTAGACGAAGCCGGAGCAGGCGGCGATGAGGTCGAAGCCCCAAGCGCCTTTCGCGCCGATGCGATCCTGCACGAGGCAGGCGGTGGCGGGAAAGAGCATGTCCGGGGTGACGGTGCAGACGATGAGGGCGTCGATGGTGGTGGGGTCGACGCCGAGGCGGGCAAGGGCAGCGCGGGCGGCTTCGACGGCCATGTCGGAAGTGGCCATGTCTTTGGGGGCGATGTGCCGCTCCTTGATGCCGGTGCGCTCTACAATCCACTGGTCGGTAGTTTCGACCATAGTTTCGAGGTCTGTGTTCGTCAACACGGACGGCGGAACGTAGCAGCCGAGTGACGTGATCTTCGCTTTGAGCAAGAATGCTTCTCCTGTCTGATATGCCGTAATTCTCTATGGTACATTCGGAGACGATGCGAGGGGTGGCCCTGGAACCAGGAAGTGCGGAAGAGAGCCTCTACACCAGGGTGTTTCAGGAATTGCGTCCACGAACGAAGTTGAATGGGGTGGTGGTGCGATACCGGCGTCTGGCCAATGCGAGCAGTTCCATACAGTGGAAGGAAGGGTGGCTGGAGGCGCAGTTGTCGGATGTGTTTGTGGCTGCGCCGGAGAGCGTGAAGGAAGCGCTGGCGTGGATTCTGCTGTGCAAGCTGTTCCGGAAGGAGACACCGGCGCGGCATTTGGACCGGTACCGGCGGTATTTGAACCGGAAAGAAGTGGTGCGCAGTGTGGAGCAATTGCGGCGGGAGCGGGGGAAAAAGAGGATATTGCCCGCAAAGGGGATTTATTTCGATCTGGTGGAGATGTTCGAGGATTTGAATCTGCAGTTCTTTTTTGGCTTGATGGCGCGGCCGGAATTGGGATGGAGTCCGGGGCGATCGCGGAGCATTCTGGGGCATTATGATGCAGCGCACCACACGATTGTGGTCAGCCGGTGGCTGGATGGAGGAGATGTACCGAGACTTGTGGTGGAGTATGTTTTGTATCACGAAATGCTTCACCTGAAATTTCCGGAGGAGAGGAACGGGGTGAGGCGGTGTGTCCATACGGAGGAATTCCGGAAGGCGGAACGGGAGTATCCGCATTACCAAGCGGCGAATGATTGGATAATCGCGAACGTTTCTAGGCGGTAGCGGGCACGGTTTGGGTGGCGAGGCCGGCGGAGAGTTCGCTGACCTGGAGGCGAAGGGATTCGACGAGGTCGACCAGTCCGGAGACGTCGGCGGGTTTCCAGCCGAAGCGGAACAAGACGAGGCGGAGGCGGACGCGGAACATTTGCGTGGCGAAGAGAAGGCGCTGTTCGAGGAGGAGGCGGGAGAGGTCAGCGCGGTCAGTGGGCGAATAGAGGGCCAGGATTCGCAGTTTCCGGTGAAGCTGGTGGAAGTCCATGGCGAGGTAGCCGAGGTAGGAGCGGAAGATATGGATGCGGCGGAGGCGGAGTTGCCTGGCGATTTCCGGGCGGTAGCCGGGCTGGCGGGCGAGGAACTGGAAATCGGCCTCATTGAGGAGGCGCGCCATGGGGCGAAGGCGGATGGGATTACGGGTGGTGGCGAGGGCGGCGGGGCGCACAGAACGGCGCAGTGCCGCGAAGAGGACGGCAAAACCAGCGGCCAGCAGAAGTACTGCGAAGACCGAGGCAAGGAGCACAGAATCCTGGATCATGGAACTCCACTCTAGAGGATTACCCTCCGCTACAGCATAGCCCAGGCTAGTGAGGAATGCAATCCGAAAGTTTGCAAAATTATCACGTATATCCAGGGAAAGTGCGAGGGTTATTCGCGGGAGATGCGGGCAAGGGCCGAATTCATGCCCTTCAGTTGGGCAATGAGGCGCTCTGCTTCGCTGGGATCCCAGCGGTGGCCAACGATGATGGCGGTTTGTTCGCCAGCTTGACGCAGGCCGGCAATCCAGATGCAGAGGCAGAGGCCGGCGAGGCCCATGACTCCGAGGCTGATGAAGCGATCGGCGGAAGCGCCGGTGAGATTGCGGTAGAGAATGAGAGCGGATTTGCTAAGGAAATAGATGGCGAAAACAGCGGAGTGGAGGATCAAATTCGAAGGCAGTGGAACGGGATAGTAGGCAAGGAAGGCGGTAATGATGAGGATCAGGATGACCATGGTGGAAACGACGCCGCGCTCAGCGATCATGAACTGGTCGAGGATGGCGATGGTTGGTTTGGAGCGGGCGGCCATATCCGTGGAGAGGGAGAGGAAGGAAAGCACAAGGGAAACAAGCAAAGCTCCACCCATAGCGAGCTGGCTGGCGGTACGAATGCCATCATACTTGCGGAAAGTAAGGCTGTATAATTCCATGACGATCCATACATATAGGATGAGGTGGAGGGATTCGGTGGCAATAAAGAAGTCGCGATAGCGGGTGGGGGAGAGAGTAACGGTGGCCATGACGGCGACGCGGAGGACGGAAATCACCAAAAAGGTTGTAAATGCACGGTAAGTGCGAAAGAGTCCGGTGGAAAACAGTTTGACGGCCAGCGCCGCGGTGAGCAGGGTGATGGCCGTCAGGAAATACATCTCCGTCCGGGGGAGCTGGAGCATAAATTTGTTGCCGCCATGGCTATTCTATCGCAAGATAGAGAGCAAAACCTATGTTGATTTTGGGCGGTTGCGGGAGGTCGCCCACAGGGAAATACTTACTGTTCGCCGGGGCAGGGATTCTCGGCAGCTCCGCAGGTGGGCAGCGGGATGTCAATGGCGCCGAGTTGAATGGCGCTGAAGCTGAGAAGAGCGAGAAGGACGAGCTTTTTCAACATGATAGATATCTCCTGAGGATTTGAAATCGCATCCGGCGAACCGGGGACATGCTCAGAGTACAGCGCTTTTGAGGCGCTTCAATTTGTAAGACTGAAGTTTTCGAAATTCGGAACAGGGGGACAGGGGAAGGGGGAAGAGGGGGGGACCGTTTGCTGAGGGGGGTGGCTCCGGCAGGGGGCGCAAGGCTTAGGGGCTCAGTAGAATGGTAGGGATAGAATGGAGTAGGAAGGGAGAGGCTGTGGAGAAGGCAAAGGTTGGATTACGGGCAGCGGGTGCGGCGCCGGATCTCTGGCGTCACACATTGAGCCAGATCCCTTCCCAGTTTGGGCGTCTGGTGTACTTATCTTCGTTGCGGGATGCGAACACGGGGCAGTACCGGCATCACGGGCTGGCGGCGGTATTTGGCGAAGAAGAGGCGAACCGAGCGATGCAACTGAGTCATGAGGAAGCATTTGCGACTTGGCTGGAGTGGGGGTTGGAGCAACAGAAGGAAGACCTGGAACTCTATGTAGCGGGGTTGGAGCCGGAGCGGAAGAAGGTAGTGGAGACGTGGAGCAGGCTGGAGCCATACCGGAATCTGGCACCAGCGGGGTGCGAAGGGGTGGAAAAGGCGCTGTTTCTAGACGATCTGGAGACTTTGCTTAGCTTGATGAGGAACGAGCTCGGCGTCGTTTCGCCCGATCCAGGCGCATAGCGACGCCGGTGACCTGGCCGATGACCTCGATCTCGTCGGGGGAGCGGTAGAAGATGGGGTTCGCGCGGGAGGCGGGGTGCGGCTGGAGGACGACTTGGTTGTTATCTGTCTGGAAGCTCCAACCGCAAGCGTAGCCTTCCTTATGTTCAAAGAAGTAAATAGGGCGTTCAAATTCACTGGACCAGCCGGTATTGACGATTTTGCGGCGAGTTTCATCGATTAGCACCAGGGAACCAGGGTGAAGGATGGGGTACATGAACCAGTCGTCGGTCCCGATATAGCCGTAGCGATTCTCTTCGATATCCAGGGAATCGAGCAGCATTAAAGGGATGCGTCCCCAGCGTTGGATCATGCGGGAGAGGTAGGAGGTGCGGCGGAGGTCGATGCCGGGGTCGAGTGCGAGGGGCATATTGACGTTGCCGTAGCCGTTGGAGTTAAAGCCGATGAGGTGGGTGCGATCGATTTCGATTTCGGCGGCATCGGCGGGGAGTTTGGAGAGGTCGGCGCCGTACCAGGCCATCACGTCCTGGGGATCGAGGCGGTAGATGGCGCAAAGAGTATAGAGGCGGAAGAGGGTAGGGACGGTGCCCTTGTTCTCGATATCGGCGAGGCGGCTCAAGCCGAGGACGAACTCATCGGACTGGTGGCGTTCCGCAATGCGGATGCTCGCCTCCTCCACATCGCGGTAGCGGAGGTTGAGGCGTTCGCGGACGCGTTTGAGTTTCTGACCTGGTTCCTCCATGCTATGATCACACTGCCGGTGGAGGACAGAGCGACCCTGACTCAGCCTCCGGTCTGAAGAGCGATTCCCGAGATGGATTATAGCATCTAGGGGCGCGGAAGCAAGGGTAGAATCGGGCTTTTTGTTCTGTTTTCAGAACAAGGTTTCAGAGAAGGTGGCGTTTTTGGAAATTGTTGTCGGGATCTCGGGAGCAAGCGGCTCCATCTACGGGCTCCGTCTACTCGAACGGCTGCGGGCGCGGGGCGGCGTGGGGACGCATCTGATCCTGACGCGGTCGGGCGAACGGACGGCGTGGCTCGAGACGGGGAAGAAGGCGGCGGAGATACGCGCGCTGGCCGATCACAGCTATCCGGTGGAAGACATTGGGTGCAGGCTGGCGAGCGGGTCTTTTCTCACCGATGCGATGGTGATTGCGCCGTGTTCGGTGCATACGATGTCGGCGATTGCGTATGGAATCAGTTCGAACCTGCTGGTGCGAGCGGCCGATGTCACGTTAAAAGAGCGGCGGAAGCTGATTCTTCAGGTGCGCGAGACGCCGTTTCATGTAGGTCATTTGCGGACGATGACGCAATTGGCGGAGATGGGGGCGATTGTGGCGCCGCCGATCCCGGGCTTCTATCATCAGCCGCAGACAGTGATGGACATCGTCGATTTCAGTGTGGACCGGGTGCTGGACCTGCTCGGGCTGCCGGAGACGGACGCAAAACGATGGGGAGAGAAGAAAAGCGAATGAAAAAGCAGATGCGGGCCGCATTCCAGGGAGAACTGGGGGCATTTAGCCAGATCGCGGTGCGGCAATTACTAGGGGAGGATGCGGTGCCGGTGGCCTGCGAGCGGTTCGAGCAGGTTTTTCGCAGTTTGAAAGAGGGGCGAGTGGAACGGGCGGTTGTTCCGATTGAGAACACGCTGCATGGTTCGATTCATGAGAATTACGATCACTTGCTGAATTTCGATCTGGAGATTACGGGCGAAACGAGTGTACGGATCGTGCACAACCTGATTGCCGCGCCCGGTGTGAAATGGAATCAAATCCGGAGAGTTTTGTCGCATCCGGTGGCATTGAATCAATGCCTGAAGTTTTTCGCGGCGAATCCGCATCTGGAGCGGGTGACGCACTATGATACGGCGGGCAGTGTGAAGACGATCATGGAGGAGAAGGCGACGGATGCGGCGGCGATCGCATCGGCTGTGGCGTCGGAGATTTACGGGGCGCACATCCTGAAACGTTCAATTGAGGACGACCGTCAAAACTATACGAGGTTTTTCCTGTTGGAGCGGCCGGCCAAGAAGCGGGCCGGAGAGGGCGGCGGGGAGCGCAAAACGAGTCTGGTGTTCACGACACGGAACACGCCAGGCGCTTTGTTCCGGGCGCTGAGCGCGTTTGCGCTGCGCGACCTGAGCCTGACGAAGATCGAGTCGAGGCCGTTGCGCGGCAAGCCGTTCGAGTATCTGTTCTATGTGGATGTACTGGCCGATGTGGCCGATGCGAAGATGCAGAAGGCGTTAGGGCACCTGGAAGAACTTGCCGATTTTCTGCGGGTTTTGGGCTGCTATCCGCGGGGCAAGTAAATTTTTCCGAGGCGGACTGGGGGCAGTCTGTCTCTAAGTGATTGATCCTACAAAGACTCCGCTTTTGGAAAGCGGGTTGCATACGAGTGTTACACAGAGGAACACAACCTTGAGCCAAATCCTTTCTCTCCTGTTTTCAACGGTTTCTATGCTTGCGCCCGGCCAGCAGCCGGCGTCGCAACCGGCATTGGAGCCGATGACCACCTTTAAGGTAAATGTCGTTTCGCGTTCGATCCGGGCGGTGAATTACCGGCACCGGGGCGGCGCCACCACCATCGATTTCATTGGGACTGCAGCTTCGCCGAATAGCAGTGGGAAGGCGAAGGTGGAAAGCAAGCAAGGCTACATCGAGATCGACGCCAACTTCCAGGGGCTTGCGCCGGCGCACACGCTGGGCGCGGAATACCTGACGTACGTGCTGTGGGCCATTACCGCCGATGGGCGGCCAAAGAATCTGGGTGAAGTCCTGCTCAACAGCGGACGGAGCAAGCTGAACGTGACCACAGACCTGCAGGTGTTCGGGTTGATCATCACGGCGGAGCCGTATTTCGCGGTGACGCAGCCGAGCGAAGTGATTGTGCTGGAGAATGAAATCCGGCCGGATACCACGGGCAAATGGGAAGTGCTGGATGCGAAGTATGAACTGCTGCAGCGTGGACAATATGCGGGAACCGGCAGTGCACAGCCGCCGATCTGGAGTGCGAAGATCCCGCTCGAATTGATTGAAGCGCGGAATGCGGTGCGGATTGCGAAGTTGTTCGCATCGGACAAGTATGCGGCCGATACCTATAAGAAGGCCGCGGATGCGCTGCAACAGGCCGAGAATTATCTCGATGTGCAGGCGGGCGCGAAGCCGGTGAGCATGATGTCGCGGGAAGCCGTGCAGCGGGCCGAAGATGCGCGCGTGATTTCGCTGCGGCGGCAGGACGAAGAGAGGCTGGCGCAGGAACGCAAGGAAGCGGCGGAGCGCGAGGCGGCGGCAAAGGCTGCCACGGAAGCAGAGGCACAGCGGCGTGCGCAGGCCGAGGCCGATCGCGCGGCAATGGCGAAGGCAAAGCAGGAGTCTGACCTGGCGGCGCAGAAGGCTCGGGAGGAGCGCGCGGCGGCGGATGCGGCGCGTCTGGCTGCTGAGCAGGCTAAGGCCGAGGCGGATAAGATGCGGGCCGAGGCTGAGGCTTCACGGCGGGCGGCGGAAGAGGCTCGGAAGCAGGCGGAAGCGGCGAAGGCCGAGGCGATCCAGCAGCAGCAGGCACTGGCTTTGGAAGCAGACCGGGCGAAGAAGAATGCCGAGGAAGCGAATCGTCTGCGGATGCAGGCGGAGGCCGAGAAGGCGGCGCTGCGGCAGCAACTGCGGGATCAATTGAACGCGGTGCTGGAGACGCGGGACAGCGCGCGCGGGCTGATTGTGAATATGTCGGATGTGCTGTTTGAGATTGGGAAATACAATTTGAAGCCGGATGCGCGGGAGCGGCTGGCTCGGGTGGCGGGGATCATGCTGGCACATCCGAGTCTGCGGATTGAGGTGGAAGGGCACACGGACAATGTCGGGGGCGATGAATACAATCAGAAGCTTTCCGAGGACCGGGCCAATAGCGTGCGCGAGTTCATGACCTCGCAGGGGCTGAAGGCGGAGCAGGTGACGGCGCGCGGATTTGGGAAGACGCAGCCGACGGCTCCGAATACGACGGCGGCGGGACGGAAACAGAACCGGCGGGTGGAGTTGGTGGTGAGTGGGGAGGCGATTGAGTCGGCGAAGCCCGCGGCGTAGGAGGTTTGGTTACGCGCCGGCCGGAGGCCCGCGCCACCCTGATCGGCAGAAGGCCTGCATGTGATGTAATGTTTGCATCGCATGCAGGCCTTCTTCTTTGTGGGATTGCTGTCGGTTGCGACGGCTGCGGGACAAAACGTCGATTTCAATCGCGAGATACGGCCGATTCTGTCGGATCGGTGCTTCACTTGCCATGGACCGGATGCGGCGGAACGCAAGGCGGGGCTGCGGCTGGATATCGAGGCCGAAGCGAAGAAGAAAGTTCTGGTGGCGGGCAATGCGGCGGGGAGCGCGTTGTATCAGCGGATCACGGCGACGAACGCGTTGCGGATGCCTCCTGCTTATGCCGGACATAAGAAGCTGACAGATCGTGAGATCGGGCTGATTGAGCGCTGGATCCGCGAGGGCGCGAAGTGGCAATCACACTGGGCGTTCGCGGCTCCGGTGCGGCCCGTGGCTCCTGCTGTGCGGAATGCGGGTTGGGTGCGGAATGAGATTGACCGGTTTGTGCTGGCTCGGCTGGAGAAAGAGGGATTGGCGCCTTCGGCGGAGGCTTCGAAGGAGACGCTCATCCGGCGATTGTCGTTGGATATTACGGGGCTGCCTCCGGCGCCGGGCGAGGTGGCGGCGTTTGTGAAGGATGGCTCGGCTGATGCGTATGAGCGGTTGGTGGACCGGCTGTTTGCGTCCGAGCGGTATGGGGAACGGATGGCGGTGGATTGGCTGGATGCGGCGCGGTATGCGGACACGCATGGCTACCAGGTGGATCCGGAGAAGGAAATGTGGGCGTGGCGCGATTGGGTGGTGCGGGCGTTCAATCGCAATCAGCCTTACGATCAGTTCACGGTGGATCAAATGGCGGGGGACTTGTTGCCTTCGCCTACTTTGGAGCAACGTATTGCGACGGGGTTTCATCGCAATCACCGGGTGAATACGGAAGCGGGGAGCATTGCGGCGGAGTTTCACGTGGAGAACATCGTGGACCGGATCAGCACGGTGGGGACGGTGTGGATGGGGCTTACGGTGGGCTGCGCGCGGTGTCACGATCACAAGTTCGATCCGTTGACGATGCGGGATTTTTACGGGTTATTCGCGTTCTTTAACAATGTTCCGGAGGTGGGCACGGGTGGGCCACGCGATGGGCGGGGGAACTTGCAGCCGGTGATGAAGCTGCCGGCTCCGGAGTTGGAAGCGCAGTTGGCGGGAGTGACGGAGAAACTGGCGGCGGCGCGCGGGGAGTTGAAGGCGGTGGAGCAGAGGCTGGAGGCGGGGCAGGCGGACTGGGAGGCAACGAGGCTGGCACGGCAGCCTACATGGCAGGTCCTGGAGGCGCACGAATTGCGCTCACGTGAGGGTGTTTTGTTCGAAAAACAGAACGACGGTTCGTATTTTGCTACGGGGCCGCGTCCGGAACGCGATGTTTTGACCTTTACCGCGGAGACGAAACTGCGCGGGATTACGGCGTTCCGGCTGGAGTTGCTACCGGACGAGCGGCTGCCGGGCGGGGGGTCCGGACGCGGGCCGAATGGGCGGGCGGTGGTGACGTTGTTTGAAGCGAAGCAGGCGCGGGTGGCGGAGGCGGGCAAGCCACGGGCGCTCGATCTGGCGGTGGCAACGGCGAGCTACGCGTCGCCGGAATCGGTACTGATCCGGGTGTTGCGGCCGATGCAGCAGTTGAGCCGCGGGTGGAGCGTGGAGCCGGAATTGAACAAGCCGCATTCGCTGGTGGTGGAGCCTCGGACGTTGACGGGGTATGAAGGCGGGACGCGGTTCACATTCACAATTGGAAACGAGTATGGGGCCGGACACTTGCTGGGCCGTTTCCGGTTATCGGTGACCGATGATGCGTATCCGGACTATCCTTCGGAAGAAGTGGTGGAGGCGTTGCGCAAGCCGGTGGCGGATCGCAGTGAAGAGGAGCGGACGCTGGTGCGCCGGTACTACCTGCAGCGGCAACTGGAGCGGCGTCGTGTGAATGACACAGTGACGCGGTTGAACACGCAGCGGGTAGCGATTGAGAACAAGATTCCGTCGACGATGGTGATGAAGGAGATGGGGCTGGCTCGGGAGACGTTCGTACTGATGCGCGGGTCGTATGAGAAGCGCGGGGAGCGGGTGACGGCGGCAACTCCTGGGTTCTTGCCCGCGTTGCCGGCGGATGCGCCGCGCAACCGGTTGGGGCTGGCGCAATGGCTGGTGAGCAAGGAGAATCCGCTGACGGCGCGGGTGATGGTGAACCGGCTGTGGCAGATGTATTTCGGCAACGGATTGGTGCGCACGGCGGAGGATTTCGGTTCGCAGGGAGTGCCGCCGACGCATCCGGAACTGCTCGACTGGCTGGCGACGGAGTTTGTGCGGACGGGTTGGGACATGAAGGCGCTGCAGAAGCAGATGGTGATGAGCGCGGCGTACCGGCAGGTGGCGAAGGCATCGGCGGAGTTGATGGAAAAGGATCCGGAGAACCGGCTGCTGGCGCGTGGGGCACGGTTCCGGTTGCCGGCGGAGATGATTCGCGATCAGGCGCTGGCGGTGGCGGGGTTGCTGCGGCTGAAGATGGGCGGGGCTCCGGTGAAGCCGTATCAGCCGGATGGGTTGTGGGAGCAGTTGAGCGTGATTGACGATCGGAAGTTGTATGAACGGTCGAAGGGTGAGGATTTGTGGCGGCGGAGTTTGTACACTTATTGGAAGCGCACGGTGCCTCCGCCGTCGATGACGACGTTTGATGCTCCGACGCGGGAGTTCTGCGTGGTGAAACGGACGCGCAGTTCGACGCCGCTGCAGGCGCTGGCGTTGTTGAATGATGAAACGTATGTAGAGGCGTCGCGGGTGTTGGCGGAGCGGATGCTTCGCGAAGGTGGGATGACGCCGGCGAGCCGGATTGCGTATGGGTTTCGATTGGCGACTGCTCGTGCACCGCGTACGGCGGAGTTGGACGTGCTGATGGCGGGATTGGAGCGGCGGCTGGTTTCGTATCGCAGGGACGGGGATGCGGTGCGGCGGTTGCTGGCAGCGGGAGAAGCACCGCGCGATGCTTCCCTGCCCCAGGCGGAGTTGGCTGCGTATACGACGGTGGCGAGCGTGCTGCTGAATCTGGATGAGGTGGTGACACGGCAATGAGCGTGATGCGCGAGATGGCGGCACTGGCTACGCGGCGGCACTTCTTTGGACGGATGGCGACGGGGATTGGCGTGCCTGCGCTGGCTGGGTTGCTGCGCGGGGCGACGGTGGCGCATCCGGCGTTGCCGGGGTTTCCGAATCATGCGGCGAAGGCGAAGCGGATCATTTATCTGCATCAATCGGGGGCGCCGTCGCAGATGGATTTGTTCGATCCGAAGCCGTTGTTGAAGACGCGGTTTGCGGAGGATTTGCCGGATTCGATTCGCAAGGGACAGCGGCTGACGGGAATGACGAGCGGGCAGAAGTCGTTTCCGGTGGCGCCGTCGAAGTTCGCGTTTGCGCAGCACGGGCAGGCAGGGACGTGGTTCAGCGAATTGCTGCCGCATACGGCGGCGATTGCGGATAAGATTTGCGTGATCCGGTCGATGTTCACGGAGGCGATCAATCATGATCCGGCGATCACGTTTATTCAGACGGGGAGCCAGATTGCGGGGCGGCCGTGTTTCGGATCGTGGGTGAGTTACGGGTTAGGGAGCGAGAATCAGGATCTGCCTTCGTTTGTGGTGATGATTTCACGCGGGCGGGGGCGGCGTGTGGATCAACCGTTGTATGACCGTCTGTGGGGGAGCGGGTTTTTGCCGTCGCGATACCAGGGGGTGAAATTTCGATCGGACGGCGATCCGGTGTTGTTTTTGTCAAATCCGGGCGGGGTGGATGCGCAGGTGCGGCGGTCGATGTTGGACGATATTGCGCGGATTAACGAGATGAATTTGAAGGAATTCGCCGATCCTGAAATTGCCACGCGGATTGCGCAGTATGAAATGGCGTACCGGATGCAGACGTCGGTGCCGGAGTTGACGGACTTGTCGAAGGAACCGGAATCGGTGATGAAGATGTACGGGCCGGATGCGCGGCGGCCGGGGAGCTATGCGTCGAATTGCATTTTGGCGCGGCGGCTGGCGGAGCGCGGAGTGCGGTTTATTCAGCTTTATCACATGGGGTGGGACCATCATGAATCGGTGCCACGCCAGTTGCCACCGCAATGCCAGGATACGGACCAGGCGTCGGCGGCGTTGATTCGGGATCTGGAGCAGCGGGGGATGTTGGATGAGACTTTGGTGATCTGGGGCGGTGAGTTTGGGCGCACGGTGTATTGCCAGGGGACATTGACGGAAGAGCAGTACGGGCGCGATCATCATCCGCGGTGTTATTCGCTGTGGCTGGCAGGCGGGGGGATCAAGGGCGGGATGAGTGTCGGGGAGACGGATGATTATTCGTACAACATTGTGGCCGATCCGGTGCATGTGCATGATCTGAACGCGACGATGTTGCATTGTTTGGGGGTGGATCATTTGCGGTTGACGTATCGGTATCAGGGGCGGGATTTCCGGTTGACGGATGTGGGTGGGAGTTTGGTTAAGAAGATCATGAAAGCGTAAAGGAGACAGGGATGAATCGCAGAATGCTGTTTGCGGGATTGGCGGCGGCGGCCGCGATGCAGGGCGCGGATGCGTCGAAGCCGGTGAAGGTGGCCGGCGGATGGAAGATCGGAAATGTGTACTACAGCTCGGGGTTGACGGGCGTGCGGCCGGAGGCTCGGAAGGATCCGCTGGCGTTTGGGGGAGATATTAAGGAGCAGACACGGCGGACGATGGAGCAGCACAAGAAGAACCTGGAATCGCTGGGGTCGTCGCTGGAGAACGTGATCAAGGTGACCGTGTTTCTGGCGGATGTGAAGACGGAGAAGAACGCGATGAATGAGGCGTATGCGGAGTTCTTCTCGAAGAATGCGCCGGCGCGGTCGGCGTTTGGCGTAGAGTTTCCGGATACGGCGACGCGGGTGGAGATTGAGTTAGTAGCGTGGGTGCCGTAGGCTTTGTTTACGGCACCTCGACGCAGATTGCGGCGCCGTCGAAGACTTGCCCTCCGCCACTAAACGCGAGGATGTAGGTGTAGCCGATGTTCACCATCAGATTGTGGGAAAGCCGCGGATTGCCCAGACAGGAGCGTAGCCCTGGCGGAATTGTCTTTGGCACCTTGAAGCGAACTTCGTAGACCCCGACCATTCCTTCCGCCAGGCTCGCCGAGACTAAGCCATCCATTGGCGGCGACTCGTACCAAGGGTGGTAGTTTGCCACGGGGGAGGGTACTGTTTGGGAGCCGAACTCGAATCCGATTCCGACATCGACGGTGTACCCGGCGGGCGAGTTCTCACCGCTGCGCGGACGTGGCTTCATGTAATCGATGCCGAGCCCCATGGCATAAAGCTTCAGTTCCTCGCCCGGCTTGGCTGGATTATCCTGGGTAACCCAAGATCCGTCTAAATGCTTAACCATTTGAAAGCCGACGCTGGCCTGAAATTCTGGATAGGCCGGTCGAGTGATATCTTCCGTAGAGACGATATGTGGCTGTTGTGGGTAAAGCGACATAGACAACTCACAAACGGGCTCCCCTTTCTCGTGCACAATCAATCGATGCGCGCTGAGCCACTCCTGTCGCAGAATCTCCAGATCATAGGGTACCTGAAGGATGATCATGATGGTCGATTTGCAGTAGGACGGGCCGCCACTGAATCCGCAGGACGGAACCTTGACCAGCCCCAGTAAGGGGGCAAATATCTGGCCAGGCCGGGCGCCGTACTGCAACTCCACTGCTATCCCAGCGAGTTCGCGTGGAAGAGGCCGTTCCTTCGGAAGCACATGGTCTTTCAGATCCGATCCGATTCCGTGGACGGTCAAGGCCAGCACCTGTCCCGGCGCGGCCATGAACCACGTGGGCCAAGTGACCTGGTAGCCGTATGAGACGACGATGGCGCCCGGATGAGCCCCTTGTTGCTCGGTTTGGGCCTGGGCGCCCAATGGGGCGCCCAGGCATGCGGTAAGCACGAATAGAGTGACAAGACTCATGGGATTCTCCGAAGCTTCAGCATCAACTTCGTCTGGGCGTGTCTTTGAGAGGGAGACTGCCCCCCCGGGGGAGCGTCAGGGAAGCCGTTTGGCGAACCGTAGTTTTTCCGCGACCACGCGCGCACAAGAAACAGAGCGGCCATCCCACGATCCGTGGGTTGTTCCGGGCGGTAAGTCCCATCACCGTACCCGCTGGTGATACCCAACTCATACATCCTATTGACGCTGTTATAGAATGGCTGCCACTCGTAAACGTCGGAGAAATATGACGACGATTTGGAAGAGGGGATGCTCAGAATCAGAGCGATTATTGAAAGCGCAAACAAGAGGAGGGGGGGGGCAGCGAGATTGAGTTTGACGCTATTCCACTTGTTTACGCGGGGCAAGCGTAGCTTCATGTGAAACCTCCATGGCATACTACGCAGCACCCTCAGCCTTGCCACCAGCAGAATAAGGTACGAAAGTGGTTTGTGTCAAGAGGAAAAAAGCTCGACAGATGGCTAAATCTCTGAATTTACGATTCAATCCATCTGGTTTCAACCTCCCGCAAATTGGATGCTATCACAGCACAACGTCTGCGACATTTTGACCTGAAGCGGCATTCGTTGACGTCGCTGCAATGCTCGACCGCTGTACCGGCCATTCGTTTAAGAGCCGGGCATGGTGGCAGGGATTCTTTTCCAATTCATCTCATTAACCTGGTCCATATCGTCGAACATCTAAGTGTCCGCTGGCGTTTGGTGGAGATATTAAAGAACAGACACGGCGGACGATGGAGCAGCATAAGAAGAATCTGGAATCGCTGGGGTCGTCGCTGGAGAACGTGATCAAGGTGACCGTGTTCCTGGCGGATGTGAAGACGGAGAAGAATGCGATGAATGAGGCGTACGCGGAGTTCTTCTCGAAGAATGCGCCGGCGCGGTCGGCGTTTGGTGTGGAGTTTCCGGATACGGCGACGCGGGTGGAGATTGAGTTGGTGGCATGGGTGCCGTAAGGGCGCTATCCTCGAAGCTGTCTCATTAGACAGGAAAGGATATCGAAGGAATGACTCCCGAACAAGCAAGCGCTGTACTGGCCATGGCATGCCAGGAGGCGGCGCATGAGAGTGTGACGACGCGAAAGGTGCTGGCGGCGGTGCCGGCGGATAAGGGCGACTATACGCCCGCCGAGAAGTCGATGACGGCACTCGATCTGGCGTGGCATATCGCGTCGGCTGAAGTGTGGTTCTTCACGAGCATCGCGGATGGAGCGTTTCCGCAAGGCGGAGGCGGGCGGCCGGAGGAGATCAAGACTCCGGCGGATGTGGTGACGTGGTATGACGCGAACTTCGGGCCGGCGCTAGAGCGGGTGAAGGGCTTGTCCGGAGAAGCGGCGGCGAAGATTGTCGATTTCTTTGGCGTGATTCAGATGCCCGCGGTAGCGTTCATGCAGTTCAATGTGAAGCACACGTGCCACCATCGCGGACAGCTTTCGGTGTATCTGCGTCCGATGGGGGCGAAGGTGCCGAGCATTTACGGTGGAAGCGCGGACGAGCCGTTCCAGAAGCCATCCTAAGTTGTTAGCGGCGAGAGGGTGCTGGTGTGAGGGGATGGTAGGGGAGTAGTTGCCAGTTGCGGGCTTGTTGGCCTCCGATCAGGCCGCGGTTGTCTTCGGCACCGAAATAGATACCGGCGCTGCCCCGGTTTTCGCCGGTGGGCGGCGGGCCTTCCCAGGCGGGTTGCAGAGTGACGTCGGGGACGGAACGTCCGGCCTGTTCGAAGGTGAGGAGTTCGCCGTCGAGCGCAGCCTGCATGGTGTTGGCTTTGACGGCGACTTCGAGTGTGTGGAAACGGGAGGTGTCGAAGGCGGGTCGCGGGTTGGTGAAGGCGACGGTGGACATGGGGTTGAGACGGCGAATGGTGACGATGCCGGAGGAGTGGAGACGAACCCAGAATCCTGCCGAGGAGCCGCCTTGAATACCATCGCCAGGGGCGGCGCGGCGGCTGCGGAAATAGGGACCGGCTTGGGTGTGGTGGCCGTTCTTATCGACGGGTGTGAGCAATTCGACTGAGGTGTAGAGGTCCTGGCCGAGATCGGCGGGGCGGAACGATGTGATGGAACAATCGGGGGCGCGGCGGGCGAGTTGGACGCCCGCGTAGTCGACGCCGGTGTGGCGGATCAACGTGGATGGCTGGAGTAGGGAGTGGAGATCGAGTTGGACGGGTTCGTGGGCGAAGGGGGAGGCGAGCGGCTGGTAATAGAAGTCGCCGCGACCGGGGATACGGAGATCGGTGACGGAAGTGGCACACCTGTGGAGTGCGGCGAGGATGGCGGGGCGGACGGCGTAGCCATAGATGCGGGCGTCGTCGATGGCTCCGCGGAAGTAAGTGCCGCGATGGACGCCGTTGCCGATGGACCAACGGGCCTGGTCGGCAGGCTGTTCCGTGCGGTGCATGGGCATGGGAATGGCGGATTCTTCGATGCCATCAATGAAGAGGGCACCACGGTGGGAGGGTGCTCCGGCGTAGGCGCCGGCGACGAGGTGCCAGCGATCATCGTCGACGCGGGTGGAACTGACGGCGAGGTCGTGGAATGCGCCCTGGCCGGCCCAGCCGTGGCGGCTGAAGGAGACGCGGCCATCGCGGAGCAGCGAGAGGCGAAAGCTGTCCTGGCTATCGGGGAGATCGGGGGCGGTGTTGTAGTTGAGGATGACGGTGGAGTCGCCGTTGGTGGTGGCGGTTTTGATCCAGGCGAGCATGGTGCGCGGGGCGGCGCCTGTGGGGAAGACGCGGTTTTCATCGACGCCATCGAGGACGGTGCGCTGGCCATCGAAGAGGGTGGCTTTGCCGAGGACTCCGGGGGTGGTGGCGGGACCGGTGTCTAGTTTCCACCATGCGAGTTCCTGCAGGGGGGGCTCAGCGAGGTCGAGGTTCTTGCGGGCGGAGAGCCAGAGGGCGCCGGCGATGATGGCGAGGACGGCGACGAGGGTTGGAACGAGTTGGCGGCGGTGGACGGGTGAGGGGGGTTCGACAGGCGGAGGCAGCAGTGGGACGGGTTGATGGAAGGTGTCGATGGGGGCGACGAACTGGTAGCCGCGGCGGGGGACGGTTTTGATGAAGCGTGGGGTTTTGACGTCGTCGTCGAGGGCTTTGCGGATTTCCTGAATGCAGCCGACGAGGGTGGAATCGGTGACGTGGGCGTCCTGCCAGATGTGCTCGAAGAGTTCTTCTTTTGACACCAGCCGCTGGTGGTTCTCAACCAAGTACTGGAGGAGGAGAAATGTTTTGGGACGAAGGTGGACAAGGTCGGCGCCGCGGCGCAATTCGCCGGTTTGGGTGTCGAGGGTGAACCCGAGTGTGGAAAAGCGGCCCTGTGAGGGCAACGAGGGCGTTCTCTGATCGAATTCTCGTCCTTCTCTCATGACTTTTAGGGACAGTGCGGCTTACAACAGTGCGAGTTGGTTAGCCCATACTAACGCAATTCGACTCAAAGGAGGATGTGAATTCTGTGATGTATCAGAAATGGATAGGCCGCGGCTGGCGGTGGTTGGCCATAGCGGCTAGTACGGTGGTACCGGGGTTTTGCGGCCCGGTGGCGCTTCAGAATGCGACGGCGACGTTGTCGCAAACGATCGGGGCGAACTTTTTCGCCTCGACGATGATAGATGGAAATTTCAGTGGAGGGCTGGGACAAGGGTGGGCGATTTTCAACGGCAGCGGGGCAGGGGCGGAAACGGCGGTGTTTGAGACCGTGACGGACGCCGGGCTGGCGGGCGGGACGCAGTTTACATTCACGATGTCGCAGCTTTACACGGCGGCGACGCAGCACTCGGTGGGCCGGTTCCGGATTTCGGTGACGACGGATGCACGGTCGGGATTTGCCGATGGGTTGCAGAACGGGGGTGACGTAACGGCGGCGTGGACCGTGCTGACGCCGGTTTCGGCATCGGGGACAAACGGGCCGACGCTGACGATTCTGGGAGACGGATCGGTGCTGGCGAGCGGGACGAACCCGAGTACTTCGGTGTACACGATTGTGGCGTTGACGTCGATGACGGGGATCACCGGGTTCCGGCTGGAGGTGCTGGAGGATGCGAGTCTTCCGGGCAACGGGCCGGGGCGGCAACCGTCGAACGGAAACTTCGTGCTGACGGAGTTTGAAGTGAGCGCGGATGCGGCGGTGCCGGAGCCGGCGAGCTGGTCGCTGGCGGCGTTTGGGGCCGGGTTGGTGGCGATGCGGATGAGGCGGCGGATGTAGTTGCCGCGTGGGGCATGGGGGTCTTGGTATTGAGGCCCCCGTGTTGCACTTTCTGTTGTTGGTTTCGCTGGCGCAGGCTGGTTCTATTGAGAACCTGGTGACGAATGGCGTGTGGGTGTACTTTCGCGCTCCGGTGGGGTTCCGGGCAGTGCAGGATTACCGGATGCGATTGCCGCGGACCCCGGAGATGGCTTCCGCGGTGCAGGATGTGAGCGCGAATTTGCAGGTCACGGCGATGGCGCCATATGGCGAGCGCTATTGCGGCTTTGCCGGGAGTTCGTGTTGGTTGGCGGCGGCGTGCCAGGCTTCGTTCCGGATTGAAGGACCGGGGGTGGAGGTGTCGGGGTCGCGGCGACGGACGTTATTGCGGCTGGATCGCGAGGGGAAGCTGGTGTGGATGGAGCAGACAACGTCGTGCGCGCAGTTGGGGCAAACGGCGCCGGAGCCTCTGCATGGGTTGTATGCGGTGGATGGGATGAAACTGGTGGCGGCGGCGGGGCAGTATGCGATTGCGGACCGGCGATCGGGGTTGCGGATGGTAACCACTCGAGGCGAGGTGCTGGTGGGGCGTGCCGGGCAGTTGGTTCTGCTGGGTGCGGGCGGAGCGCGGGGGGTGTTCAACCGGGCTGCTTATGTGGAAGCGACCGTGGATGGGAATGGGTCGAATGTGGTGTATCGCGACCGGGCGGGTGTGCTGCATTGGGTGGATTTGGTGCGTGGTTCGGATGTGGAGCTGGAGTTTGCGGGTGAGCAGCCGGTGTTGAATGATCGGGGGGATACGCTGGTGTATGTAGCGGATGGGGAGTTGCGGGTGTTGGAGCGGAACGGCGGCAGGGTACGGACGTTGCTGCGTGATGTGGATACGTTTGCGCTGGGGGATGGGGCGGGGTTCGCGGCGACGCGGGGGAACGGGGTGGTGCGGTTTACTCTGGGGTCGGGAGATACGGAGGTTTATTACGAGCCTTTTCCGGCGGTGCGCGGGGCGTCGGTGAATACGCCGGTGGATTATTATGGTTGCCCGATGATTTGTTACGGAATACAGCGGCTAATGCTGGATCTGGCTCCGGGCGGATTGGTGGCGTTGGATGGGGATGGGTTTGATGGGGCGGAGTGGTCGGTGCGGTATGAAGGGAAGACGCTGCCGTTGTTGGGGAAGACGGCGCAAGTGGCGTGGTTCCGGGTTCCGGAGGATGCTCCGGCGGGGTGTTGCCGGAAGTTGACGCTGGTGAGCGCGGGGAGGGAGATGGCGGTTGAGACGCAGGTGACGCCGGGGAGTGTGACGTGTTTCAGTACGTGGCACGAGGGATTCACGCGGTTGGTGACGGAGCAGGATCCGGCTTTTGTGGGGGAAACGGTGCATGTGTTGTTGACGGGGTTGTCGGCGGATAGCCGATTGACGCGGCTAGTGGGCACGGAGGTTTTGAATCTGGGGCCTTATCCGTATGGGGTGGGGTTGCAACAGTTGGATCTGCGGGTGCTGGCTCCGATGGGTCCGGATCAATGGCGGTTGTTTGCACCGTCGAAGGGGTGCGAGCTGCCGTGGGTGCGTTAGCTGAACTCGCATGTTGCGTAGCGCTACAATGAGGGCGTAACGAATGCCAGCGCCCTACGATGGGCGGTTCAAACTACTCGCCGAAGAGTTTCCCGGCCTGCTGCTTCGCTTATTCGGTCTTGTCGAACCGGGATGCAGCCTTGAAACCATCGACATTCTCCGCGAACTCCAACTCGATGCCGTGCAGGTGGATCATGTCTACAGAATCGGAAATGAGCGGCTGGTGCACTTCGAGGCCATCACCAGTTGGCGAGCGGATCGTGTACCCAAGCTGGCCCTGTACCGATTTCTGCTGAGCCAGAAGTATGAGTTGCCGGTCGACAGCTACCTCGTGCTGATGTCGGAGAGGTATGCTCCCCGCACACTGCCCGAGCGTATCGTTTACTCAGAGCCTGACGGCTTCCGGATCGAAACGCCATACGAAGTGATCAGGCTCTGGGAGATCGACCCGGCGGTCGCGTTTGAACGCGGTTGCGAAGCGCTCCTGCCATGGGTGCCCGCGCTCAACAGTAGCCCCGCGGATTTGGAGCATGCCAGCGAGGCTATCGAAGCGATCGCCAGGCACCCGGAGCAGTTGCCTTACGCGATCGACACGATGGTCGGCGATCTGGCTGCCATGGCGTCGCTCCGATACGGTAAAGTGGAGATCAGGAAGCTGCTTGAGAGGCTCCAAAGGAAGATCATGTTACCGGCAGACATTTTCCACGAATCCTGGCTATACAAAGACGGTGTAGCCGAAGGCGAACTCAAAGGCAAACTCGAGGGCAAACTCGAGGGCAAGCTGGAGGGCAAGCTGGAGGGTAAGCTGGAAGGAAGACTCGAAGGTAAGCGCGAAGACCTCCGAGCCGCATTCGAGCTGCGCTTTCCGCAGGCCCCGGTACCGCCGGAAATCGACACCCTCACTAGCATCGACGCCATCGACATTGCTTTCCGATCCGTGATTCAAGCCTGCACGGAGCAGGAAGCAACCAGCGCTATCGAGCACGCCGCAAAGGCGTAGTTAGTCAAGGAATTCGTCAACTGGTGCGTTAGCTCAACTCGCATGTTGCGTAGCGCTACAATGATGGCGTAACGAATGCAAGCGCCCTACGATGGGCGGTTCCAACTACTGGAGCATGCCAGCGAGGCGATCGAAGCGATCACCAGGCACCCGGAGCGGTTGCCGTACGCGATCGACACCATGGTCGGCGATCTGGCTGCCATGGCGTCGCTCCGTTACCGTAAAGTGGAGATCAGGAAGCTGCTTGAGAGGCTCCAAAGGAAGATCATGTTACCGGCAGACATTTTCCACGAATCCTGGCTATACAAAGACGGTGTAGCCGAAGGCGAACTCAAAGGCAAACTCGAGGGCAAACTCGAGGGCAAGCTGGAGGGTAAGCTGGAAGGAAGACTCGAAGGTAAGCGCGAAGACCTCCGAGCCGCATTCGAGCTGCGCTTTCCGCAGGCCCAGGTACCGCCGGAAATCGACACCCTCACTAGCATCGACGCCATCGACATTGCTTTCCGATCCGTGATTCAAGCCTCCACGGAGCAGGAAGCGACCAGCGCTATCGAGCACGCCGCAAGAGCGTAGTCAGTCGAGGAATTCGTCGGTGGGATCGAATTTGGGCTGAGCCACGATGAGCACTTTCATCAAGCCGATGGCGCGGTGGCGGACTCCGGGTGGGATGAGGATGCACATGCCGGGATGGACGGGGATGGTTTGGTCATCGAGTTCCATTTGCGCGCCGGGGCCGCATTCGAGGAAATAGTACACCTCTGTGAGTTGCTTGTGATAATGCTTGTCGGCGTCGAGTTTGATTTCGGTGACGTGGACGGTGGCGGGGAATTCGGGGACATCGGCGAAGGCGCGGCGGGCGGTGCCGCAGGGACAGGGGACTCCGGGAATATTGGCGAAATCGACGATGCGGGCTTTCATTTACGGACCTCGATTTTGCGAAATTCGACGCGCATGGCTGGGCCGCGATGGAGTTGGAGGGCGATGACTCCGGTTTTGGATTTTTCGTCGGTGACGACGACGGTGGTTGTGCCGTTGAGCTTCAGTTCCATGCGCGGGCCGCGGGCGATGATTTCCACGGTATTCCAATCGTGCTGTTTGTAGATGGGTTTGGCGATGCGCCAACCTTCATCGGTGGTCTTCATGAGGTTGCGGCCGCGGCCTTTCTCCTCGTAGAAATTGCCCCAGGCAGAGCGGTCGCCGTCTTCGGAGAAATCGGCTTGGTAACCGGTGACGATCCAGCCTTCGCCGGGTGCGCGTTCGCTGCGGAATTGAATGCCGCTGTTGCCGTTGCGGAGCTTCACTTCGGCGGTGAGGTGGAAATCGGTGTAGGGCTTTTTGAGAATGAGGAAGGTGTTGGCGGCGAGGGTTTTGGCACTGGTGTCGCCGATGAGGATGCCGTTTTCGACGCGCCAGAGGGCGGGGTCGCCGTCCCAGCCGTCGAGGTTTCGGCCGTTGAAGAGCGATTCGGCGTGGCAGGTGGCGGCGAGGATTGCGAGTGCGCGTATGAGTTTCATCCGATGAGTTCCTTCCAGGTGACTTCGCGGCCGAGATCCATGGCGGTGCGGGCGAGGATGGCGGTGAGTGTGCTTTCGGCGGCGGAGACACCTGCGTTTTCGGGGCGACCGTCCTGGACGCGCTTCACGAATTCGGAGAGTGCGTCGATGGTGATGTCGCGGGGTTCGCGTTCTTCGGTGGGTGCTTCGCGGCCTTTGTGGAGCTTCCAGTATTCGCGGGCGGTTTCGACGACCATGTTTTCGCTGTAGAAACGTTCGGCGACATCGCGATGCCAGAGCGGAGCGATTTGCGAGCCGGTGAGATTGGCTTGGACGCCGCCGGGGTAGGTGAAGGTGACAGCGCAGTGATCGCGCTGATCGCCGCGTTTGATGATGAGCTGGCTGCCTGTGCCGGAGGCTTTTTCGGGATGGCCGCCAAGGAACCAATTGAGGACATCGACGCCGTGGCAGTAGGTTTCTACGATGAAATCGCCGAAGGTTTCGCGCCAATCTTTCCAGTATTTGAGTATTTCGGCTTCGGTGCGGGGGCGCTCGGAGGGTTGCTCCTGGCCTTTGGTGTTGATGCCTTTGATCCAGTGGGAGTGGGCGAATCTCAGTTTTCCGAATGATGGGCTGTGAACGAGCGTGTGCGCTTTGCGATAGCCGGGGCCGTAACGCTGCTGGAATCCGAAGGTGATGTTGATGCGCCGATCGGCTCCGTCGGCGACTTTGAGGACGCGCTTGCAACCTTCGATGTCCGCGCCGGCGGGCTTTTCGATGTAGATGTGTTTGCCTGCTTTGATGGCGGCTTCGAGGTGTTCGGGGTGGAGGAAGACGGGGGTAGCAATGAGGACGGCGTCGATGTTGGAGTTGAGGAGGTCGTGGAAGTTTTTGTATTCGGCGGCGGAAGGGGCATCGAGGGCTTTCTTGGCGCGGGCGATGTGGGTGGGATCGATGTCGGCGATGGCGGTGATGCGCGCGGGGGTGTGTTTGGTGAGGAGAGTGGCGTCGAAGGTGCCTCTGCCTCCTGCTCCGATGAGTCCGACGCTGAGATTGGAATTGGCCGCGGAGCCACGTGCCGCGGCCGCTGTCATGAGCAGCGCGCTTCTACGATCGATGGCGGAATGCATGGAGGCATTCTGTCACAGATCGGGAGGCTAGGCGTGGCGGTGAGTCTGCTGCTCCATGTTGTGTTCGAGAAGCCAATCCGCCAGATAGAGGAAGGCGGGGATGGAGATGACGAACAGGACGGTGTATTGCCAGAAAGGCACAATGAAGGCGAGTGCGTTGAGGGCGATTAAGGAGACGAGGGCTCCGGCGAGTTCGTGGCGCCAGGCGAGAATCATGCCCACACAGCAGGCCGCGAGGAGCAAGAGGCCGGTCCACTCCTTGGGACCCGCGGGTGGGCCGGGATGGGGTTGGAAGGATTCGCCGAGGAAGAGGAGGCCGAAGGCGAGAGCGACGAGCAGTCCGCTGATTCGGGCTGCCCAACGGATGACAGGAGCGATGAGGGCAGGCATGGGGTGTAAACCTCCACCCGCAATATACACCTGAATGGGCGGGGCGTCCAGGGGGTTATTGGGTGTGGTTATGGGGCGCGGATGCCTTTGCCGGGGAGGGTGGTTTCGACGGTAGCGCCGTTATCGACGACGGGGATACCTGCGACTAACACGTAGGGTATTCCGGTTGATGGAAGCGCGGGTTTGTCGAAGGTGGCTTCATCTTTGACGGTGGCGGGGTTGAACACGGTGATGTCGGCGTCGGCGCCGACTTGGATGCGGCCTTTGTTGCGCATGGCGGGGGACATCGCTTCGAGACGCTGGGCGGGCATGAGGGACATTTTGCGGATGGCGTCCATGAGGGTGAGGGCTTTTTCTTCGCGCACGTAACGGCCGAGTACGCGGGCGTAGGTGCCGGCAGCGCGCGGGTGGCCTTTGCCGTTTTCCATGATGCCGTCGGAGGCGATCATGATGAGCGGGTGCGCCATGTTCTTGCGGATCATCTCTTCGGTGTTGGTGAAGGTGGCGACGAAGCCGCCCTGCTTGCGATATTTGGCGAAGGTTTCGGGAGTGAGGCGCTCGCCGGTTTCCACCCAGAGCATGTCGGCTTCGGTCATGCCGAGGCGTTGCTGGAAGCCGGGATCGAAGATGGCCGTTTCGATGCGCGTCATGCCGGCGATGTAGGGGTAGGATTCGGCGGTGATGTCGAGGCCGCGGCGGCGCGCGGTTTCGACCATGGCAATGGCTTGATCGAATTTGCGCGTGCTGGAAGCGCCGAGGTGGACGATGTGGGTGGGGGCTCCGGAGACGAGCGCGAGGGCGAGGACTTCGTGGATGGAGGCGGCGATGCCGGGGTCGCCCATGGCGCCGTGTCGCATGTGAACGAAAGCGACGCGATTCCATTTGCCGGCGATGGCGAACATTTCCTGAAGTTCGTCGGTGCCGGCTTTGGGCGTGTAGCCGAAGCCGAAGCCGATGCCGAGGGCACCTTCGCGGAGTCCGGTTTCGAGGAGGGATTTGAGGGCGCTGCGATCTTCGGGCGTGGAGGGCTTGGTGATGGCGTGATCTTTGGGGAGCCAGACGCCGGTATCTTTCATGACGACCATGCGGACGGGGACGTGGCCGACACTGGCTCCGAAGTTGACGAGGGCTTTGCCTTCGCGCTCGGCGTACCACTGTTGGACGTGGGGGACGCCGATTTCGAGTTCGAGGGCGGTGGTGACGCCGTCGCGGGCCTTGAGGCGGTAGTTTTCGGGGGTTTGACCGTGGGAGTGGAGATCGATGAAGCCGGGGGCGATGACGTGGTTGGTGACGTCGATGGTGCGGCGGGCCTGGAGTTTGTTGGTGGTGATGGCGGCGATCTTGCCGTTGCGGATGGCGACGTTGCGGATGGCGTCGAGGTTGGAGGCGGGGTCGAGGACGCGGCCGTTCGAGAGGACGAGGTCGTAGGGTTGGGATTGGAGGAGGGCGGGGGTGAGGAGGATGAGGCTGAAACAGAAACGGGGGAACATGATTTGTTTAGTCTACGGCATGGGTAGGGTGGTGCTCCACATGGCGGAGCGTCCATGGCCGGAGAGACTGATCTTCCCTTCCTTTCTCAATTGCTGGAGGACTTTCCTTATGAGGTGTTCACTGACTCCGGGGTGTTGAACGGAGATATCCGCGAGGGTGAAACTGGTGTCTTGATCGAGGATTGTGTGGCGGATCAACTCGCTCTTTGCGGACTTGGATGCGGCCTGCTCGACGCGGCGTTCGAACTCGCCGTAGCCGGAGCGAACCATGCTGAGGAAGAAGTTCCACCAGGGGAGGATTTCATTGCGCCCCTGCTGCCATCCATGCGAGCATGCGCCCAGGACGCGATAGTAGTCGTCTCTGTTTTCTTCCACCAATCGTTCGAGGCTGACGTATCTGGCAACTTCGAATCCTTGGGATTGAAGGAGGAGTGTTGTGAGGAGACGGGAGACACGCCCGTTGCCATCGCGAAAGGGATGGATGCAGAGGAAGTCGAAGATGAAGGTGGCTGCGGAGAGGAGTGGGGGGACTTGGGTGTCGTGGTGCATTTGTTGGTAACGGGTGCAGAGGCGGGTAATCAGTCCTGGAGCTTCTTTCGCTGTGGCTGGAATAAACCGGATGCGGCTGTCTCCGCTGGGTAGAATCTCGATGATTTCGTTGTTGCATTGCTTCCACTGGCCGGCATCGCCGCTAGCGCCGCCTTGCGCCAGAGCATGGAGCTTGCGTATGGATTGTGGCGTGACCGCGTAGTTTGCCTTGCGAGTGAAAACCCAATTCATGGCGCGGCGGTAGCCTGCCAGTTCCTCTTCGGGGCGATCTTTGGGTCGTGACTTTCCGAGGACAACCGGGCGCAAACGGCTGGCCTCGATGATTACGCCTTCGATGCGGTTGGACGATTCGGCGCTTTGAATGATGGCTTGTTCACGCAGGGCGGAGAGCGTTTCTGGTTTCTGGCGAATCCAGAGGTCTTGTTTGCCTCTCGCTTCCATGCAGTCGGCGAGCAGCCAGCTTGTTCCTAAGGGGATCTGGAGGTTGGCGAGCCGGGATGAATTGAGGGTGAGCATGGCTGCGAGTAGCTTAATAATAGCTTATTGTGGACCAGAGTAGCTTAATCGGGGCGCATCCCATGGCGGCTGGGCGGACATGAGCTATTATCTACGCTATGCCGGCAAATTCCGGGATATCGGGGAAAATGGCTCCCGTTGCTCTAAAGGCGGCGGGGTGCGCGACTGCCTTTTTCCTGGGTGGGCCGATGGCGGCGGCGATGGCCGCTTACGGCGGGGATACGATTCTCAAATTGCTGGAGCTTTCCGGGCAAGAGAGCCTGAAGAAGTTCCCCGAGGCGCTGGCGGGGAACCTGGGGAACTTCATTGCGGGCGCTGCTCATGACAGCGTGAAGGACGCTAATGCGGGCTCGCTGCGCGGTCTGTTTCGCGATGCGCTGGCGGCGACGTTGCAGGCTATTCGGGCGGAGCTGATCCCGGAGATGCGGGTGGAGGACCGTTCCTACTACGAAGGCTGGTTTGAGCGCTGGGAGAAGCGGCTGAAGAAGGACAATCTTCCGGAGTTCACGGATGGATCGCTGTTGCAGCGTTTCGTGCGCTCCGATGCGGCGACCGTGGAAGATGCAGTGGGGCCGGTGCTGATCGACATCCTGATGCGGCTGGACGCACAGGGCGTATTGCAGTTGGAGCAGAAGCCCGTCGACCCGGTGCTGGAAGCGGCCTTGCGCGAGAGGATGCCGCTGCACCTGCCGTTGCAACTTTCCTCCGCACTCGCGGATCGCGACAAGCTTTGGAAGATCGTACAGGATCAGAAGATCACACTGATCCTGCAGCGGGTGGGGGAATTGCAAGCGGCGCCGGTTACGGCAGAGCCGCTGCTGTTGGGCGCGAAGGCACGGAAGCTGGCGCCAAGCCAGGGAGCGTTTTTCGGCCGCTCGGATGATGTGCGGGAACTGGTGCGCAGGCTGGCGATGGATGACGCCAGCATCTTGTACGTGTCGGGCGCCCCTGGCATCGGCAAGACAGCGCTGTGCAGGGCGGCGCTGCGGGAATACCTTTCCGGGCATCCGGAGGCTGCGGCGTTGTTTGTGGATCTGCGGGCGGCGGTGAATCGGGAGACGCTGGTGGCGGCGTGCGCGGAGGTGCTGGGGGACCGGTCCCTGCGCAATGAAGGCGAGGTCCGGCAGTGCCTGGTGCGTACTGCGGCGAAGCGGGGCGGGCCAGTGGTTGTGTACCTGGACAATTTCGAATCCGTTGCGGGCGCGGAAGGGTCCATGGCGTTTGTGCGAAGCCTGGCGGAGTTGGACGGCATTCGCGTTCTTTGTTCGACGCGGTTGAATCTATCCTCGGCGGTGGGTTGGGGGATGGAGGTGCATGCGTTGGACGTGGACTCGGCAGCGGATCTTTTCCTGCAGTGCTGGCATCGAGAGGCGAAGGCTCCGCGCATTTCGCGCACGGCGGAGTTGGACAGATTCCTGCGCGACCGGCTGTCCTTTCATGCGCTTTCGGTAGTGTTAACGGCGAGCCGGGGAGCTTTCTACCGGTCGCTGGCGCGGGTGATTGAGGAGTGGAACACGCAGGGGACGAGCTTTGCGGCGGCTGAAGCGGAGAGTCTGCGGAAGAGCCTGCTGCTGTCGTGGAAGATCCTTGGTTTGGAAGAGCAGCAGAGCTTCCTGTTGTTTGCGCTGTTTGCGGAGGGAGTCACATCCGCTACGTGGGGAGACCTGGTGAGGCTGGCGCCGAGGGCGTGGCAGCATCGGGCACGGCTTTCGGAACTGAGCCTGTGAAGATGCGGCGGAAGGGGACGGATTTTCGGTGCTGGCTCCGGTGCGCGACTTTGTGGGGGAGGAGAGCCAGGGGGAGGGCGGGCCGGATTTGACGGCGGCGGTGTCGAAGGCACTGGAATGTTTTGGCCGGCTGGCGGCGGCGGGTAGTGGGATTGCCGATACTCCGGCCAATGTTGCTGCCCGATTGCGGATGGCGAGCGAGTTTCTGAACTTGCGGGCGGTGCTGGGGCGGATTGAGATTTCGAAAGTTCCGGCGCATGCGGATTCGCTGCGGGCGTTGTCACAGGATCTGGGGAACACGTACCAGTTTGGAGCGCTTCCGGCACACTCGGTGGCACGGAGGCTCTTGGCTTTGATGGAGGCTGTGGGGGACCGGGTGGGGCTCGCCAACACCCTCCGCAGTCTCGGGGATCTCGAATTCCTACTCGGGCGCAACAGCGAGGCGCGCT
>JAFDVS010000115.1 GCA_018268935.1 Acidobacteriota bacterium | reverse complement strand
TGCGTCGGCGTGCTGTCGAGGTAGTAATAGTACTCCTTGAGGTCCTCGCCGTGGTTGCCCTCGCTGTTCGTCAGCCCGAACGCCCGCTCCTTGAGGATCGGGTCCTTCCCGTTCCAAAGCGCGAGCGCGAAGCAGAGCCGTTGGCGGTCGTCAGAGATACCGGCCAGGCCATCCTCGCCCCAGTGATAGGCACGGGAACGCGCCTGGTCATGGGAGAAGTAGTCCCAGGCATTGCCGTTCTCGCTGTAATCCTCGCGCACCGTGCCCCATTGCCGCTCCGACAAATAGGGTCCCCAGCGCCGCCAGTGCCGCGTCCGAGCCCCTGCCTCCACAATCCGGTTGCGTTCGCTCGACATGCTTTATGCCCGCTCTGCCTCTCGCCAAGAGAGTAGCATCGCTACCATCAGCACCACCAGGCAGCCGATCACGTTGTACCAGAGGAACGAGATTTTCGTGAAGAAAAAGCAATAGAAAATCGCCGCCTCCCCGGCCACCACGCCGCAGAACGCCGCCGTCCCTTTCACCCGCCGTACGAAAAACGCCAGCACAAACACGCCCAACATGCCTCCATAAAACAGCGATCCGACAATATTCACCGCCTCAATCAGCGATCCCAGATTACTCCCGAATCCGGCAAACACTACCGCGTACACACCCCAGAACACCGTCGCCGCCTTCGATGCCACCAGCAGCGTCGCATCCGGAGTCCCCGGCCGCATCGTCCGGTACAAATCCATAATCGTCACTGTCGCCAGCGAATTCACTTCGCCCGATATCGTCGACATCGCCGCCGCGAAAATCACCGCCACAATTAACCCCACCACGCCCGCCGGCAGATATCGAATCACATAGCTCAGAAAGATGTAGTTCGTATCGCTCCCCGCGCCAACCACCTTCGCCGCCTCGGCCCGAATCCCATCCATCTTCTTCTGCGCCGCCCGGTATTCCGCCACCTTCGAAGGCGACTGCAAATACGCCAGTGCCGCCTGCTTCCGCTCTTCGTGCGCCTGGTCATAGCGCACCTTCAAATCGCCGTACAGCACCGAGTCTTCCAACTTCCGTTCATCGGCAGGCTGAAAGATCATCGGTGGTTTTTCGAAATGAAAGAATACGAACACCATCGTTCCGATAAACAGAATGAAAAACTGCATCGGAATCTTCGCCATCGCGTTGAAGATCAGCGACAGCCGCGATTGCGCCACGCTCTTCCCCGTCAAATACCGCTGCACCTGCGATTGATCGGTGCCGAAATACGCCAGCGCGAGAAACATTCCGCCGATCAGCCCGCTCCACACGTTGTAGCGGTCGTTCCAATCAAACTGCGTCACCACCGCGTTCATCCGCCCCGCCGCGCCCGCCAAAGCCACCGCATCGCCGATGCTCACCTCTTGCGGCAATCGCCAAATGGCCAGCCCCAATGCCAGAATCAGTCCGGCGAAGATCAACAACATCTGCTGCACGTCCGACCACGTCACCGCCTTCACTCCGCCCATCGTCGTGTACACGATCACCAGCAGGCCCATCGCCGCCGTCGTCGCCTGATCCGGCCACCCCAGAATCACCGACAGCACCACGGCCGGAGCATACAGCGCCACGCCCGCCCCCAGCCCGCGCGACAACAGAAAAATCGCACTCACCAGGTAGCGCGTCTTCCGGTCGAACCGCTTGTCCAGATATTCATACGCCGTGTACACGCCGGAATTATGAAAAATCGGCACGGCCGTCATCGACAGCAGCACCATCGCCAGCGGCAACCCGAAATAGAACTGAACGAACCGCAGTCCATCGGCATATCCCTGGCCCGTAGTGGAAATGAACGTAATCGCCGATGCCTGCGTGGCCATGATCGACAGACCCATGGCGTACCACGGCATCGATTTCCCGGCCAGCAGATACTCGTGCGTCGTCGTGCCGCCCCGAGCCTTGTACAGCCCGTACAGCACCGTGAACAGAATCCACCCCGCCAGCACCACCCAATCGATCGTGCTCATTTGGGTGTCACCCAACGGCAGAACACGTAGAAACCCACGATCAACGCCATCAGATACATCACCACCAGCACATACACCCGCGGCCAGCTTCCAAGAAACGGAGGCGGTTCATCGTTGTGGGAATGTTGCGGCATCAGTTCTCTCATTGTATGAAAACCAGTGGCGACGGGCCTCCAGGCCGGTCGCAGTTCAGCCTGGGAAGGCTGAACAAAATTGGCCCCACACGTGCTTCCATCTCCCCAGAAGAGAGCCATGTCCATAGCGCTGACGGTCATCCTCGTGCCCTGGCTTGCCAGCGGTCCCCATTGGCTCGACGTCCCCTTCGTCCCACAATCCCGTGACGGATGCGGCGCCGCTGCCATCGCCATGGTCATGCAGTACTGGATTCGATCCCACACACACCTCGACCCCACCGCGTCCAACGACGCCCGCATCTACAAGCTCCTGAACACACCCGGTCGCCGCGGCATCGCCGGTGACAAACTCCGCCAATACCTCGACCAACACGGTTTCAGCGCACACGTCTTCCGAGGCGAACCGCAGGACCTCCGCACCAATCTCGAAAAGGGCCGCCCGCTCGTCGTCTGCCTCGCCCCGCGCGGAGCAAACGTCCTCCTTCACTTCGTCGTCGTGGCCGGCGCCACCGACTCCGCCATCTTCTATCACGACCCGGCCCGTGGCAAACTCATCGAACAGCGCCTGCCCGCCTTCCTCCGGCAATGGGAAGCCACCGGATTCTGGACCTTGCTCGCCACACCCCGCCCAGCCCAATGAAGACAACACTGCTCTTCATTCTCTGCATTCTCGCCTGCGCCCAAACCCCCGACGCAGAGCTGCAGCGCGGCCTCGCACTCGCCAAATCCGATCAGCTCGATGCAGCCAATACCACACTGCTCAGAGCCCGCCGTGCCTACCCGCACGATCCCCGGTTCCCCCTTGAACTGGCAGGCATCGCCTATCGTCAGCAGAATCCCGCCCAATCCAAGCATCTCCTGCGCGAAGCACTCCGCCTCGATCCGGCCAATGAATACGGCAACACCTTCCTCGGCGCTCTCTACCTGCTCGACGGCAATCTGCCCGCAACCATCAAATACTGGAATCGCGTCCACAAGCCGCTACTCCAACAAGTGCACCTGAAGCCAATCCCCGCGCTCCATCCGCTCTTACGCGATCGCGCTCTGTGGCTCTCCGGAGGCCAGGTGCTCACCACAAAAAATCTCGAGATGACCACCGCCAATCTCGAGAGCCTCGCGGCATTCTCCACCTATCAATTCGAACTCACACCCGCCAACGACAACCGCTACGATCTCACCTTCCGTTCGCTCACCAAACGCCTCCCCACCAGCAAATGGATGTCGCTGCTCCCGCTGGCGAGAGGCCTGCCCTACCAAACCGTCTTCCTCGATTTCCAAAACATTCGCCAGCGGGCCATGCACTTCGATTCGCTCATCCGTTGGGATCCCAACAAGAAGCGCCTCGCCTTCAACCTCACCTCTCCCTGGCGTCTTTCGCCGCATTGGATCTGGCGCCTCGGCGTCGACGCACGCGACGAAGACTGGGACCTCACGCCGCGCTACGGCATCGATGGGCCCCAACTTCGCAAGGCCGCGCTCACCGCCGGGGTCACGCATAGCCTCACTTCACGCCTCGAGTGGGGCCTGCACTTCCAGTCCGCCAAACGCTCCTATCGCAACGCCGGCAGCTCATCCTATTTCCGCAATGGCTGGTCCGTGGAACTCGCCAACTCGCTCGACGCCCTGTTGTGGACCCGCCCCGAAAACCGCATGAAGCTCACTGCAGGCGTTGCCTTCCGCACCGGGCATTTGTACTCCAGCCAGCCATCTCACTACAGCGGCATCGACGCCAATTCGCGTTTCACCTGGCTGCCCGCCGCCAAAGGCGACGACCTTGTGGTGAGCGCGACAACCCGTGCCGGCAACCTCTTCGGCGCACCGCCCTTCGACGAACTCTACATCCTAGGCATGGAGCGCGACAACGACATCTGGATGCGCGGCCACGCTGGCACGCGCAACGGCCGCAAAGGAAGCGCTCCACTCGGCGCCCGCTACGGCATCGTGCAATCGGAAGTGGACCGCACCGTCCTCCGCTTTCCGCTCGTTCGCCTGCAATTGGGCCCGTTTCTCGACACCGGCCGCATCACTGACCCGCACGGCGTCTTCGGATCCCGAACATGGTTGGTAGACGCCGGCGCCCAGGCAAAGCTCAGAGTGCTTGGCGGCTTCACCTGGGCGTTCGTCTACGGTCGCGACCTCCGGCAAGGAACCGGCGTCTTCTACACGGCCATCGTGCGTTGAACTACGCCACGAAAATAATCACCACCACCAGCGCCGTCACCAATGCGATAACAACGTACGTCAACTCCGTGTTGGACAGCGCGCCACCCTGGATGTCCGCCTTCACACCATCCGCGCGCTGGGCCAGCTTGCTTAATTCCTCATCGCTCAACATCGCCGCCGCAGCGCGGATCGCCTGCGAATCGAGCTTGGAGGTTCGCAGCACCTCCTCCACTTGATCCATCGCCAGGAACGATTCCACTTTGCCCAGATTCACCCGGCGCCCGGCCGTTTCCCGGGCGATCCGGCGCTCCATTTCCTGCAACGGAACAACATGATCCGCCGGTGCGGCTTCCAGCCCCAAACACACCAGCAGTACGGACACACAAATCTTGCTCTTCAACAACGTTTTGCCTCTCTTTCTTAGTCGTTAACCACCGCGATCACCACGAGAATCACAACGACAAGACCTATGAGCGCGAGAATTCCAACCAGGAATCCGCCCTCGACATCGTGCTCCGCCATCCGTGCCTGATTCGCAAATCGCGTCAGTTCCTCCGGACTCAGCATCGCAACCGCTGTCCGCACCTGTTCTGAGCCCACCTGCGACTTCTGAAGCGCCGCGCGTGCGGCAGGCAGCGACAGCACCCGCTCAATATCAGCACGGTCCTTCGCCACCGACTCAGTCCGTACTTCCAGTTGTTTCTGGATCTCCGTAAGCGGCACTACGTGTCCCTGCGCAAGAGTTGTTCGCGGCTGCAGAAACATCGCAACAATGACCAGAATTCCGTAAACCGCAATGGGTTTTTGCCACCGGTACATTCGCATAAGCCTCCTCTATATCCCTTGCACCCCTGCTGCCTGCTTATTGCAAATGCAGTGCCATTACATCAGCGGGATGGATTATCCATTTCCCGCTTTAAATCCAAGACACTGCTATCGGAATTTATTACCGGAGAGTGTCAATTTTACAGCTCCCCGATAATTGTCTTCTGTAACGCACGCTACCCTACAGAGCCGCGCGCGTGAGTACGCGGTCCGCCCTACAGAGCCGCGCGCGTGAGCAAGCGGTCCTCATGTGCTAGATTGAAGAGTTCATGAGCGACCACGCCTCCGGCCCCCTGAAACAAACACCTCTCAACGCTACCCACCGCAAAATGGGCGCGCGCATGGTCGATTTCGGCGGCTGGGATATGCCCGTCCAATATTCCGGCATCATCGACGAACACAACGCCGTGCGCAAAGCCGTCGGCATGTTCGACGTCAGCCACATGGGCGAGATCGAAATCCGCGGCCCGCAAGCCTTCGACCTCGTCAACTACATTGCCCCCAGCGACGTCGCCAAGCTCAAGCTCGGCCAAGCCCAATACTCCGCCCTCCTCTACGATCACGGCGGCTTCGTCGACGACATCCTCATTCACAAAGTCGCCGCCGATCACTACTTCCTCTGCGTCAACGCCTCCAATCAGGAAAAAGATTACGCCCACATCTGCGAGCACAATAAGTTCGACGCGCAAGTAGAATACGCCAGCGAGAAATACGCACTGCTCGCCATCCAAGGCCCCCGCGCCTTGCAAACCGCGCAGAAACTCACCTCCGTCGACCTCGCCCCCATCCGCTATTACCACTTCGCCGACGGCGACTTTGCCGGAGTCCCCGCCCGTATCGCCCGCACCGGCTACACCGGCGAAATCGGCGTCGAAACCTATATCCCCACCGCCGAAGCCCCCGCCGTGTGGGACAAAGTGATGGCCGCCGGTGAAGAGTTCGGCATCAAACCGGCCGGCCTCGGCGCCCGCAACACGCTCCGCCTCGAAGCAGGCATGGCCCTCTACGGCCACGAAATCACCGCCTCCATTTCCCCGCTCGAAGCCGGCCTCAGCCGCATCGTCAAGTTCGACAAAGGCAACTTCGTCGGCCGCGCGGCCCTCGTCTCCCAGCAGGAAAAAGGCATCACACGCATTCTCACCGGATTTGAAATGACCACTCGCGGCATCGGCCGCGACGGATATGAAGTGTATGTCCACGGCCAACCGGCCGGATGGGTCACCAGCGGCGGTCCTGCGCCCACACTCCAGAAAAACATCGGCATGTGCTACGTGCCGGTCGAAAATTCCCAACCCGGGCGCGAAATCCAAATCATGATTCGGAACCAGCCGGTGGAAGCCGTCACCAGGCCAATTCCTTTTTATAAAAGAGCGAGCTAACACAATGTATCCGGAAAATTACCGTTACACAAAAGAGCATGAATGGGTGCTGGTGGAAGGCGACACCGGTACCATGGGGATTACCTTCCACGCCCAGAAAGAACTCGGCGACATCGTCTATGTCGACCTCCCGCAGCCCGGCGCCTCCGTCGAACAGGGCAAAACCGTCGGCTCCGTCGAGTCCGTCAAAGCCGTCTCCGACATCTACTCGCCGGTCACCGGTGAAGTCATCGCCGCCAACGACGAGCTTTCCACCGCCCCCGAAAAGCTCAACGAAGATCCGCATGGCGCCGCCTGGCTGATCAAGGTCCGCCTCAGCAATCCCAGCGAAATAAACAATCTGATGTCCGCCGCCGATTATCAAGCCTACATAGGGGAGTAAGTTCAGAATTGCGTTACCTTCCGAAGTCCGATACCGAGCGTAAGGAGATGCTCGCCACGCTCGGTCTGGATTCCATCGAGCGGCTCTACGCCCACTTGCCTCAGGAGGTCCTCCTCAACCGGCCCCTGAACATCGCACCGGGCAAATCCGAATACGAAATCATCGACTGGTTCCGCGCCCGCGGTGAAGAAAACGCCGTCGGCTACGCCTGTTTCCTCGGCGCCGGCGCCTATTACCACTACCGCCCCGTGATGTGCGACGTCGTCGTCTCCCGCGGTGAGTTCCTCACCTCCTACACGCCCTACCAGGCTGAGATGGCGCAGGGCACGCTCACCACCATCTTCGAATTCCAGACGATGATCTGCCAGCTCACCGGCATGGATGTCGCCAACGCCTCCATGTACGATGGCTCCTCCGCCATCCCCGAAGGCGCCATGATGGCGATGCGCGTCACCGGACGCCATAAAGTGCTGGTCGCGCGCACCGTGCATCCGGAATACCGCGAAGTCCTCGCCACCTATTCCAAATACCAGGGCGTGCCGGTCGAAGAAGTCGCCTACGACGCCGCCTCCGGCAAGCTCGATCTCGACGATCTCGCCGCCAAGCTCGACACGCAGACCGCGGCCATCATTATTCAATCCCCCAACTTCTTCGGTTGCCTCGAAGACACCGCGAAGATCGCCGCCCTCGCCCACGCGAAAGGCGCACTGCTCGTCTTCTCCTTCACCGAAGCCGTTTCCCTTGGCCTGCTGGAGCCCCCGCGCGATGCCGACATCGTCGTCGGCGAGTTGCAATCCTTCGCCCATCCGCCCAGCTACGGCGGCCCCTACGCCGGTATCATCGCCACCAAGGAAAAATTCATGCGCCAGTTGCCCGGGCGCCTCGTCGGCGAAACCAAGGATGCCAACGGCAACCGTGCGTTCTGCCTCACGCTCTCCACACGCGAGCAACACATCCGCCGCGAAAAAGCCACTTCCAACATCTGCACCAACCAGGCCTTGATCGCACTCATGGCCACCGTCTACCTCTCGGTCTACGGCAAAGAAGGCCTCCGCGAACTCGCTCTGCAAAACCTCAGCAAAGCGCATTACCTCGCCGATGGCCTGCCCCTCCGCTTCTCCGGCGCGTTCTTCAATGAGTTCGTCGTCAAGGCAGACTCGCCGGAAGCCGTCAACGACGCCCTGCTCAAAGAAAAAATCGTCGGCGGCCTCCCGCTCGGCAAATACTACCCCGAATTGAGCGGCTGCCTGCTGCTCTGCGCCACCGAAATGAGCAAGCGCGAACACATGGACAAAGTGAAGGGAGCCATCGCCTAACATGCCCGGCAAAACCCGCAATCACATCAGCCAGAACGAAGCCCTGCTCTTTGAAATGAGCTCGCCCGGCAAGAAGGGCTATCAGCTTCCCGATCTCGACGTCCCCGCCGTGGATCCCGTGGCCGCCCTCGGCGCCGCCAACACGCGCGACGAAATCACTGACTTCCCCGAAGTGAGCGAAGTCGAAGTCATCCGCCACTTCACGCGCCTCTCCACCTGGAACTACGGCATCGATCTCGGCCTCTTTCCGCTCGGCTCCTGCACCATGAAGTACAACCCGCGCGTGAACGAAACCGTGGCCCGCACCGAAGGCCTCGCCTGGGCGCACCCCTATCAGCCCGAATCGCTCTCGCAAGGCGCGCTGAAGGTCGTCGTCGAACTCGAAAACGCCCTCGCCGAAATCACCGGCATGGATGCCGTCACGCTCCAGCCCGCCGCCGGAGCCCATGGCGAACTCACCGGCGTCCAGCTCATCCGCGCGCTGCTTGAATCGCGCGGCAATCCGCGCAAGAAGATCATCATCCCCGACTCCGCGCACGGCACCAATCCCGCCACCGCCGCACTCGCCGGATACGCCGTCGAAAACATCAAGTCGAACGGCAAAGGCCTGGTCGACGTCGAAGCCCTCGCCAAGATCGTCAACGAAGACACCGCCGCGCTCATGGTCACCAACCCCAACACCATCGGCGTCTTCGAAGAAGATATCGTCAAGGTGACCTCGCTCATGCACTCCAAGGGCGCGCTGGTCTATATGGATGGCGCCAACATGAACGCGCTCGTGGGCATCACACGCCCCGGCGACTTCGGCATCGACGTGATGCACCTCAACCTGCATAAAACATTTTCCACCCCGCATGGTGGAGGCGGTCCCGGCGCCGGCGCAGTCGCCGTCAAAGCGCACCTCGAGCCCTTCCTCCCCATCCCTCGCGTCGTCCGCGCCGGCGATCTCCTCAAGCTCGACTTCAATCGCCCCCAATCCATCGGCCGCGTCCGCGCCTTCCTCGGCAACTACGGCGTGCTCATCCGCGCCCTCGCCTACATCATGGCCCACGGCGGCCCCGGCCTCCGCAACGCCACGCTCGATGCGCTCCTCAACGCCAACTACATCCGCAAAGCGCTCGAACCTCATTACGACATGCCCTACACCAGCCCCAGCATGCACGAATGCGTCTTCAGTGACGATCGTCAAGCGGCCAAGGGCGTCAAAACCACCGACATCGCCAAGCGCCTCATCGATTACGGCTTCCATCCCTACACCGTGGCGTTCCCCTTGATCGTCCACGGCGCCCTCATGATCGAGCCCACCGAGACCGAAAGCAAACCCGAGCTCGACGCCTTCATCGAAGCCATGATCGCCATCGCCGGCGAAATCGACAAAGACCCGCAGTTCGTTCTCAAGGCGCCGCATCACACGCGCACCCCGCGCGTCGATGAAACCACCGCCGCCCGTAAACCGATCCTGCGTTGGAAGCCGCCGACAGCGGTGAACAAAGCCGCCGACTAAGGTTTCCCTTGCGCGCCTCGCTGGCAGTACTCTTCTTCGTTCTGCTGTTGCGCGTCCCGTTTCTTCATCAGGCCGTGCAGGGCGATGACGCCGATTACCTCCGCGCCGCTCAGTACGCCCAGATCGATCCGCTCCACCCGAGCCACCTCGATTTCCTCTTCCAGGGTCAGAAGGTGACCATGCGCGGCCATCCGCATCCACCCGGCAATGTGTGGGTGCTCGCCGCATTGCTCGCCGCCACCGGCGATATTCATGAAGCCACGTTCCACGCCTTCTACATTGTGTTCTCGTTGATCGCCGCCTTCGCCGCGCTCTCCCTCGCCCGCCGCTTCTCTGCGCACCCATTGCTCGCGACCCTGCTTTTCCTCGCCACACCGGCCTTCGTCATCAACGGCAATTCCTTCGAAAGCGACATTCCCTTCCTCGCCTTCTGGCTCGCCTCCATCGCCTTCTTCGTCCAGGCCGCCGATCGGCGATCCACCGCAAGACTCGCCGCCTCCATCGCCACCATGGCCCTCGCCGCGATGTTCGCCTTCCAGGCCGTGCTGCTCATTCCGATTCTCGCGCTCTACCTGTGGCGCACCGCCCGCGAGTGGAAGCCCGCCTGGGCCACCCTGCTTGCTGTCCCGCTCACCCTCGGCGCATACCAACTGTTCGAGCGCCTCACCTCGCAGCAACTCCCCGCCGAAGTGCTGGCGCAATACTTCACCCGCTACAACCTCCACTCGCTCGACAACAAAATCCGCAACGCCATCGCCCTGACCACACACCTCGGCACGATGGTCTTCCCTGCCCTGCCGCTCGCGTTCTTCCGCCCGCTGCTCGGCATCATCCCCATCCTCGCCGGCATCGCGGCCATCGGCTATTGCCTCAAACGCTACCGCGATTTCCTCGCCCAGTGGGTGCTGCTCTTCTTCGCCGCGGCTCTCATCCTCTTCTTCGCCGGCTCCGCCCGCTACCTGTTGCCGCTCGCGCTGCCGGTCGCGATCCTCATTGCCAACCAACTCAAGCCCGCACACCTGGTTCCCTTCATCCTGTTGCAGACCGCGCTAGGCATGGGCCTCGCCCTCGCCAACTACGATCATTGGGACGGCTACCGCCGCGCCATCGCGAGCCTCGAAAAGAGCTGGGAGTACAAGCGTGTCTGGATCAACGGTGAAATGGGCATGCGCTACTACGCCGAATCCGCTGGCGCGCTTCCGCTCGAGCGCGGCCAAGCCCTCCGTCCCGGCGACATCGTCGTCACGAGCAAATGGGTCAGCTTCCCGCTCAGCGGCGGCCTGCGGGTGCCGTTGCTCTCCATCCCCATCCAATCCGCCGTGCCCTTAAGGCTCGCCGGACTCAACAGCGAATCCGCCTACAGCACCGCGCAAGCAGGCCGCCTCCCCTTCGACGTGCGCCGCGGCCCCATCGACATCCTGCAAATTGAAACCGTGGCCCAGCGCAAACCCGCACTCAGCTACCTCCCCATGAACGCCCCCGAATCCGACGCGCAAATCGTCAGCGGCCTCGATCGCATCGAAGACAACCGCTACCGCTGGATGAGCGGCAAATCCGTCATCCTCCTCAAGCCACCCGCCACGGAAGCACCCATTGACATCGACATCTTCCTCCCCGACGCCGCCGTCGCCACGCGCCTCACGGTAACGCTAAACGGCAAGCAAATCCACGAAGCCTCACTCCCCGCCAAAGGCGCGCACAAGATCACGACACCGCCAGTGAAAGCAGAAGGCGACTCGGCGGTCCTAACCCTCGAAGTAGACCGCACCTTCCAAATCCCCGGCGACATCCGCACTCTCGGCCTCATCCTCACCGGCGCAGGCTTCCGCTGAAGCAGTCTTACAGATCAACGCGCCATCAGGACTTGCGGACATGGTGGGGCAGACTTCAGTCTGCCGTGCCCCATGCGGAGAATCCGCGCAATAATCTCCGCACTGCACGCGGAGATTACATCCAACTCCGCGCATCTCTGCTTCGTCACCATTCACCCCTATGCCGGCGGCAACGGCATCATTGGCAGAGCCATCGCTGACCTCACCCTCGCCCGTTCCGAACACTCCCCAGCGCTTCTGCAGCATGTCTTCCCAACCACCCAACTGAACTCCCGTCAGCGCCTCGTTCTCAATCTCCTCCTCGACGGCTTTGAAGGCCACCTCACCACATCCAAGTACGCCAAGCTCACCAAGCGCTCCCAGGACCCGCCCATCGTTTCAATTACCTGAAGCAGGCCAAGGTTCGCAGTCCAAGGTCACCGCCGCAGTTGCATCGACGGGGAGCCCATTCTGTAGTGAAGCCTTGAAGCGCCACATCCTCATCGATTCAATCAACTTAGCGTTGATCGACTCTGGAGTTGTCTGGACGACTCGCACATCCGACGGAACGCCATCAGTGCCGATGTGCAGGGCCAAAGTTGTTGGGCCACAGCTCTTACCAGCGTTCGCCAACCACCGCCTTGTGGCAACCGGCTCGGATGCGTCAGGAGCAGTTCTGTAATCAGTGCTCACAATCCGCCAGCGGCGCAAGCGATAGTTTATTTCAACATGAGCAGCGACGCGGAACGGCCGCCCCCCCATCATCCCCGGCCTGAATCGCCACGCGCTCACTGCCTCCACTGCCCTCTCATCCAGGCCCAGCAAGCCTGCCCCTTCAATAACTTTAATGTCTTCGGTCTTTCCGTCCAAACCAATGACCATCGAGAGTTTCACGATAGTTTGATACTTGTGCTTGTATCCCTCCTCTGAGTAGAGGGGGGAAGTTTGTGAGATCACGATTGGCAGACGCCCCCCCGTGCCGGCTTGATAGGTTATCGTCGTATCCGCATCGGGCAGCCCCTGGCAGTAACACGCCGCTAGGGCGAACATGAGCACGAATGCCTTCAAGATGTCCTCCAACCAGACCTATTGTTTTCCAGTCCGAGAGTAGCATTTCGAGGCATCGGATCACCTTTGCTGGAGACAAGGTGGATTCTTGTCCCACCGCCCCTCCCTAAGGCAGCACCCCATCCTGTACATACCAAGGATGCAGCTCCACCACCATCCGCCCCGCCTTCACCGCCGGATCCTCCTCCGCCAGCTTCTTCATCTCCTCCAGCGAATCCTTCCCCCGAAACACCAAGATCCCCCGTATCTCCCCGTTATCCCCAAACGGCCCCGCTACCACCAGCTTCCCCATCTGATGCATCTTCCCCAAGTGCGCCAGATGCTGTTTCTGAATCTCCGCGCCCTCCTCCTTCGTCCCCGCGCCCCAAGCCGGCCCCTTCTTCAAAAAGCCCATGTAATACTTCACCATCTTCGGAGCACTCTCCTGCCCCATCAACCCAACCGCCAGCAACAAACCAACAAGAAGTAATCTCATATCCTCCTATTACACACCACTCCCGTTTCCTTTAACCTCCAACTCATACCAGGCTAAAAAAGTCTTTATATAATCACCTTATGCAACTGCTTTGGGTGATAGCTATGGGGGCGAGCCTTGCCTCTGGCCTCTCCGCGCAAAGTTCTTATGGCCGTCTCACCGGCCGCGTCATCGATCCGCAAGGCGCAGCCATCGCCGCCGCCGCCGTCGCGCTCTCCCAGGTCGATACCAACATCGCCGTCAACGGCGTCACCAACGCCGAGGGCCTCTACGACTTCCCCAGCCTCCTCCCCGGCGGCTATCAAATGAGCGTCACCCTCGACGGCTTCAAAAAGTACACCCGCACCGGCATCATCGTCCGCGTCGGCGACATCCTCAATGTCGATGTCACCCTCGAACTAGGCGCAGTCACCGAGAGCGTTTCCGTCACCGGAGAAGCGCCGTTGCTCGAAACCACCTCCGCCAGCGCCGGCGCCGTCATCGACAACAAACAACTCTCCGACCTCCCCCTGGCAGGCCGCGGCGTCAGCTTCCTCATGACCCTCTCGCCCGGCGTCATCTCCACCAATGCCCCCATGCATGGATGGCTCCCCCAAGCCCGAGGCTCCGTCTCCGACCTCGCCGTCAGCGGCACTCGCACCCGCTCCAGCGAGTTCACCCTCGATGGCATCCCCAACATGGAAGAAAGCGGCACCATCGCCTTCCAACCCCCGCCCGAAATGATCCAGGAATTCCGCGTCCAAACCGCGGCCTACGATTCCTCCATCGGCCGCTTCACCGGAGCCAACGTCAACATGGTCCTCAAAAGCGGCGCCAACGACTACCACGGCAGCGGCTGGTTCTCCCACCTCTCGCGTCCCCTCATGACGCATCCCTTCTTCGTCAACCGCAACCTATACGACACCATCAGCGGTCCGCCTACTCCCGAGAAGCGCAGCCGCCTCTGGCCAGCCACAAAAACCAACCGCTGGCGCGCTCAACTCGGCGGTCCAGTGCGCATCCCCAAACTCTACAACGGCAAGAACAAAACTTTCTTCAGCTACGGCAACGACTACATGACGCGCACCTTCGCCAATCTCAACACCGCCACCGTGCCCACCGCCGATCAACGCCGCGGCGATCTCTCCGCCCTGCTCCGCATCGGCGCCCAGTATCAGATCTACGACCCCGCCACCATCGCCGCCGCTCCCAACGGGCGCTTCTCCCGCCAGCCGCTCACTGGCAACATCATCCCCACCAGCCGCCTCAGCCCCATGGCCCAGAAAATTCTCGACTACTACCCGCTGCCCAACGCTTCCGGCACCGTCGATGGCCGCAACAACTTCTTCAGCACCGCCACCAGCATCATTGACTATTGGGCCCACATGGCCCGCGTCGATCATTCCATCAACGACCGCCATCGCTTCTACGTCTCCACCAGCTTCATGCGCACCGATGGCGACCAGGGCCGCAACCTCGTCAACGACGCCATCGGCAACATCTCCGTCAACAAATACACCGGCGCAGCCTTCGACTATGTGTGGATGGTCCGCTCCGACCTCGTCGTCAACATGCGCTACGGGCTCACACGCATGCGCGCCGACGGCTGGTCACCCACCACCGGCCTCGATCTCAAGACCCTCGGCTTCCCCGCTTCCTTCACCCAACTCCTCGATAGCACCTACACCGCTTTGCCCGAAATCACTCCCGAAGGCTACGCCGCCATCGGCACCAACCTCGTCTCCCGCTCCGCCTTCACCACGCACTACTGGAGCGGCTCCGTCGCCAAAACACTCGGCTCGCACGCCCTCCGCTTCGGCGGCGAGCATCGCGTCATGCTCGACAACAACACCAGCCTCGGCAACTACTCCGGCAACTTCACCTTCGGAACGATCTTCACCCGCGGCCCGCTCGACAACTCCCCCGCTTCCCCCGTCGGCCAGGGACTCGCCGCCTTCCTCCTCGGCCAACCCACCGACGGTTTCCTCGACCTCAACGCCGCACTCGCGGAGAAATCCAGTTATTCAGGCCTTTATCTCCAAAACGACTGGAAGGCCACCCGCAAGCTCACCTTCAACCTCGGGCTGCGCTATGAAACCGAAGGCCCCAACACCGAGCGCTACAACCGCTCCAACCGCGGCTTCGATTTCATCACCGTCAATCCCGCCAACGCCGCCGCCCGCGCCGCCTACGCCCAGAACCCGCTGCCCGAAGTGCCCGCCAGCGCCTTCACGCTCAATGGCGGCCTGCTCTTCTCCGGCGTCAACGGAGTCTCCCGCGCCCTCTGGGATCGCAACCACAACTTCGCCTCGCGCGCCGGGCTCGCCTGGCAACTCGGCACTCGCATGGTTGTGCGCGCCGGCTACGGGCTCTTCTTCGAAACCCTCGGCGCCGACAAGTCCGACTCCGGCCAGCTCGGCTTCAACCAGCGCACCCGCTTCAATCCCTCCAACGACAACGGCGTCAACTTCACGTCCACCCTCGCCAATCCCTTCCCCAACGGCCTGCTCGCCGCCCCAGGCGCATCCGGCGGCTTAACCACATACCTCGGCCTCGCGCCAGGCTTCTTCTATCCCCAACGCAGAACCGGCTATGTGCAGCGCTGGACTTTCACCATACAGCGCCAACTCGGCGCCAACTGGCTCGTCGAAGCAGGATACACCGGCAACCGGGGAACACGCCTCGGCTCACCCGTCGAGTACAACGCCGTCCCCGGCCAATACCTCAGCACTTCCCCCACGCGCGACAACGACACCAACGCCGCCCTCTCGCGCAACGTCGCAAATCCCTTCCGCGGCATTACGCTGTTTGAAAGCAGCCCCGCCTTCCTCAGCAATGCCAATGTCGCGCGCTCCCAATTGCTCCGGCCCTATCCCCATTTCACCGGCATCTCCAGCACTACACACCAGGGTTACTCCTGGTATCACGCCGGACACTTGCGCCTCGAGCGCCGCTTCCGCGCCGGATACTCGCTCTCCGGCCACTACACATGGTCGAAGTTCATGGAAGGCGTCGACCGTCTCAACGTCCAGGATCTGTTCACCCATCGCGCCATTTCGCCTCAGGATCGGCCCCACCACATCGCCATCAGTTCGCAGTACGATTTCCCCTTCGGCAAGGGCCGCCGCTGGATGGCCCAGGCCCCGCGCGCCCTCGACGCCGCTCTCGGAGGCTGGAGCCTCAACGCCATCTATCAGTGGCAAAGCGGCCCGCCCATCGGCTTCGGCAACGTCATCCTCTACGGCCAGTTGGGCGACATCGTTCTCCCCTATGCCGACCGCACCGTCGAGCGCTGGTTCAAAACCGAACTCTTCGAACGCCGCGCCAGCGAGCAACTCGTCTCCAACCTGCGCACATTCCCGCTCCGCCTCACCGGCCTTCGCGCCGATGGCTGGAACACCTGGGAACTCGGCCTCACCAAGGATTTCCGCTTCACGGAAAAGGTGAAACTCCAGTTGCGCGGAGAAGCCGTCGACGCCTTCAATCACGCCATGTTCGCCGCACCCAACAATGGACCGGTGAACACCGCCTTCGGCCAGGTCACCGCCACCATCTGGACCGAGCAGCGCAAAGTCACTGTGGCCGCGAAGCTGTACTGGTAACACCCACCAGCTTCTGCCGCACGCGCAACAATTCCGCCACACTCCACGCCTGCGCCGGAGCCCCCACCGCCCGCCGCGGCTCATCGCCATCGTAAATCTCCGCCACTGAGCCCAAACACTGCCGCTCCAATTCCCCCATCATCCGCGACACCAGCCCCATGCACAAGCTCACATTCTCCGCCGTACATCCCAACGCCGCCAGCCGCGCATCCACATACGGGCCCATCAACCACGGCCACACCGTGCCCTGATGATACGCCCCATCCCTCTGCCACGGCCCGCCCTCATATCGACCCCTATACTCCCCATCCCCCGGCGCCAAAGTCCGCAGTCCGACCGGCGTCAACAGCTCCGCCTCCACCACGCGCACCACGGCCCTCTGCTCTTCCTCATCCAACAACCCAAACGGCAAGCTCACCGCGAACAGTTGATTCGGCCGCACCCGCGCATCCGGCCCCTCCGGCGCAATCCGGTCATACAAACACCCGCGCTCCGCATTCCAAAACGCCCGTCCAAAGCTCTCCCGCACACGATCCGCGAAACCATCCAACTCCTCCGCATACTCCGTCTCCCCGAACTCCAGCGCCCAACTCGCCGTCATCCGCAGCGCGTTGTACCAAAGCGCATTAATCTCCACCGCCTTGCCATGCCGGGGAGTCACCACCCAATCCCCCACCTTCGCGTCCATCCACGTCAATTGCGTCCCCGCATATCCCGCCGACAGCAACCCATCCGCCGCATCCACCTGAATCCCGTAATGGGTGCCCCGCCGGTGCCACGCAACAATCTCCTTCGCCGCCGGATAAAATTCACTCCGCAGAAACTCAGAACACGAAGCGCTATCGCCCCGCAGTCCCCAAGCCGCCACAAACATCCACAACGTTGCATCCGCGGTGTTATACTCCGGCCGCTCCCCGCCGTCGGGAAAACGGTTCGGAATCAATCCCTGGTCCAGATACTGCAAAAATCCCCGCAATATCGCCCGCGCTTCCGCAAATCGTCCCCGCGCCAGCAACAATCCCGGAATAGAAATCATCGTATCCCGGCCCCAATCCGTAAACCACGGATACCCCGCAATGATCGTCGGCGACCCGTCCACCCGCCGCACCAGAAACTGCTCCGCCGCCCGTTCCAGCCGCCCCGGCACGTCCTCGGCCGCCGCACACCGCGCCCGTTCCCACGCAAACACGTCATCCAACGAAGGAGCCGTAAACTCCTCCAAAGTCCCCACCACAAACGCCGTCCCGCCCGCTTCCAATTCAAAATCCAACCACCCCGGAGAATACAAATCCTCCTGAAAATCCAAGCCCCGCTCCATTTCCTTCCGGTATTCATTCCGGTAATACCAATTCCCCACCCGCACAAACCCCGCCGCGTTATGATGCAGCCGCAACCGCGGCCCGCCCGCAAACGGCTCCACGCGCAACGTGCTCCCCGCCGACTCGACATCTCGCCGAAATGCATCACTGGCATGCTGCAAGCAGTGATAATCCCGATAAGCCAAAAAGGGCCGCACCCGTAGCCGGCATCGCGACGAAACCCGGTACAGCACCACAACCGTCTGCGATCCCTCCACCAGAAACACACGCTTCTCCACCCGCGCACACCCCGTCCGGTACACCCACGTGGGAAACGGATCCAGACGGAACTCCTCCAGCATCTGAAACCCCGCCGGAGTCACCGCGCCCGGATACTGCGCCGCGCCCAGGTTCGACATCTCCCCGTCGCACAGCACTTCTTCTTCCAGCCGCGACAACAACACCTGCCGCTCCACCGGCGGACGCAGCGACGCCACTAGCAATCCGTGATACCGCCGCGTATTGGCGCCAGACACCGTGCCCATGGCGAAGCCGCCCGTGCCGTTCGTCTCCAGCCACTCCAATTCTGAGCTCTCCGCCCACTCCCTGCACCGCTCTCCGCCGATCACTATCGATTCCATGCCACCCACATTCCCACACCCGGCCGTTTTATTCCGTCTTCGGACTGGCCTTGTAAATCTTCGGCCTGTGCCCCAGCTCCCGGCTCGTCCGCTCCACCAGCGTCCGCAGGCACTTCACCCGCGCGAACCACTTGTAGTTCCCCTCCACAATCGTCCACGGCGCATGAATCGTGCTCGTCTTCACCACCATCTCCTCCACCGCGTCCGAATACTGCGGCCACTTGTCCCGATTCCGCCAGTCCTCCCCCGTCAGCTTCCACGATTTATACGGCTTGTCTTCCCGCTCCTTGAATCGCTTCAATTGCTCCTGCGGGCTGATGTGCATCCAGAACTTCACGATGATCGCTCCGGAGTCCGTCAACTGCCGTTCGAAATGATTGATCTCGCGGTAGGCCCGTTTCCATTCGTGATCTTTCGCAAAGCCCTCCACGCGCTCCACCAGCACTCGCCCATACCAACTGCGGTCGAAAATCAGCACCTGCTTTTCATCCGGTGGATGCAGCCTGCGCCAGAAGCGCCACAAATAGTGATGCGTCTTGTCCTCGCCCGCCGGAGCCGCAATCGCGAACACCTCATAGCCGCGCGGATCGAGCTTCGCCGTCACCCTCCGTATGTTCCCGCCCTTGCCCGCAGCGTCCCACCCTTCATACACCACAATCAGCAGCCGCTTGCGCAGGTACAACTGGTATGCCAGTTCCCGCATTTGCGCCTGGTACAGCGGCAGATAATATTCGTATTCCTTCTCGCTCACCTTCTGCGTCAGATCCACTGTTTCCAGCATGGCTATTTCTTCCCCTCCGTCCGCTGCTCCAGCGCCGATTCCAGCCGCCCAATCGCCGACTCAAACACCTTCACCCGCGCGAACCGCGCGTCATTGGCCTCCACAATCGTCCACGGAGCCCATTCCGTCTCCGTCCGCATCAGCATCTCCTCCACTGCCGTCAGGTAGTGTTTGTAGCGCTTCTGCTGCAGTTGATCCTCGGGATCGCGCATCTTCTTCGAAATCGGATCCTTCGCCAGCGCCTTCAACCGCCGCTTCTGCTCTTCTTTGCTGATATGCAGAAACACCTTGTGGATCAGGTACCCATCATCGGCCAGCGCCCGTTCGAAATCGTTGATGTCTTCAAACGCCTGCTTCCAGGCAATCTTGCTCACCCGCTTCTCCACGCGCTCAATCAACACCCGCCGGTACCAGCTCTGATCGAAGATCGCCATCTCTCCTCGATTCGGAATCCGCACCCAAAAACGCCACAGCCACGGCATCGCCTCCTCCGCCGAGCGCGGCGCAAGAATCATGTGCAGCCGGAACACGCGCGGCTCCAGATTCTGCGTCAGAAAATTCACCATCGCGCCCCGCCCCGACGCGCCCCATCCCTCAAACACCAATAAAGACGGGACTCCCGCATCCCAGCACCGCCGCTGGAGCAGATACAACCGAGCCCTCAGGTCGGTGATCCGTTTCTTATAACTGCCTTCGTCAATGGTCTTGGAAAGATCGATTTTCTCAAGCATCGCCGATTCTAACTTAGCACTCGCCGCCCCACGCTGTAATATCTCTAATTCAATTCCTCCAGCACCCGGTCCGCTCCATACACCTTCTTCAGCGCCTCTTTGATCGCATCGCTATGCACGGCCACCGCGCGGTTCAACGTTTCATCGAACCCATAGTTCCCGCCCAGCGAGTGGATGTTCCCGTCAAAGATCAGCCCCACCACTTCCCCCTCTTTGTTGATCACCGGCGATCCCGAGTTCCCGCCAATAATGTCATTGTTCGTGACGAAATTGAACCGCGTCTGCGGATTCAGCTTGTCCTTTGCATCCAGCCACGACTGTGGTAAGGCGAAGGGAAAGCTGCCCGTATGCCGCTCATACGTCCCGCCAAAAATCGTAAACGGAGGAACCACCTTGCCATTCTCTGTCCAGCCTTTTACGCTCCCATACGACAACCGCAGAGTGAACGTCGCATCCGGGTACAGAGAAGTCCCGTACACAGCGAAACGCGCCCGCGCCAGTTTCTCCATGTTGCTGGTCAGCACGCTCTCCACTTCTTCTTCCATCCGCTTCCGGATCGCCCGTGCATACGGATCCACCATCCGCGCCAAAGCCACCATCGAATCCGTGCTCGACGCAAGCGCCTGCTTCCCGCCCTCCAGCAACGCCTTCCGCGTCTCCACGCTTCCCAGCTTGCTGTTCTTCACCGCGTCCATGGCAATCTCGCGAGGCCCGCGTTTGCCGAACAGCGCCCGCACCGTCGGATCATCCGGCCCCAACAACTCGCGCAGCTTGGTCAATGAAAACGCCAGTTCCTCGATCTCCAATTCCGCATAAATCGGCGCCGGACTCAGCACCGCCTGCTTCAACGTCGGCTTCCAGGCATCGGCAAACTCCTCCAGCCGCTTCTCATTGGGCTTATCGAACTCCTCAGCCATGCGCAACAACCGGCGCGCGTGCGAGAACAACTGCGAGCGGAACCCGTACTGCCGCTCCAGGTAAATATACGGATAGTACAGTTCCCGCTGCTTCGCCTGCACTGCCGCGATCTCATCCCAAGCCTTCCCATACTGCGCCCGCAGCTTCGCATCCGCCTGCACACGCTTTTGGAAATCGCGCTCCTCCGCCTGCTTCTGCGAAAAGAAGCTCTTCTCCACCAGCGCCCGCTCTTCGCCCTTGTATACCTTCAGCGAATTCTCCACGTGATTCAAATCATCCTGGGCAATCCGTTCCTGCTCCTCGCCCTTGGTCTGAAACTGAGCCAGCATCCCCCGATACTCCGAAAGATAAGCCAGCCGGTGCAGCATCCCAAAGTCGCGCTCCGTCTCCAGCATCGCAATCGTGTCCTTCCGGTTCGTTCCACCCGGATGCCCCGACACAAACGTCAGTGCCCCTTCCTTTGCTCCGCCCTTCGACCATTTGAAATGATGCGGTGTCTTCAGCGGCTGGCCGTTCTCATAGACGCGAAAGAAGGTCGCGTCCAGGTTGTAGCGCGGGAACATGAAGTTGTCCGGATCGCCGCCGAAAAACGCGATCGAAAACTCCGGGGCGAATACCAGCCGCACATCCTGATACCGCTGATACTTGTACAGCGCATACACACCGCCTCCGTATAGCGAGACCACCTCGCAGCGCACCGCGTCGCTGGTGGCGCATTCCTTCTCCACGCGCGCCGTCTCCGCCTTGCGCGCTTCCAATGCCGCCTTGCCATCCAGCCCCTTGGTCGCCTTCTCAATCCGCGCCGTAACATTGCCGATGTCGATCAGCACGTTCGCCTCCTGCCGCGGGCACTTGGCTTCCTCAGCCGGCGTCTTCGCCGAATAGCCAAGCTTCATGTAGTCTTTCTCCGCGCTCGAAAGCTGCGCAATACACGTCGCCGCGCAATGATGATTCGTCATCAGCAAACCGTTGGGCGAAACGAAACTCGACGAGCATCCCTCCGCCAGCCGGACTGACGCCAGCCGCACCCGGTCCAGCCACGCTTGCGACGGCGTGAACCCGTACTTCTTCCCCACAACGGCGGCGGGGAAGTTGTCGAAGGTCCACATGCCCTCTTCCGCCATCAGGCAGAGCGGCAGCAGAAAGAAAGCGAAAATACGGCTCATGCCTCCAGGATATCCCGCCCACGCCGATCTCCAAGCGCCACGCCCCGTTACACGATAAACCAATGCCCCCGCCCCCTCCTGCGCTACCCTAAATAAATGCGTGAACAGGGCATCGCTTCCGCCGACCGCCAGGAAGCCGATCAGCAATTCGAAGCCGCCCTTCGCCCGCGCCGCCTCGACGATTTCACCGGCCAGCCGAAGCTCAAAGAAAACCTCGCCATCGCCATCGCCGCAGCCCGCCGCCGCGGCGAAGCCATGGACCACGTCCTCTTATTCGGCCCCCCCGGCCTCGGCAAAACCACACTCGCCCACATCATTGCCGCCGAACTCGGCGTCGACATCGATCTCACCAGCGGCCCCGTCATCCAGAAGAAGCTCGACCTCACCGGCATGCTCAGCAATGTCCGTGACAAGCAAGTCTTCTTCGTCGATGAAATCCACCGCCTGCTGCCCGATGTGGAGGAGATGTTCTACTCCGCCCTCGAAGATTTCCGCGTCGACATCATCGTTGGCCAGGGCCCCGGCGCACGCACGCATTCGCTCCCCATCCCGCGCTTCACCGCCATCGGCGCCACCACCCGCATGGGCATGATCAGCGCCCCCATGCGCGGCCGCTTCGGCCTCCTCCTCCGCCTCAATCACTACGGCGTCGCCGAACTGCAGAAGATCGTCGCACGCTCCGCCAGCCTCCTCAACATCACCGTCGATCCCGCCGGAGCCGAAGAGATCGCCCGCCGCGCCCGAGGCACGCCGCGCATCGCCAACCGCTTGCTCCGGCGCGTCCGCGACTACGCCGAGGTGCGGGGGCACGGTTCGATCGACCACGACACCGCGCGTGAAGGGCTGAAGGTGTTCGGCGTCGATGCGAAGGGCCTCGACAAGGTCGACCGCGCGATCCTGCAGGCGCTGTGCGAGCGCTTCGGGGGCGGGCCCTGCGGGCTGTCCACGTTGGCGATCAGCGTCGGCGAGCCGACCGAGACGGTCGAGGACGTGTACGAGCCGTTCCTGATCCAGCAGGGCCTGCTGATGCGCACACCGCGCGGGCGGGTCGCCACGCCGGCGGCCTGGCAGCACCTCGGCCTGCTGGTCCCGCCGAGCGCCCCCTTCAACACCGCGACGAACGACGCGCCCAGCCTGTTCTCCTGAGCCCGGCGCGCGGCCGGCTCAGCGCGCGCGGCTGGCGCGATCGCGGGGATCAAGAACGCGCAAAAGTGCCGCGGCCGTCCCG
>JAFDVS010000114.1 GCA_018268935.1 Acidobacteriota bacterium | reverse complement strand
TCCACCCCGTCCAGACCGATACAGTGTTCCTTCTGATGCTCTGTGTCACCGCAGTCCTCGTGTCAATAAATTCCTTCAGAAATGTTCCCCTTGCAACTCGCGCTTTAGAGTTTAAGGGACCACCTCGTGTGTTCTGGGAGGCATCTGCAGCCAACGGAAAGCTCACGAAACTATCCAATCTCCCGCTTCGCCCAGACTATCTGGAAGCCAGCATGAGCGGCAACAAGCTTTTCGCAACGGCATACAATGGCGACTATTTGCTGATTGTAGATACGCGGGGAATGCGATTCCGTACTCTGAAACTCCCCATCAGAACAAACCGCTGCCTGAAGCTGGCTCCAGGGGGAAGGGTGCTGTATATTGGATCAGTCGCGGATGGGTTTGTCCGAGTTGACCTGCGGACGGAGTCCCTGCTCGGAGCACCCATTTCAACTGGTGCCGAAGTTCACGATCTAGTTGCCACGTCGGACGGTGCCTATATTGCTATGCCAAACCGTGGTGTCTTCCGGTGGACGGAACTCGACGGCCTGAAACAACTGCATTCGAACAAGCATTCCTCATTCATCGCTTCGACACCCGGCCAGAATCTTGTAGTGGCCTACCAAAATGGAGGCCCGACCGGGCGGCCTGGACACGATTCGATTGAGATTATCGACTCGTCTTCTGGGGCTTCGATGTCATTTCTTCCTGAACTGCCACAGGTGGGTGGACCAATCTCAGTATCGCCCGATGCAAATTGGATGGTCCTCGATGGAAGCGACGCCTGCAGTACGGCAACCTATGATGGATTTGGTTGCCCAGCGAAGCCCTCGAATATTATCCATATTCTCCATCTGCCGACCATTCGTGCGCAGCGATCACAGCCGCTCCCACTCGACGCCTTCGGGCCGCCCCATTTTCTTCCGGGCAGCACGACGGGCGTATTAGTCGGGTCAGGCATAAAGAACACCCTCAACCGATTCGGCGCTTCCGTGTTCGACATATCCCAAGCTCAATTTCTTGAGCGGTTTGAATGGGGAGCAGAGACCGCAGGTATTGCTGTCTCTGCCCCGTCTCGTAAGGTTTTTGTTAGCTCAACCGCTGGAGACATCTATGTTTTTCGCTTAGAGCCGGATGTCTGCACCGTTAACCCACGCGGATTGACAGTTCAACTGACCGGCGATGGCACCGAGCACAATCGTGTCGGCTCAGGCCACTTGGCGTTCAACAGGGTTCCGATTTTTGATGCTGGGCGCATCGGTCAGAGTTTTCGCCTGACGGCCAACACCGAAGCGGCCTTCTCTAAATGGCAAAGAAACTTCGGATTCATCGATTCCAGTCTCTCCGCCTTCATCAAACTCAACGGCGACAAGGTCATCCGAGAATTAATACGTATTCCATCTCATCCCAGCCGCCCGGGAGAATATTGGGTGCTGCGCCGCAACAAGGACGGTCGGCTGGAGTTGGAATTGGGCACGAAGGAACATTCCCCGGTCTTCCTGCGAAGTTCCTCCAAACTGGAAGATGAACGGTGGATTCACATTGCGCTGACGCGTGGAGATCGTGGTCTGTCTGTATATATAGATGGCAGGAAGGAATCCGAAATTGGGGCGGAGAAGCTAGGTGAGTTCTCTTCGTCAACTCCTTTTCGGGTCGGGAGTGGGGGAACCTTCGATGGGTCGCTGGACGAACTTGCTATCTATTCAGTGGCCCTTGAGCCTCATGAAGTTCGGGAATATGTTGCACGGTATGAGACCGGACCTTGCCGTCCGGACTCTGAAACTAATGAACCCAATTCGAAGTGAATTCAGAAGTGGCAGCCTTGATTCCAATTCAATGAGAGTACATGGCGTCTGTGATAAACACACTTGGGCTGTCTCGCCAAGTCCGTCATCGCCCCAGTTTGGCTATCTCATGACTCCCGGCAGGAACCCAAAAGACTAATGGCCTTTCTCCTTCGCTGCTAAGAAAGAAGCATCGAAGGGAGCCGGCTGTAGCGGCGGTGCCAGGCATGAGCACGGCGAACATCCCGTAAAATCTGCAATTTCAGTAATTCCGGCGTGTCGAATCGCCGCTCTTCGCGGAGGCGATGGGCGAATGAGACACGGATGCGGGAGGGGGTCTCGCCGGCGAGCGGGTCGAGCAGATAGGTTTCGATGGACAACCCATCGCCAGCGAAGGTGGGGCGGAATCCGATGTTGGAGATGGATTGCCAGGCGCGATCGGAATCGATGCATTCTGTCCGAGTGACGTAGACGCCCTGGGCGGGAAGCACTTCGGCGTGGGTAGCCAAATTCAGGGTAGGAACGGTTTGTTTTGACCCGATGCCATGGCCGCGGACGACCTCGCCCTCGATGGAGTAACAGCGTCCCAACATGCGGGCCGCCTTCATCACGTGGCCCGCGGTTAGCAGCCCGCGGATTTCGCTGCTGGAAATGAGATGGCTTCGCCAGCGGACCGGCTTCACGCCGCTCGCTTCAAAGCCGTACACGGGACCTAGGCGTTCGAGCAATGCCGCGTCTCCGGCCTGGCGGTGGCCGAACCGAAAATTCTGACCGATGAAGACGCCCTTGACCTGCAGCGCTTCGACGAGGATGTGCTGGACGAAATCCTCAGCCGATTTCGAAGCGAGCTCGCGGTCAAAGGGGAGCACCAACACCTGATCGATGCCCGCTTCGCCCATCCACTGGCAGCGCTGCTCGACCGTGCTCAACAACCGCGGGGCGCGTTGGGGCGCCACGACCTGGGTGGGATGCGGGGAAAAAGTCAGCACTGAAGCACGGAGCCCGCGCTGTGCGGCAACTTCACAGACTTTGCGGAAGAGCGCCTGATGGCCAAGGTGAACTCCATCGAAGTTGCCGATGCTGAGGGCGCATGGTCCAAACACGCCGCGCGCCTCTTCCAGAGTGCGGAAAATACGCATCTAGGCGCCGTCTCCAATCTCCAAGGTGAGCCCGTCGTAGGCCAGCCGTACGTGGGGCGGCAGCAACTCCTCAGTCCGCTCATGCAGCAAGTCGTGGGAAAGGTGGGTGAAGAAGGCGCGTTTGGGTTTGAGCCGCTCCACATAGGCGAGCGAGCGCTGCACGGTGGAATGAGTGGGATGCGGTTTGTGGCGCAACGCATCGAGGAACAAGGTGTCGAGCCCTTGCAGCTTAGCCAGTGATTCCTCGGGAATCTCGCTGTGATCGGTGAGGTAGGCGAACGTTCCGATGCGATAGCCGTAGACAGTCCCTTTGCCGTGCCATACGCGGATGGGCATGACGGGGACACCCAACACGTCCAACTGCTCTTCGGGGCCGAAGGTGTGTGCTTTGATCTTGGGCACCCAGCTTTCGTTCTCTTCGTTGGAGAAGATGTAGGCGAATACGCGCTGGATGACGGCAATGGTCTCTTCGGATCCATAAATCGGAATCTCGCCGCTCTGGCGGAAATTGAATGGCCGCGTATCGTCCAACCCCATGATGTGGTCGGCGTGGGCATGGGTGAAGAGCACGGCGTCGAGGCGTTCCAGTTTGGCGCGGAGCACCTGTGCGCGGAAATCGGGCGAGGTGTCGATGACGATCACGCGTCCGCCAATGCGAAGGGCAATCGATGGGCGGAGGCGCGCGTCGCGGGGATCGCCGGAGGTACAAACTTTGCAGTGGCACCCGATGGTGGGAATACCGGCGCTGGTGCCCGAGCCGAGCACGATCACCTGGAGCGCCCCTCGGTCCGCCTCCATCAGGATTTCGTTTCGTTGAACTGCTGGACGAACCGGAAGCGGAGTTCGGTGAGCGAATTGTCGATGAGCCGCTGCTCTTCGAGGGAAAGGTTACCTTTGGTTTTCGCCTGGAGCATCGCGAGCAGATCGATGGTGTGCCGTGCGAGCCGGCGGTTCGGCTTCGGCCGGTCGGCTTCCTCACCGAAATGAAGCAGCCCCATGTGCATTTCCGCCTGGGTTTTGAAGGACAAAGTCAAGAACTCAAAACTTGGCGGCGGGAGCGGCATCGACTCGTCGTCGGCTAGGGAATCGGGTTGAATGGCCTCATCACTCATAAATTCCTATTTTAATCGAGGGCAGCGCGCTTTTGAGGAACACGCCCGCACAACGCGCCGGGTCTACAAGCGGCACACGAGTCCCTAAGCACGATGGAGGACGCCCCGGCCTGTGCGGGCTTTTGAGGAACACGCGCAAAACGGAGCCCGCCCGCGCCTTGATGCAAACGCGTGTTCCTTCACAACTGGCGGCGCGGAGCGTGCCCTATGCGCTCGGGAGAACCAGGAAAGGGCGGGAGGAAGGCGACGCCCATGACCGCGGCGGCCATGAGCGCCAAGACGATACCCAACGGCGCAGCGTATCCGCCGGTGCGATCGAATCCGAACCCCATCAGCGGCGGCCCGGCCGCGATCCCCAGGGTGAAGGATGCGAACAGAATGCCATAGATTTCGCCGAACGCACGGAAGCCGAAATAGCGGCTGGCGAGATAGGGCATGATGTCGGCTTCGGCACCGAAGCCGAAGCCGATGAACACGGCCGCCAGTTCGCCCATCGCGCCCTGGCGCAACAGAAGCAATCCAATGCCGAGCAATGCGAACAGGCTGGCCGCGACATAGGGTGCGAACAACTTGTCGACCAGCCATCCCGTTACGAGACGCCCGAAGAACGTGGAGAGGCCGAAGAGGGATACGGCCATTGCCGCCTGGCCCGTCTGCATTCCCTGGTCTGTGAGAATGGGCGCCAAGTGGGCCACGGCCGCGTTTGTGCACAACGCCGCCAGAAAGAAGACGATAGTGAGGTGATAGAAGACGCTGCTGCGCAGAGCTTCGCTCCGCGTCATGCCGGCCTGTTCAAACCGGGAAAGTTTCGACGGTTGCGGCTCCTGGATGAGGATCGCAGCCAAGGGCACGGGAATCGCGATGGCACAGAAGCCGAGGGCGACATAAGCCCCGCGCCACCCATGGGAGTCCATCACCGCGTGGACAATGTGAGGCATGACAAACGTCCCGAGTCCCCCGCCGGCCATGACAAGGCCCAAGGCCAATCCTCGCTGGGTGGTGAACCACTTCGCCACGACACGGCTGTAGGGGGGAGGCGTCGCGCCAGAGCCGAAAATTCCGATGAGGAGGAATACGGCATAGAGCTGCCACAACGGCCCATTGAGCAGTGCCAATGTGCACAGGCCGGCTGCGAGCAGCACATGTCCGCCGATGGTGACGGCCCTGCTGCCGTAGCTATCCGCGAGGCGCCCGACGAATGGACTCATCAGGGACACGGCCACATTGATCAGTGTCCCGGCCAACGACACCTCACCTCGCGACCAATGAAACTCAGCTACCAGCGGTTTCAGGAATAGCGAAAAGCTGAAGACAGCCAGCGTGCCAAGGCTAAAGGCGACACCGAGGGAACAGGCCAGAACAACACCCCAGGGCGTCCAACGCGGGGAGAGCATCGTTCCATGATACGGCTTGCCTGGTTTTGTTATCGCGTAAAGGTGAATCCAAGCCCGGTGGTGTAGAGGAAGTCGTTGCTCTTGCGTCCCGGCACAGGGTTACTCAAGTAACGGTCGCTCAACGAAATGTTCCAGGTGAGCCATTTCGTTAGGGCGGTATTGGCGCCGATATCGAAGTTCAGCCGGTATTCGCCGGAGTTGGAGAGGTTGTTGAACATGCGAAAACCCTGCACCAGTTTCGTGCGGGAGGTGAGGCTGTAATTGAAATCGTCTCCCCAGTAGGCCTCGGCCGAATTCCTGACGAATGCGGCACGCGATGCGGGGCTGAACTTTTCCCGATTCCACGCCGCGCCGCCTACAAGCGCGAACCGGCCAGCGTCTGCTTTCCAAACCTGATAGCCGAGTCCGCCGCCGAGGACGACGCGCAGATCGAGGGATTGGAAGGCGTCGTATTCGTAGTCATTGAAGGTGTTCACGAACACTTTCTTTGTCACATTGCGGCTGAATCCCCAACCGCCACGGACGGCCTTGGCTGTCTGCGCACTGACCCCAGCCACGTTGGCGGTGGAACGAATGGAATTGAAATAAGCCGTGGTCCTGCTGCTGTTGGAGGCACGAAGGAAGTTGATTGGGGTGGTGAGCGTTGAGGTTTCGGCATTCCCTTTGGTGCCGGCGATATTCAGGCTGCCCGTGATCGTCCACAGATCCAGGATGCCGGGATGGAGGAACCGCTCATAAGCGGCTTGTTCGGTATCGTTGCGCAAGGCGACGATTTCGGATGGAGGCACCGGCTGGGGAAGGCCTGGCGCAGTGACCTGGATGCGATCGCCCTGGGTCTGGATGTTCGCTTTCACGGTGCGATCGTTGGGCAGCACGACCGTGAGCGGCTTATCCGTAGTGATGGTTGCAATATCGTCCCACTTGAGGGTGACCAAGCCGAAATTTTTACTTTGGATGGTCACGGTTTGCCCGTCCTTCTTTACGATCGAACCCGTTACCCGATCGCCGTCCTTGAGCACGATTTGATCGGCCGAAGCCGCCGTGACAAGAAATAGGGATAGAAAGATGGGAAAGGACGCAGACTGGAAAATAGAAAGAGACCTACAAAGAGACATGAGCTCACTCCGATTCTAAAGGGTTCCCCGATAGCCCACTGGGAACAATCATCCCTCACATCGAAGGTAAAGACAATCCCCGTCAACCGGCGGCATTCAATTCCACAACAAACTCCGGCGCAGGATAACCGGCGGCGCCGAGGGCATCGCGAATCGCCTGCTGCGTATCGAAATAGACCTGCCAGTAGTGATCGTTGTGGCAATAGGGCCGCACGGCGAGCACACAGCCAGCAGGCGTGTGCGAGAGGATCTTCAGATCCGGGGCCGGCTTCGGCACAACGTTAGCAATCCGGGCCACTCCTGCCGCGATGCGCTCGATGGCCAGGCGGGGGTCCATGGAATGGGCCACCTGGGCGGTGATTTCGACACGGCGGTAGGGATTGGCTGAGAAGTTCTGAATGTTGTCGGAGAGTATTTTATTGTTGCCGACGTATGTGCGCAGATTGTCGGGAGTATCAATGGTGGTGATGAACAGGCCGATCTCCTGGACGGTTCCCACCACTCCGCCGGCACTGATGAAGTCGCCCACTTTGAATGGGCGGAGAATAATGAGGAAGGCGCCTGCAGCGAAGTTCGACAGGAGCCCGCTCCAAGCGGCTCCAACGGCCAGCCCGGCGCCAGCCAGGAGGGCGGCGAAGGTGGTGGTCTGCACGCCGAAGATTTCGAGGATGGAGATGACCAGAATGATGGTCAACAGAACGCTGATGGTGTTCTGAGCGTAGCGGATGATGGTGGCTTCGACGCCTTGAGCGCGCATGCCGCCGCCGAGCAGGCGCATGGCGAAGCGGATCAGCATGCGCCCTACGATCCACAGCAGCAAGGCTCCAAGCAGCTTCCATCCGACATTGATGAGGGTGGCGTTGACGCTTTCGAGAAGAGCGGTGTTCGGCATGTATGTATCCAGCGCCAGCCAGTATACAACGGCTGATCGAGGGCGCAGGGCGAGGGGGCAACCCCTAGTGTGGTGTCCGCGTTAACAATTGACAGTAGCCGGGAGTTGAAGAAGAAAATTGGGCCACAGATGTACGCAGATAAACGCCGATGGAACCCTCTCTTAGTGCCGAAAGACTGGACGAACGGTGAGGGTAGATGGTCGGGCTGCCGAGATTTGAACTCGGGACCTCTTGCACCCCAAGCAAGCGCGCTAGCCAGGCTGCGCCACAGCCCGAATTTTCTATTCTAGCAGACCCGGCCCGAACGGTATACTCTCTCTGATGAAAATCACGAAAGTCGAAGCCATGTACCTCCGCCTTCCCGAGGTGAAAGAACAATGCGACAGCGGCCAGGATGCCCTGGTGGTGCGCGTAGAAACGGACGCCGGCATCAGTGGCCTGGGCGAAGTCGATTCCGCGCCACTCGCCGTCAAAGCGGCCATTGACGGCCCGTATTCGCACACCATCACTTCCGGGCTGGCGCATCTGGTTTTAGGGGAAGATCCGTTCGAAACGGAAAAGATCTGGCACAAGATGTACAACGCCAATATCTACAGCGGGCGCCGCGGCATCGCGATCCACGCCATGAGCGGCATCGATATGGCGCTGTGGGATATCAAGGGGAAAGCGCTGGGAATGCCTGTGTGGAAGCTGCTAGGGGGTGGATTCCATTCCCGCATCCGGTGCTACGCCAGTTCCCTTTTCGGCGATACGCCGGAGGAGACGGGGGAACTAGCGCGGCGTTTCCGAGACCGAGGCTTCAACGCCGTAAAATTCGGCTGGCACCCCATGGGTGAGGACGAACGCACGGACATCGCGCTGGTGCGGGAGGCGCGCCGCGGGCTGGGCGACGATGCGGATCTGCTGATCGACGCGGGTCTCGTATGGGATGCGAAGACCGCGCTGCAACGGGCCAACGCATTCGCCGAGCAGCGTATTTTCTGGCTGGAAGAGCCACTGCGCGCGGACGACTATGAAGGCTACCGGAAACTGACGGAATCCACGTCTGTACGCATCGCGGCGGGTGAAGAGGAATCGAACCGGCTTTCGTACCTCGACCTGATGGACCGGGGGCGCGTGGACGTGGTTCAGGTGGATCTCACGCGTTGCGGCGGATTCACCGAAGCGATGAAGATTGCCTCGCTGGCGCAAGATCGCGGCCTGCCGGTGGCGAACCACGGTTTTACAACCTACATCAATGTCATGGCAGCGCTGCACTGGCTGAATTCGATTCCTAACGCGCTGATTTGCGAGTTCGTGGCCGAGGAGGAGACGAACCTTCGGGAGCAACTGACCAAGCAGAAGCTTCGGGCGAAAGACGGCTATCTGGAAATCCCGCAGGCGCCAGGGCTGGGGATCGAACTGGAGGAAGAGGCTATTCGCCGTTACCGGGTGGCGTAGCGCTGAAGAATTCCTTGAGGCGGCGAGCGCCGACGCGCCCGGCCACTTCCATCAATTCGGTTTCGGTGGCCGCGCGGACGCGGTCGAGGCTGCCGAAGTGTTTGAGGAGTTTCTCGACGGTCTTCGGACCGACTCCTGGAATCTCGCGCAACTCGGAGGTGAGCCGCTGGGTATCGCGGCGCGAGCGGTGGAATGTCACGGCGAAGCGGTGGGCCTCATCGCGGACCTGCTGCACCAGGTGGAGTACGGGGGAGAATTTATCGAGCACCACGGGCTCGTGCTCGTTGCCTAGAACGTAGATCCATTCCTCGCGTTTGGCGATGGAGGCAAGCGGCTGGTTAATGATGCCGATGGCCTCCAACGCCTCGGCGGCGGCATGGAGTTGCCCCAATCCGCCGTCGATCAACACGAGAGAGGGCATCTTGCCACCTTCGGCCTGAATCCGTCCGTAACGCCGTGTGACCACCTCTCGCATGGAGGCAAAATCGTCGTTGCCTTGCACGGTTTTGATGATGAATTTGCGGTAGTCGGATTTCTTCATGCGGCCCTCTTCCCACACCACCATGCTGGCGACTTTGTCGGTGCCCTGGATGTGGGAGATGTCGAAGCACTCAATGCGTTTGACCGCTTCTTCGAGGCCCAGGGCATCCTGCAACGCGCCCTGAATGGCTTCCGAACTCGGCTTCATGACCCGGAAACGGAGGTCGAAGCTGTGTTTGGCGTTGGTTTCCACGAGCGCGAGCATTGCTTTCTTCTGGCCGCGCTGTGGGGTATGGATCTCGACTTTGCGGCCGCGCTTCTCGCTGAGCAACTCTTCCAGGATTTCGCGATCTTCAAACTCGACCGGCACATGGATGAGATGGGGAACATACTGCTGATCCAGATACAACTGGAGCAGGAGGTCGGTGAAGAACTCCTCGGGTTGAAAGGAGACCTGGTCTTCCCAGAAGAACTCGCGGCGGTCGACAATGCGCCCGCCGCGGAGGTGGAAGAGGTTGACGGCGATCAATGGGGGTTCAGCGTAGTAGGCGAGGATGTCGGTGTCATCGCCGCTGGCGGCGGCCATCATCTGCCGCTGCTCGAGTTCCTCCACGGTGGATACGAGGTCACGGAGCGCGGCGGCTTCCTCAAAACGCAAATCGGCGGCAGCGGCTTCCATCCTTGCGCGCAGCCCTTCGATCAGATTTCGATGTTTGCCTTCGAGGAAGAGCCGCACATCGCGCACGGCCTGCCCGTAGATTTCCTTCGTAGTCAGGCCGGCAACACAGGGTCCATGACAGCGGTGGATGTGATATTCCAGGCATGGATGGGTGTGTTGGCGCGTGAGATCCACCTTGCAAGAGGGGACTTTGAAATGGCGGTGGATGAAGTTGACCAGGCGGTGGGCCAGGTTCCCGGGGAAGTACGGGCCGTGGTAGGTGGATCCGTCTTTGCGCAGGCGGCGGGTGACGTATACGCGTGGGAACTCTTCCGCGGTCAATTGAATGTAGGGGTAGGTCTTGTCGTCGCGGAGCAGGATATTGAAGCGGGGCTTGTACTGCTTGATGAGATTATTTTCGAGGGCGAGGGCTTCTTTCTCGTTGTCTACCAGGATGTAGTCGATGTCGGTGGCTTCGGCGATGAGGGTACCCGTCTTTGAATCGGCCAGGCGGTCATCGTTGAAGTAGCTGCGGACACGGCTACGCAAGCTTTTGGCCTTCCCGACATAGATGACTTTGCCGCTTCCGTCCTTGTAGAGGTAGACCCCGGGCTGGGCGGGAAGTTGAGCTACTTTGTCACGCAGTTCCATCGGAAGGGGGCTAGTCCCATTGTGTCACGGGCATTCCTCGATATACTCAAAGCGTGACCCGCTGGTTCCTCACAATCGTGGTGGCGTCCGGGATCGTCCTGGCCCAACAGAAGGATCAGAAGCCTCCGGAACCGCCTGAAGAGGATGAATCCTTCAAGACGAAGGAATACGAGTTCAATCCTTTACAGGCATCGAAGGAACTGAAGATCGGGCTGTACTACATGAAGAAGGGCAGCTTCAAGGCGGCCGCCAATCGCTTTGAGGAGTCGACGCGCTGGGACCCATCGAACCCGGAAGGCTTTCTGAAGCTGGGTGAGGCACGCGAGAAGCTGAAGGATCATGCCGCGGCGAAGGTTGCGTTCACGAAGTTTCTGGAACTGGCTCCGGACTCCAAACTGGCTCCCGCGATCCGCAAGAAACTGGAAACGACGGGGAAGTAGGGCTACTTTCGGGGTTCCGGCTTGACCACCTGGCGGATGGAGTTGACGAGCAGTTTGACGCCCTGGCTCCAATCCGGGAACAGATCCACGTACTGAATGGCGCTGGTAATGCGCTTCGGCAGGCTGCAGTCCTCCAGGCGCACGGGGAGAATAAATGGCTGATCGAGCGGAATCCTGCGGGCACATTCGATGGCATATCGCAACTCGGCCTGAAATTGGCCTCGTTTTCGGACCGATCGCGCCGAAAATAATGCTACAAAGCAGTCTGAAAATTCAATTGCGCTTTCAATCCGGCGGAGCCAGTTTTGTCCCGGCAAGAGGCGATCCCGGTCCATCCACGGATCACACTCATGGCGGCGGAGGTCCTCACACAACCGAACCGCGACTTCGGTATCCTCTTCGACGTAGGCGAGAAATACGCGGGGTTTCACATTTGATGTAAAGACAATCTCTCCATCTTCGGCTAGCCGGAACTCCCCTATCCGGTCGACCTCCACACGGCCGCCATCCTGAAGGCAGCGCTTCAGCAGGGCGGCAATCTCGTGGGCCGAAGGTCTCCGGCTCACTTCCGAATGCGCCAGGCGTTTCATGGTCAACGGTCTCCTTTGCTCGTCTTCCGCAACGGCTGCAGCGTGATACGCTGCCCCCGGTCCGACTGCAGGACTCCTACGCCGGGCAGTGCAACAGGGTTTCCATTGCGCAGCCGGCGCAGTATGTCCGCTACCAATCCATCCACCTGATCCGCCGCCACCGCGGGTGGCAGCGCTCTCTCCGACGCCAGAAGTTGCTTCAGATCCACAAAACCGTCCCTCTGCCCTTTATTATCCGAGTGCACTCCGCGATTCTCCCGGCCCGAGAGCCCCGAGTGATCTGCATTTTTTCTCCTAAGAGATTGCAAATCAGCATCTTGTGGATTAGGAAAAAAGTCCCCTCAGTGAAGTGACGGATAACTTCTCAGGTGTCAAAATGAATAGATTTTAATGCATCCTTAAGCGCTACTTCATGTCAACCATGCGATGATGTTTTCGAAGACGATTTCAACTCGTCCGACAAACGTACAGGAGATACCAAACACATGAAGAAGCTTCTGAGCATCATGCTCGGCCTGACCTTGGTCATTGGCGCCGCCACCGCCTCCTTCGCCGCACAGGAAGAGAAGAAGGAAGAAGGCAAGAAGAAGGGCAAGAAGAAAAAGGGCGGAGAAGAGAAGAAGCCCTACTAGTTTCTCTCTTTCGTTCCAGTTTCAAGACAGAGGCCGCACGCTCGAGTGCGGCCTTTGTGTTTCCAGCCCCCCTTACTTTCGTGTGTTCTCGTACCAGACGATGTTCTCGCTCTGCTGTCCGGCGATGAGCACGTCCAGGTCTCCATCTCCGTCCATGTCGACCAACCGGATATCGTAGGCGGATTGGTCCTCATGGATGTGGTGAGTGGTGAAATTTCCCTTCCCGTCATTCTCAAACCAGGCCGCCACCCCCGAATCCTTGGCGCAGGTCACGGCATCCACAATGCCATCCCCGTTTACATCGCCGATCGCGAGTGAGTGCGGCCCTACGAGACGTTCATTGATCTGGTGGGGCGTCCAACCGGGTGCTTCGTACCAAACCAAGCCTTGTCCATGGCCGCGGCTGGCGATAAAGTCCGCCTTACCGTCCCGGTTGACCTCGGCGACGTGGATGTTGGTGGCACCCTCTTCGCCGGTGGCGATGACGTGTTTCTTCCAGAGGCCCTTGGGATTCGGCGGTTGCTCCCACCAGGCATACCAGTTCCCTTCCGGCGCGATCTTGGCGGAACTGGCGATGTCGGGCCGTCCATCCCCATTCACATCCCCGAAGCCGTGGTAGTGGCTGAGCCCGGGGGCATCGTTGTTGGCAAACACATAGCGCTCCCAGAGGGGCGCCTGGCGCGGATTCCTGGGCACTTTCAGCCAGGCCAGGGAGTTCGGGAACGCCCCTTTGGGCTGCCCGCTGTTGACGATCAGATCGGGCTTTCCGTCGCGGTCCACATCCCCGAGGATCATCCCGTGGATGCCGTTGACTCCGCCTTTGTCCTGATCGTCGATGAGGTGAAACGCCCACTTGTCGCGGAGGGGGTTGTTCGGCCGTTCGAGCCAGAACACCAGACCGGGTGAATAGCGCGCCCCGATGTAATCCAGGTCGCCGTCGCCATCGACATCCATCACTTCGCTGTGGATGGCATCGACGCCTTCATGAAGCAGAACGGGCTTCCAATCGGGCGCGGGATAGAGATAGAGCTTCTTTCCGCGCAGATCGCCGGCGATCACATCGGCCTTGCCATCGCCGGTAAAATCGGCGGCAATGGCGGTGAAGCTGAAATACCCCTGCGCCACGACATGGCGTTTCCACTCCGGCTTTGATTCATTCCAATAAATTCGAACATTGGCTGTGGAGCGGCCGACGGCCACGATTTCCGGTTTCCCGTCGCCGTTCAAATCGCCGGTGGCAAGGTCCTCCACGGCGACACCGTTATCGACGAGTTGTTTGTTCCAGGCACCATCCGGCATGCGCTTGTAGAGGGCAACGCCGAAGGCCTTCCCGCGCCAGCCGACGGCCAGTTCGTCGCTGCCGTCGCCATCGAAATCCGCCCAGCCGAGGGCGTGGGCCTGATCCAAGCCTTCTTCAATCACCTCGCGCTGCCACAGCTGGCCCTCAACCGGTGTAGGGCGGAGAAGCGTGCCCTGCTGCGGGATGAGGGGTTTCGTAGGCTCCGTGTAGACGACAATGCTGTTTCCGTGCCAGGGCTGCACGGTGGCGAGCCGGCGGACGCGATTGACCAGTCCCGCTTTGATTTCACCCGGATTTCCTTCGCCGATCTTGCGCTTCGCCCAATGCCCGCCTGGCCCACGCTTGATGGCGAACACCCCTTCTTTCGCGGCGACCCAGATCTCCCCCTGCTCCACGATGAAGTTGTGGATGATGTGCAGTGAGCTATCGGCCACCTCCAGAGGCCACGGTCCCTTTGTTGGATCAGCGGGGGGCTTCATCACCAGAATGCGCGCTCCGTCGCCTTCCCATTGGGGCGCCTTAGTGCCACGGCCATGTAACGGCATCACCACCAATTCTTTTTTCCCATCGCCGTCGACATCGCCAAAGCGGATGCGGTGGAGGGTCGGCTCTTCGCCCAGAGGGAACACCGGCCATTGGGCACCCGCCCCAGCGTGCCGGAGCCATTGGAGACTCCCGCCCGATTGCGTATTGGTTGGCTGCCAGTCCGCCCCGACCGCGAAATCGAGTTTGCCATCGCCATCGATGTCGGCGCCGGAAATGCAAACGTTGTCCTTCTTCGTCCCGCCCTCGAGAATCACGTGCTTTTGCCAGGTGGGATTCTGGAACCACACGACCTGGGTCGGATTAATGGCCACGACATCGGGCTTGCCGTCGGAGTTCACATCTTCGATCAACACGGCGTAGACCACGCCAAACTTGTCTTGAATCTCTTGTGGACGAAACGAAATTGCGGCGACAAGAGGGAATCCGGCCAAGGCTGCGAGCAGGGCGGAGTTGCGAAAAGCCATAGAGAGCAATATACATGGATAGACTCCTATGCGCATACTTCTTCTTTTCGCATGTGCCTCGGCGCTACTGGCGCAGGCCCAATACGACCTTCTCCTCAAGGGCGGCCACGTCATCGATCCCAAGAACAACCTCAGCGCGCGCCGCGATGTTGCGATCAAAGACGGCAAGGTGGCAGCCGTCGCAGCCAGCATCCCCGCCAATCAGGCAGGGAAAGTTGTCGATGTAACCGGACTGTACGTTACACCGGGGCTGATCGACATACACGTACACGTTTTTGCCGGCGGGATGGGCGAATCCTACGCCTCGGGCCGCCTCAGCGTATTCCCCGACGGCCACACGTTCCGCAGCGGGGTGACAACGGTGGTGGACGCGGGCACGTCGGGCTATAAGAATTTCCCCGAGTTCAAAGCGCGAGTCATTGATCGCGCCCGCACGCGCGTTCTTGTGCTGCTGAACATCGTTGGGGCAGGCATGGGCGGCCAAGTGGAACAGAACAACAAGGACATGGAACCGGAGCCGGCCGCGGCGATGCTGAAGCAGCACCCCGAGATCATCGTGGGCTTCAAGACTGCGCATTACGGTGGTCCCGAATGGGTCGCGGTGGACAATGCGATAGCGGCGGGCAAGCTGACGAACACACCCATCATGGTGGACTTCGGCACGTTCCGTTCCGAACGGCCGTTTGAAGAACTTGTCACCAAGCGTCTCCGTCCGGGAGACATTTACACGCACTTCTACCTGGCTGCTGTCCCGATGCTGGACGAACAGAAGAAAGTGCGCCCCTATCTTTGGGAAGCACGGAAGCGTGGCGTGATTTTCGATGCGGGGCACGGCGGCGGCAGCTTCGTTTTCAAGCATGCCGTTCCCGCCATGAAGCAGGGGCTACCGCCGGACAGCATCTCCACGGACCTCCATTACACCAGCATGAATGCCGGCATGAAGGACATGCTGAACGTGATGTCGAAATTCGTGAACATGGGCATGTCGATGGATGACGTTATTCTCCGTTCCACCTGGAATCCGGCGAAAGAGATCAAGCGCGAAGCGCTGGGGCACCTGAGCGTTGGCGCGGGCGCTGACATTGCGGTTCTCCGTCTGGAGCAAGGCAAGTTCGGATATGTGGATGTGCTTGGCGCCAAGATGACCGGCAGCAAGCGCCTGACCGCGGAGCTTACGTTGCGCGACGGCAAAGTGGTCTGGGATCTGAACGGACTTACCCGCGAGGAATGGGACAAACTGGGCGATTACCAATCGCAAGGCAATCCGGCCTGGGACGGCATCCTGGGTGGAGGACGGAGCGGAAGCGGACGTCGCAAACGCTAGATGCAACAGGTGGGATGATGTGCAGCGGTGGCCCCGCGCACTCACTCCCCACGAAACTTTTTGATCGCCGCCCGAATCTGTCCCGCATCCTTCGAATCGGGATGATGGCGCAAGAAGTGCTCCAACTCGGCGGCCGCCGCCTGGCGCTGTCCGCGCTTGAAGTAAATCTGGCTGAGATAGATCTGGGGATTCGAATAGTGGCCAGGGTCCAGCCGCTTGGCTTCTTGCAAGTACCGCTCCGCCATCTCTGGATTTCCTGACTCCAGGAAGCTCAACCCAAGCTGTGAATTGGCCAGTGCATCCTTTGGACGGCGCTTGACGGCATCCTGATTCACTGTCACGGCGTCCTTTGGCCGGTTCTGGCTGAGGAGCGCGCCACCCAGATTCACGACGGGCTCAAAGAGGTCCGGATCCTGACGGATGGCCTCGCGGAAATACTCCTCGGCCTGGGTGAACTTGCCGCGCTGATAGTAGATTGTCCCCAACGCGTTCCATGCCGCGGCGTACTGCGGAGCCAGTTCAGTGGCCTTGTTGAGGTGCTCTTCGGCCCCGTCAAAATCGTTCTTGCGCAGTTTTTTGTGTGCATCGGCGAACTCTCTTCGGGCCTTGTCCGGGATGGACAAGCGCCGCACGGGTATCGTAAACCGGTCTTTGGGAGTGAACAGGCGCGCGGCGCGGGACGGGTGAATGACGATGTTGATCTTCACGCGTCCCTTCTTGTCCGATGTGGCTGGTCCTACCGAATACGTCTGCCGGAACTCTCCCATTCGAGGCACGTAGATGATGACTGCATACTGGCCAGGAGGCAGGTTCTTGTATTTGAACTTGCCATCCCAGTAGACGGGGGCCGAGTTGTTGTAGGTGCTTCCGACGGCGGCAATGTTTGAAAACGAGAAGCGGGGGGCAGGGCGCAACTCCCCTTCGAGAGTGTAGGACTTGCGCTCGGCGGCAGCCGCCACCGTCGCCGACACAGCAAACCAAAAGACCAGTCTGCGAGAATAGTACCGAAGGAAATGAATGGTTGCTGACGGCATTTATTACGCTCTAGGTTTCACCGCTGGTGGTCTGCTCGTATCGTATCTGAGCCGCCCCGTATTCGGCTTGCCTCTTTTTATTCTTGCTCTGTTTTGTCTCTGGTTCTTCCGGGATCCGGATCGGCAGACGCCGGACGGCCCATACGCGGTCTCGCCGGCGGACGGCAAGGTGGTGGTTGTGACGCCGGAGAACGGGGGGACCCGCATCAGTATTTTCCTCAACGTGTTCGACGTTCATGTCAATCGCACACCGATCCCGGGCCGGATCACGAAGGTGCAGTACCAGCAGGGGAAGTTCCTTGTTGCGAGTAAGCCGGAGGCGTCCACGGAAAACGAGATGAACACGATCACCGTGGAAGGGGGCGGATCCACGGTTGTGTTTAAGCAGATCACGGGACTGATCGCCCGCCGCATCGTTTGTTGGAAGAAGCCTGGCGACACGGTCACGGCGGGTGAACGGGTCGGCCTGATCAAGTTCGGCTCGCGCGTCGACATTCAACTTGGCGCGGAATGGGACATCGCGGTCCGGGTGGGCCAGCGTGTCTCGGCCGGGGCCACCATCCTTGCGAAAAAGAAAGGCGCGTAGCATTATGCCTATCCATCTCCCTGGCCCCCTGCTGGACAAACAAAGCCGCCGGCCGCGCCGGGCGGCCTACGCGCTGCCCACGTTGTTCACGGCAGGGAACCTGTATTTGGGATTCCTCTCGATACTCAAAAGTTTCGAAGGATCGATGGCGGTGAAGGGTGGATTGATCGGTTCGGTCCCCCAATTCGAGATTGCGGCCAAAGCCATCGGTGTCGCCGTCCTGCTGGACGGGCTGGACGGGCGTATTGCGCGGCTGACGGGGACGGAATCCGACTTTGGGCGGGAGATGGATTCGCTTGCCGATGTCATCACCTTTGGCATCGCCCCCGCCGTGCTTGCCTTTGCGTTCGGGATCCAATTCGTGGACTTCACCAACGACCCTGCGATTCACGACAACCTGCGGCGGGCGGGCGTTTTCCTCTGCTTCCTCTTCCTGCTGTGCAGCGCGGCGCGGCTGGCTCGGTTCAACGTGCAGACGAACCCGATCCCGAAGAACCCTGGCCGTCCGGACCGCAAATATTTTGTCGGACTGGCAACGCCGGCATCGGCGGGCATGGTGGCCAGCGTGGTCTATGCCGCGGATTGTGTCCCCATCTCCAACTGGTTGATCGCTTCGCTCTGGCTGGCATTAATGGGGCTGCTGTCGTTCCTGATGGTGAGCACGTGGCGTTACCGCAGCTTCAAGGATTTCACCCTCACGCGGCCCCGATCGCCGCTGAGTGTGGTTGTGCTGGCGAGCCTGATCTACCTGATTGTGAATTACTCGCAACCTGTGTTGCTGGCGATGGCGGTGACGTATGTCAGCAGCGGCATCATCATCCGCGTGGGCGGCATCGTGCGCCGGATGTTGAAGAAACCCGCGCAGCCGCAGCCGCACGAACAGGCGAGCTAACCTGTCACCGAATCCGCCAAGCGCGTCAGATCCTGACCGACGATCGAGGGGCACCAATGTTTCTCGACGTGCTTGACCATTAGCTCCGTCCCGGCCGCGTGGCTCACATACGGTTTCTGGCGGGGATCATACATGGCATCGGTCAGATCGCGGGCCAGCACGACATTCTTTCCCAGCTTCGTCATCTGGCGTATTCCGAACGGCCGCCCCAGCACGCACATGTTCAAATGGACGCCCATGAGCACGACGTTCTTGATTCCCTGCTGCTCAAAGAAGCTGTAGATTTCGTCGCCGCTGTCGCTGACCCCATCCGGTTCCATGATGTCGAGCAGGGCATTTTGCCGGTTATAGCGCCTTACTTTCTCTCCCACTACCGGATCGTCGCAAGGCTCGGTGACATCGTCGATGGGAAGCTTCCCTTCCTTGCCCTCTTCGAGGTAGCACCACTTGGCAATCGGCACCGGTGGAGTAGATTTTTTCGCCGTCATCATCCGCTTGCGTTGCGGAGTTGCGGCGTACACATCCATGGTGCCGCTTGGCGCATGGACGATCTGCACGCCGAGGGACCGCGCGCCTTTGAGGACGGCATTCATCCGCGGAGCAATTTCTTTTACCCGCTTTGCGGCATTCTTGCAGTAGTGGTCATCCCACATGTCGCAGACGATCACGGCCGTCTCAGGCACCTTCCAGCGGAGGGTGGTGACGGCCTCGAGGTCATACTTCCGCGATCGGGCGCGCAGGAGTAAAGTGCCATCCTGCTTGTTCGCGGCGCCAGTGGATAGCGCGGCTAATACACCGAGAACGGTTCGACGGGTCATACCCGGAGATTGTATCGCAGTAGTGCCTGAACTACGGCACGTTCTTCGACTTATCCCCGTGCAGCAGAGCCTTCATTGACTTCAATTCCGCCGGGCGCTTCTGTCCCGGCGCTGCCAGATTCGTCCACTCCTTCGGATCCTTCTCATGATCGTAGAACTCGACGCCGCTGCGGCCGTCCTCCCATTCCGTGTAGCGGTACCGGTCCGTCCGCACACTGCGCCCGAAGCGATCGCCACCGCGCCAGACCATCGTGTAGGCCGCCTTTTTCCACTCGCGCTGCGGATTTTCGAGCAGCGGCACAAAGCTCGTCCCCTCCATGCCGGGTGAGCGGGGCAATCCAGCCAAATCGGTGAGGGTCGGATAAATGTCCACGTACTCCACCAGGCGGGGAGAACTCGTCTTCTGCTTCTTGCCCGGAGCATGCACGATGAGCGGCGCATGCGCTGCTTCTTCAAACACCGTCATCTTCCGCCACAACTGCAGGTGATCGTACAGATGCCACCCATGGTCGCCGAATAGCAGCACTACGGTGTTATCCCACAGCTTCAGCTCATCCAGGGTGTCCAACACCACACCCAATTGCGCATCCATGAAGCTTGTCGCCGCATGATAGGCGAGCGTCGCCTTCTTGCGCTGCTCCTCACTCATCTCGGCATCGCCTGCCGTCGCAGTGAGCGCCATGGGTGGTATGTCATCGCGATCCCCGGCCGGTGTTTGAGGCAACCGGATCTGATCGAGCGAGTACATATCGAAGTACTTCCGCGGCGCGACCCACGGCAAGTGCGGCTTATGAAACCCGCAGCCCACAAAGAACGGCTTGTCCTTGTTGCCTTTGATGATCTGCGCGATGCGGCGTGCCGTGGCTCCGTCGGGCTCATCGGCATCCTCGCGGTTGGTCGGCGTCCAACTCAGTTTCGCGGCACCCTCGCCATCGCCACTTTCCTTTGCGGCGGCCTTCTTTTTCTTGGCAGCACCGGCATCACCGACCAGCGGCACACCAGCGCGGCTCTCGGAGATGTCCCAAGAGATCTGATGCTCAAACAGCCCATGCGCGATCTTGCCCACACGCGCGGTGAAGTATCCATTCGCCTTGAAATGCTCGGGCAGAAACACCGTATTACCCAAGTGCGTCCGGGGTGGGGTTCGATTGTCAAACACCTTCGTGGTCTCGGGACGACGCCCGCTGAGCAGGCTGGTACGCGTCGGATTGCAGAGCGGATAGTTGCAGTAGCTGCGATCGAAGCGCACTCCACGCGCCGCCAGCCGGTCTATGTTCGGGGTCTTCACCACCGGATCGCCGTAGCAGCCGATGCGATTGTTCAAGTCGTCCACCGCCACCAGCAAGACGTTCAGAGGCGCGCGCCGTTGGGCCAAAGCGCTTAACGGACCAGCCAAGGGCATGGAAAGCACATCTCTTCGCGAAAACATGGACACCTCCCGGAATCAGAAGCTATAGCGCATCGTAGCCAATATATGCGAATTGCTCTTGTACTGTCCCAGGAAGTCGGCACGATTCCCCCGCAGCAACACGAACCCAGCAGTGGTGCGCCAATGCTGTCCGAAGGCCTGCGAATATTCACCCTTCATGTAGGCACCATCACCTGTCTGCCGGATAGCCGTCTCCAGCGACACGCTGCGGTTGGTATTAATCGTGTACCCCACGCGGCCCAGAAACGTCCGCGCAATGCCCCGGTCGGGAGCAAAGAACAACGGATTCCGAGCCTCCGTCACATACTCGCCCGCATATCCACCCACAAACGACCACTCCCCCTGCTGGCGTTCCACCTGCAACACGTAGAGGAGGAACTCATCGGTCTGCTGGTTTGACGAAGTAAAATACCCTGCCTCGCCTTTCACGGTGAACCATTTTAGCGGCACTGCCGCATCGGCTCCATAGAACCGCAAGCGGGGAAAGAAGCGGGTGACACCTACGGCGAATGGCTGCCGTGGCACTGCAGCCAACTCGATCGACGGCAGATGGTTGTAGCCTTCGAAAAACGACGATGACACTTCGAATCCGGGCCCAAGAAAATTCCAGCGCACGCCGGCCTGGCCGCCACCCGGATACCGTGTCCCGTTGTCCACCATGCTCAAGCCCGGCACCCAATCCGGCATTACTACCCAGCGCTGATTTCCGAGCGGGCTGCGGCTCGGTGTCATGCGAGGCGTGTAAACGAGGTCGAAGGTGTGGCTGCCTGCCTCATACACGGCACGCGCCGCCAGAACGCCGAGGTAATCCGTGTTGATCACTTCGAGGAAATCCTTCGGCGCAAACCGGTCCGTCGGATTCAGAATGTCGGCCTTGCCCCAGCGGATGAACTGCTTTCCAAACTCCAGCGTCAAGCGCCCTTTGTGATAGGAGGTGCTGAAGCGGCGCAGCGAAAGATTGGGGCGCCGGCCGCTACGATCCTGCCAATCCACGCGCAAATCGCGTTCATCCTGGCGGTGGGTATCGACGCGTGCATCGACCGCGCCGGAGACTTTCCAGGCGTCCGACAAGCGATAGGTCACGTCCCAGCGCGCCACCACTTCGCCCACGCCCTTGCTGCTGTCTCCAGGCACTGTATCCGGATAAGCCAGCGCGCGCGTCTCGACATAACCGCGCTGGACGATCTTCTGGCCCCACAAGGGAGCGAGCAAACAGAATGTGACTACTGCCAGTTTCATTCGCGCCGCAATGCCTGCAAGGTAAACATCTCTTCCTTCATCGCAACGTTGTACTCCAGTTTTTCAGTCTTCAGCACCGTCTTGCTCTTCCGCGCAACGTCTTCCACTTCGAGCGACAACGGAGTCCAGATGTTCTGGATCTTCTGATAATCGCTGTAATGGATCCTCCGGATCAAGGTGTCGCCTTTGAAGCTCTCGATCCGCAAGAACACGTAGCGGGCCTTGTCCACCCACAGATGGACATGAGAATACTGGGACGACTTCGTTTTTTTCGCCCGCGATTCAATCTTCCAGCATGGCGCTCCGCCCACCGCCTCCTCGCCCAGCATTTTGTAGTCGTACTGGTTCACGTCCCGCTCTTCCAGATCTTCAAAGCTGAAGTCCGTTCCAAAGAAACGCGTGGAACGGTCCTGAAAGGCGATCCGACGGTCGCGCTGCAACGACGGCGTCCACATCCATTGATCCGAAGCACGCTCCGGGTGATTCACAATCAGCAGGGCAACGCCTTTCACTTCGGCGGGGGCGGTGAAGCGCAAGACTACTTTGCTCTCACCAGCCGATCCGAGACGGTCATAGGTCCAACGCTTCTCGCTGATCTTGCTCTTGTTGTCGATTACTTTGAGCCAGCCTTCATAGCGTTGCGAATTGGACTTCGACCGGTTCTGCACCTCGTTCATAACCTGCCGCGCGTCCTGCGCGCAGACGGCCCCAACCGAGGCGAACAACAACACAGCAACTCTACTCATATTCCAAAGCCTCCACTAGCGATGAGCGCACCGCCGACTCGGCCGGACCTAAGGCCGCCGACAAAGCCACGGCCATCATTGTGGGAATCAGAATCAATGCGATCTTCACCGGATAGGTGTAATCCAAGCGGATGCCCGCCACTTCCTCGCGGATGATTCCGAGGTAGTAGAAGAGCATCACGGCTCCCAGCGCCAAACCCAAAATCACACTTACCAATCCGATACTCAACGCCTCCATCCACACGGCCTGGCGCACCTGGCGGCGCAAACCGCCGACTGCCTGTAACACACCGAGTTCCCGCCGCCGGTCCGTGATGGACACGGTGAGGCTATTCACAATTCCGAGAATCGCCACCAGGACTGCCACGAAGATCTGCATGTAGGTCAAACCGAAGAACTGATCTGTCACCTTGAGCGCATAGTCGCGCAGTTGCTGGTTCGTCATCACGAACAGCTTCCGCTCCCCGCCAAAGCGCTGGAGTACTGCTTTTTTGCCTTCTTCCGGGCCAACGCCCTTCTTCAAATACACACGGAACAGGTTGACCGAATCGTCCTGCCAGTATTGAATGAAGACCTTCCGATCCATGAGAATCGCGCCCTTCTGATCGGAGTAGTCAATGGTTACGCCGACCACGGGCAGACGGATAATCCCTCCCGGCGAAGGGATCTCGACGATGTCACCGAGTTTGGTACGCGTCATCAATGCCACGTTGTCGGCCAGAATCACGCCCTTGCCTTCGGCGGAGAGCCGGTTCATTTCGAGCCGTTCGCCGGCAACGACCTTCGGTTTGACGCGCCGACCCACTGCCGCGATATCGGTAGCCACTACCATCACGGGCACTCCCTTGAACTGCACGCGGGCCGTCCGCACGTTCTGAACCTCGGAGACCACATCCATCTTGCGTATTTCATCGCCAAAACTGGCGGGAAAACGATAGCTCCGTTCGGCGATCTGCTCTGAAGTGCCCACAAACAAATCGGGATTGAGGACATTGTTCATCCAGTCGATCAAGGAGACATAGCTTGCCGTGGACACGCCGCCTAGCCCAATGACGAGGGATAGGGATAACATCACTGCGCCCACCGTTGCGGAAGTCCGCCGTGGCGCCTGCATCAGACTGTCGGCGGCGAGCGCCCCTTCGACCGGCAGCACCCAACGCAGGAAGGGCCGCAACGCGGCCACCAGCGAGCGCACGGCCGCCGGCGTCAAGAGCACGGCCGCCACGATGACCGACAAATATCCTGCATACAGCGGCACGCCCCGGGATCCGCCGCCAAACCAGCAAGCCGCGGCCACGGCGCACATCGTGAGTGCAGCCCACAGCCGCATCCGGCTTTCATGATCGGAGAAGCTTTCATAGGCGCCCTTGTGCAGCGCCTTGACCGGATCCACCTCCGATGCGGCGCGCGCGGGCACCCACGCGGCGAGCATGCTCATGAAGACTCCGACAAACATCGCCAGTCCCAACACACGCGGATCCGCCGAAATTTCTTCCACGCGTTGCGTCACACCGTACAACTCGCCGAAGAACGAACTGAGATACTGCGCCATTCCACGAGCGAGCAACAGCCCGAAGAAGATCCCCGTCAAACTTCCCACGAGCCCCAGCGCGGCGCTTTCCATCAGGAACAATGTGCGGATCTGTCCTCGCGTCGCGCCGAGCGATCGCAGCACGCCGATTTCCGACCGCCGCTGCGTGACTGCGATTGAAAACGTGTTGTAGATGATGAACAATCCGATCAAGAGCGCAAACAAACTGTTGAGCGACGCGCCTACAGAAAAGATGCTTGCGATCGATTCGAACTGCTTGCCCCGGGAGGAGGGGGAATCCACCTGCAGCCCGCCACCGAGGGCCTTCTCCAGCGCCAGGCGGCCTTGTTCGAGGGTGTAGTCCGGCTTGATTGTCAGATCAATCCGGTCAAAGGAGCGGCCGCGTCCGAAGATGAATTGGGCCGCGTAAATATCCATCACCGCGAGATTCCCGCCAAACGCGCTGGCCATACCGCCCGGTTTCATGATGCCCCGAATGGTGAACTGCTTCGGCCCGGCGATGGTCTCCAGCTTCAGTTTGTCGCCTGTGGACAATTTGTTCTGAGTAGCGAAGTCCCGCGTGATCATGATCGAATCCGGCTGCGCCAAAAACACCAGCGGATCGTCGATCACGGCTTCCTCGCCCGCTTCGAAATCGTACTCACGCAAACTGCGGTCGCCGGTCATGTCGACGCCCAACAACAGCAGATTCCCCTGCCCTGCGATTCCCGTCTGGACAATGGCTTCAATGACGGGGACCGCGACGTCCACCTCCGCCACCGCCTGGACCTTCTCCAGCACTTCTTCGGGGAATCCGGTCTCACCGGCCGATACCTGCAAGTGCGTCTTGCCCGCCAACCGGTCAACGGTTTGCTGAAAACCGTACATGACCGAATCGTTCGCCGTGCGCATGCCAACGAAGATCACTACTCCCAGCGCAATACCGGCAATGGTCAGCACGGTGCGCAATTTGTGTTTGCGCACGTAGGGCATCGTCAACAAGCGAAGAAGAATCACCGCCGGATGTCCTCCACGACCTTTCCATCGCGGAGACGGATGGTCCGCTGGCAGCTTTCCGCCACGCCCATATCGTGGGTGACGATGAGGATGGTCGCCTCGAGACGTTGATGCAGATCGTTGATCAGTTTCAGAATGTCCGCGCCAGTGGAGGAATCGAGATTCCCCGTTGGCTCATCGGCGAGCAGAATCGGGGGATAGACCGAAAGGGCGCGGGCAATCGCGACCCTCTGGCGTTCCCCACCGGAAAGTTCTTCCGGCAAGTGCTCCACGCGCTTACCCAATTGGACGAGGTCCAGCAACTCCCGCCCACGTTCTTCCGCCTTTTTCCGGCTCCACCCGCGCAGATGCAAAGGCAGGGCCACATTTTCGAGGCAGCTCAAGGTCGGCAGCAGATTGAAGAACTGAAAAATAAATCCGATCTTGTCGCGCCGCATCCGGGTGAGATCATCGTCCGACACAGCACTCATCTGCTGACCGTCAATGCGAATCTCTCCACGGGACGGCTTGTCCAGCCCTCCAATCAAATTCAACAGTGTCGACTTCCCGGAGCCGGAGGGCCCGATCATCGACACCATCTCCCCCTTGGGGATATGAAGAGTTACAGCATCAAGCGCGACGACCTTGCGCTTGCCGTCAAACTCCTTGGTGACATTGTCGAGTTGAATCATTGTTTCGGAGGGGGAGAACCTGCAACTCCCTCTATTCTAGGATGCATCGCGCTCATGGGAGAATGGAAATTTCCTGTCCATGCCTTCTGTCGCCATCAAGAATCCCGCGCTGCTGGTTGATTGGGTCCAATCTCTGCTGCTGTTCGCGGCCTCGCTGGCGATTCTGCTTGTGCTTCGCCAACTCATCATTGCGTGGCTCGAGAAGCAAACGTCCGGTCCTGGCAGGCGCGGCCGTATTTTCATCCAATCCGTCCGATTCCCCTCCATTCTTTGGTGCCTCACGGGAGCGCTGGCCATTACCCTGCGATACACAGACCTGCCTGCGCGCGCCACCTATTGGGCTGCAGCAGGGCTCGTCGTGTTCCTGGTGCTGAGCGTGTGTGTCGTTACGTCGTCTCTCCTTGTGCGGCTTGCTCAAACGTCGGCACAGGAGCGCGGCCTATCGTTCGCAGACTCGGGCGTCTCCAAAGCGCTCATCCACGTTTTTATTCTGACGCTGGGGGTGGCCGTCCTCCTACGGTACTTCGACATCTCCGTGACGCCGCTGCTCACGGCGTTAGGCGTCGGAGGTCTTGCTCTCGCGCTTGCTCTGCGTGACACACTTGCCAATTTTTTTGCGGGCATTCACATCCTTGTGGAAGCTCCCATCTCCATTGGCGATTTCATCCGTCTGTCGAGCGCCGAAGAGGGGACGGTGACCGACATCGGGTGGCGCACGACGCGCGTGCTGACCACCTCCAATAACGTTATTGTCATTCCCAACGAAAAGATCACTTCCAGCATCCTCACCAATTTCGCCCTTCCGAATCAGAAGGTAGTGACGGAAGTCCTGATCCTCACCGCCTTCGACGCGGACATTAACCGGGCGTCCGCGATTGCCCTGGAAGAAGCAGCCAAGGAGGAAAATCTTGTACCCGAATTCGAGCCGCTGGTGGTCTTCGATCCCGGAGTGACACCCACTCACCTTCAATTCAAGCTGATCATCCAGGTGAAACATCGCCTCAATCAGGGTTTGGCGCAATCGAATATCCGCAGGCGTATGCTCGAGCGCTTCCGCCACGAAGGCATCCGCCTGCCCGAGCTTCCGGTGAGATAGACGATGCGCATTGGAATTGACGCCGGGGGCACATTCACTGACTTCGTGGTTCTGCACGACAACGGACGGATGGAGTCTTTCAAGGTCCGGTCCAATCCGCGCAATCCGGCGGAAGTGATTCTGGCGGGGATAGCGCGCGCCACCGCGGCGGCGCGAGGAGGTGTGGAAGTGATTCACGGCTCCACGGTCGCCACCAACGCATTGCTGGAACGCAAGGGAGCGCGGACCGCCTTCGTCACCACCGCGGGTTTCGAAGACATCCTTCACATTGGCCGCCAGAACCGCGCAGCGCTTTACGATCTGACTCCTCCGCCGAAGCGGTTTCTCAATGCCGCTGAACTCTGCTTCGGCGTTAAGGAACGAGCCCACGCTGATGGCACGATCGCACAGCGCCCGCAGGTCAAGGAGTTGAAGCATCTGCGCCAGACTCTGCGCGAGGCGAAGGTAGAATCCATCGCCATTTGCCTTCTGCACGCTTATCAGACGCCCGATAATGAGCGGGCGATCGCGGCAGCCCTGGAAGGCCTCGGTTACATTAGCCTGTCATCGGACATCTGTCCCGAGTTCCGGGAATACGAGCGCGGCTCCACGACGCTGCTCAATTCCTACGTTGGTCCGCTCATGGACCGCTATCTGGGCGCGCTGGAATCGGGCTCGCCCTATCCGGTGGCCATCATGCAATCGAACGGTGGACTGCTCACCGCGTCCAACGCGCGCCGTCACGCCGTGCGCACCGTGCTCTCCGGCCCAGCAGGTGGAGTGGTGGGAGCGTTTTCAATCGCGCGCCAGGCAGGTCACAAGCGCGCCCTCGGGTTCGATATGGGTGGCACGTCGACGGATGTCAGCCTGTGCGACGGCGCACCGCGGGAAACCGTGGAGGCCATTGTCGACGGGGTACCGATTCGCGTGCCGATGCTGGATATCCATACGGTCGGCGCAGGGGGCGGCTCGCTGGCGCGCATCGACGAAGGCGGGCTGTTGCGCGTAGGTCCCGAATCCGCGGGGTCCGATCCCGGCCCCGCCTGCTACGGCGCCGGCACACGCCCTACGGTGACCGATGCGCATGTGGTGCTCGGCCGCGTGGCATCCTTCCTGGACGGCGCGATGGCGCTCGACATCGAACGTGCCGCCCAAGCTATTGACACCATCGCCATCCCCCTCAAGCGTTCCCGCGTCCAGGCCGCCGAAGGCATCCTCAAAGTTGCCAACGCCAACATGGAACGTGCCATCCGTGCCGTTTCCATCGAGCGTGGCTACGACCCACGGCAATTCGCACTGATCGCATTTGGCGGGTGCGGGGGGCTCCACGCCTGCGACATCGCGGCTGAGCTTCAGATCCGTACCGTGATCGCCCCCGCTGACGCCGGAGTCCTCTCTGCGCTGGGAATGCTGCTCGCTCCCCACGTTCGGGACTACGCCGCCGGAGTGCTCGGCGCCAATGCCGCCATCGAGACTCGCTTCACGGAGATGGAATCCCGCGCCCGCGCCGAAAACAATAGAGCCAGGATGGAGCGCTTTGCCGACGTCCGCTATTTGGGTCAAAGCTACGAGCTGACCATTCCTTATCGCGGGCCCAAGACCACAGCGGCCTTCCACAAAGAGCACGCCAAAACCTACGGCTATTCAGACGCGTCGCGCCCGATTGAAATCGTCACCATCCGCGTCCGCGCGACGACGCCGGTCCGCAAGCCAAAGCTCGCGGATACCGCGCCCGCCAGGATGAGCAAACCCGAAACGCGCCGCGTGTATGTGGACGGCCGGTGGCGCAACATCCCCGCGTACCAGCGCAGCCAGGTTCCCGGCAAAGCCACCGCTGGCCCTGCCCTGATCCTCGATTACGGCTCGACCACACTGGTTCCCCCTGGCTGGACAGCTACACGTAGTGGCGCCTCCATCCTGCTGGAACAATGCTGAACTGCTGAACTATTCCCCAGAGAATCGCCGCAATCTGACAATCTCCACAAAGGAGACGAAGATGTTCACCAGCCCCAACCCGCTCACTGTTCCGCGGAAGTAGGAGTTCATCCACAACTGCTGGAGCGTATGATTCCAGGTGGCAAAGAAGTTCTGCTCCCAGAAATCGAGCCAGGGGAATACGAGGAGAAAGACACCGAGCTCAAAGCAGAAAATAGCGAACACCACCGCAGCCACTTTGTGATACCAGCGGAAGCGGGACGAGTGTGTATCCACATCCACCGGATGCAGTGGCGGCAATTCGGGGTTCATGCCCAAGCCTCAGTAGGGGGGAAAAGCGGAAGTTGCCGGACTGGAGCGTACGACATCCGGTGATGCGGCGTTGGCCCGTGCAAGGCGAGTGCTTCGAGATGCTCAGGGGTAGGATAGCCTTTGTGGCGGGCGAATCCGTACTGGGGATAACGCTGGTCCCAATCGCAGAGGCAAGCGTCCCGGTCCACTTTGGCCAGTATGCTAGCGGCGGCGATGGATGGACTCAGCGCGTCTCCGTGAATGATCCCCTCCTGCGGTAACTCCAAGTCAATGTGCAGCGCGTCCACCAGCAGATAATCGGGGGCGGGAAACAGCATTGAGACCGCCCGTTTGATGGCCAGCCGCGAAGCCTGGTAGATGTTAATGGCGTCGATTTCGGCAGCGTCTGCGGTAGCTACAGCCCACGCCAGAGCACGCTCGCGGATCCGGACAGCGAGGACCTCCCGGCGCTCGCGGCTGAGTTGCTTGCTGTCGCGCAATCCACGGATCGGATTCGCCTGATCGAGGATGACTGCGGCCGCATAGACGGGTCCGAATAGAGAACCACGGCCCGCTTCATCGGCGCCGGCAATGAGCACGAAGCCCTGCTTGCGCGCAGATGCCTCATAGGTACTGCGAACCGTTTTTTCTTTCGCGCCTGGGGCAGCCACGTGATCGGGCCCGTAAGGAATCTATGGACTCGTCTATTCGCGCTCGCGAAGACGAGCAGCTTTGCCGCGGAGCGCGCGGATGTAGTAAAGCTTGGCGCGGCGAACGCGGCCCGTACGAATCACCTGGATGGAATCGATCACAGGCGCGTGGACGGGGAAGATACGCTCTACGCCGTGGCCGAAGCTCACTTTGCGGACGGTGATGGTTTCGCCCATGCCGCTGTTGTGGCGGGCAATGACAGTGCCCTCGAAGGCCTGGAGTCGCTCTTTGTCGCCTTCACGAATCTTCACTTGGACGCGAATCGTATCGCCGATGCGGAAGTCGGGGTGGGGAGTGGCCCGTTTGTTGTTGTTCAGGACCTTCGTCAGTTGTGGGTTCGTCATGCTAGCTACCTCTGATCAATGCGCAAATATTTTAGTTTAGCGCGTTTCCCGGCGGAATGCTCTCTCGAAGCAAATCGGGACGCCGGCGCGCCGTCTTTTCCATCGCCGCCTGATGCCGCCACTTGCGGATCTCGGCATGATTACCATTCAACAAAACCTGCGGGACGCCGTAGCCGCGAAACTCGGCCGGACGGGTCCAGTGGGGGCAATCGAGGATGCCCTGGGAAAACGATTCGTGAACACTTGAAGCCTCGTTACCAAGCACGCCAGGCAACAACCGGCCAACGGTATCCACGACAACGGCGGCACCCAATTCGCCGCCACTCATCACATAGTCGCCAATACAAATCTCGTCATCCACCAGGTGCTCGGCGACGCGTTCATCCACGCCTTCGTATCGGCCGCAGATGAGCATCAATTCATCGAGCCCGGCATACTCTCTTGCGAGTTCCTGGCGGTACAACCGGCCCTGAGCCGAAAGCAGAACCACCTTTTGCCGCGCGGTGCGTTGGGGCCAGATCGCGTCCACGGCGAGAAACAGCGGCTCGGCTTTCATCACCATGCCTTCCCCGCCCCCAAAGGGGCGGTCATCCACGGTTTTATGCCGGTCGAAGGTCCAATCGCGCAGGTTGTGGATACGGACTTCCACAGAGCCGGCCTCAATCGCCTTTCCTAACACGCCGTGTTCAAACGGACCGCGGAAAAACTCCGGAAAGATGGTCACGATGTGGAAGATCACAGGTCTTCAAATCCTTCCGGCAGTTCGGCGCGGATCCAACGCCCGGCCAGATCGTATTCTCTACAGATGGCAGGCACGAACGGGACCAGCATCTCGCGGCCACCGTTCATTACCTGCAACAGGACCGGGCCACCATACTCGAGGTAATCCGCCACGGTGCCCAATTCGCGGCCGCTCTCATAATCGAGGACGCGGCAACCGACCAGATCGTTGTAATAAACTTCGCCTTCCGGGGCGGGAGGACGATCCGATCGCGGTATGCACAATTGGGCTTCGCGCAAGGTTTCCGCCTGTTCCACGGTGTCGATGCCGACGAACTTGAGCACCATACGTTCCTGATGGGGAAAAGCGTGCTCCAATTTCATGGGACGCTGACCGGGGAACAGAACCAAGTTCGGAAAGGACAACAACTGACCGGCGGTCCAGTTCGCGGCATCGGCGACCACTTCGCCTCGCACGCCGCGCGGCCGCACAATGCAGGCCACAATGACCCAATCCGGCGCCACTATTCCAAAATCTCGAGCGAGAAGCGGCGGTTCAGCTTCATTCCGGATGCGCCCAGCAACGTGCGCATGGCACGCGCGGTGCGCCCCTGCTTGCCGATCACTTTCCCTAAATCGCTTGGCGCCACGCGGAGTTCCAACACGGTGGCGTGGTCCCCAGCGACTTCCTTTACGACCACCTCATCGGGTGTATCCACCAGCGACTTGGCGATCTCTTCCACCAGTTGCCTGATATCCATTTCGAAGTCTCCTATCGAACTTTTGCCGTGGGCGTCTCATTGGTCCCAGACGCGTGGGGAGGGACTTACGAACAGACGTTAGGCGGCTGGCGCAGGGTTCGAGGCAATGAGGCGAGCCACCGTGTCCGAGGGCTTTGCGCCGCACTTCATCCAGTGCGAGATGCGATCGTGCTTCAGGTCAACCTGCGCCGGATCGGAAACGGGGTTGTAGTGCCCCACGATTTCAATGGCGCGGCCATCGCGGGCGCGTTCTTTGTCAATCACGACGACGCGATACGTAGGCTTTTTCTTGGCTCCAAAACGAGCCAGGCGGATCATCAACATGCTGTTTGGTTTACTCCTCAGATCTCTATAATCATAGTCTACTGAAACGGGAAGCCGCCGCCCATTCCGGGCAGTTTGAATTTCCCCATCTTCTTGCCCAGCAGCCCGCCGGAAAACGATTTCATCATTTTGCGAGCCTGGGTGTATTGTTTCAGCAGTTGGTTTACGTCCTGCACGGTCGTCCCGCTGCCCATGGCGATGCGGCGGCGGCGCGAGCCGTTAATTATCATGTGGTTGTTCCGCTCGTCAGGCGTCATCGAATCGACGATGGCCACGATGCGGGTCATTTCTTTCTCGTCAACCTTGGCGTTCTTCAGTTCTTTGCCGAGGGGGCCCAATTGCGGGATCATCCCGATGAGCGACTCCAGGGGACCCAATTTGCGCAGTTGCTTCAACTGGTCGCGAAAATCTTCGAGCGTGAACTCGTTGTCGAGCAGTTTGCGCTGCATCTGCTCGGCCTGTTTCTGATCGATGTTCTGTTCGACCTTTTCGATAAGGGACAGCACATCGCCCATGCCGAGAATACGCGACACGGCGCGGTCGGGATGGAACGGCTCAAAGGCGTCCGGCTTCTCGCCGAGGCCGATGAATTTGAGGGGCTGGCCGGTGACAGTTTTGATAGAGAGCGCCGCGCCGCCGCGAGCATCGCCATCCATCTTCGTGAGGATGACGCCGGTGATGCCCAGCCGTTTGTGGAACTCGTCGGCGGATTTCACTGCGTCCTGTCCGGTCATGGCGTCGGCAACGAAGAGAATCTCGACCGGGTTGAGCAGGTCTTTGAGCTGCTGCAATTCGGTCATTAACTGGTCGTCAATGTGGAGGCGTCCAGCGGTATCCACCAGCAGCACGTCACGATTGTTTTGTGTCGCCTCGCGCTTGGCCGAGCGCGCCAATTCCACGGGTTTCGCCGCTTCTTCGGCGGTACCCTCGTAGACGGGGATGTTGACGTCTTTGGCGATGACGCTCAATTGCTGGCGCGCGGCAGGCCGGTAAATGTCCACGGACACGAGCATCGGGCGATTGCCCTGCTTTGCAAGCAACCTGGATAGCTTTCCGGTCGAGGTGGTTTTGCCGGATCCCTGGAGGCCAACGATCATGATGACGCTGGGCGGCTCATTGGCTAACCGCAGCTTTGCCTGATGGCTGCCGAGGATTTTGATGAGCTCATCGCGAACGATCTTGACCACTTGCTGGGCTGGGGAAAGCGAGTTAAGTACTTCCTGGCCAATGGCTTTTTCCTTCACGCTTTCCATCAACTGCTTCACGACGCGGAAGTGCACGTCGGCTTCCAGCAAGGCGACGCGGATCTCCTTCAGGGCCGCTTCCATGTTCTCGGCCGTGAGTTTGCCTTCGCCGCGCAGGTTCTTGAAGACGCGCTGCAGCTTGTCGGAAAGATTCTCAAACATGATCGGAAAGAGCCCCGAGGGCAGGGCAAGGGATCAGTGTGTACTGCTTTGAGCAGGGGCTTTGGGCAGTTCTACCATTATACGATCATGGCAGTGCAAATGCCACAATGCTGCCCCCGGCCGGCCGTCCGGACTTGCCACCACCGGCCGAGATGACGACAAACTGCTTTCCGTTCACCATGTACACGCTTGGAGTGGCATTGCCGCTGAAGGGCAGCTTCGCCTTCCAGAGGACTCTGCCGGTGTCTTTGTCGAAGGCGCGGATGGTCTCATCCGCGGAGGCACCGATGAAGATCAGACCACTGGCCGTGACAACCGGACCGCCATAGTTTTCCGTACCCGTGGGTGGAATGCCGCGAGCGGTTAATTCCGGGTATTCTCCGAGCGGCACCTTCCATTTGATCTCACCTGTGTTCAGATCCACGGCATTCAGCGTTCCCCACGGCGGCCGGATGGCGGGATAGCCTTCGGCGTCGAAATAACGGCGGAAGCCGGCGAACACATACGGCGGGCCCTGTCCCGCGCGCCGCCCAGTGGCGCTCGGTGTCTCTTCGCCCATCAGGTAGTCGATCACTGCCTTGCGTTGATCGGCGCGCATCTGGCCGAAGGCAGGCATGCGCCCACCACCTTGCTCCACAATCTTTGTCACGGCCTCACGGGAACTGCGTTTCGCCAAATCCGTCAAACCGGGGAATCCACCTTTGGCATCGCCCTTACGGTCGAGTCCGTGGCAATAGGCGCAGTTGGTTTGATACATGCGCTCCCCCAGCGACCCGCGTGCCGGCACCATCTGATACAGCCACGGTATTTCGTTCACGTTGGCGTAATACACGCCCTCTTTGTCCGCGGCTGCGCCGCCCCATTCCATGCCGCCATCGAAGCCAGGAAAGATGATGGTCTCTTTCAGACTCGGCCCAGGAAAGGGTCCAGACGAACCGGATTGTTTGTAGCGCACCTCCGTCATCCGCTTCGCTTCGGGAGAGATGTTGGACACATCCTCCGCCGTGTAGTTCTGGCGTGTCAGCGGCGGGGGCTTCAGCGGCACCGGTTGCGTAGGCCATGCAGGCTCTTCCGCCAACTGCGATTGGGGGACGGGCACTTCATGAATTGGCCATAGGGGCTCACCGGTTACGCGGTCAAACACAAAGAGCAATCCGTTCTTCGTCCCCTGCGCCAAGGCGTCGATGGTCAGACCGTTGCGCTTTACGGTGAGCAGGACCGGGGGCGTCGGCAGATCTTTATCGAGCAGGTCATGGTGAACCAATTGGTGATGCCAGAGGCGCTTTCCCGTGTTGGCATCGAGAGCAATGAGGCAATTGGCGAAGAGGTTCGCACCGGCGCGGTCCCCACCCCAGAAATCGGGCTCGGCAGTCTCAGTGGGCACATACAAGATGCCGCGCGGTTCATCCAACGCCAAGCCGGACCAGTTGGACGCGCCACCGGCTGTTTTATAGGCCTCGGGAGGCCACGAATGGTATCCATACTCGCCGGGGCGCGGGATCACGTGAAAGATCCATTTCATCGAGCCGGTGCGGACATCATAGGCGCGGATTGTTCCGGGACCGCGAGTGCTGCCTCCAACGATGTACATGTCTTTGTAAATCACGCCGGGGGTGTTGATGATGACGCTCGGCGGTCCGGGGTTACCGTAAGTATCCACACCTTCGCCCATGTGGACGGAGCCGTTTTTCCCGAAACTCCGCACCGGCTTGCCTGTTGTTGCATCCAGCGCATACAGATACGTGCCAGCGCCGGTAAAGATGCGCTTGTCGTTCCCGCTTGCCCAGTACACGACACCGCGTTGCCGTTTACCTGGATTGTCGGCACGCTCCGATAATGGGTCAAATGTCCAGAGCCGCTCACCGGTAGCCGCGCGCAATGCCAGCACTTTGCGGTTCGGCGACGCCGTGTAGAGAACGCCGTCCACAATGAGCCCATTCGATTGGAACTCGCCGATATCGCCGGTTTCATGCCGCCAGACCTGGCGCAACTGCGAGACATTCTGCTTGTTGATCTGATCGAGCGGGCTGTAATGCGTCGTGCCCTTGTCGCCCAGATAGACGCTCCAATCCACGTTCTGGCCCCAGAGCAAGGCTGCGAATGACGAAAGGAGGAAGAATCGGCGCATTCCTGGCAGCCTATCCTGCCGGGCGATACTCCGTCAATTGGTTATTTTGGTGAGTCGATCCGGACCAAGTCTTCCTTCTTCGCGATTCGCTTTGGCGGGGAGAGCAAACGCCGGGGCAACTTTGAGAAGTAAGTTAGGCGCTCGATCACCGGCAACAACTTGCGCACAGTTTCGCCGTGGAACAACAGGCTGCCGGCCACCAGCACGGGATGCGGAATCGTGGTGCAGCAGCGGGCGCAGATGTCGATCTCATGGGCGCGCCCGTTGAGATGCAGGCGCCGCATGCGCTGCATTTCTTCGGAGTCGAAGATTTGTTTGAGCCCGTGCTCGCGCACGTTCCCCAAGGGTTTGCCATCGAGCATGTAGCTCTGGCAGCAGGGGTAGACATCGCCGTTGTGCTTCACGTACATGGGCCCACGCCAGAGGTAGTGGCAGGGATGCTTCCAATCCTCAGTCCCGTGCCCCGCATCCGGCCGCATGAGGTTCGTTTCGTCTTCTTTGATGCGCACGGCGTCTACGCCAGGCACAGCGCTCCAGAAGCGAACAAAGTCGTCCACCTCCCCGGCATTCTTCTCCATCCGGACCATCTGGGCGACCACCTGGATCGGGGCTTTGCGTTCGGCCTTCATTTTCGCGAAGCGCACGAAGTTATCGCGCACTTTTTCAAAGCGGGCGCCTTTGCGATAGAACTCGTAGCTCTCTTTCGTTGACCCATCGAAGCTCAAGGTGACGTGCTTCAGCGGTGTGTCCAGCAGACGCTGGGCATTCGCTTCGTCCAGCAGCGTTCCGTTAGTGGAAAGCAGAGTAGAAATTCCGTGCTGCTCGCAGTATTCGATGCGGTCGAAGATTTTGGGATCGAGGAATGGTTCGCCCAATCCGATGAGCATCATGTGCTCGCCGGTGTGATTGGACTCACGCACGAGGCGGCCGAAGACCTCGTCGGTCATGTCTTCTTTCGGCTGTTTGTGTATTTCGCGAGGACACATTGGGCAGTAGAGGTTGCACTTGGCCGTCGTTTCCACGATGTATTCGACGGGCAATGCATTCGTGCGCGACCGGCGCGTGAGGTAAGCCCAGAGCAGTTTGGCGCGATTCCAGATTCGCATCGCAAACTACCATTGTAACGGCAGGCGAATTTTCTGCCCCTGCCGCCGCACTGGCGGCATCTCAATCCTGTGGATCCACGTGTCCGAGTTTTGAATCAAGCGACGCCGCGCGCCGGTGCGCGCTATGTGCTCTATTGGGCCCAAATGAACCGGCGGGTGGAATCGAACCACGCATTGCTGCACGCGGTGGAAACGGCCAACCGTCACAAATTGCCCGTCCTGGTTTACGAAGCCATCACTTACCGATACCCTTACGCGAACAACCGGCATCACACATTCCTGCTGGAGGGAGTGCCGGAAACCGCGAAGCGTCTGGCCAAACTCGGCATCGGGTATGTGTTCTACCTGGAGCGCGGGCCGGACGATCCACGCGATGTTCTATACAGGCTGGCAGCCCACGCTCACATGGTGGTGACTGACGACTACCCGACGTTTGTTGCTCGCAGACACAACGCATCTGTTCCAGCGAAGATCGGCATCCCTTACCATGCCGTCGATTCGAGTTGCATTGTTCCCATGTCCCTGATGGAGAAGCGCGAATGGGCGGCGTATACGATCCGGCCCAAAATCCATCGCCTGCTGCCGCAATACCTACGGCCTGCGCACCCTGTCCACGCCGCTATTCCCTACACTGAGCCAGTACCGGATTTTCATACTACGGTCACCACCGAGAACATTGCCGAACTGGTGGCCTCCTGCGAGATTGATCACAGCGTGAAACCATCGACCACCTTTCGAGGCGGGCGAATTGCGGCCGAGCGCACGCTGCAACGGTTTCTTCAGGATCGCCTACGCCGTTATGCGCAGGAACGCAATGACCCAGCGGCGCATGCCACCAGCGACCTGAGCCCGTATCTGCATTACGGCCACGTCAGCGCGCTGGAAATCGCTCTGTCGGCAAAGGCATATGCCGCCGAACACAAACTGGTGGCCGATGAATTTCTGGAGGAACTGATCGTACGGCGTGAACTCGCCTTCAACTACGCCCGGTTCAGCGATCCGCCGGACACCTTCGGCCAACTTCCCAACTGGGCGTTACAGACGATGGCCAAACACAAAGCAGACAGCCGAGACCCCTGTTACACTCGCGAGCAGTTCGAAGCCGCGCATACTCACGACCCTCTGTGGAATGCCACGCAGAAGGAAATGCTGCTGAGGGGCAAAGTGCACGGCTACTACCGGATGTACTGGGGCAAGAAAATCATTGAGTGGTCCGCCACCCACGAAGAAGCGCTGCATACCATGGTTTACCTGCACGACCGTTATGCCGTGGATGGGCGCGATCCCAACACCTACACGAATATTCTGTGGTGCTTCGGCCTGCATGACCGTCCCTGGCAGGAGCGCCCTATTTTCGGCACATTGCGATTCATGTCCTATGAGGGTATGCGCAGGAAGACTGCCGTGGATTCCTACATCAAAGAAATCGACTATCTGGAGCGCACCGGCAAGGATTTGTTTACCCTGAGATAGAGCGGGCACCATGCAAATCACACTCACGGGAGCCAGCGGATTCATCGGCCAGCGCCTCATCGCACGGCTGCTGGATCGCGGGCACACTCTGCACTTGCTTGGACGCCGGCGGCCGAACAATCTGCGCGCGGGTGTGCAGTTCTCCGCTTGGGATGCCACCAGCGGAACGACGCCACCGGTCGACAACGCCGAGGCGATCATCCACCTCGCCGGCGAACCCGTCGCGCAACGCTGGACGTCCGCCGTCAAGCAGCGAATCCGCACCAGCCGTGTCGATGGGACGGAAGCTTTGCTGCGGGCGGTCGCGCAACTCTCTGTCAAGCCGCAGGCCATCATCGCCGCATCGGCCATCGGTTATTACGGCGACCGTGGGGAAGAGTTGCTGCCGGAAACAGCGTCTCCGGGAGCGGGCTTCCTTCCGGAAATCTGCGTGGCGTGGGAAGGCGCATCTCTTCAGGCACAGAGGCTGGGGCTGCGCACTGTGCTGCTTCGCATTGGTATCGTGCTGGGTCCCGACGGCGGGGCGCTGGCGAAGATGATCACGCCGTTCCGCCTTGGGGCGGGAGGCAAAATCGGAAACGGCCGTCAGTGGATGTCATGGGTGCACGCCGACGATGCCGTGGGGCTCATCATTCATGCACTGGAAACACCAACGTTGCAAGGGCCATTGAACGTGACGGCGCCGAACCCGGTCCGCAATGCAGACTTCACGCATGCGCTGGGCAGAGCTCTGCATAGGCCCACGCTCATCCCGGTGCCGGAATTCGGTCTGAAGCTGATTTTCGGAGAGATGGCAACGATGCTCACCTCCAGCCAGAGGGTGGATTGTGCGGTCGCTCGCCACAGCGGCTACCGTTTTCAATTTCCCGAGCTCGAGGGGGCCCTGTCCAATCTGTTTGCGTAAATCAGACACTCACGCGCAGATGAAATGATTTCGGGCGGGTCAGTTGTTCGTAGCCCAGGACGCTTAGCGTGCAACCACGGCCGGAATCTTTGACGCCGGTCCAGGCGAGCGCCGGGTCCAGATAATCGCAACGATTCATGAACCAGGTGCCCGTCTCAATGCGATCTCCGATGCGAACGGCCGCGGCTTCATCGGATGTCCACACGGCTGCGGTCAATCCATAGGCACTGTCATTCATTAGCTCAATCGCCTGCTCATCGGAATCCACTGCCATGATCCCGACCACGGGTCCGAAGCTTTCCTCGGTCATTACCCGCATGCGGTGATCCACGTTGGTGAGTATTTGCGGAGCGAGATAAGGCGAGCCCGGTTTGTTCGCGGCAAACGAAGCAGCATCGATGTGCGCCACAGCTCCCATGGAGACGGCTTCCGCAATTTGCGCGCGGACAAACTCGGCAGCTCCGGTGCGCACCATGGGTCCCAGAGTGGTTGCCTGCTCCAGTGGATTGCCTAGAACATAGTCTTTCGTCAGAGCCACGGCACCCTGCACGAATTCATCAAACACGTCACGATGCACATAGATGCGTTCAATGCCACAGCACGATTGCCCGGAGTTGAACATCGCCCCGTCGACCAGGTTTTCCACGGCGTGCGCCATATTGGCATCGGCGCGCACGTAGGCCGGATCCTTGCCGCCCAACTCCAGCGCCGTGCCCACAAAGCGGCGGCTTGCGGCTTGCTGGACCGCATGCCCACCGGCAACCGATCCGGTGAATGCCACAAAGCCAACGCGGCCATCTCCAATGACGCGATTGACGTCGTCATGGCTGAGATGGAGGAACTGGAAGACGCCATCCGGCAATCCTGCTTTGTGGAACGCCTTGGCGAATCGTTCGGCACAAAGCGGCGTCTGCGCCGAATGCTTCAGGATAACGGCATTGCCGGCGACGATCGCCGGAACAACTGAATTCACCGCGGTCAGATACGGGTAGTTCCAAGGGGCAATGGTGAACACCACGCCAACGGGTTCGCGCCGCAGGAACCGTGTAAATCCCGCCTTGACCGGCAATGCGATATCGGACAGGATCTGCGGGGCAATCTCGATCATATAGCGCGCGCGTTCGGCGAACCCGCGGCGGATCTCCATGGGCGAATAGCGGACAGGACGACCCATTTGCCACGTGAGTTCTTCGCCAATCGCATCGGCATCCGCCTCCATCGCTTCCACGAAACGGAGGCACACATCCAGCCGCTCAGCCAGCGGCATGTTGCGCCAGCTCTTCTGGGCGCTCACAGCCTGCGCTAGTGCGGCTTCAATCTCGGCTCCGGACGCCAGTTCGCGCTCGACGTACACGCGTCCGTCCACAGGGGAAATCGTCTTTTGAATCGGCATGTTCAAACTAGGGAAATTTCTTTTTGGGCGGCGGAGGCTGCCCGCTAAAGTATAGCGTCACGTCAGCGGTTAGCGCCTGCTCGTCCAGCTTCACTTCGGACTTCGTTTTGCCCAGATTGTCGAGGACCATTTCCTCCCGAATACGGTTGAGGAATGTCTCGGGATAATCCGGATTGAACGCCTGACCTTCCTTGAGTGCCCACATTTTGCGAATCGCAGGTTCTGTGAGAATATCCAATCCCACGATGTTCAGCCTGGAGAACATGTAGCGCTTTCCCGGCTCGATGCGGACCGTGAGATTCACGACTTTCTTCGCATCATCCAAATGGCGCTCCACATCGGCTTTCGCCTGCAAATAGCCATTGCGCCGCACGACAGCACGCATGCGCTCAATGCCTTCCTTGATGTCGTCGAAATTGGCCAGATCACCTTTCTTCAGGTTGCCCGCGCGCAGCAACATGCGCTCGTCAGCGGTTTCCGTGTCCACCTTTACGTCACCCAAGGTGTATGGCTCGCCCTCGACCACTTCCACACTGATTCGCAATCCATCCACATCCTGTACCGGCTCCGCACTCACCTTCGGAAAATCAATGCGTAGGCGGCCCCGAGCCTCATACAGGGGACGAATGCTGGCATCGAGTATCTGGCGAAAGCGCTTCTCTTCCCATACCGCACCAACGGCAGCACCGGAGATCGCTTTCTGCAGTACCGCCTGCGGCAGCACTTCATTTTTCAGGAAGCGCACTTCGGCGATGGAAGGAGGCAGCTTCGCGGGCTGGAAAACGATCCGCAAATCATTCGGCCCTTCCGCGGTAACCTTACCCACCACTTTTTCTCCCGCCACTGCTTCCAGAACCTTTGCATACTTGGCCAGCAACACGGCTGTGCCTGGCACCTTCTCACCGAATAAGGGGTCGGATTTGGCGAGCACATCGAGCAGTTCTTTTTCCGGCTTTGCCAGCCGGTCGAATTTCACCGGGTACGACTGCTCCACTTCCTTCACTTCGAAGGAAGCGTTGAAACCCATCCCATCGGCCGAGGGTTTGTACTGATAGCCAACCGATTCGAAATACCCACAGGCCACCAACCGGTCGCGCGCGGCATCGAATTCTTTCTCTACCACCGGCTGGCCGACCTTCAATCCAGTCACCGCGAGGATTTTTTCCGAAGGATAGATCTTGTTACCCACGACGGTTAGGGACAGAATGGGAAAAGTGCGCGGCTGCGCCGGTGCGGGCGCCTCCGTGACAGCCTTTGGCTGAGGTTTCGGCCTGGCGGCGGGGCGCTTCTTAGCAGGTGTTTGCCCCGACAGCATCGCCACCCACAACACAACCACACAAATCAGGCGCCACATCGCTCATCGCTCCAGAATCTGGGGATTCATCACGGCAATATAGCCGAGGTTTCGATACAACTGCTTGTAGTCCAGCCCGCATCCAATCACAAAATGATCGCCGATCTCGAAGCAACGGAAGTCGACTGGAACCTGTACAATCCGACGCGAAGTCCGGTCGAGAAGGGTACACAACCCCATCGAATTGGGGCCACGCCCGGCGAGAGTCTGCAGCAGGTAACGGATGGTGAATCCGGTATCCACGATATCCTCCACGAGCAGCACATCTTCGCCTTCGATGCTTTCATCCAAGTCCTTGGCGATACGGACGAGACCGCTGCTGGGCCCTTTCTTCCCGGAAAAGCTGGAGATGGAGAGAAAATCAATCTTCACCGGAATTTCTATCGCGCGGGCAAGGGCAGTGAGGAAGAAGATGGATCCTTTCAAGACGCCCACGAGTTTCAATTCGCGGCCGCGATACTTTGCGCTGATTTCGGCGGCCACTTCCTGAATCCGCTGCGACACCTGTTCTTCGGTGAACAGGATACGTTCCACACCTGGGGGTTGCGCACTCATACCAGCACGCTACGTTCAGCCAACCCGTACTTGAAGATCAGATTGCGAAAATCCTTCTGATAGAAGACCTGCACATTGACGTGTGGATACAGCGTCTTCAACAACTTCACCTTGCGATTTTTTTTGGTCACGAGCGATTGCTTCATCGTGGTCAGCTCAACATACAGATCGAACTCAGGCAGATAGAAATCCGGGGTGAAGGCTTCGAGCACGCGCCCGTCTTTGTCCCATTGGATGGGAAAGCTCTTGGGCTCATATTCCCAGGGGATGCGATAGAAGTCCAGCAAATTGGCGAAGATCTGCTCGCTGTGGTTGGCGAATGCCTTTTTCTTCAAGGTCACCTTGTCCGGCGGTGTGATGCCGAACTTCGCCAAGCGGAGGCGCGTTTGAAATTGAATCTGCGCTTCCGCCGCCGCCGACAACAGGGGATCGACCAGGAGTCCGCGAGCGGTCGCTGCCTGCTCGACGATCAGGGCGACCTGCTCGGCGTCGAACTGCTCCACGTTTACGACCAGATCGTAGGCCGAAGGCGCCACTGCCGATTTGCCGAAGTGCGTCTTTCTCGTGTCGCGCACCTGGCGCTCCAGTTGCTTCATCAATTGCTTTGCCGCCGGCCGTTCCAGCCTGTGCTCCAGCATCAGCAAGCCGGTGCGCCGCGCCTCGCTGGCAACAAGATGGAGGCGAAATGTTCCGGGGATTTCCTGAAACAAGAACTCCGATCCGGGCACACACAGCGCCAACGGTTGCTCTTTGCCCAACTGGGCGAGGATCGAGGTAACAACGGCGGGCCAAGCCTTGTCCGGAATAGACACCTCGGAACCGAATTCTCCCGTAATCAGCTCACGCAGCCGGGATTCGGTAATGAGCTCAAAGCGGAGGCGCAACGCGCAGACGCGAGCCACTTCCTCCAAACGACAGCCGGGCTCGCCAGACACCGTCAGAAATGCCATCTATGGGTTCATGATAACAAGGTGGGCAACTCTTCAGTCATGATGGGGCACGTTCCTGATATGCTCTGATTAGAGATCAACGCCGTACATGCGATATACCAGAGGATCAGGGCTGCTCACATCTGACTTCTTTCCCGTTGGCGTCAAGTGGCTTCTTATCTCCAACGTGGCTCTGTTCCTGCTCTATTTCTTCGCTGTCCAGTTTCACTTCAGCGCGATCTTCTACCCCTTCGGGCTCATTCCGGGACAGGTACTGGGCGGCTTTGCCATCTGGCAGTTGTTCACCTACATGTTCCTCCACGACCCCTACGGGTTCAGCCACATCCTGTTCAACATGCTGACGCTGTGGATGTTTGGCGCCGATCTGGAGCGCACCTGGGGGCGGAAGGAATTCCTGAAGTACTACTTCCTCTGCGGTGTCGGCGCGGGCATCTGCGTCGTGATCGGCAACGCGTTGTTCGGAACAATGAACACGAGGACGATCGGGGCATCGGGTGCGATTTACGGTCTTCTGCTTGCTTTCGGCGTGCTCTATCCCGACCGTGTCGTCCTCTTTAGTTTCCTTTTCCCGATCAAGGCCAAATACTTTGTGATGATCATCGGGGCCATCGCCTTTCTCAGTTCCATTGGCGCCAGCGGCAGCGGCGTCAGCCACGTAGCGCACCTTGGCGGGATGATCTTCGGGTACGGCTACCTGCGCGGATTGGGCCGCAAGGTGGAATTGGGCTCATCTCTCCGTAAGCGATATCATCAATGGCGCGTGGAGCGGGCGAAGAAGAAGTTTCAGGTGTATATGCGCAAGCATGACCGCGACCGCTTCGTCCAATGATCGAACTCTATACGCTTCAGAACGCTCACGGCCTGCAGGCTCGATTCACCACCTACGGCGGCATTCTGCTTTCGCTACACGTTCCCGACCGCGAGGGGAAACGGCGAGACGTCGTGCTCGGCTTTGACAGCCTGGATCCGTACCTGCAAGGGCATCCCTTCTTCGGCTGCATTGTAGGCAGGTGCAGCAATCGAATCGCCCGGGGCGATTTCGAACTTAACGGCATCCCGTACCGCGTTACACGCAATCGCGGCGAGCATCATCTTCACGGCGGCGCACGGGGCTTCGACAAGGTGATCTGGGACGCGGAAGCCTCCACCAACACGCTGGAGTTGCGCTACATCAGCCCCGACGGGGAGGAAGGCTATCCTGGGGAATGCAAGGTGAAGGTGACCTATTCGCTCACCGAAGAGAACGCCCTTCGCATTGAATACGAGGCCGTCAGTTCTCGCGACACGATCATCAACCTCACCAATCACAGCTATTTCAATCTATCCGCCAAGGACGATGTGCTTGATCACAGGATTCGAATCGAAGCCAATGCGTACACGCCCGTCGATGCCGATACGATCCCAACCGGCGAAATCCGTGATGTAGCAGGCTCGCCATTCGACCTGCGTCAATCGGTGCGTCTGGGTGACCGCATGGGAAAAGGCTTCGATCACAACTTCGTGTTGAATCGGACCGGCGATGGCCTGGCATTCGCGGCGCGAGTGGAAGCGCCCGACACGGGGATTGCCATGGAAGTTTGGACCACGGAACCCGGCGTCCAGTTGTATACGGCGAATTTCCTGGACGGCACCATCACCGGAAAAGGCGGGCGCATCTATTGGCCACACTCGGGGCTGTGTCTGGAGACACAGCATTTCCCCGACGCGCCGCACCATGCGGATTTCCCGTCGATCGTGCTTCGCGCCGGAGATACTTATCGCAGCGTTACGGAGTATCGCTTCTCGCCTAGCGAGGCTTAGCGAACGGCGCATCCTTGAAGCTGGATGCGGCGAGCATAGCGATCAGCTTCTGTTCATCCTCAGCGGTCATTGTCCTGCGGGGAGCGACTGGATCGCCGCAGGGGATTCCACTCCAGGTCATCATTCGCTTCACCGCGCTGAGAGCGGGCACACGCAACGTCAATTCGATCAGTTCATTGATCCGCGCCTGGGCCTTCATCGCACCTTCGATATCCTTCGCCTGCATGCAGCGGAACACCTCAAGGAACAGTTCCGGCGTGAGGTTATAGAAAGTGCCGATACCTCCGTCGGCTCCCATCAGAAGACCAGCGGCCAGCACCTCGTCGTGTCCGTTGTACACCACGTGGCCCTGTTTCTTGATCCGTTCCAACCGGTACAGGTTCATGTCGGTGAACTTCAGTCCCACCACGTTCGGGATGGTGCACAACTCGAGAATCTGATCGTGCGAAGTGATGGCCGGGCACAAACCGGGAAAGAAATAGATTAGAAAGGGCACATCGGAAGCCGCCGCCAGTGCCTGGTAGTAGCTCTTGATCTCAGGAAAGGAGAACACGCCAATCGGAGGCAGGCTGCTCACGGCGGTCACTCCAACGGAGGAAGCGTGCTTCGCCAGTTCGATTGCATCCACGGTGCGATGCGCGCCGATATGAACGATCACTTGCGAACCCTTGGGCGAATTCGCCACGGAGGCTTCCGCCAGTTTCTTACGATCCGCGACGGTCAACGACAGTCCTTCGCCTGTCTGTCCTGCGACATAAATGCCGTGCACGCCCTGGCCGTAAACACGGGCCAGCAGCGCTTCATAAGAGGAAATGCTGAGGTTGCCTTGCGAATCAAGCGGCGTCACCACCGCGGGAAGAATTCCAAACAATGAGGACATGCGATTCTCAGTCTACTTGAGAGCAACACCTTCGTGGTAGTTTGAGGATTCTATGCACGAAACCGTCGGCATGATTGGAACGGGCCTTCTCGGCAGCGCCATGGCAGTCCGTTTGTCGGCCGCAGGCCGGCCGCTACTCGCTTATGACATCGATCGATGTGCTGTGGAGGGATCCGGCGCCGCCGCCGCGGCATCCAACGCACAGGTGGCGGACCAGTGCCGGACTATCGTGCTGAGCCTCCCCGACTCGCACATCGCAGCCGCGGTAATCGAAGAAATCCGGCCTTACTTACAGTCTGGCGATCTCATCATTGACACCACGACTGGCGATCCCGCCGAGGCCGAAGCAGCGGGCGTGAAGCTGGCCAAGCTGGGAGTCTACTATCTGGATGCCACCATCGGCGGCAATAGCCGGCAGGCGCGGCATGGCGAGGTCATTGCACTGGTGGGCGGTGAAGTCACGGCATTCGAACGCGCCTTGCCCCTCTTCGATACCTTCTGCCGGCGGAGTTTCCACCTCGGGCACTGGGGCGCAGGGGCGCGAATGAAACTCGTCCTCAATCTGGTTCTGGGACTCAATCGCGCGGTTCTTGCCGAAGGTCTCTCCTTTGCTGCCGCCTGTGGCTTCGACCTTCACCAGACACTCGAAATCCTGCAAGCAGGCCCATCGTATTCGAAGGTAATGGACGTCAAGGGCGAGAAGATGATTCGGGCCGACTACACGCCCGAGGCTCGTCTTGCCCAACATCATAAGGACGTCCGGCTGATCCTGGCCGAAGCGGAACGGCACGGGGCGAAGACGCCACTCTCCGCGGTTCACGATGCCCTCCTCAGGCTTGCCGAAGAACGAGGATTCGCCAGCCTCGACAACAGTGCGGTCATCGAAGCGTACCGCGTATCCTCAGAAAGTAACCCATGCTGACCCGGCGCTCTCTACTTTCTTCTCTGCCGCTGCTCGCCGCAGGCACGCGCAAGAACGTTCTGTTCGTCGCTGCCGATGATCAGAACACCGCCCTTGGCTGCTACGGCCATCCCATCGTCCAAACGCCGCACCTCGACCGTTTCGCGCGCCGCGCCATGGTTTTCGATCGCGCCTATTGCCAGTTCCCGCTGTGCCAACCTTCGCGCACTTCCCTGCTCAGCGGACGCAGACCCGAAACGACGCGCGTGCTCAATCTCCAGACTCCCACCCGTGAATTTCTCGGCGAGGCTGTGTTTCTCCCTGAGCACTTCCGCAAAGCAGGATACTTCACGGCGCACGCAGGGAAGATTTACCACACCGGCAATCACGCCGAAGATCCGCGTTCCTGGGATGAAGAGACACGCGACACAGATAAGCAGAGTCCTGCCCATACCATCGTGAAGGAGGGCAAAATACCGGGTCCGCGCGGCCATTCCTTCGCCTGGTCCGCAACAAATCAGAAAGACGAAGAGACCCCGGATGGCATCTTCGCCCGCACTGCGGTCAACTACATGGAGAAGGCCGTGAATGCCGGCAAACCGTTCTTCGTTGCCGCGGGCTTCCGGCGCCCACACTCGCCGTACTCCGCTCCGCAAAAATACTTCGATCTCTACGATCCGGCGCGCATTCCGCTTCCGTCGACGCCGCCCTCACACATCCAGAAGATGCCGCCGGCCTCATATAACTACGAACCGCTGGCCACGCCTTTGCCCGATTCCACCGTGCGCGATTACCTCCGCGCCTACTATGCATGCGTCAGCTTCATGGATGCGCAGTTCGGTGTGCTGCTGTCGGCGATGGACCGATTGCAACTCTGGGACAACACGATTGTCGTTTTCTTCGGCGATCACGGCTATCACCTTGGCGATCATGGCGGTCTTTGGCATAAGCAATCTCTCTACGAGGCTTCGGCGCGCGTCCCGCTCATCGTCTACGCACCGCAGCGCAAAGGGATGGGGCAACGCTCCGCACGGCTTGTGGAACTGGTGGATCTGTATCCCACCCTGGCTGAGGTATGCGGCCAAGCCCTGCCCGCGGGTTTAGAGGGCACAAGCTTTGTGCCGTTACTCGACAAGCCGCAGCAGGCCTGGAAGCAGGCTGCATTCACTATGGTCGGACGCGCGGCGACCCCGGGCCCGGCGCCACAGCAGATCCTGTTCACCGGAAAGACTCTGCGTACCGAGCGATACCGCTACACGGAATGGGATGAAGGCAAGCGCGGTGTCGAACTCTTTGATTGCCAGCGCGACCCGGATGAACTCGAGAATCTCGCCGGCCTGCCGAGGTACGCCGCGCTCGAAAAGCAACTGAAGGAACAACTGCAAAAGGGCTGGCGCGCGGCCCTGCCGAAATAAGGAAATCATGCGAATCGTCAAGATCCACGACGTTGTTGCGCCCATCCGTTCCGAGATCCGCAACGCCTATATCAGCTTCGCTGAAATGACAGCCTCCGCCGTCGCGATTCATACCGACGTCATTCGAAACGGGAGGCCGGTTATTGGATACGGCTTCAATTCAAACGGCCGGTACTCGCAAAGCGGCCTCATGCGCGATCGCATGATTCCCCGGCTGCTAAAGGCGGACCCCACCTCGCTTGTCGACGCCAACGGTGTTATTGATCCGGCCAAGGCATGGAAGGTCATGATGACTAACGAGAAGCCCGGCGGCCACGGCGAACGATCCGTGGCGGTCGGGGTCCTCGATATGGCTCTCTGGGACGCAGTGGCGAAAGTGGAAGAGAAGCCGCTTTACCGGGTGCTGGCGGAGCGCTTCCACAACGGCGTCTATGACACGGACACCTATGTTTACGCGGCCGGCGGTTACTACTACCCCGGCAAAGAGATCGAGGGGCTGCTTGATGAGATGCGCGGTTATCTCGATCTGGGATACTCCACCGTCAAGATCAAGATTGGCGGTGCAGCGCTGGCGGACGATTTGAAGCGTATCGAAGCCGTGCTTGGGATTCTCGAGCCGGGCCAGGATCTGGCGGTTGACGCCAACGGCCGCTTTGACCGGGACACTGCCCTGGCATACGCCGAAGCCCTCAATGCTTACTCACTCAAATGGTATGAAGAGCCGTGCGAGCCGCTCGACTACGAGATTCATCGGGAGGTTGCGCAAGCTTCGAAGAATCCTGTCGCGACGGGTGAGAATATCTTCTCTCTACCAGACGCTTTGAACATCATCCGTTACGGCGGGTTGGTCAAGGATCGCGATTATCTGCAGTTTGACCCAGCCCTCAGCTACGGCATTGTCGAGTACGCGCGCATCCAGCAAATGCTCGCGTCGCACGGTTGGTCCTCCCGCCGCTGCATTCCCCACGGCGGCCATCAACTGGCCCTCCATGTGGCGGCGGGAATGGGCCTGCACGGCAACGAATCGTACCCGGGCGTCTTCCAACCGTTCGGCGGTTTCGCCGATGGCTACCCGGTTGTCAACGGACGGGTGAGACTTCCCGAGGCTCCCGGAATCGGAGTCGAGTTAAAACAAAATCTCTGGGAATTGTTTCGGGAACTTTAGTCTTCCGGTACGATCACCGGCTCGTGGTGGACGGGAAACTTCACGCTGCGGGCAATAAAGCATAGCTCGTGCGCTTTGTCGTGCACCGCCATCGCGTCCATGATTCGGGTGAAATCCGTAATGGTCATCCTGGGCCGCAGCGTCACTTCGATGAACTCGCCGGACCCATCCGCATTCTCCCGCATGGCGCCTGATGCTTCATCCTGATAGCCGGTCACCACGATGCCCGCCTCCGCGCAGAGATGCAGCACCCAAAGCATATGGCATGAGCTCAACGTCGAGACGAGCAACTCTTCGGGATTGAACCTGGCCGGATCCCCGCGAAACGAGGGATCCGAAGAACCCGGCAGCGTCTTACCGTTCCCGCGGATTTCGTGATTTCTGCTGTAGGCCCGGTAATCCTTCGTTCCCTCGCCGAGGTTTCCGGTCCACTCCACTGTAATCGAGTAGCTGTGTTCCTTGGCCATCAGGCAACAAGCCCCGGAATCACTTTACCCGCGATGTCGGTGAGCCGGAAATCGCGGCCCGCATGCCGGAAGGTGAGCCGTGTATGTTCAAAGCCCAGCAGGTGCAGCAGCGTGGCATGGAAGTCGTGCAGGTGCGCTTCGTCTTTCGCCACCGCGATGCCATAATCATCGCTTTCGCCGTACGAGGTTCCAGGCCGAGTGCCGGCGCCGGCGATCCACGAGCTGAACGCATAGCAATGATGCTCGCGTCCTTTGTTATTGGGATCAGAACGGAACGGCGTACGCCCGAACTCGGTGGTGAACACCAGCAGCGTCTCATCGAGCATCCCGCGAGACTTCAAGTCCTTCAATAGGGCGGCCACGGGTTGATCGACATTCTTCGCCAGCGGCACGTGGGTCTCCATGTCGCCATGAGCATCCCAGTTGCGCGATGCGCCGGTGTCGATCAACTCAATGAAGCGCACACCGCGCTCGGCCATTCGCCGCGCCACCAAACACTGCCAGGCAAAACCCTTCGTCGATCCGCGCTCCAAACCGTACATGGTCAGAACGCTATCCGGTTCCCGCGACAGATCGAAGATATCGGGTGCTTCCATTTGCATTCCATACGCCGTTTCAAACGATTTGATGCGCGCCGCCAGCGCTGGATCGTCCGCACGCAGGGCTCGATGCCGTTCATTGAAATAGTCCAGAAGCCCCAACTCCATGTGTTGCAGTTCCGGCGATACGGCTCTGCGGTGCATGTTCGGAATCGGCTCCGAACCCGGGACAATGCGAGTGCCCTGGTGACAGCCAGGCAAGAAATCACTCGCCCAGTTCTGGCCGCCGGCGTAAGGCAACTCGGGCGCCAGCACGACGAAGCTCGGCAGATTCTGATTCTCCGTTCCCAGCCCGTAACTGACCCACGCTCCAAAGCTGGGACGCGCAAAGGTCACCGATCCGGTATGGATCCCTAAGGTCGCCTCGAAGTGATCGTTGTGATCATTCCGCATGGAACGAATGAGACAAAGATCGTCGGCGCACGAAGCAATATTGGGAAACAACTCACTGATCATCAATCCCGATTGGCCCCTCGGTTTGAACTCCCATTTTGGGGCAAAGAGATGGCCCTTGCCGTTGCGCCCGGCGCTGACCGTCTTGCCATGATCGGCTGCCAGCCTGGGCTTGTAGTCGAATGAATCGACGTGCGACATCCCGCCGGTCAGATACAGGAAAATGACCCGTTTCGCTTTCGAAGGGAAATGCGGCGCCCGAGACGCCAGGGGATTGGCACCATCCGTAGCCGCCGACAAATCAGACAACACGGCAGGGAGCAGAGTCGATGCGCCGAACAAAGAACGGAGGGCAGTGCGTCGATTCATAGCGTCCCTCTATTCTATTCCGTGCGGGCGCCAATCGCGCAGTTGAGCGCTCCAGGGCGCGTAGCCACGCGAAGCCGAATACGCATCCTCCTCCAAGGTCAGAATGACATCCAGACGCGCACCAGCCTGCAGTTCATCAATACATGCCGCGGCGTGCCATGCCTTCACCTGCAGGAACCGTCCGTTCTGCCGCAATCGCAACCGCAGATGCTTTTCCGCAAACACGGATGGCGGTCCCACCACCTCCGCGTCATAGAGGGCAAACTGCGGCGCTGGATTCCCCGCCCCGAATGGTGCGAGTGACAGCACCTCCGCCACGCTCGCATCGTTCAATTCATCCAAGCCGAGTGCCGCATCCACCTCGATATGGGGGCGAAAATCCTCAGGCGTCAGCCGCTCCAGTGCGTAAGCATTGAAGCGCTGCTGGAACTCGGCCAACCGCCCAGCATCCAGGGTCACACCGGCGGCCATGCGGTGCCCGCCAAACCGGTTGAACAGATCGCGCATGGACTCGAGGGCATCCAAGAGATGAAATGGCGCGATGCTTCGCCCCGAACCGGAAGCCTCACCTTCCTCCTCACTCAGCACCAGCACCGGGCGGCAGAACCGTTCCACCAACCGGCTCGCTACAATCCCCAAGACTCCGCGATGCCAGTTCTTTCCACAGAACACGAGTGCCGCCATTTCGTCGGTCACGGGGGTGGTGACACATTCTTCCAGCACCGCGGCAACGATCTCCGCCTCAGTCTGCTGACGCTCGGCGTTCAGATCATGCAGCTTCGATGCGATCTCATGTGCTTTCGCTTCATCGGAGGTAGTGAACAGTGTGATCACTTCCTCGGCGTGGGCCATGCGTCCCGCGGCGTTGATCCGCGGCGCAATGCGAAAGGCCACCTGTCCTGCCGATGGAGCGGAGCCGTCTTCAAACCCACTCACCTTCAACAAGGCGCGCAGCCCGGTGTTGCGGACGCTGCGCAGTCCGCTTAGTCCGTGCTTCACGATGATGCGATTCTCCGCCTGCAGGGGCACCACATCGGCGACGGTTGCGAGCGCCACAATTTTGAGAAACGACTCTTCCAGCTTGCGCACGCGCTCCTGTGGCCAGCCCAGCTTGCGCATGAGGGCCTGCACCAGCTTGAAAGTCACTCCCGCTCCGCACAGATTCTTGTCGGGATAAGGGCAATCCGCACGGTTCGGATTCAACACCGCCAGCGCGGGTGGAATTTCTTCTTCGGGCAAATGGTGATCTGTGATGATCACATCCAGGCCCAGCGTCCGCGCGTGGGCCACCACGGCAGCGGCACGAATGCCGGTATCCACGCTGATCACCAGGCTCACACCTTCCGCCACCGCCTTGTCGATCACCTCGCTACGCATTCCGTAGCCGTCTTTCAAACGGTGCGGGATGTGGAAGCGCGCAGTGCCGCCGGCAAGTTCAATCGCTTTGCCCAACACGACGATGGAGCACGTGCCGTCCACGTCGTAGTCGCCATAAAGGAGGATGGACTCCTTGCGCTCAATGGCCAGCCGCAAGCGTTCCGCGGCCGGCTCCATGTCGGCGAGCAGAAACGGATCGTTCAAATCGCTGATATCCGGACGGAGAAAACGCCGTGCGGCATCGGGCTCAGCGTACCCTCGATTGAGCAGCACGCGTGCCGCAGGAGCGGCGATTCCCAAAGCATTTGTTAAGATGCGAACCTGTTGCGCGTCGTGTTGGGGTACGATCCACCGTGCGGGCTTGCGCCCCATACGGCTAGTTGCGGGAGAAGTACCCACCCATCTCCTCATCGTCCTCGTCGGGTATCTCGTCGACGGGTCCAGCCATATCGATCTGGTCCAGCAGATCGAGGAGTTCCTCGTACCATTCCGTGCGCATATCGAACACGTAGATGCGGTTCTGGTATTCGAACAGCAATTCTACCGCGCAGGTGAATCCATCGAAGGGACGCAGTTCCTTGAGGCGGCGCTCCATGGCCCGCATCTCTTCCCGGGGCAGGTCACAATCGGCGATGCGTTCAATCGCATCGTCCACCATTTCGCGCTGGAAGTTGCGGTAGTTGTATACCATCAGCTTCACGCCGGCGCGCACGGCGCATTCCACAAACGCACGATAGTCCGTTTCCTTTTCCACGTCCCAGAAGACCAGCTTCTGTTCATGGAGTTCATTGACAAACCCCTGAAAGAGGGCCATTCCCTTGGACTGTAGATAATCCGGAATTTCACGCTTCAAAGTATCGAGATTTGGCTTCATTTAACGCCTGGCTACTACAAGGATGTCATGCTGGTTGGCCAACTCGCGGGCGGCGGGAGTGACGATGGTCTTCGGGCCGATGAAAATCTTACGGGCTTGCCGCAACGCATCGCGCACATCGTTTTCGCAAACGAAGTCGGTCACCTGGACGGGGGGCTCGGCAGGCTTTTGCGGAGGCGGGGGAGGAGCCGGCGCAGTCGCAGGCTCAGCGGGTTTCGCGGAGCAGGCGCAAGTGGCGCCACACGGTTTCGCTGCCACCGGCTTCGCCGCGCAACCACAAGTCGAACTCACGGCAGGCGCGGGCGCCACACTACGTTGGTTCAGAAAGCGATCGACCACTGACGCCGCCACCGTGTGCGAGTCCACAGCCACGGGCCTCGCAACCGGTGGTGGCGCGGCGGCCACGGTCTTTACACCCCGGCTCGCCAAGAATCGTTCTACCGCGGAAACCACTGCGCCATGGGCTACACTCGCCGGAGCGCTCGCTGCAGAGTCCGGGAACGCCTCCGCGGGTGTCCGCACTGCATAGGCGATCCGCTTGATATTCAGCAGGTGCATTGGCCCAACGTTGTCTGAAGTAATGTTGCCAGCCATGGCGCCGCAACCGAGCGTCATGGAAGGGAGCACGTTCGTTGTGATGCCCGTGGAGCCTTGCGGCGAGGGTGTATTCACGAGCACGCGGAAGGCAGGCATGCGCCGACCGTATTCGAGAATGCGGGATTCATCGGTGGCGTGAATGACGCAGGTATGCCCAAGGCCGCCGAATTTCAGAATGCCTTCGCAGGCATCGACCGCGGCAGCGAAGTCCTTCACGAAATACACCGCGAGCACGGGAGACAGTTTTTCCGCCGACAGGGGATGCTGCTTGCCTACGCCGTGAATCTCGGCCACGATGATCGGCGCATCGGCAGGAACAGCAAAGCCCGCTATCTTGCCGATTGACTGAGGGGATTGGCCCACGCACTCCGCCGTTACGATCAGCTTTTCATTGAGCAGCACGCGGGTCAGCGCCTTCGCCTGTTCGTCGTTGGCGAAGAAAGCGTTATGCCTACGCAATTCCGCGAGGATTTTTTCCTTAATGCTGAGGGGCGCCACGATCGTCTGCTCACTGGAGCAGACTGTTCCGTAGTCGAAGGACTTGCCTTCCACTACCTTCTTGACGGCCGTGGCGATATCGGCCGATTCGTCAATCAGAACCGGAACATTGCCCGGCCCCACGCCAAACGCAGGCTTGCCGCTCGAGTACGCCGCGCGTACAATGCCGCTTCCGCCTGTTGAGAGGATCACGCTGGTGCGCGGATGCCGCATCAGGGCGTTTGTACCTTCCATGGAAGCATTGTTGATGCACTGGATCAGGTCAGGCGGAGCACCCGCCGAAACAGCGGCCTGCAGCATCAGATCAATCGTCGCGCAAGTGCAGCCCTTGGCCCGAGGGTGTGGGCTGTGCACAACGGCATTGCCTGATTTCAACGAAACAATACTCTTGTAGATCGCAGTAGAAGTTGGATTCGTCGTCGGCAAGATCGCGGCAACAACACCAACGGGCTCGGCAATCTCAATGACTTTCTCTTCCTCGTTCCTGCGGATCAGGCCGATGGTCTTCATCCCGCGGATGCGGCGAGGGAGCAAATCGGCGCAAAGGAGGTTCTTCGCCACCTTACTTTCGACATTGCCCATGCCTGTTTCGTCCACGGCCATCTCGGCCAGACGGCGGGCATTGGCGCGCCCGGCGGCTGCCATCGATTCGACGATGGCATCGACCTGTTCCTGCGAGAACCCGCGGAACTGCTGGAACGCAGCATGAGCTTTATCGACTTTGGTACGGACCTCTTGTACCGATACGAGGTCGAGATCTTGAAGCATGGGCGCCTCTTAACGGCCTACGCGTTAGCTGATCGATTTATCGTTCTTCTTCGCGCCAGGGAGGATCTTCTCCACTTCATCGTGCGGATTGGGGATGACGTGTACGGCTACCAGTTCACCCACGCGGCGCGCGGCAGCGGCACCCGCGTCCGTCGCGGCCTTGACCGCGCCGACGTCTCCACGCACCGTCACCGTGACGAATCCGGCCCCAATGTACTCTTTACCAGTGAGAGTGACGTTGGCGGTCTTCACCATGGCATCGGCCGCCTCAATTGCGCCGACGAGACCTTTTGTTTCCACCATGCCAAGGGCTTCCATTGATTTACCTAACCTGAGTATCGAGAAGTAAGCGAACTCTCACCGTATCACACGGGAAGCGTTGCTAGCCACTGCTTCGGACCGTGCCAGCCAGCGCATCAGATTCCGAAGCAGCAACGGATTCTGCGCGGCCAAGGGATGATTCATCCCCATGGGTTGTTTGTCCGGCCCCGACAACTGGGCGGAAAACATGGCCGCCTCACCAAAGACAGCAGCCCGTCCCTTGCCGAAGCGTAATGCCGCGCCTTGGAGCCAGCCCTCCAGCGGCGATCGTGGCGTGTCCGCCGGGAATCGCGACGCCTGCTTCACGTCCCACGATTCGAAACTTTCATCGAAAACCAATAGCGGCTCACCACCCTGATCCAGCCGGAACCCAGAACCGGTAAAGGTAGCTACTCGATCCACTCCGGCAGTCACAGGGTGAGGCTTCAACATTCCGCGGCTTTTCTCGAAAACCGAAGGCCCGCGTTGCCCACGCTGCCGGGCGTAGCCGTTTAGGAAAGTCACGCCCAAGGCCTTGCCCAACTGCATCGCCGCGCCGGGAAAGGGCATGTGGTCGGCGATGAGCAGCAATGCTCCACCTTCGCGCACCCAATCCATGACCGCCGCGATTTCCTCGCCAGTGAAGGCTGATGGCGTCGGCAGCTTCCATTCCCGAGCGTTTTGCTTGTGCAGCGCATTGGCCACTACCAAAACATCGGCTGCCCTTAATGTTTCCGACTTGAATGCCTCACGCGACCCTGCCACCCGGTAGCCATCCCGGCGCAGGACCTCGGCGAACGACTGGTAGCGCCCATCCACGGTATGAAAGTTGTAATGCGCCTCATCGATCAGCACCCGCGGACCTTGGCCTTCGGCAAAGGCCGGCTTTTCGATCCGCGGAGCAAAGTCAGGGTCCGGCGTCTGCTGCGCGAACCCCACCCATGCCAGCGCGCAGATCAAGGCAATCATGGCTAGTATTTCTTCAGGTACACGTTGCGGAATTCAATCTTCATGGGCGGCCCGACGTGAATCTGGAAGCCAAGCAGTCCGCTCATGGCGCGGTTCTTCGTATCATCGTCGATGAACACGCTAGTCAGTTGTCCGTTCATGATGTGGATCATCGTGTTCCCTCGCGCAATGATGTGCATCAGGTTCCAATCGTTGATTTTGATCGCGCCCTTCAGATCATCTCCGCTCTTCAGGTTGGCGATGACCTTTGGCCTCTGATCATCTCCAGGAATCGTCGCCAACTGCCCGCGCATCGAAAGGAAGCCGCGTCCGCGTTCTTCATACAACTGGCCGGTGTAGGTATTTTGAAAGTCGATGTCCGCCTGATAACCCTTCAACACCCACTTGCCGACATCTGACAACTCGACGCTACGATACTGAATCCCGCTATTCGTCGAATTCATCCGGAACTCCAGCTTCAATTCAAAGTCCGCCGGATTGCCACCGCGCCACACCAAAAAGGTATTCCGGGTGAGTGGTTTTTCCTTTGTGGTCTCACCAATGATCATTCCGTTCTCGGCGCGCCAATAGCCGGTATCGCCGTCCCAACCTTTCAGAGTTCCATCGAAGATCGACTCAAAGCCGGTGTGATCGTCCATCACCAGCGGCTCCGGCCCGCGCGGTCCTCCACCCTTCTTGCCGCTCTTGCCGGCTCCGCCTTGCGGCTGCTGCGCCACCGCGAGCAATGCCGCGAGCAGAACGGAGAACACCAACACGGCGAGATAGCGCCGGACCGTAATAGAAGTGAGAATCCTCATGACGTCCACCGATCTTACCTGATTCAACTACCGCTTCCAACCATATGCTTCCAGCATGACTTCAAAGATGCGCGTATTCGGCAGGAAGCCATGCACCTTGTCGGCACCAGGGCCCATCGCCGCCACGACCACTTCCTCTCCGGTGTGATTGTGATTGACGCGCAAGGCGGGAATTTCCACCACAGCATTGCGTTGCGCCGCATTCTTCTGCTTCCATTCCTCATACCCGGCAAGCAGCGGCTCGCCTCTTTTGCCGCCCTTCGTGCTGATATCGAACGAGTGATCCGCTGTAAATATCAACAGGGTCTCCTTCATATTCACTTTGCCTGCAATCGACCGGATCAACTTATCGAACGCCACCAGATTGCCCAAACCCTGCTGCGGATTGTCGGTGTGCGCGTCCCATTCGATCATGAGGAAGTATCCCTTCTTGTTGCGCGACAGCCGTTCCAGCGCCTGTTCCGCCGCCGCGGGCAGATTCATATCTTTTTCCTGAATCACCACGGGGCGGGGCTCCGATGACGGCACGTCGGAGAGCGAAGCATACACTTTGCGTCCATGTTTCTGCGACAGCGCATCGAGGCTCGATCCCTGTTCCGCAAGACTCTTGTCGATCGCCGCGCGCCCGATACCCATCAACACATCCGGACCATCGCCATATTTCGGCGCGAACGCCTGTTGGATGATCTCACCGTACTTGCGGCGATCGTTGGCATTCGAATAGCAGGCGGCGGGCGTGGCGTCGGCTACGTTCACGTTGGTCATGACACCTGTGGAAAGCCCGTGCTCTTCGGCATACATCAGCAGCGTCTTGAGGCGAGCCCCATCCTGTTTGCCTCGCGCCGTATCGGGCCCCATGCTAATGACGCCATTGTGTGTCTTCTGCCCGGTCATAATCGCCGACATGCCGGCTGCGGAATCGCTCACCCACTGGGAGGCGGTGGATGTATCCGACAACCCTATGTTCGGCCACGACTGCACGAATAAGCTCTGTGCCTTGTCATAGCCATGAATGCTGGCAGCGTTCACTGCCCCCAAACCACCCGCATCGGCCAAGAACAAAATCACATTCTTCGCTTTTGAGGGTAACTTCTCTGCTTCGCAAGGGATCGTATAAATAAGACCGGCAAGTATGATAAAGGTGCGCATGGTTAATTCTAGTGTCGCCCAGTTTGGGCCAGATTGTTCAAGGCTATAATTCAGTTGGACTCAGTCAGTCAGGAGGAATGTGAACCGGATCAAGACTGCGATGATACTCCTCGCGGTTGCGGCAGCCGGACTCTTCTTCGCCATTCGCGTTCGCGAGGCGAGCAAAATCCAGCAAGAAGCAGCAGCCAAGGCAGCCACCAAGAAAGGCGGCGCACGCGTCGTTAGCATCAGCACCGGCAAAGCTCGCGTGGGGCGGGTTCGTCAGGAGATCCTGCTCACCGGCGCGCTTCGGCCCAAAGAACAGGTGGAGGTAACCGCCAAGGTCACCGGCCGAGTGGAGAAGCTCACCCACCAACTCGGCGACTACCTCAACAAAGGGGATCTGATCGTAGAGCTGGAAGACGACGAAGTGCAACAGCAGGTCTCACGCGCTAAAGCCGCACTTTCCGTCGTCGCGGCGTCTGCGCGCCAGCGGCAGGCGGAACTCGCCAATTCCAAAGCCAACCTTGAGCGCTACCAGAAACTTGTCAAAGACGGCCTTGCCTCCCGGGTGGATTTCGAAGAGAAGCAGACCGCGCTCGAAGTGGTCCAGGCACAGTTGCAGCTTACCGAGGCGCAGCGTGGACAGGCTCAGGCCGAATTGAACGAATTGCTCATCCGGCTGGAGCAAACGCGAATCTACTCCCCGATGAATGGGCACATAGCAAAGAGGCATATTGACCAAGGCGCGCTCGTCAGCCCGTCAACGCCGATCGTGACGCTGGTCAACCTCTCCACCATGGTCACGATGGCCAACGTTCCGGAACACGAAGTCGGGCGCCTCAAGGTGGGGAATCTTGCCACGATCGAAGTTGACGCCTTCTCCGGCCGTTCCTTCACCGGCAAGGTAGCCCGTATCGCCCCTGTGCTGGATGCGGCTACCCGCAGTGCGACGGTGGAGGTGGAAATCCCCAATCCCGAAGGCGGTCTCCGCGCCGAAATGTTCGCTCGCGTCAAACTCGACCTGGGCAGCACGCGCGACGCAATCCTGATCCCCCGCGAAGCTCTTGTCTATCGGGGCACGCAGCCGGGCGTTTTCCTACTGGATCGCAAGCGGGCTGTCTTTCAGCCCATCGAAACCGGGGCGGCCATGGCCGAAGATGTCGAAGTGGTCAGCAACCTTCAGCCCGGCACCACCATAGTTACCCGTGGCGCTTCGATGCTGCGGGAAGGCGATTCCGTGAATATCACCGGTTCGGACGCTGACGTCCTCACTGGCAACACCAATCTTCCCGCTCCTCCCCCGCGGAAAGGGGAATAAGGACAAGCCGCATGAGTCTACCTGAGTTTTCCATCCGCCGCCCGGTAACCGTGTTCATGTGCACGCTCATTGCGATCCTGCTTGGGGGGATTGCATTCGTCCGTCTGCCTGTGGATCTGATGCCCGACATCGTCTACCCGACCATCAGCGTCCGCGCCGAGTATCCCGGCGTCGCCCCGGAGGAGATGGAGAACCTTGTTGCCCGCCCATTGGAAGAAGCGTTCAGTTCCGCACCGGGGGTGGAGGAGATCACCTCGACGTCCACCGAAGGAAACACGAGCGTTCGAGTCTCCTTCGTGTACGGCACCAACCTCGATGAGGCGGCAAACGAACTTCGCATCCGCCTCGACCGCCGCCGCAGTGCGCTGCCCGAAGACATGGAGCCGCCGATCATGTACAAGTACGACGTCTCCCAGTACCCCATCATGTTCCTCACGGTGGCCTCCACCGACTTGGATCCACGGGCCCTGCGGCATTTCACGGAAAAGCAGATCCAATACCGTCTGGAGCGAGTCCCTGGTGTCGCGCAGTTCACCGTGCGCGGCGGACTGCGCCGTGAAATCCACGTCGACCTCGATCTGGAGAAATTACGCGCCCTCAACCTCTCCGTGGCGCAAGTGGTCTCCATCGTTCGCCAGGAGAATCTCAACCGCCCCATAGGCCCCGTGCGCGAGGGCCGCTTTGAGGTACTGCTTCGCACCCAGGGAGAATTCCAAAACCTCGATCAGATCCGCAACCTGGTCATCGCCACACGCGGCACCGTCCCGGTCTATATTCGGGACATCGCCACCGTGGAGGACTCCCATGAGGAGGTCCGGCAGATGGTCAGCGTCGATGGCACGCCAGCCGTCCGGCTCTTCGTGTACAAACAATCCGGCGCGAACACTGTAGAGGTTGCGGATGCCGTGTGGAAAGAAGTTGATCGAATCCACCAGGACTACCCCAACATCAAGATCTCGGCGACGGGCGACACATCGGAATACATCAAAGCGGCCATTGCCAACGTGAAGGATGCCACGGTGCAAGGCGGCGCGCTGGCTGTCATTATCCTTCTGCTTTTCCTTCGCAGCTTCTCCAGCATGCTCATTATCGGGATTGCGATTCCCGTCTCCGTCATCAGCACTTTCGCCGTGATGCACATGGCTGGATTCACCTTGAACACGGTCTCCTTCGGCGGATTGGCGCTCGGTGTCGGCATGCTAGTCGACAACGCCATTGTTGTGCTGGAGAACATCTTTCAGCAAAGGGAACGCGGAGCGCAACCGCTGGAGGCCGCGATCACCGGAAGCAATCAGGTGGCGCTGGCCGTCACGTCATCGACGCTCACGACAATTGCCGTTTTCGTGCCCGTGATATTCATGAAAGGCAGTTCCGCGGTAACCTTCAAGCAACTCGCCTATGTAGTCACTTTCTCCCTATTCTGCTCACTGATCATCGCTCTCACATTGGTTCCTGTTTTGTGCTCGCGTTATCTGGGCGGTCTGAAGGCGGTCAAACGATCAGGACTCGGATACATCTATCACTGGGCCGGCGACATCCAGCACGCCATGACCCGGCAGTACGGCGCGCTGATCCGCAGCGCGCTTCGCCACCGCTTTGCCGTCCTCTCCACGGCGGCTCTCCTCCTATTCGGCACCTATCAGTTGGTCCCGCTCATCGGTGTGGAACTCTCTCCGGAGACCGATGAGGGCGAAGTCCGCGCCAACGTGGAACTGGAACCAGGGACGCGCGTGGAAGTAACCGACCAGCACCTGCAAGCCATGGCCAGAACTGTCCACGACAACGTCCCCGAGGCCGTCACAATCATGATCGAAACCGGTGGCGGGGGCATGTCAAGCGTCAACGCAATGCACACCGGCGAATTGCGCATCCGTCTGAAGCCACAATCCCAACGCAAACGCACTGCGAAAGAGATTGCTAACGCGATCCGGCCATTGCTTGCCCAACGCCCCGGTGTGGTTGTGCGGACCCGTGTGTCCAGTGGCATGACTAGCCGCGGTTCGCGCTCCGGTTCGGGCGGCGGAGATCGCCTCACCGTTGAAGTACGTGGCCACGAGTTGCAGACACTGGAGGAACTGGCCGAACAGGTACGCGCCGCCATGGCGTCCGTGCCCGGCGTCCCAGAGGTTCAGGTATCCCGCCAGCCCGGGATGCCGGAGATGCTGGTCTCCGTCGACCGCGTCAAGGCGTCCACCATGGGACTCAATGTATCCAACATTGCTGATGCTCTCGAGACCGCCATCGGGGGACGCCGCACGTCCATGTTCCGGCAGCAGGGCGACGAGTTCAACATTCTGGTGCGTCTCAAGGAAAAGGACCGGCTCGAACTGGCCAAAGTGGGCCAGGTTCCGCTTGTCTCGCTTGGGGGCCGCACCATTTCCGCTGACAGTGTCATCCAAATGCGGCGCCAGGAGGGTCCTGTTTCCATTGACCGTGCCGACCAGGAACGTATCATCGTCGTGAGCGGCACCATAGCGGACCGGGACTTGGGCAGCATCATGCGCGATCTGGAATTCAAGCTCCGCGATGTATACCGCCCTTCCGGTTATGAACTCAAGTTCGGTGGCGAATACGAGGAGCAGCAGGAAAATTTCCGTGAACTCACATTTGCCGCCATCCTTGCCCTTATCCTCGTCTACATGGTGATGGCATCCCAGTTCGAATCTCTGCGGGACCCATTCATCATCCTGTTCTCCATCCCGCTCGCCGCTGTCGGCGTGGTCGGAATCCTCATCGCCACACACACAACCTTCAACATGCAGGCTTTCCTCGGCGTGATTGTTCTTGTCGGCATCGTGGTTAACAACGCGATCCTTCTCATCGATTGCGCGCAACAACTGCGGCGCGACGAAGGAATGGCGCTCCATGAGGCAGTCATCGAAGCGGGATGCCGCCGCCTCCGTCCGATCCTGATGACCACCACTACGACGGTGCTGGGTCTGATCCCAATGTCGCTCGGAATCGGCGAGGGCTCAGAACTGCAAGCCCCATTGGCGCGCGTCGTCGTCGGGGGCCTCGTCACCTCGACACTCATCACATTGATTGTCATTCCCTTGATCTATGAGCTTGTCGAGGAAAGGTCTGAGAAGCGACAGGAAGCGGCAGCGTTGGTGAACAAAGAGTTTCAGCCCGCGCAGGGAGACTGACCTTCCGGCAGAGTGTCCAACAGCTCTACATAGAGGGCCCGGAACTCCGTCAACAGGCGCGGACTCGGCGATGTTAGTCCGCTCACCACGTGTCCCGCCCAGATCACATACTCCCGGCGCCGCTGCTGATCCCAACCCGCGGGGGGGCTGGTCAACATGGCACGCAGATTCGAAATCTTGTCGGCGAGCTTGATCATCTGCGCACGCACGGTCTTGTGCGGCGCATTCTCCACTTGTAATCGTTTGCGTTCGTGTTTTGGCAGCGACTTGTCATCGGTGACTTCCATTACGAGGCCTGCCACATCTTCGTTGAATGCCGCCACTAAGTCATCACGGGTGACACCGGCATCTTCCACCACGTCGTGCAGCAGCGCTGCGATTACGAGGTTCGCATCGGGTTTCTGGAGCGCTTCGGAAACCAGGCGCGCCACTTCCAGCAAGTGATTCACATAGGGCTCCGCCGTGGCGCCCTTGCGCCGCTGCTGCGCGTGCTTTTCCGCTGCATACTGCGCCGCATGAAGAATTCGCTGGAGCGACTCCAGGGATAGCGATGTGGGTGCTTCTGTTTGGACCATCAATACTCCCGTGTCAACGCCGGAACTCCAAATAATGCCACAAGAAGACTAAAGAGGAGAACTGCCGTCCCTGCGCCCGGCAGCCACCACGCTTCGCTGCTGATGCCTGGCTCAATCACCGCCACTTGTGGATTACCAGACTGATAGCGCACCTTGAGCTTCTTGCCTTTCGGGTATTGAGCCGCGATTCCGTCTGCCCAGTCCTCATCGGCACCGGCCAATTGTCCGATTCGCCGGAGGTTCGAATGGTAAGTCAGTCCGTTGACCTCATACCGGAACACCAGATTCGTGGCATAAGAAGTGCTCACCTCCCCGCGCTTGTGAACCGAGTCTTCATAACTTGTGCTTTCATCCTGCTGCGCATACACGATCTCCGCATCCGCCGTAGGCCAACTCGAGCTCGCGTGCGCCAGCCACAACCGTTCTCCGCCCACCCACAGCATCGCCGAACCAGCCAAGCCAAAAACCAGCGCAAACAAGTAGAGCCCCCATTTGAGTTGCCGCCGTCCACCCAATCCTGTTGCCATGACCAGCAGCACCAGACCCGGCAATCCAAACGCAGCACCCGCGACAGGCAGCCAGAGCGCATCGGAATGAAACCCTGGTTCCGTGCAGGCAATCTCGGGCCGTGATGGATCGTAGCGCACCCACAGACGGCGTCCTTTCGGATAACCGAGAGCGCGCATCTGCGCTTCCGACGAATCGCCGGATCCCACGGTCTGCCCGAAATGCAGCGTATCCGTTGTGTACGGCACTGCGCCCACCTTGTAGGTCACAGCGATCTCGGCGGAGGTGGTTTCGTCCTTGCTGACAATCTCCGCGGCCTGCACCACGCCCTCTGTCACAGGCCATCCGCTGCTGGCGAAGCCGCGCCACATGTTCCTGAGCCCCAACCATACAAGGGGAAGTCCAATCAGCAGCAGCAGCAACGCACCGAACCCAAGCACCTTTTTCTCCGGCCCCATCATGCCAGCGTCACACCACATGCAGCAGCGGTTTTCCGGATGTAAGCCGCGCCCTCCTCATACTCCGCCGCTGTTTTCAGATGCTCCAGCATTAGCGGGGCATCGGCAGCAATTCCGGCCAAACTCCGCAGATACGCCCTGTAGTCGATCTCTCCTCGCCCCGGAATCACTTCCACGAAATGGACATTCATCTCGGCCACCCATGCCAGATCCTTGGCATGGCAGGAAGACACCCAACGCCCGAGTTTCCGAAACACATCCTCAATCACTGCCGCATTGTTGTAGATCCGCTCCGGGCTGTTGATGATGTTGCAGACATCCACATGCACGGAGAATTGCTTCCGGTCCACCGCCTTCAACAGCTTGAGATAGGAATCGGCCGAATCCGGAATGGACCAGCCCATCATCTCCACACTGAACGTGGTCCGCTTCGGCTTGACCGCGTCAATCACTTTCCTCACATTCTCCACGGTGGCATCGAAGAATCGCGGCGACACATTATCCTTGTGCGCCCCATACCACACCGTCGGATGAAACGATCCGGCGATATCCACGCAACACCGGGCACCTACGGCTTCTGCCAGCGCCAGGCGCATCATCACGTAGTCCAGATTCTCTTTGCGTTTCGCGGCATCGGGATCGAGCATGTTCTTCCACGCCCCGACCTCGGCAATCACGACATTCTCCGCCGCGAATGCCTCCGCGATCGCCTTCGTCCGCACACCATCCTGGACATCGGCGTTGGGACAATAGGCGGCGGCATACCCCAGCCGCCGATGCTCGCGCGCCAGTTCCCGAGGATCGTCCGATTTCAGATAAATCGGCCCGCCTAACCGAACCGCACGTTGCGTTGCCGCCAAGCAGGCGGCGCTGCTCATCAGCAGGCTTCGTCTCGTCATAATTTGAGCGTATAATACCACCCATGTTGCGCACTGCCATTCGCTTGGTGGTCACTCTGGGTAGCGCGGGGATGGGGCTGTGCTTCCAGGAACCTGAGGGACTGTTCGAAAAATTCCATGCGCGCATGAAGGCCGAGCGTGCTTCTATTCCGCAGTATGTGTGCACGCAGGCGGTGGAGCGATTCAGCCGCAATTCCGCCGAGCATCCCTGGAAACCAGTGGATGTTCTGCAACTCGATGTGGCCGTCGTGGGCGACCATGAACTCTACGGGCGAGCCGGATCGGGCGAATTCTTCCGCCAGCCGCTCTCGGAAACCGCCGGCAGCGGCGTGGTCAGCACCGGCAAGTTCGCGCTGCTGGCCCGCCAGATTCTGGATACCACCGCTGCCAAGTACCGTTATAAGGGCCTGGGGGAACGCGACGGATCGCAAGCGCACGAGTACGACTTCGATATCGCCCAGTCCTCAAGCAACTACCGCCTCCGGTCCGGCACTCTGGAACTTCCCGTTGCGTACCAGGGCACGTTCTGGATCAAGGCAGACAACCTCGATCTGCTTCGCCTCGAACTGCAGGCATACGACATTCCACCCAAACTCGGTCTTGCCGAGGCCGTGACCACGCTCGCCTACTCGCGTGTCACGATCGGAGAAAACGCTCTCTTGCTCCCCGTGTCGGGCAGTGTGACGCTTGTCACTTCACAAGGTGTCGAGAGCATGAACCGGATGCGCATCCAATCCTGCCGCCGCTACAGCACACAATCGGAAGTGCGCTTTGCCGGTGCTGACGAGCCGGTTACTGCACAGCAACCGGCAACGGCGATCCCCGCCGGAGCCATTCTCGAGGCCTCCCTGGAGGAAGCTCTCCCATTGGAAAAGATCGTCCCAGGCCTCCCGGTCACAATGAAACTCACCAAGGAACTCCGCGACGGAACGATCCTCGTGCTCGCGGCGGGCGCCTTGCTTGCGGGACGGATCGCCTATGCGGACTCTCAGGATGCACCCTTTCCCATCCTTGAAATTGGCCTGGAACTGAGCACGCTGGAAAAAGACGGACAGCGCATTCCCATCCGACTCACCATGGTTGATGCCGGCCCGGCAGCAGGGCTCATCCGCGAGCAGAAGCGGATGGACCCTGTATTCTCTAAGCGACGCTCGGCCCGCATGGATATCCTGGTTCGCAAGGTGGAGCAAGGACAAGGCTACATCCACTGGGATACGCGCAAAGGCGCGATTCCGAAAGGCCTTAAGACCAAGTGGCGCGTCGACGACGAGCGCCGCGCGTCTATTTCTTTTCCGTAATCTGCCGGAACACACGCAGCAGATTTCCGCCCAGAAATTTCTTGATCCGAGCCTCTGACCAACCACGCTGCAGCATCGCCTCCGTCAGTAGCGGCATATCTCGAATATCACGCATCCCTTTCGGTGGCGTAGGTCCGCCATCCCAATCAGAGCCCAGCGCAACATGATCTTCTCCTGCAACCGCAATCGCCCGATCCACTACTTCCAGCCATTCGTAGGGCGTGTATTTTATGTCGTCCGGCATCCCCACACCCACCATCGGATAGGAAGGGGCTACCTTGCGGTCAATCTCGTCGATGGTCATCGGATCCGCCTTGTGCACATCCGATGTATCCCAAAACGGCTTGCCCGCATTCGCGGTTCTCCAATCGAACGCCTTCCGGTTGTGAAACTCGTTGCCAACATGAAAGCCGATCACTCCACCTTTGGCCGCCAGTTTTTTCAACAAATCATCAGACATCGTGCGCGGGATATTGTTCAAACTCCGCAGCCCGTGGTGTGTCGCCACCAGTGGATCTGTACTAATGGCAATCGCCTGCTCCAGCGTCTCATCCGAAGCGTGCGAGACATTGATCACCATCCCCAACCGGTTCATCTCGCGCACCACTGCCCGCCCGCGTTCATTCAACCCCTTATTCTTCGGAGTGGCGCAACACGAATCGGCGAAATTGTTCGTCCAGTTGTGCGCGCTCAACTGCGCCGACCGCAGCCCCAACCGGTAGAGAGCCCGCAACACCCCTAAGTCCCCGTCCAAATCAAATCCGCCTTCCAGATCGAGCACAGCCGCCATCTTCCCCGACTTCCGGATCCGCTCGATCTCCGTCGCATTCCGCGCCAGTTCAATCTTGTCCTTGTTCTTCTCCAACTGGTTCAATGCCGCATCAACCAATCGAATGACCTGCTTCACTTCCTGCCGCTGCGGGTAATACTCCTCACTGACAAACAGGGAAAAGAACATCGCATCGACGCCGCCCTCTTTGGCCCGTGACAAATCAAACTGCCCATCGGCGACCCGCTCCCCAATATCACCCCCACGGTAGAACTGCCGGTTCACCACGTGCACATGTCCATCGAACACAAACGCACCATCGTGCAGTTTCCTGGCCCGCTCGGACACCTGTCCCATCAATGGAGCCATCAAAACCAACCCAATCCACAGGAGTCTCTCCATCTATCACCCTTCTATCTTCTGTCTTCTTGTATCTTGATTCTATGCAAATCTCCCGCAGGAACTTGCTAGTCGCTGCCGGCTCGGCGCCGTTCGCACTGGCTGTCGAACGTCCGAAGATCGCAGCCATCGTCACCGAATACCGCAAATACTCGCACGGCCAACACATCGTTGACCGCTTCCTGGAAGGCTACGGCTGGAATGGGGAGCACCACCATCCGCCGATGGACCTTGTCTCGATCTACGTGGACCAGCAACCGAAAGGAGATCTAACGCCGGATCGCGCCGCGCGCTTTCCCACCATGAAGGTCTATCCTTCCATCGCCGAGGCGCTTACTCTTGGTGGATCTAAGCTTGCCGTTGATGGCGTCATGGTGGTGGGTGAGCATGGCCGTTATCCACGCAACGAGAAACGCCAAACCAAATATCCACGCTATGAGTTCTTTCAGCAGATGGTCAAAGTATTCGAGGACAGTAAACGCGGAGTCCCTGTCTTCAATGACAAACATCTTTCCTGGAACTGGGATTGGGCTCGTGAAATGTACGACACCTCGAAGCGTCTCAATTTCGCCTTCATGGCCGGCTCCAGCCTCCCTGTCACGTGGCGGACTCCCTCCGTCGAGTTCCCGTCCAATGTCAAGGTGAGTGAAGCCATGTGCATCTGTTATGGGGGTGTGGACAGCTACGATTTCCACGGCCTGGAAACCATACAGTGCATGGTGGAGCGGCGCAAAGGCGGCGAAAGTGGGGTGGAATGGGTGCAAGCCTATCGCGGCGACGATTTCTGGAAAGCGCACGAAGCAAGGGTCTGGCCTGAAGATCTCTTCGAAGCATGCCTCTGCCGGAGCCACACTCTCACCCCATCGCGCGAGGGCTTCAACGATATTTTCCCCACCATCGCGGATCTCAAACGTATCGTGAAAGCGCCGGTTGCCTATCGCTACAAGCACGCGGATGGCCTCATGTCCACCATGCTGCTGATGAGCGGCCTTGTACGCGACTTCAATTTCGCCGCCCGGATCGAAGGTCACCGCGACGTTTTCTCCACCCAGATGTACCTGCCCATGCCGGATGGGCGCACCACGCTTGCCAACTTCTTCTCTCCTCTCGTTAACAACGCGGAGAAAATGTATTTAACCGGCAAACCCACGTACCCCGTCGAGCGCACACTTCTCACGACGGGGCTCACCGCTGCCGGTGTGGAAAGCCTGTACCAGAATCAGAAGAAGATCGACACCCCGCACCTCAACATCCGCTACCAAGCCACGAAAGAGTCCACGTTCTGGAGATCCTAGCCATGAAGCGAATTGCCATCGTCACTACCATCTATCGCTATCTCTCGCATGCCCAGCACATGGGAGACCGATTCCTCATCGGCTATCCGATCAATGGCCGCTGGCACAAGCCCAACATGAAGGTGGTATCGCTCTACGTCGACCAGAAACAGGACGGCGACCAGAGCGAAGCCCGCGCCAAGGAGTTTGGCTTTCAGGTGTATCCCACCATCGCGGAGACTCTGCGCTGCGGGGGCGACAAGCTCGCTGTCGACGCCGTCCTCATCATCGGCGAACACGGCAACTACCCCAAGAACGAGAAGGGCCAAGTGCTCTATCCGCGCTACGAATTCTTTAAGCAGTGTGTCGAGGTATTCGAAAAGGACGGCCGCGTCGTCCCCATCTACAACGACAAGCATCTTTCTTACAGCTTCGAGAAAGCGAAGTGGATGGTCGACCAGTCGCATCGCATGAAATTCCCCGTTCTTGCAGGCTCGTCCCTTCCGGTCACGTGGCGACTGCCCGATCTGGAACTGCCCCTCGGCTGTGACATCGAAGAGGCTGTGATGGTAGGAGTGGGCGGCTCCGATCCGATGGATTACCATGCCCTGGAAGCCATGCAATGCATGATCGAGCGGCGCAAAGGCGGTGAAACCGGCGTCAAAGCCGTACAACTCATCGAGGGCCCAGCCGTGTGGAAGGCCATGGACGAAGGGCGGTTCTCAAGAGCGCTCCTGGCCGCTGCCCTATCTCGCAGTGATACGCCTAATGGGCACGCCGTCGAGGACGGGCGCACCGAAGACCTTATCAAGACAGGCGAGTTGCGGCGCCTTGTCAAGGAGCCAGCCGCGTACTTCATTGAGCATAACGATGGTCTCAAGACCACTCTCCTCATGCTGAACGGAGCGCTTCGCGACTACAACTTCGCTGCCCGCGTCAAAGGCAAAGGGATTCTCTCCACTCAGTTCCTGCTCACGCCCACACCGAACGTCACCTACTCGGCGTGCCTGGTGAGCAAGATCGAAGAGATGTATGAGACTGGCCGCGCGCCCTATCCCGCTGAGCGCACGCTGATCGTCAGTGGCATGCTGGAGAGCTGCCTTACTTCGAAGATCCAAGGCCACCAGCGCCTTGAGACCCCGCATCTGGCGGTCCGGTACAAAGCACCGCAAGGCCGGCACTACGCCTGAGAGGTGTCATCCATAAGGAGGAACTACTCTTCCTCTGCAACAGGAAGCGTGAAGATGAACGTGCTCCCATGACCCGGAGCGCTCTCCACCCACACACGCCCCCCATGCGCGGTGACAATCTCCCGAATCAAGGCGAGCCCCAGTCCGGTGCCGCCGATCTGGCGAGTATCGGCGTTATCGGCACGAGAGAACTTCTGAAACAGGCGTGGGATCACGTCTGCCGATATCCCGATCCCTTCGTCCTTCACGGACACCTCAATCTCATCGCCCGTCTGCCGTGCCGCGATCAACACCACGCCGCCGTCCGGCGAGAATTTCACGGCGTTCGAACAGAGATTTGCCAGCACCTGCCGCATCCGGTCCGCATCCGCACTAACTCGTGGCAAGTCCGCGGCCGCCTCAATGGCAAAGCGATGGAGCGATGCGTCGACTCCATAGATTGCCGCCGATTCCTTCAGTAACGCCGCCAAATCCACGGCGTCGAAATGATAGGTCATCCGCCCTGATTCAATCCGCTGCAAGTCGAGAAAATCGTTGATCAGTTGTGTTAGCCGCAATGTCTCGTTGTGGATGATCTCGAGAAACCCACGCTGCTCGTCGGCATCGAAATTGCGATCCAGCATCAACTCCGCAAACCCAAGCAAGGACGACAACGGTGTCCGTAGCTCATGGCTCACGGTGGCCACCAGTTCATCCTTCAGAGCCTCCGCCTTGCGCCGTTCTTCGACTTCTTTCTGCAAAGCATCGTTCGCAGCGGCAAGCTCGGTCGTGCGTTCTTCCACCCGTGTTTCCAACTCCGCATGCGCCTGCCGCAACTGGCCCTCCGCCCGTTTGCGTTCCACGACTCGCCCCAATTGGATCCCGATCTGTGCCATCCGGTGCAATGTATCGTTGTCGCTGCGCATCGGTGTATCACTGAAGAACACGAGGGTAGCCACAACTTCCCGGCCACTCAACACCGGAATCGCCATAGCATTGGCGAGCGGACCTACTGGAAACTCCCGGCAGTGCGGACGCGCGAGCACTCGCGCTGCCTCCGTCATCTCATCGATCGCGGTCGCATCCTGCTCAAGATATAGCCGGAGTTGCCGGCACTCCTCGGAATGGGCATACCAGGGAGAATCCGCAGGGCATCCGTTTTGGCGATGTAGCCCCATGCAGGCGTGCCCCAGCCCCCAGCCAGTTTGCCGGCAAACCAACTGCAACACCTTCCCCAGCGCGGTCTCCTCCGATTCCGCGTCGTTGGATGCCTCCGTGACCCGCTGCAGCAGGTCCAGAAAGAGACGTTGCTCAAACAGCAGATGCTCCCGGTCATGGACATAGGTGATGTCATGAATCGCCACGACCACACTTTTGTGCCCTTCGGGCGGCCAGACAATGCGGGTGGAGAGTTCGACAATTCGCGGATGCCCGTCCCGGTAGTAGTCAAAAGTTGCGGTGGATGCGATGCCTTCCTCCAAGGCCAGCCGAACTGGATGCGCGTTGCTGTCAATCATCTCCGCCCCGCAATACAACGGCAGCAACGGAGTCAACAACTGCCCTTGCACTTGCGCGTTCGCCACTCCAGTGAACGCTTCGAAGGCCGGATTGCACCACACCACGGCGCCGGCGTCGTTCGTCCACACGATCGCCTCGCTTACGGCCTCCAACGCGGCGTTCAGCTTTTCAAACGTATCGCGCAATTGGGCCTGGCAGGGTGTCAGATCGGCGGCCCGCACCTCATTCTCCCAACGTCTGCCGCACAAGCGCGAGCAATTGCCGCGGGCTAAACGGCTTTGTTAGATACTGGTCTACTCCGGCAATTCTTGCGGCGTGCTCATCGCGCTGCTGGCCACGCGCCGTCAGCATGATGATGGGAATCTGTTTCGTTTCCTCCTGCTCCCGCAGAACGGCGGCCACTTCCACCCCCGTCATCTTCGGCATCATCCAATCGAGCAAGACGAGATCCGGCATCTCTGTTCGCGCCAGCGCCAGCGCTTCTTCCCCATCGGCTGCCTGCAACAACTCGACGTCCATCGGCTTCAGCGTGGCCTGGATCATCAACCGCAGCGCCCGCTCATCATCCGCTACTAAGACTCGTTTCATGGTGTGCAAGTGTTCCCTAATGCCCTTATCGGTGATCCCACCAGATACCATGAAGGAATATGGGGTTTGCCGTCCTGCTTGCGCTGTTCACCGCCTCCGCCACTGCACAGCCCTTCCGCGCCGCCGGGCTCTATTGCCCGCCACACACACAAGTACGCGCGTCCGTAGACGGCGTCCAATGGACAGAGTGGATCCCGGTCCCCGAGGACGAGGGCGCCGGCTCACTTGTGTATTTCGGTGCACTGCACCACTACCTCGAAACCACCGCCGCCTGCCGTGTCTTACGGATCGACCCCGGCGAAACCCCGCCCGCCCAGTTGAAGCGCATCCGTGAGCGTGCCGCCGTTGATCCCCTTCCCGTCGTCAAGCGAGATGAATGGGGATGTACCCAAGCGGTGTGTCCCGTCACTTCCGCACCGAGTTACACCACCGTCACTCACCTGATTGTTCACCACAGCGCCAGTGCCAACACCTCCAACGACTGGCCAGCCGTTCTCCGCTCGTTCTGGGTGCTCCACGTGCGGGGCAACGGGTGGGCCGATATCGGCTACAACTACCTCGTCGATCCCGATGGAGTACTCTATGAAGGCCGCGCGGGAGGCGACGGAGTCCTGGGCGCACACTTTTCCGGCGTCAACACAGGCACGATGGGCGTCTGCATGGTGGGTACGTTCACCACCGAAGCCCCGACGCAAGCGAGCGTCGACACACTACGGCGAATGCTCGCCTGGCAGGCCGGCAAGTGGAAGCTCGACCCCGGAGGAGTAAACCTTCACAACGCCAGCGGGCTGATGCTGAATGTCGTTTCCGGCCACCGCGACGCCGGCTTGTCTCCGCGGGCCACGAGCACAACCGAATGCCCCGGCAACGGCCTCTACGCTTTGCTCCCTGACCTTCGCCGTAAACTTCGTCAAACCCTGGAAGAGGATTGCCCGCTCACCGTGGAGAACGCATGGCGCTGCGCTTCCGGCGATGGTGGCATCATCGAATTACCTTACTCCACCAGCACGGGGTGCAATATCGAACTGGAAAGCCAGGCACCCTGGATACGCGCCGAACGCGAAGACGGCATCCTTCGTGTGCATATTGCCTCCAACGAAGCAGCGTCCTCGCGCACCGCATCCATCCGAGTCAACCGACAGTCGCTGAGCCTTACGCAGGCTGGAGCTGGACAACCAGCGCCCCCTTGCATCGGCTTTCGTGGCGTGGTCAGCGCGGCCAGCTTCGATGAGCGGCCAGCGGTCGCGGGCTCGCTGGTCGCCATCCTGGGCGAGCACTTCGCCCCGGCCGAAGCCAGGTCCGATGAGTGGCCCACCACGCTCGGCGATGTATCCGTGAAGATCAACAACCGCCCCGCGGCACTCGCGTATGTCAGCCCGAGGCAGATCGATGCGCAAGTTCCGGACGGAACAAGCACCGGCTCGGCACGCATCAGCATCACGTCCAGTGGCGTTACCGGACCGGAACGTCTGTTCTGGGTGAGCGAGGCGGCGCCCTCCATTTTTTACGCTGACTCGCCTGTGCATGCCGGTGACACCATCAGCGTCTACCTCACCGGTGCGGGCCGGAGCGGCCTCCCCTGGAGCGTCAATATCGGCCGCGCGGTTTCGCTTACCGCGGCGGAATCACTGCCCGGCGTGCAGGTCGCTCGCATCGAACTGCCGGCTGATCTCCCACCGGGTGAACACGATCTCTTTCTCACTATTGCCGGCGTGACCAGCAGCGCCGTTCGGCTCAGGGTCGCGCCCTGATTAGAGGCGCTCCGTGTGGAATGCCTCCAGCTTGTCGATGCCCTCTTCCGGTGTCCCCTGCTTCCATCCGAAAAATCGCAATTCGACGCCGGCCTCGGTGAAGTCGGCAATGGTAAACCCGTTGTGCTCGACCACTGGAATGCGCGTTTCCATGTCAATGCCGATCGCGGTTTGCGCCAGCGTATTGCGCGCCGATGAAGGCCAACCTGTTGGCCCTGTGCTAACCGGTCCGGCGATCATTACATTCACGGGATTCTCCTTGAGGTTGATCCCGCCGCTCTGGCGAATGCGGCCCAAGGCATGGCTGTGCAAATCGCCGCTGATCAGCAATGGGGTGCGCTCGCGATTCGCCGCCAATGCCTGCAGGATACGATCGTGCTGCATGCGCCAGCCCACTTGCCAGTAGGGCTTCACCTTGTTCACCGTCAATTTGCCTTGGGAATCGAGAATGTCCGCGTACCACTCGCCCCATTTGCCTGCGCTCCATCCAAACGGGATCGACGGCACATGGACCAGATGGCGCGTATCATTGGCACGCGTACGGCGATGCAGCCAGTCTTCGGTGGTCTGCGGCACGAAGCCCGCGCTGGGACCTGCCAGGGCAAGGTGACGGCGGCAATCGTAGATCAGAAATTCGGCCAGATTTCCGAATCGCAAGGTTCCGTAGCACTCGCCATAGCGAGTCGCAGGCTCAAATTCGAAGCTCCCCGCCAGCCCGTCGGGCCGGTTTTCATCCGGCAGAAACTCGGGATAATAGAGCCGTCGCGTCGCACGGGCGGCCCGCAGCATGAACGCATCGGGAGGCAGGGTGACCAGCTTATCGCTCGCCTCATCGTTGTCGAAGTAGTCGTGATCGTCCTGGACGAAGAACACTGGAGTCGACCGGAACAGCGTCCCATATAACGATGACACCTGCGGTGTCACCGCTCGCTGCAACACCTGTTCATTCGGCGTACCAAAGATTGGTAAATCCCGGCGAAACTCGCCCGCCAGCTTCAACTGCTGCTCGTCCTGCCCCGCACGTGCCACTACGCTGCGCTGATCCCAATACACATGGTCACCAATGGCGATCACCGCATCGGGGGCAAACTCAATCATGCGCTTGAGAAATCGCTGTCGAACGGCGAGGGGAAGGAACGTCCCGCGCCCTTGGACGTCGCGCAATCCTTCATGCCCGCCGGCACAGGTGTAGATTGCCACGCGCAATCGCTTCGGCCGGTCCTCCAGCGAAGGAAACGTGCGCAGCGGCCAGGAATCACAGAGCGCCTTACCACCCGAAGTCAGGTGCATCGTGTATTCCCGTGAAGGCTCCAGGCCATCCAGATCGAACGACCAGAACAGCCCCTTGGAATCGCTTTGTCTTCCAGGCACCGGCCGAGCGTTACCTGCAGCGAGTGTTGGCGTTTTCGCCACTGGCTCAGTAAGCGATAACTTGACGATCATCCGGCGCGAAGCGGCTGTTGGCAGCAGATGCTTCACTACACCCTGCTTCCAACCCGCCACCGGGGCCATCATCGCCGACAACAAGAAGTCACGTCGTTGCATCACACAAACATTATTCCTTTTTCATGACCGAAACTTGTTGCCCCGGAGCTGCGTTGGTAAGGGTAGGAGGGCCAGAAAAAATGAAACAACAATCGATGAAATTAATGGCTACGGTGCTTTTGGCAGGAGCATTGACGGCATGCGGCGGGCGTTCTTATGTAGCCTACAGGGCTCCGCTGCCGCCCCCGCCTCCTGCCGGCTATCGCGCCTACGGACCGCGGGTCGCGCCAGGGCCGGGCTATGTTTGGGTTGATGGATACCAGGATTGGCGTGGATCGCGTTATGTCTGGGTGCCAGGTGCGTACATGCGTCCGCCTCGTCCGCACGCCGTTTGGGTGCCGGGCCGTTTCGTACCGAGGGGCCGCGGGCATGTCTGGGTCGGCGCGCACTGGCGCTAAGCTTTCGCCGCGCGCTCGCGATCTTCCAGCATGCGCTTTACACTATCCAGTTCTCGCCGCAAGCGCCGCTCCCGGCTTACGAGTGTCAACACATAAAGCGACAGAATGAGCCAAGCCGCGGCCAAGCCATAAAACATGTAGGTGAAGTTGCGTGAGTCCATGCTTTGTCTCCTCTAAACGGCCGCGTGTGCATAACGGCGCAATGATTCCACTTCGCGTTGGGTATCTTCCTGGCGCATCCGCACCGCTACCATGACGCCGGCCAGCAGAAGCAGGGCGATCGCATTCTGGAACAGGATGGATTCCATAGCCGGGTCCATCCTGCCTCCACCTGTGCGGATGCTGAGGACCGCGCCGGGATGTTGGGTTCGCCACCAGTCGATCGACTTGTAGGTGATGATCACGCTGGCATACGAAAAAATGCAGAGCACGGCGGAGTTCTTTGCCCGCGCCGTTGGATCGTCAACCGCGTGCCGCAGCATGAGATAGCCCGCATAGATGATGCACGTAATGAGCGCCCAGGTGAGGCGAGCATCCCAGGTCCACCAGATGCCCCAAATGATGCGTGCCCAGATCGAACCCGTGGCCAGGCCGATCAGAGTAAACGCCAAGCCCACTTCTACTGAAGCCACTGAGAAGGTGTCGTACCGCATGTCTTTCTTGATCAGGTACATCACGCTGGCCGCACCGGCCAGGAAATAGGCCGAGAAGCAGGTGATCCACGCCGGCACATGGAACAGCAGAATCCGGTAAATCGCCCCCTGATCGACTTCATCGGGAAGCACCAGCAGAATCTGATAGAGATTGCGCACCAGGTACAAGCCGGCGATCAATCCCGCTCCATAGAGAATTTTCTCGCGCATTGTGACTCTCCTCTTAACCCACAAGCACAATTTCCACCAGCGTCACGGCCAGCGAAGTGAAAATGATATCGAACCCCACGATCAGCTTGACCCAGATCCAGTCATCGGCTGGAATGCCTTCTCCATTGATCAACAGTGTAGTCAGACGCATGGCTGCCATCAAGGCCGGAATCATCATGGGATAGATCAGGGTGGGCAGCATCAACTCGCGCATCCGAAGATTCACTGTCAGCGCGCTGAACATGGTTCCGATCACCGTGATCCCCCAAGTCGCCAGCAGCAACACGGCCGCGAGCCACAACGGCTGCCGCATCCAATCCATGTTGTACAGAATGCCGAAGATCGGCATGGACACAAACTCAACCACCGTCAACAACACGAAGTTCGCGAGCGCCTTGCCAAGAAACAGCGCCGAACCGGGGATGGGGGAACTGACTAAGGCGTCCAGGCAGTCATTGTTCTGTTCGCGCGCGAAACTACGGTTAAGGATCAATGCACCGGCAAAGGCGAACACCAGCCACAACAGGCCGCCCGACATTTCCTTGATCTGCTCTGAAGATGGATCCACCGCAAAACTGAACAGCACAAGGATTACAATCGCGAAGCTGATCGCGGCGTTCAGTGATTCCTTTGTCCGGATCTCGCTGCGGAGGTCTTTTGCCGCGATCGTCAGAGTCTGCCGTAGGTATCGCATCAGCCTTCTCCGTAGGTGCGATACAGCCAGGTTGGATCTTCCAGCATCTCCACCGGACGGGGCCCGTGAAATTTCAAACGCCCGCGCGCCAGAAGCGCCACGTGAGTGGCCAGTTCCATCGCTTCCCGCAGTTGATGCGTTGACATGATCACCGTGGCGCCGCGATTGACCGCGTCCTTCAGCAGGCTTTGCAGCAAAGCTATCGCCCGGTCATCGAGCGCGGTGAACGGCTCATCCAGGAGCAGCAACGAAGGATTGTGCAGGAAGGCCCGAGCCACCGCCAGCCGCTGGCGCATCCCGCGCGAGAACTCGCGCACCAGCGAGTCGGCCACATGGTCCAATTGGGTGCGCACCAACCAATCCTTGGCTGCCTTTTCGGCATCCGGCACACTGTAGACCTTGGCGAACAATCGCAGATTCTCCATTGCCGAAAGTTCGTCGTAGACGCCGATGCCGTGTCCTAAGACTCCGAAGGAGGCCCGTGCCTCGGCCTCATGCGAATCGCGGCCGAACAACCGGATGGTTCCCCGTTGGGGGCGGAGCAACCCGGCCAGCATCCGCAGCATGGTTGTCTTGCCGGCGCCGTTGCGCCCCAACAAGGCGAGACACTGCTTCTCCTCGACTACGAAATCAATCTCACGGAGTGCGGGGTAATCGCCGTAGAACTTCCAAATCCCCTCGACGGAGACGGCGCTCATCCGCGGCGTTTTCCCTTCTCTTGCGCTCCACTGGCGGTGGCGGGGCGCCCCGGCTGCCGGTAGACTAACGCGAAACCCACCACCAGGATCGCCGCGGCCAGAGCCAGCACCAGCGTCACCTGATCGTAAACCCGCGGCATCACTTCCTGAATGCTGGGGCCTTCTTCTTCGCCGCTCGATTCCGGCTGGCGTAGCGAACCGCTACCGCTGATCTCCAGCTTCAAGTCGTTGCCCTTCACATCGTAAATCGCGGCCTGTGTCGCCGGTTCCCGGCCCAGTTCGCTGATGTTTTCCGCTTTCAACGAGACACCGCGCGGCGTCACCAGGCGTGTCGTCGCGTCCTTGTAGAGGAGCTTCCCTTGAAACACAGGCGGATCAGGCAGGGGCATTTCATAGCTCAACTGAAAGCGCGTCTCACCCGGCTTGATGGCGAAATCGACGCCATACACGTTCGGTGTCTTGGTCTGAATCGCCGAGCGTTCCACCGCCACGCTTTGTGGAGCAGTGGCATTGATGCGCACCTTGCCCTGCGCTGCCGGCGGCAGGTAGAACTGCAGGGTTCCGCTTTCCGGTTCATTGAAAGTGGCTGTCCCGCTGTTTTGGAAAATGAAGTTCTCGGTGACAACCAGCTTGGTGTCCATCGGCTCAAACAGCATCATGTGCTGGGTAACCTTGGCATCGCCCGGTTTGGCCGATGCCGAATAGACCTCGACCTGGAGCCCACTGGTAGGCGAACCAGGAGGCATCATCCTGGTGTAGGTCACACCTTCGAAGGCCACCTGCACGTAGTGCGGCCCGGGTCCTGGGGTTGTCTGCAACTGAAACTTCCCGGCGGCGTCACTCTTCACCGTTTCCAGAGATTCCGGCCCGGCTTCGGTCAACTTGTAAATGCTCACCGTTGCCGCTGCCTGAGCCTTACCACTTGTCTTGTTGAAGACCGTGCCATCGACGGCCGCCATCAGCGGCAGTGCAAGAAAAAGCCATGCGAGTTTCATGCCGCGCCCTCCACCATCGCCTTTCCGCACTCGCCGCAAAACTTCAGCGGCTTGTCGAATTTCGCGCTGCAGTGCGGGCAGACCGTTCCCGGTTCCGGCCTAGCTGACGCCGCAGGCTGCACCTTCGCCGTAGCAGGCGAGGCACCCAGGATCTGGTCAATCTGAGCCATCACCTTGGCCAATTCGGTCTGCAGTTCCGTTTTCGTCTTTTGGTAGTCCTCGTCTGACAGCTTGCCGACGCGATATTCGAATTGGAGGTCGCGGAGATTCTCGTAGATTTGACCTTTTCGTTCCTCCAGGTGTTGGACTGGAGATTCCGCATCGGGTTGCGGCAGATCTTTTTCGCGGACGCCAAAGGTCAGAAATACAGCGCCGGCGACAATAAGAGCACAAGCGGCTAAGAGCATTCGATCATTCCAGTTTGGCGAGATCTTTGTCGATCTCGGCTTGATAACGATTGAGAACAGCAGCATCCACAGCGGCAGGCGCCACGGCCGGCTTGCTGTTCCGCTTCACGAAGGCCCAGATGGCAGCCAATCCGAGCCCGATGGCTACGAACGGCATGACCCAACTGAGCAAGTGAAAGCCTTCCGCGGGGGGTACGGCCAGTGCTCGCTTCCCTTCGCGTTTAATGAAATCATCCACGATTTCGTCGTCGGACTTCCCTTCGGCCTGCAACTTGGCGATGCGTTCGCGGGCCGGCGAGGAATAGTGGCACCCCAGCATCGAACACGTCGCCACCGTGTTCTTACACGATCCGCAGAGGCAGGCCAGCCGGTCGCCAACGCGGCGGATAGCGGGCGTCAGCATATCGGATGAGCTCTGCGCCAGGCACAGCCCGGCCACGAGCACCAGAAGAAGCCTACGGATGTACAGGGGCATTTTTCTTCACGTATCCCACGGTTTCGGTTTTCATGTGCTGCATCTTCACCTTCGCGGGAATGAGGCAGATGATTGTGCCGATCAGCATGGTGTAGAAACCAACCCAGATCCAGCTCACCAGCGGAAACACATACGACTGGATGATCGCCAGGTTCTTCCCGTCGTTGGTGACACCGGCAAAGTTCAGATACAGATCTTCGTTCAAACGGCGGCGGATCGCAACTTCGCTAGTAGGCTGCCGGCTGGCTTTGTAGACGCGCTGCTCCGGCTCCAGAGTTCCGATCACACTGCCGCCTACGGAGATCTCCACGATCGCTTTGCGCCACGAATAGTTGTCGTTGTCGCCATCGAGCAGGTCGTTGATTTTCAGATCGTAACGGCCGATGGTGAACTTGTCGCCGACGCGCACATCGTGAGTTGCGTCTTTGTTGAACGCCGCACCGGTGAAACCAAGAAACAGAAACACCATGGCCACATGAACAACATATCCGCCATAGCGGCGCGTATTGCGGTGCGTCAACTCAATCATCGCGGCAATGAGGTTCTGCTGCGACTTGGCGGCAATCGCGCGTGCGCCCTTCCAGAACTCCATAACGATGGTGGCCATGACGAATGCGCACAGCCCGAAGCTGACCAGTGCGTAGAAGTGCAGCGCGCCCATTGCGGCGGCGACCACCATCACGGCGACACCGACAATCGTCGGCCAGCGGAACGCCCGTTTCAGCGATTCCCAGGAAGATCTGCGCCAAGCGATGAGCGGGCCTACGCCTGTCAGCAACAACAGGAACAATCCGATGGGGACGTTGACCCGGTTATAGAAGGGGGCATCGACGCTGATCTTTTCGCCTGTTACCGCCTCTGAGATCACGGGGAAAATAGTGCCCCACAGGACCGCAAAGCACGAAGCCAGCAGAATGAGATTGTTGAAGAGGAAGCTCGACTCGCGCGAGAGCACGCTCTCCAGATGGGCGTCGCTCTTCAGGTAGTCCAGCCGGTCCAGAATGAGATACACGGTTGCGGCGATACCCACCGCCAGAAAGGCCACAAAGTACTTACCGATCGGGGACTGGGCAAACGCATGTACCGAACCGACGATTCCGCTGCGCGTCAGGAAGGTGCCAAAGATGCAAAGGAAGAACGTGGCCGCGATCAGCACCATGTTCCACACCTTCATCATGCCCTTCTTTTCCTGCATCATCACCGAGTGCAGAAATGCGGTTGCCGTAATCCAGGGCAACAGAGAGGCGTTTTCCACCGGGTCCCATCCCCAGTAGCCGCCCCAACCGAGCACCGCGTACGCCCAACCGGCGCCGAGGAGGATACCGGTCGACTGGCACATCCAGGTGAAGAGCGTCCAGCGCCGCGTTGTGTGGATCCAGGCATCGCCCGGCTGGCGCGTAATCAGCGAGCCCATGGCGAATGCGAACGGCACCACGAAGCCGACGTAGCCGAGATACAGCATGGGGGGATGGATGGCCATCGTCCAGTACTGCAGCAGCGGATTCAGGCCGTTGCCATCCGGCACCTCGGTAATTCCTTTGCCCACGGCGAGCACTTCGAACGGATTTTCGGGGAAGGAGATGAGGAGCAGGAAGAAGCACTGCACCACCATCAGGATTGCCGTGGTATACGGCATCATGTCGCGGAATTTGCGGCGGTTCGTCCAGACGACCACCGCGCTATAGGTGGAGAGAATCCACCCCCACAGCAGCAGCGAGCCTTCCATACCGCCCCACCATGCGGCGATTTTATAGAGGACCGGCATCGCCCGGTTGCTGTGACGGGCTACGTAGGCCAATCGGAAATCGCCAGAAAGCAATCCGTACAGTAACAACCCGGAAGCAGTGGTCAACAAGAGCCAGATGGCATAAACTGCCCGTTCACCGCTGAGCACTAACAGCGGCTTATTCCGCAGTTTGCCAACCACGCTCGCCACCACGGCATAAGCGGACAGACAAAGAGCGAGGAGGATCGCAAGTGCCCCTAGATTCTCCATGAGGTCTCCTTATTTCGATTGCAGTCTGAGGATCAGGCCCGTCCTAAGAGGTGCGCTTGTCCTGGTACACCGGAGCATTCTGCGGCTGGCCGGGCTTGGCTTCGTACTTCGAAGCGCATTTCGCCTGGATGCGAGTCGCATGGAAAACTCCGTCATGCCCCAACTTCCCATCAGCCACAGCCTGCGCGCGATCGCGGAACGTGTCGGGCAGCGGATCGGAGCCGGAGTAAACCACCTTCAACGTCTTCGATTCCTGGGTCAACACGAATTCCACTTCCTTGCCCTTGCGGACAATCGAGCCCGGCTGTACGTCGCCGGCCACTCGCAGCCGCTTGGCTTTCGCTTCGCTGTGCATTGTTTCCAGTTCCGAGACCGTTTTGTAATAGGTCTTCGTCTCATTGACCCCGCCCACGGCGAGCCACATCAACGTGCCCACGATCACGGCCATCAGCACCCCGAACTTCAAGTAAGTGTTCATGTCCAAGTACCTGACAACAGTATAGCTGGGCCAGAATGGGGGGATTCAGCGAGGTTTGCAAAAAGTTGTCACACGAGGCGTCCGTTTTTGGGATGGAGATTCGCGGTTGCGGACGTGCAGGACCCGCCTTGCGGCCCGTAACTTACTCATACAGATGGGGCTAGGGTTGGCTAGGCGATTGCCCTTAAGAAGTGGATGAAGGTGCTGGTTGCCGACGATCAACCCGATGTCCTGATGGCCCTCCGGCTGCTGCTGAAGGGCGAAGGCATCCAATCAGAGGCCGTTTCAAGCCCCGCAGAGGTACTTCGGGCTGCAGCCCGGGATCCCTACGATCTGATTCTGATGGATCTGAACTATACCCGCGACACGACGTCAGGGGTTGAGGGACTGGACCTTCTGACACACCTCAAACAACTGCCTGGCGCCCCGCCAGCGGTTGTGATGACCGCATGGTCGAGTATCGATCTTGCTGTGGAAGCCATGCGGCGGGGGGCCGTCGACTTCGTCACCAAGCCATGGGATAACGCCGGCCTGGTCTCGACGCTCCGTAAGAACATCCAACGCGTCCCGGTTAGCGGCAAGAAGGACGATCTCACCATAGCCCGGCAGGTGCAAAGTCAGCTTTTCCCGCAGTCTCTTCCTGTCTTTCGCACCATCTCCTACAAGGGGCTATGTGTAGAAGCTGGTGCGGTGGGAGGCGATTACTACGATTTCCTGTCCCTCGGTCCGAGCCGCCTTGGGCTGGTACTGGCCGACGTTTGTGGCAAGGGCATGGCGGCGGCGCTACTGATGGCCAACCTCCAGGCCACGCTGCGCTCCCTTTGCCAAAGCGCGCCGTCGGATTGGACCACGCTGCTGGCGCAGGTGAACCAACTATTCTTCCAAAGCACCGCACCTGAGCACTTTGCCACCGCCTTTATCGGCGACTATGATGACGATACGCGCATGCTGCGGTTTGCCAACTGCGGACACAACCCTCCGCTGCTCTTCCGCGCCAACGGTGACCTTGAGCGTCTCGATCCCACCTCCACCGTTCTGGGGGCCTTCAAGCACATCAAGCCCCGCTGCGCGGAAGTCCGTCTTCACCCCGGGGACTGGCTCATCCTGTTCAGCGACGGCGTTGTGGAAGCCCAGAACGAATTCGGGGACCTGTACGGAGACGACAGGCTAGCCGAAACGGTACGCGCCTGCGCCCGTGGCTCCGTCGAGGAGATGGTCTCCGCGGTAGGGGATTCGCTCAACAGCTTTGCCCACGCTATCGGCCGCGACGACTGGACAGTAGTGGCAGCGAGAGGCGTCTGACCTATTCCTCCGGAACCCAAGTCAAGGCGCAGAGCCGCGCCACGATATTGGTCTTCTTGGGGCGGATGGAGACCACTTCGAATTTTTCGGTTGCCGGATTGACCGCGGCTGCCAGCGTATCGGTCTCCTCCTTCACCGTAGCCTCGAGATCGGCATACTGCTGGCGCAGGGTCTCGAGATTCTCGGTGGCAAAGCCCACATCCTGCGACTCTTTGCGGATCCGCCCCACACCGCGAGCGGCCGTGGCCGCTTTGCCAATACTGGTGGAGACCTTGCGCGACCCAAACAGGGCCCCGATCAGGCTCGTCCCAATCGAAATCGCGTTTTCAATGGTGGCCGATTGCTTCTGCTGCTGTTCCTTCTCCAGAGCATTTTCCGCCCGCCGGATCTTCTCTTCAATCGCAGCGAGCTTCGGCCCATACTTCTGGCGGATCGCTTCGACTTCGGCGTCGCGCCGTTCGCGAGCAACGGTCTGCAATCGCACACGAAAATCACGCTCGCTCTCCTCCGGCTGCGACAACTCACCCGAAGAGGGGCTCTGGAACAAATCAATCTTCTGATTGGCAAAAATCCAGTTGAGGAAATCCTTCTGCCATGTGGGATAGCTCTTCGCCTTCCCCGCGGCCGGAGGAAGTTCCGCAAAGGCGGCACCCTCTACCGGGGCTTTCTCCAATTCGTTCGTTTCGCTTTCCGTCTCCTCGGCATCTTCCCAGCTCACCGGGGTAGCGTCGGTGGTAATCGGCGCCAGCACATTGATTTTCTTCGTCAGGTCCACGCCTTTCCTGGCATCCAGGAACTTCACTTCGGCCGCGCAATAGAGCATGGGCTTGTAGCTGACGCCCTCGGCCGCCCGCGCTGGGAGGAAGAACTGCGGCACATCGGGAGGCAGCACCGGCCGCGCCGTTTTGGCCGAGTCTCCGCCCACCGGCTTCGAACCCTGCGCCGCGGCGGGTTGAGCCGCGGCGAGAGCCATTTTGTGATCCGCCATCAGGGTCTTGATCTGGCTCCGCGTCAGCGGGCCGCGCAGATAGGACATGGCCCAGCGCGTTTCGAACACCTGAGGCGTGCCACGATGCACGTTGTTCAAGAGAAAAACACGATTGCCCAGCGCCGACAGCATCTGGTCCATCTGCTGCCGGTCGAAAGAGGCGCCTCCCGCCGTTGCCGCCGCGCCTTCGAGTCCGTCCAATACACGGTTCTTATCCCGTTCCGTTTGCAGGCGGCCAATGAACCAGGTCCCCGTATTCGCCAAGCCTTTGTAATCGAGATCCACGGGGTTCTGGGTCGCCAGCACGATTCCCAGCCCGAAGGCACGAGCCTGCTTCAACAACGTCAGCAGAGGGCGCTTCGAAGGGGGTTCGCCAATCGGCGGAAAATACCCGAATATCTCATCCATGTAGAGCAGCGCCCGCAGACTGGTGGTCCCGGACTGTTGCCGCATCCAGCTCAAGGTTTGATTCAGCAGCAGTGCCACAAAGAACATGCGCTCGGAATCATTCAAATGGGCTATGGAGAAGATTGACATCCGCGGCTTGCCCTGCGGCGTGTACAGCAAGGATTGAATATCCAGCGGATCACCGTTCAGCCACGCTTCGAAGCCTGGCGAGGCCAGCAGATTGTTCATCGCCATGGCCAGTTGAAAGCGGTCCTTGGCCGGATAGAAGGCTTCCAGATCGAGCACACCGATCTTGCTCATCGGCGGCGTCTGCACCTGGTGGATCAAGGCCGGCAGATCCAGCGATTGCCCGTTCCTCCAAGCTGCATCGAAGAGGTTCGAGAGCAGGATATGTTCCCTGCTCTGGATGGGATCGGCGTCAATCCCTACCAGGCCGAGAATCGCTGTCGCCGTGGCGCTGATGCGATCCCGAAACAATTCCCGATCGTCGATCACTGTGTCCGGGGGCGCATCGAAGGACCGCAACACCGAAACGGGCACACCTGCGTCGCTGCCGGGAGTATAGATCGTCAGATCGCAATTGGCCCGCATGGCGTTGATGCGGGCCCCGTCCTGGCCCCATTGCGCCAGCCCATTTTTCCACAACTCCGCCTGTTGCGCGGCGAAGGTATCCACGTCCGTGCCCTTCCGCCTCGCGTCATCCTCGTTCACCCAGGGCCGGAAATCTCGGGGCGCCAGTGAGGGAAACGTCAGCAACAGGTTTCCCAGGTCACCTTTTGGATCGATGATCAAGGCCGGGATGCCATCCATCGCAGCTTCTTCCAGAAGGCTCAGACACAGCCCGGTCTTGCCGCTACCGGTCATGCCCACGCACACCGCGTGGGTTACCAAATCACGAGATTCATAAAGAAGGAGGTTTTCACTCCGTGCCTTGGCGGCCAGATCGTACTGCTTACCTAGGTAGAAGATGCCGAGCTTCTCGAAATCCTGCATTGGTAGATCATAGCGCGGTACTGGTGTACAAGACCTCAGCGCGGGCTCGCTTTGAAAGAGAAAAGGGGTGGCCCGCCTTGTTGAAAGACAGGCCACTCGCCTTATCAGAATTGGAGGCGGAGGGCGAAGCGGAAGATCCGTTCGTCGGCGCGGGCGCTGGTGATTTCCATGAAGCCACCGAGATTGCGAATGGTCTGGTCAGGGTTCAACTGCATGTTGCTGACGTTAGTGCCGGGGGCATTGAGGTGCGGGGTGTTGGTCGCGTTGAAGGCTTCGGCGCGGAATTGGAAGGCAACGTTTTCCTTGATGGCGAAAGACCGGAACAGCGACAGGTCCGTGTTAATGGTACCTGGCGAATTGAGGAAGTTGCGTCCGGTGGACCCATAACGGGGATCGGTAATGGCTCGGAAAGCGAGCGGATCGTAGAAGGGAGTGCCGCGGCCAACACCGCCGAGTTTCACGACTTCCGATTTCACCTGATCGGCGGTTTGGCTGTTGCCGGGAGCATTGAGCGACGCGCCGGCGGCGCCGACGCCGAAAGGTCCGCCGGTGAAGGCGCTGAAAGTGCCATTGGTCTGCCAGCCGCCGAGGATGTGCTTGGCGATGCCGTTGGTGGCGTATTTCTGGCCAGCACCGAAGGGAAGGTTGTAGACCCAGCCCATCTGGAGGATGTGAGTGCGGTCATAGCCTGCACGTGCGCGGTTGCGGTAGAAGACTTCGGGATGGTTCCAGCTCACGCCGGCCCAGCCGTCTTCATCGGTTTCGTTGATGGCTTTGGACCAGGTATAGGCGCCGCGCATGACGAAGCCGTTCTTGAAGCGGCGATTGATGCTGGTTTGGAAGGCGTGGTAGTTGGCTCCGAGATAGCCTCCCCACATGGTGGTAGATGCGGTGCGACGGAATTTAGCGAAGAGCGGACGGCCGTTGTTGCCAGCGCCGACGGCCGCTGCATTGATATCGAGGTCGGCGAGTTGGTGGACAGTGTTGGTGCCGACGTAGCCGACGGTGCCGACGAATTCGCCGGGAAGGCGGCGTTCGATGATGAAGTTCCAGGATTGGACGTAGCCGCGTTTCAGGTCGCCGCCCCAAGGGGTGCGGTTGTCGACGGTGGGTGGCAGTTCAAAGGAACCTTTGTCGATGTCGGGGCCGGTGAAGAAGGGGATGCCTTGCGCAAGTGTGTTGTAGGGGATGAAGGAATTGGCGCTGACGAAGGTTTGGGAGATGGTTGCGGGGTAGGGGCCACGAAGAGGACGCGAGAATGGGAGGGGTGAATAGGTGATGCCGTAACCGGATCGAATGACGGTGGCATCGGAAGCGCGGTAGGCAAAGCCTATGCGTGGGGCGAACAGCTTCTTCGAAACGTTGATGCCGACGTTATCGGGGTTGCCGCCGCGGCGGCCTATGAGAACGAGGTTGGTAGCGGGGTCCCAGCGTTCTAGGCCGCGGTCCGCACGAGTCATGAGGGGATAGAACTCATAGCGCAGGCCGAGGGAGAGAGTGAGGCGCTGATTGACCTGCCAGCGGTCGCGGGCATAGAAGCCGAACTGCCACTCACGTCCGCTCATTGTGAGGTACTGGAGACTCTTGCCAATGGTGGATGGGCCACCGAGCAGGAAGGAAGCGTACCCGTTGAACTGATTGGGCGCCGTGCCACCATTGTTGGCGGATTCGGCCCCGGAGAAAGTGAATGCGCCACGGGGGTTATTGAGTTCGGGCTGCCAGTGATTCAACTGGTGGCGAACGATGTCGCTGCCGAAGCGGAATTCGTGTTTGGAGCGGGTGATACCGATGTTGTTGGAGGCGGTGAAGCTTTGGTCGCGGTAGGTGTTGGGGCGGGGATTATCGCCGTTGCCGAGTTGGGTGTATCCGGAGATGTTGAAGGCGGGCATGCCGCTCTGGCGGGGGTCGGAACCGTTGGTTCCGGGGATACCGAGGGTTTCGAGGCCAAAGTTGGTGCCGAAGTCGGGGTTCTTCCCGTCCTGACGCATGCGGGTCCAGCCGATGGTGCCGTCGAGGACCATGCCGGAGCTAAGGGCGTAGGTATGGCCAATGGTGGCGATTTGGGTGAGTGTGGTGGCCGTGCCGGGGGCGCTGCCGCTGCAGAGTGCGGGGCCGCCCGCTGCGCCGAGGGCAAAGGCGCAATTGGGGTTGGCAGTCATGGCGCTGTACTTGCCGAAGAGGGCGTGGCGATCGGTGCGGTTCCAGTTCACTTTTGCGTCATAGTTGATGCGATCGAACTTCTGCGTGCCTGCGGCGAACAAATTATTCGTATTGCCAGAGAGGTTGGGTTGCGGGACGAGGTCCTGCATCTTGCGGGAAATGGAGGACTGGCGGGCGAGGGGGATGGTGGCGTTGGCGAAGGGAGTGCGTCCGCGGCCGGTGGCATCGCCCGTGAGGGGGTCGAAGATGGAGGTGTTGGTGTTGGAGAAGTTGCCGGCGCGCACTTCCGGAGTGCCGACGGTGTAGAAGTTGGAAGCTTCGGTACGCTCCCACATGCCTTCCCAGCCGCCGAAGAAGAAGAGTTTGTTTTTGACGATGGGGCCGCCGAGGGTGCCGCCGTCCATATTGCGCGAGGAACGCGGCTTGTTGCCGACGAAGAAGAGGTTTTTGGCTTTGAGCTTGTTGTTTGTGTGGTAGCCGAATAATGAGCCGTGGAATTCGTTGGTGCCGGACTTGGTGACGACAGTGACGGCTGCGCCACCCGCCATGCCTTGTTCGGCGTCGAAGTTATTGGTGGCGACGTTGACGGTTTCGACGGTTTCCTGTGGAGCGACGTAGGCTGTGTGATGGGGGAGCCAGAGGTAGAGGTTGACGGCTCCGTCGAGGCGGGTGATGTTGCTGTTGCGGTTGACGCCGTTGATGTTGGTGGAGAGAGCGCGGGCAGGGGCTCCCTGGATGGAGTTTTGTTCGACGCCGGGGGTGGCGCCAGGGACGAGGTTAATGAGGGCCTGATAGTTGCGATAGGTGCCGAGCGGCATGTCCATCACTTCTTTGGAAGTGAGTTCGACGTGGACATCGGCCTTGTCGGTTTGGAGGACGGAGGCGGCGGCCTGGACGGTGACCTGTTCGGAGGTGGCGCCGACTTCGAGACGGAGTTCGACACGGGTGACTTCGTTGATGGCGGCGATGACGCCGGTGCGGGTGACGGTGCGGAAGCCTTGGGAAGTAACCTTGAGGTCGTAAGTGCCGGCTTGGACGTTGGCGAAGCTATAAAGGCCAGCTTCGTTGGATTTGGTTTCACGAACGACACCGGTGTCTTTGCTGGTAATGGTGATGTCGGCGCCGACGACCATGGCACCGGAGGGATCCTGGACCGAGCCGACGATGGAGCCATAGAGCACCTGGGCATTTGCCGCAGGGGCTAGAGAAAGGAGAGCAGCTACGAGGAAGCTCTGGAGTACAACCTTGAACATGTGCAATCTCCTGAAGCGAAGTTTTGAAATAGCGGGTGCGCGGATCCTCCCAGATCCGGCGCGAACGTAATTCCTTTACTATACTCCCGGGGTGACACGAATGGTGGTGCGTTGGCCGGCGGGGATGGTGAGAGGAAGGCCGGTGCGGAGCTCGAAGCCAAAGTATTGTTTGGGGGGCTGGTTGTTGATGGAGACGTTGTAGGTTTGGCCGGGCTCAACGGTAAACCACTCGGGCCACTCATTGAGGCGGGGGTAATTACTGGCCATGTTCCAGTGCTCGCGGTGGCGGGGGATATCGAAACGAAGTTGGCCTTGCCAGGGAGCATCGGCTTGGATGAGGAGGTTGACGGATTGGCCGTCACGGACTGCTCCGAGTTGGACGCGGGGATCGTAAGGAGCGAGGAATGTGCCTTGGGTTTTGTAGAAGGCGAACATGATGGCCGTGCGGATGAAGTTGCCATCGCCGTACCAATACTCGATGATGCCGTTGTCACGCTGGCGGGAATAGAATTTCACGATGGCTTCGTCGAGGGCTTTTTCGAGGGCGGGGTGGGGGATGCGGTTGAGGAGGACGAGCGCGCCTTCGATGCTGTCGGAGTAGGCGTTGGAGCCCCACTTGCGGCCAGCTCCCTGCTCATCGAATAGATAGTGGGGGTTGCGAGCAACGGAGTCCATGGCCTGCTGGACGGCTGTGCGGTAGCGCTCCTCGCCGGTGAGGAGATAGCCGGTGTAGATGGCGTTGAACATGTAGCCCCAGCAGTGGGCATGGCGGGCGTCGACTACTTTGCCGGTGGCGACATCAACGGAATGGACCCAAACGCTGTCTTTATTGCGGCCGGTTTCGAGGACTCGATCGAGGAGCTTTTTGAGGGCGGGCTCCCATTGTGTGGCCTTTTCGGGGCGGAGGGCTTTGGCGAAGAGGAAGGCTTCGGTGAGTCCGCCGACGATTTCGTTTCCGTGGTCGGAGAAGACGAAGACACCGCGTTTGGGCTGATCGGTTTTGATGTCCCATTCGTGGGCGGGCAGGTAGTTGGTGGCGGCGAGTTGATGGAGGAAGTAGAAGTCGGCGATGTGGAGGAGCTGGGAGATATAGCGGGGGTCGCGGGTTTTCCAGCTCATGCGGGCGAGGACCTGGAGGGCGTTGCCGTTGATTTCGGCGGTTTGGGCGGGGAGTTTGGCGCCGTTCCAGGTGTAGGGGGATTTGCCGACCATGTCGTTGGCGATGTCGCGCATGCGCCAGTACCAGGGAGTTTCGCCGAGGATTTCGGTAATGGGGAGGAGGCCATCCTTCATGTACTCGGAGGAGCCAAAGATGACTTCATCGATATCGAGATTGGGGCGGACCCAGCCTTTGTTCCCGGGTTGGAGATCGTCACTGAGATGGCCGAGGCGACGGGTTAGAAGCATCTCCTGGCGGAGGATGTGGAGCATGGAGGTGCGGTAGAGGTAGGGTTCGGTGAAGTGGGAGGCGATGACCATGAAGGGGTAGAGGTCAGCGGCGGAGTCGCGGACGACCCAGTTGGGGTTGTTTTCCATGCGGGGGAGGAGGCCTGTGGTGGGGTCAGCGAGGTTGAGCCAAGCGTGGAGGACACGGCCGGAACGGCTGTATGCTTCGGAGGCAAGTTTGGCATTGTGGGAAGCTTGGGGGATCCAGGTTTGGCCTTGCGCGAGAAGTGCGGATGATGCGAGGAGGATCAGGGTAAACATGGTTTCATTATGAGCGGGAGCGAAAAAAGGGCAGCCCTTTTTTTAGGGGCTGCCCTGAGGAGTATCAAAGAGGAGTAGTTACTGGGCGTGAACTTTGGCGACACTGTAGCTGCTATTGGGGCCGTGGCAGACGGCGCAGCTTTCGCCGTATTGATTGGTGTTGGCAGCGGCGTGTGATTTCGCCGTGTCGGTGTTGTGGCACGAGAGGCAGGCGTTGCTCATCGGCGGCATGGTAGTAGTGGGCGCCTGTCCGGTGACCGTTGGCAGGCGGCTATCCGGGAGCGGCAGGAACTGTGAATTGTTAATGTGGCACTGGTTGCAGTTGCTGAGGACACCCGGGTAGCGAGCCTCTTCATGGAAGCGGTGAATGAAAGTTGGGAAATTCCAGCTTTCGCCCTCCGCATAGAGGCTCGGCGTGTGGCAGAACGTACAGCTTTCCACCGTGTTGCGATTGCCGCCATGGAAACCGAATTGGGAGTGGCAGGCTTGGCATTTCGCAGTGGAAACGACGGCGCGGCGGGCCTGGGTGGGGCTGCCATCGGCGCTTACCGGGATCACCTTAAAGACGGCCGCCTCGCGGACGGAGCGCTGTTTGGCTGTGCCTTCGAGGAGTGTAACTGTGCGATAGGCTTCGATGCCAAACTGCATGGAGCCGCGCATCGTGTCAGGGATGGGCGCGGTGAAAGTGTAACGATAACGGCCGTTGCCAAGGTCCGTGGCGGCTTTGGCATCTTCGCGGACGTAGCTGGTGACGTCCACGTTGGGGCCACCCATGTAGAGGCGCATGGTACCGAGAGAAGCAGGGGGAACGGGCTCACCAGCGTTGTTTTTGATCGTGAACGTGATCACGGCCTTGCCGCCGGGGACGATATTGTCAGCAGCAACGATGTCTGTTTGGAGGCCCTTGAGCAGGTTGGAGCGTTGGGGCACGGTGTGGGCGCCGGAAACCGAAGCGTCGAAATCGGACTCGGAGGTGGCGCGGTGGCAATTGGAGCACCGATCGTCGTTGGTGGCTGGACCTGCGCGGTGATTTTCGCCGGTAGTCCAGTTGATATTGTCGTGGCAGGAACCGCAGGCGGCGCGAGAGGGCTGGGTGAGGTGGTTGTTGGCTTGGGTAGCGCCGGTCTTGCTTTGAGCTTCATGGCAGGCGCCGCAATCCATGACAGGCGAGGGGTTGACGATGGTGGAGTAATCGGCGTTTCCGATGAAGTAGCGGCCCTTGGCGACGACGCTGGGGAGCGAACTGCCCATGTGAATCTTGTGGACCATGACTTTCATGTCGATGGTGTTACCGCTGGCGGGGTCAGTGCTTTGCGGAGTGTGGCACATGTTGCAGATGAGGACGCTGCGGCGGTTGCCACCGTGAAAGGCGAGCTGGTCGTGGCACTTGTTGCAGCTGGCGGTACGGACGACGTCGCGGACCTTGGTGACGGCGGAGCCGTTGGGGACAAAGTCGAGCCAAGCGTCTCCGCGGTTGGTGCCGAGGTCAAACTCAGTAAGGTTGCGTGATCCGTAGATGCCGATGGTGTGGGTGAGGGTCCGGTCGATGGTGGATGGGGCTTTGGCCGCGAACGTATACAGGTACTCGCCTTCAGCCACTTTCTGCCAGGTGCCGGTGTTTTCGCCGGTGGCCTGAGTGGCGGTGTTAGCTCCAGAGGTACGTTGACGGGTGATGTAAGAGACGTACTGGGTGGCGTTGGCGGGGATGTAGGCGACGAGGAAGCTGAGGGTTATGACACCCGGTGTATCAATACCGAGGCGATCAAGGGGGAGGCCTTGGGGATCGGTGAGTTTGATCCAGGCACGGATGGTATTGTCGGCGGCGATTTCGGCCTTAGTCACTTTCATGACCAAGCCAGGGCGAACGAAGTTTACGGTCCGTTCGTCCGCATAGGCGGCCTTCTCGGTGGAAGTAAATGTGGCTTTACTGGCGCCGGCCACCAAGGCTGCCGCGACAAGGACGATGCCAAGGATGACCAGGATTCCCTTGAAATAGGATTTGGGTTTCATATGAAGTATGGTCCGGAATGGGAGGGGTCGGAACATCAAGACTCGGTTTTGGGGCATGCAATTGGGTGACCAGAGCAGATGGGGTTGTAAAATGTTGTAAAAGAGTGGGAATTGGGGACTGGGTAGGGGTGTTTTGGCGCAGTGGGGCTAACGAATTGGGTGTGCAGGCCTCGTGTGAGGCCTGTCAACCCTATCAATTCAAGGTGGATTCGATCGCTTTGAGGGCGAGGGGGACCATCACGTTGTAGCCGGCGTCGTTGGGGTGGAGGCCGTCGTAGGTGAGTTCCTGTTTTAGGGCGCCTTTGTCGTCGAGCATGGGGGTGAAGTAGTCGAGGTAAGTGTGACCGTTTTTGGCGGCGTAATCCTTAATCCAGGCGTTGAGGGCGATGATTTTGTCGTTGGGGCGGCGCTCGGACTGGTTGCGAATGTAGTCGCAGGTGGGGAGCACGGCGGAGAGAATAACCTTGATGCCATGGAGCTTGGCGAGTTCTGACATGGTGGCGAGGTTGCCTTCGATGTCTTCGAGGGTCATGGGTCCGGTGTTGCCGGCGATGTCATTGGTTCCGGCGAGGATGACGACGGCCTTGGGCTTGTGGGCGAGGACGTCGGAGCGGAACCGAAGGAGCATCTGGGGTGTGGTTTGGCCGCCGATGCCGCGATTGATGTAAGGCTTGCCGGGGAAGAACTTACCGTAGCGTTTGCCCCAGCCGTCGGTGATGGAGTCGCCCATGAAGACGACGCGCTCTTCGCCTGCCGCGGCGGGGGCGACTTTGGCGTTGTCGGCGCGGTAGCGGTTGAGGGCGGGCCAATCCTTGAGGCGGCGCTCGTTGAGTTCGAGCTGCTTGCGCATCTTGGCGATATCGTCGGCGGAAGGGGCCTGGCCCCAGCAAAGGGTAGCGCCAAGGGCCAGGAGCAAGGTTCTGAGAAGCATGGTTTAGTATCGTTCCTCTGGCCGTTCACCGAGGGTGACTTTGACAGTAGTCTGGCGTCCGGCGCGGTAAATGGTAACGTTCATCGTATCACCGGGGCGCTTGCGGGCGAGGGCACGGGAGAGGGCGTCGCCGCGGTCGACCTTCTGGCCGTCGAGTTCCATGATGAGGTCGCCGCCGATGCCGACTTCGGTGTTGCCGACGATGACGAAGCGACGGGCTCCGCGGAGGCCTGCTTCGTCGGCACCAGTGCCTTGGCCGACTTCCTGAATCAAGAGGCCGCCTTCCTTGGGGAGTTCGAGAAGTTCGGCGAGGTCGCCGAAGACAGGGAGGACGGTGACGCCGAGCCAGGGGCGGCCGAACTTGCGGCCGGCCTGGAAGTCTTCGAGCATGCTTTTGGCGCGATTGACAGGCATGGCGAAGCCGATGCCGATGTTGCCGCCGGGGCCGTAGATGGCGGTGTTGATACCGATGACGTTGCCTTGCGAGTCGAGAAGGGGGCCACCGCTGTTGCCGGGGTTGATGGCGGCGTCGGTTTGGATCATGCCTTCAAGGACGCGCTCGTTTTCGTCGCGGAGCTGGCGTCCGAGGGAGGAGATGATGCCGGTGGTGAGGGTACCTTCGAGGCCGAAGGGATTCCCAATGGCGAGGACTTTCTGGCCAACCTGGAGGTTATCGGAGTCACCCAGACGGAGGAAGGAGACTTTGCCTTTGGGTTGGATTTTGATGAGGGCGAGGTCGTTGCTGGGGTCGCGGACGAGGATAGTGGCTTTGTAGCGGGTCTTGTCTGGGAGGGTGACAACAACTTCGGGGGCGCGTCCACTGACGACGTGATAATTCGTAAGGATGCGGCCATCGCCATCGATGAGGAAGCCGGAACCGGTGCCGGGTTCGGGTACGATCTGGCCGAACCAGCCGCGGCGGTAGACGGTGCTGGAGATGTTGACCGTGGCGTGATGCGCGGTTTTGTAGATGTCGATGTTGTTCTGTTCGTCGCTACTGAGGCCAGCGCCCTGGACGGACGGGCCGCTCCAAAGCGAACCGGAGGCTCTTGTTGTGGTTCGCAGGAACGAGGGCGGATCCCATTTACGGGTAGTGGTGACCCAGATAAATCCGCCGGCAATCAGTAGAGCCAAGACAAGGGTACGAAATTTCATCGTGCAATCCTCCGCAGTTCCCGGTAGACTTCCTCAGTTTGCCGCACCGTATCTTCCTTACTGCCGGAAGTATCAATGACGTAATGTGCGTGCTTTCGTTTCTCTTCAAGAGGCATCTGGCGGCTCAGTCGCGCTTCGACTTCCTCACGAGTTGCATGGTCGCGATGCATAGCCCTTTCGATCTGCTGTTCACGGCTGCACCAGGCAAGGATGAGCCGGTCGTAGTTGAGGTGGCCGCCGGTTTCGATGTGAATCGCCGCCTCAACGACAGCGATGCCGTTCGGTTCACGGGCGGCGAACTCAGCGAGCAGGCGCTCAGTGCGAGCGCGGACCGGCGGGTGGACGAGGTGGTTCAGGACCTCGAGCCGTTCCGGATTGGAAAACACCAGCTTGGCGAGTGCCTTCCGGTCAATCTTATTTTCATTATCCAAGATTGTGGGGCCGAATTCGTGGACCACGGCGGGATAGGCTTCGCCGTCGGGTTCGAGGACGAGATGACCGAGGAGGTCGGCCTGAAGAAGGAAGCATCCGAGATGTTCGAGGGTTCTGCCGACGAAACTCTTACCAGACGCGAGGCCTCCGGTTAACGCGACTCGCAGCATGAGTGTTCATGAAGAAAGATAGCATAGAGGGCGGGTGGTTCCGGTGATGCAAATGGGGGAGCCATCCACGAGGCTGGAAGACGCCGTGGATGGCAGTTGGATGGATTAGGGATTCAGTGTCTGATCAGTCGCCGACACCGGTCAATTCGGGCTCTTCTTCCCGAGATGCCGTGGCACGATCGGCAACCCAGACAGTTGCCAAGGGAGCGGGCCGCGAGGCTTTGCGCAGATGAAGCATCCCGTAAAGGCCGGCAGCCACCATGGGAAGCACGCCGGCGATGATGAAGACGGAATCCGGCAACATACGAAGCCAGAGGAGTTTGTTGACGACCGGCTGGGAGTAGAACTCGAGGGAGCGAGCCCACCAGAACCCCTTTTCGAAGCTGGCGATGGCCTGCATGGCTCCGACTGGAACAAGGGTTATGAGGATCATGCCCATGAGGCCGGCATTTACTCCCCAGAAGCCTGTCATCATCCACTTTTCCTTCCAGTGATCCGGGTCGATGATGTTGCGGAGGGAGAAGGAAGCGAGGGCGAGCGCGAGCATGCCGTAGACGCCCATTAAGGCTCCGTGTCCGTGCGCAGCGGTGAGGAACGAGCCGTGCTGGAAGTAACTCACGAAGGGAAGGTTGATGAGAAAGCCCAGGACGCCAGCGCCAAACAGATTCCAGAACGCCGTGGCCACGAGGAACCAGAACGCTGTCTTGTAAGGGAATTGCCGACCGCCGTCGCGGATGATTTTGTACTGGCTGTAGGCTTCCACCATGAGCAGGGAAAGTGGGATCACCTCGAGTGCGGAGAACACACTGCCGAGCGCCATCCAGAATTCAGGTGCGCCAATCCAGTAGTAGTGGTGGCCAGTGCCGATGATGCCGCTTCCAAGGAGAATGATCAATTGGAAGTAGAGAGCGCGGAGTGTGGACCTGGCGGTGACGAGGCCGAGGCGCACCATGAGAAAGCCGATGACAACCACGGCAAAGACTTCGAACATGCCTTCCACCCAGAGGTGAATGAGCCACCAACGCCAGTAGTCGGCCATGGTGATATGGCTGTCCTTACCAATGAACAGGGCGAAGCAATAAAACACCGGGATAGCGGCGGAGGAATAGAGCAGCAGATGGGTGAGGCCGCCCTTGTCCTTTTCCGCCTGGAGCGCACCACGAAGGCCGCGGTAGACGATATAGAGCCAGATCAGCATGCCGCTGATGAGGAGGTACATCCACAGACGGCCGAGTTCGAGATATTCCCAGCCTTGTGTGCCGAGCCAGTACCAGTTATCGCCGAGCAGTCCTTTTACAGAGAGCCATTCGCCAGCGAGGCTGCCGACGACGACCACCACGAGGGCGGTGAAGAGAATGTTGATGAGCGTTCGCTGGCCGCGCGGTTCGTTGGGGTTCACAAGCGGAGCGATGAACATACCCATGCCGAGCCAGGCAGTGGCGATCCAGAAGACAGCCAACTGCAGATGCCAGGTACGAGCCACATTGAACGGCAGAATGCTGTTGAGGTTAAAGCCATAGAATGTCGCACCGTCGGCATAGTCGTGAGCCATTTTTCCACCAAGGATTGTCTGTAGGAGGAAGAGGAGCAAAGCTACAACGAAGAACTTCGCGGTGGCGATCTGCGAAGGTGTGAGATGAATACCTGCCGGATCGAAGCGGAGGTTGGCGCCCTCGACGTCGACCGGTTCGAGCCGGTAGCGGTGATGGAAGTAAAGGATCAGGGCGAGAAAGAAGATCAGACCGGCTACGCTTACCGCGGACCAGACAAGAGCGCCAGAAGTCGGGCCGTTTCCGGCGGCGGGATCAAAGGGCCAATTGTTGGTGTAGGAGTGACTGGCCTCGGGGCGCCTGGCTGTGGAGAGCCATGCGGTCCAGGTGACGAAGGCTGCGAATTGCCTGCTAGCTTCGACGTGTTTGGCGGTGTCCATACCGCCTTCCGCGGGGGGCAGGAGCGCACCTTTGGGCAGTGCGCGGGCATCTTCACCTGCCTGAAATTGCTCACTGTATTTTCGGACGATCTCGTTCCAGCCGCGAACCTGGCCTGCTGAGAACCGGAGGACTCCGGAGGTGCTGTCATAGGTATTGGTACGCAACTCCTGAGCAATGGAAGCATCGATGGCAGCCCGGGTTGGCGCATCCAGGTTTCGATAGGGGATGCCGGTGCGGACGACCTGCATTGCTTCGGTCATCCAGTGGAGTGCTTCCGCCGTGTAATCAGGACCAAGGTAAGCGCCGTGGCCAAGAATCGATCCATAGTTCATCAGATCGCGCTTGCGGAACAATTCCTGCCCTTGCTGGATATCCTCAGCAGTAAAGAGCGTGACGCCTTGTGGGCTAACGACGCGAGCAGGTATCGGTGCGCGCGTCTTGTACATGAACCAGCCGCCCACCAACATCACGGTAAAACCAAATAAAAGAGTGAGTAAGAGGCCGTGTTTCCAGAGCCCAGAACCAGAATGTTTTTGCGATTTCAGCATCAGTGACATACTCCAATGCCAGGATAAGTGTCGCTACAAAAAGTCACCGTGACCGGAGTCACGTAGCAGGCCTTTCGCACTACAATGGGAGTTTCCTATGCACGAATCCGCAGATGTCATTGTCATTGGTGGAGGTCCGGCAGGCTCCACTACATCCACGCTAATCGCTCAGCGAGGGCACAAGGTACAACTGTTCGAACGCGAAAAATTCCCTCGATTCCACATTGGTGAATCGCTGATTCCGGAAACGTATTGGGTCTTGCAGAGGCTGGGGATGCTGGACAAGATGAAGAACAGCCACTTCGTAAAGAAGTACAGCGTGCAGTTTGTGAGTGCGAGTGGGAAGCTGTCGGCTCCGTTCTATTTCTGGGACAACAAGCCGCACGAATGTTCTCAAACCTGGCAAGTAGTGCGGAGTGAGTTCGACCAGATGATGTTGAACAACGCTCGTGAGCACGGGGTGGAGGCGCACGAAGGTGTTCATGTGCAGGACGTGCTGTTTGAAGAGAATCGTGCAGTAGGCGTGCGTGTGCGCCAGGAGGACGGGACGATTCGCGAGGTGAGAGCGAAGGTGGTGGTGGACGCGAGCGGGCAGAGCGGGCTGCTGCAGCACAAGTTCAAGTTGCGCGTGTGGGATCCGATTCTCAATAAGGGCGCTATCTGGACCTATTGGGAGGGTGCCTACCGTGATCAGGGCAAGGATGAAGGGGCGACGATCGTTCTGCAAACTGCGAATAAGAAGGGTTGGTTCTGGTACATCCCGCTGCATGATAACCGGATCAGTGTTGGCGTGGTAGCGCCGTTCGACTACCTGTTCAAGGGGAGAAACAACCACGAGAAGACGTATGAGGAAGAAGTCGCTGCATGCCCCGCAGTCCAGGAGCGGGTGGCAAACGCAAAACGAGTGACGGGATACTTTGCAACGAGGGATTACTCTTATCGAGCAACGCAGGTTGCCGGCGAGGGTTGGGTGATGGTGGGAGATGCGTTTGGCTTCCTCGATCCGCTGTATTCGTCAGGGGTATTGCTGGCGTTGAAATCGGGTGAACTGGCTGCGGATGCGATCTGCGAGGGGTTTGAGAAGAATGATCTATCCGCTGCGCAATTGGGACGATGGGGCGATTCGTTCAATCATGGCGTGGACCGTATGAGGCGGCTAGTGTGCGAATACTATGCCGGATTCAACTTCGGGAAATTCGTGCGCAACTATCCTCATCTGCGTGGAACAGTAACAGATCTGCTGATTGGCGATCTCTTCACGGACCGGGTGGATTGCGTTTGGGAGCCATTGGAGACGCTGTATCAGGATGGCGCGTCGCAGCCGGTATCATGGAATACGCCGGGGGTTAAGGACGCGCCGGAACGGCAGAATGAATTGATCGTGCCGGAAGGCGCACGGCCCTAAGTTCGACGGCAGACCGCTATTCAGCGAGAAAGCTCTCGGTCTCCCGCAGGAACACGTCGAGTTGGTCGTGGTGCACCCAGTGTCCGGCGGCCGGAACCTTGACCATACGGTAATCGCGGAGTGTGTCGAGCCTCCCATCCAACTGAGGGTCAGTGGCCCAGCTCTCAAGGCCCCAAAATAGCAGGACCGGGCAAGTGATCTGGCCGAGCACTTGTTTCAGGTCCGCGAGATCGTGGCCAAATGGGGAGAAAATACGTGCGTGGTTATCAAACTTCCAGACGAGTGAGCCATCGGACTGCCAGTTGGTGCCATGCAAGGTGAGATGACGGGCCATGTCATCGGTGAGGTGCGGGTTGGCTTCCTTCATGCGCGCGACAGCATCATCGAGCGCGTGGTAACTGCGCGGCTCGCGCTTTTCGGCGGAGCGAACCGATTCAATCCAGCGACGCATACGTTCGGAGGCGGGCTTAAGCACCTTATGGCCGGGAGGTAGGCCCCAACCTTCAATGGAGACAGCCTTGCGAACCCGCTCCGGGAAGATTCCCGCGTACATAAGGGTAATGATTCCGCCCAGCGAATGACCGATGAGTGAGACAGGCTGACCAATGATGTCAATGAGAGCGGAGAGATCAAGTACATGCTCGGCCACGGAGTACAAGGCACCAGGAGCGGCGGCGCTGTTTCCGTGACCGCGCAGATCGAGGGCATAGACGTGGAAATCCTGACGCAGGTGGCGGGCGACCCAATCCCAGTTGCGTGCGTGGTCGAGACCACCGTGCACGAGGATGAGGGCGGGCTTTCCCTCCGTGCCCCAATCCCAAAACTGAAGTTTCAGTCGGTGCGAGTAGAAGAAGTGCGAAATGGGTTCCATGCTCATTGATTGGCGACGTCCAATCCTATGGCGAAGGCATACTTTGCCATCTCTTCCATCCCAGCGAAATCCCAATCGGGCTTGTACTCGTCGGAGGGCTGATGGTAGTGAGCCGAGGAATAGCCACGCATGAGCTTCTGGCCCTCGTCCTCGGTTCGGCCAGCGATCCGGTTGCCCATATGGATGGAAAATGCGGGAACTCCAACCTTGGCAAATGAGAAATGATCAGAACGGAAGTAGGAGCCTGCTTCGGGACGTGGGTCGGGTTGAATGGTCATCCGAAAGCGCTGGGTCACGTTTTGCACGATGGACCAGAACGGAGTGCGATCAGCACCCGTGACGACGACATCGGTGGTGCGGCCAAAGGGATAGAAGGAGTCGAGATTGAGATTGAGCAACATTTTCCGGATGGGCGCAGTGGGGTGGGCGGCGTAGAACTGCGAGCCGCGCAATCCATTCTCTTCCGCCGTAACGAACAGGAAGACAGCGGCACGGCGGGGCTTCTGGTCCATGGCTTGCCAGGCGCGAGCCAGTTCCAGCACCATGGCACAACCCGTAGCGTTGTCGACGGCACCATTGTAGATGCCATCCGCAGGCCTGATTCGGTCGATCCCAAGATGGTCGAAGTGGGCGCTGTAGACGATTGCCTCGCCGGCCCGCTGGGAATCGCCTGAGGGAATGATACCTACTACGTTGCGGGTCTCAACCTGGCGGACCTTGGCGGGGAATGAGCCGCGAAGGCGCACTGGAAGCGGAACTGCTTTGAACCCTTTTGTGTCTGCCTGCCTCAGCATATCCGCGGCGGAATGCGCGAGCGATGCGAACAACTCATCCCCTTTTTGCTGAGTGATCCAACCAGCGAAGGCAAGTGCGGGGGCGCCGTTGGCGAGGGCAACCTGCATATCTTCCCGTCCCCAACTGCTGCGGACGACGTCCCATCCGTAGCTGGCGGTTGGTTCCGTATGAATAATCAGACAGCCGAGTGCACCGCGGCGGGTGGCCTCTTCGTACTTGTAGGTCCAACGCCCGTAGTAGGTGAGGGCCTTGCCGTCGAAGAACGCGGGATCTTCGGAGGGTGGTTCCCCGGTAAATAGGACGACGATCTTTCCGGTCACATCGATCCCTTTATAGTCGTCCCAGCCAAACTCTGGTGCAGAAATCCCATGGCCGACAAAGACGGCATCCGCCTCCAACCTGGCGTTCTCCTTCTGCTGATACGTCATACCAACGAAGTCATCCAGCCATCGAAAGCCAAGCAACTTCCCTTGAATGGCTCCAGAGAGTGAGGCCGTTGGGAGGGGCTCGACCCCAACGAGGGGGACGCGTTGGTAATAAGAGCCGTTTTCGCCGGCGGGCTTGACACCCAGGAGTTCCAGTTGAGTGGCGAGGTATTCCGCAGCCAGATCCCCGCCTCGAACGCCAACACCGCGGCCTTCGAGCAGGTCACTGGCGAGGAACTTGACGTGGGCGCGAATACGCGGGCCTAAGATTTCCTGACTGTACGCCGATTGCAGAAGGAGCGCAGCGAGAAGAAGCTTCATTGATTCGAGTTTAGCCAAGTCGGTGGGGTATAAACTATCACTTGCTTTGTGACGATTTCATTACATAATGGTGCATATGAGGTTACTAGTGCTGGCGGTGGTTACGGCTGCAGTGGCGCCGGCACTTGACCTCTGCGTGCAGAACGAAGCAGGCATGGATGCGCGGAAAATGATGTTGACTGTTCATCACCTGAGGCAGTATCGAGGCGAGTTGAGCACAGATATCCAAGTGCGTTGCTCGGCGGAATCTGTCCGGGTGACATTCGTTGGGTATCCGGGGGAAGGGCACCCGAGCGATGCGCTGGGGGCCACTCGGATAGCGAAGGGGAGAATCCTGCCTGAGGTGCAGATTTTTACGAAGCCGGTGCAGGAAATGCTTCCAGGCGCCAGGCCTGAGGTGGAAGCACGGGCGCTGGCAAAGGTTGTTGCACACGAATTGATGCATTATCTGCAGCAGAGGGCCGGTCACCTGCACGGTCTGGACCAGCCGAAGTTTGATAGCCGGACCCTGCTGGCAATGCACTAGCCCACGTATTGGACTTCTTCTTCCAGGTCAAAACCGAACCGGGCTTTCACCCTGGCTTTCAGATCACGGATGAGCGTACAAAGCTCCGCTGCAGTCCCGTGGCCCTCGTTGTAAATCAGGTTGGCGTGGTAGGAAGCGACGACGATTCCACCCAGTTTGATGCCCTTCGCGTCCACCTGTTCAAGGAACCAGGCGGAAGGGACCTTCCCTTCGCGCACCACGGTGGGGGGGACTTGGGAACGCACGGCTTCGCTGAGTTGGCTCCAAAGGAGATTCTTGAAGATGCTGCCAGCACACTTCATCTCCGGCGGGTACTTTGCGTTTCTGGTTTCCAGAATTCGCGCAGCTTCGGCGGCCAGTTTGTCCTTCTTGCCGGTTGGGAGTTGAAGGCTAGCGGAGAGGATGATCCATTCCTTATGCCGTTTGAAAACGCTCTCCCTGTAGGTGAACTGGCATGCGGACTGATCGAAGGTGCGAATGGCGGTACCGTCAAAAAAGCGCACCTGCTGTACGAATTCGGAGATGGAGTGGCCATAGGCTCCGGCATTGCCATAGATAGCCGCACCGACCCAGCCGGGTATGCCAGTCATGGTGTGCAGCCCCTCCATGCCTTGTTGGATGCTGAAATCGACCAGATGCTGCAAGACCGCTCCCGCAGCAACAGTAATGGAGCCGCCTTGAGAGGAAATTGAGTTTCCAGTGAAACGGAGGATCACCCCGCGGTAGCCTGTGTCCTGAACAATCAGATTGGTGCCCGCACCGAGGACCAGATAGGGGGAGCCGCTGTTCTGGACGGACTGCAGGATCTTTAGAAACTGTTCCTCGCTGGGAGATTCGATGAGGAAATCGGCAGGGCCACCAATGCCGAAACGCGTATACTGGCTCAAAGGAACTCCGCGCTGGACAGCCACTTCGGGTAGCGCTTCCAGCGCTGGTATAAAGGTCATTTCTTCGATTATAGGAGGGTTGCTGGAGTGGCAGGATTTTCCGGATTCCCCGAAGAGGGGATGCGATTTCTGAAGGGATTGAAGAAGAACAACCAGCGCGAGTGGTTTCAGCCGCGAAAGGAGGTCTTTGAGGAAAGTGTGAAGGCTCCCATGGAGCAAATGGTGGAGGCGTTGAATGCGAAGCTGTTGGGGTTTGCGCCACAGTACATCACGGAGCCGAAGCGGGCAGTATACCGGATCTACCGCGATACTCGATTCAGCAATGACAAAACGCCGTACAAGACACATATCGCCGCCTCACTGACACGAGCAGGCATGCAGAAGCATGTGAGTGCGGGGTTTTACTTTTCGGTTTCTCCGGAGCAGATTGAAGTAGCAGGTGGGGTGTACATGCCAGGGCCTGAACAACTACGGTTGTTACGGGCGCATATCGCGGAGAACCATGGGGAACTAGAGGGAATACTCAACAACGCGACGTTACGGAAGTTGATGGGCGGTCTGTGGGGAGAGAAGTTTGCACGAATGCCCAAAGGATTTCCGGCGGACCATCCGGCTGGCGACTTGTTGCGAGCCAAGCACTGGGTTCTCTACGATACGGAACGGATGGATGCGAAGCTTGCCACTACAACAAAGTTGCTGCCTGAGTTTGTGAAGCGCTTTCAGGCGATGACCCCATTTGTTGAGTTTCTGAACCGGCCGCTACTGACGAAGCGCGCACCGGATCCTTTGATGGTAGGATTGCGATAAGGACGCCTCTTCGAGAGGTTGGTGTGTTGGGGAAAGGGTTGTCTCGAAGAGGCGTTTCTCGTTGTTGTTATATATACGGACGAGAACGAGAATGGTTTTGTTCCGGTAATATCAGAGTTTACAAACGCCCGAATATGGGATTTTTTCCACAAGCGGGTTGTGGTGAGGAAGGCCTCCGCATGCAGACCAGCAAGAATCGCAAGATGACTATCCATCTCACACCTGGTTCGATTGGCGTGAAAGCGGATCAGGACGAGACGCTCAAATTTGCTCACGACTACGGCTACGAGGCGGTGGAGCCCAATTCCGAGTTTCTTGCTGGTGTCTCCGCTGACCGATTGAAGCAGATGCAGGAGTTCATGCAGTCGCGTGGTCTGGTTTGGGGGAGTGCCGGACTTCGAGTGGACTTTCGGGGAGCAGAAGAGTTGTTTCAGGAGGGGATGAAGGCACTGCCAGCGCACGCAAAAGGGCTGCAGCGCGCCGGTGTAACACGTGTGGGGACATGGCTGCGGCCAACTCACGACAAGCTCACCTATCGCGCGAACTTCGATCAGCACGTGCGGCGATTGGGGGCGATCGCCGGAGTTCTTCAGGATCATGGGATCCGTTTTGGATTGGAGTATGTGGGGCCCAAGTTGAACTGGTCCGCGCAGCAATTTCCATTTATCCACACGATGGCGGAAACGAAGGAACTGATCGCGGCGACAGGAAAGCGTAACGTTGGATTTGTACTGGATAGCTGGCATTGGTACACCGCCCAGGAAACCAAGGCCGACCTGCTGACACTCAGGAACTCCGACGTTGTGTCGTGTGATTTGAACGATGCTCCCGCGGGACTCAGTGTGGACAAGCAGGTAGATAGCCAGCGTGAATTGCCGTGCGCCACCGGAGTGATTGATGTGAAGACATTCCTGTCAGCGCTGGTGGAAATAGGCTACGATGGCCCGGTGCGGCCTGAGCCGTTCAACGCCGCGCTGCGAGCCATGCCCAAGGAACAGATCCTTACGGTGACGATTGAGGCGATGAAGAAGGCGTTCGCGCTGGTTTCTTAGGATTTGGAGCGACCGCCGGCTTCCTCTTACGAACCGAAAATCCCTTGTTTTCCAGAAGCCGGGCCTTGACGATTTTGCGAATCAGCGAAGCGGGGAGAGGTTTGTCGGGAGGGAACTGGATGGTGCCTTTCGAGGTGCGATAGCCTTTTACGTCCTGCTGCATTTTGTCGAGCAAGGTGGAACTCATGACAAAGAGGGAACAGTGTTTCGGAAATGCGGCGAAGCCAACCAGAGCCCCTTTGTAGCGGAAGGTAGGGATGCGGTAGCTGATGATCTCCGTTGCCTCGGCCGGAACCATGGAGCGAATCATGGATCGAATCTGGTAGAGGGTACTGCGGGCAGGTTCAGACAGCGCAGCCAAATATTCGTCGACGGTATTCACTTCGGGCATTCACACGTGAGTGTATCAATCTTCCTGGCGAAAGATGTTCATGCGACGGACGACACCCCGGAGGATGCCACGCCTGAGCGGTGGACCGGGTGGCGGCGGATTGAAGGATGGCGGTGCTGCTTCTGCCGGGCTGGAGGCAATGTCTGGCGCGGGAGGCAGAGCAGGCACTGTCTTGTCTGTTGGACTGATTAACACCAGTTCACGAGGCATACGGGCAGATCGTTTGGTGTTGGTGGGCGGTGGCGGCGAAGGCGCAGGCTGAGGTGTGACAGGCAAAGGGCGGGGTTCGTCCGGGATGGCGGGAAGACTGAGAGGCGGGCGCGGAAACGGGGGCTCCTGGATGGCTACGGAGGGCATTGGGAGAGGAGGGATTGGCGCCGCTTCCGCTTCAGGCTTGGGACTGAGGGTAATGCCGCCGACGATGGCTGAAACGGCAACAAACGCCGCCGCAGCATACGCCGGCGCCAACCACCGCGGTTTGATGGCGCCTTCGAGTGCGGTCAGGAAATCCAAGGCACTCGAGTAGCGTGCGTGTGGATCTTTTTGGAGTGCTTTGAGCAACACAGCATCGAGGCGTGCCGGGACTTTTGCATTGCGGCGCGATGGTGGTATGGGGTCGGATTCGGCCTGAGCCAACATCAGTTCAAAAACATTACCGCCATCGAATGGTTTTGCTCCGGTGTACATCTCATACAGAACCGCCCCACAGGAGTAGAGGTCAGCCCGGAAATCGACCTCGGCGGATGAGCGAACCTGTTCCGGCGCGATGTAGAAGACGGAACCCATCAACGTTCCGGCTTGGGTGATATTGGGACCGGCCTTCTCTTTGGCAAGTCCGAAGTCGGTCAGTTTGATCTGTCCCTTGGTTGTGATGAGGATATTGGATGGGGAAATGTCACGATGGATAACCTGGCGGCGGTGCGCATGGGCAAGAGCGCGCAAGATCTGTCGAGCGTAATGGAGAATGGAGGGAGGAGCGAGGGGACCGTTGGCCATCGCTTGCTTCAACGACTGGCCGTCGACAAGTTCCATCACGAGTGCCAGGTCGCCATTCCACCAGAAGGCGTTGTGGACGGCAGTGATATTCGGATGATTGAGCCGCGCCTGGAGTTTGGCTTCGCGGAGGATTCGCTCCTCCCGTTCGCGGGACTCTGTGGCGTACAGGATTTTCAAGGCCTCAATACGGCCGGTGATGGAGTGCTCGACGCGGAATACATCTCCGCCGGCTCCGGCACCAAGGTGTCCGGTGATGAGGTAGTCGCCGATCCGGTCACCCACCTTGTAATGCAAGGCGATCTCCTATTTAGCCAGGATCATAACGGCCCAGATGAAGGCAGCAGCGATGGTCGCAAACACGAGGTAAGTGACCATTCCTTCCATCATGTTGGAGGAGGGACTCGCGTTTACGGCGACCACCGGGGTAGATGGAACGACAGGCTGTTGGATTGGCGAGGGAGGCAGTGGGACAGCCGTATCCCGAACCTTTTCCGGCTTGCCATGGAGCGCCTCATCAATGGCCACGGCCATGGAGTACGCATTGGGATAGCGTTGCGCAGGGTCTTTCTGCATTGCAGTGGAGATTACCATCTGCAGAGCCGCGGGTATGGCGGGATTGACGACCACAGCGGGAGTTGCTTCACGTTGGACATGGGCAAGCATGACGTCGAACTGACTCTTTGCGTCGAAGGGCTTCTTTCCGGTCAGGAGTTCGTAGAGGAGGCAACCAGCGGCGTAGATATCGGCGCGAAAGTCGACCGAAGAAGTGCCTTTCACCTGCTCGGGGGCCATGTAGTGGACGGAACCGAGGGACGTACCCTCCTGAGTGAGATTCATGTCGCCCTTACCCTTGGCAAGGGCGAAGCCGCCGAGTTTCAGGGCATCGTTGGCCAGAAGCCACACGTTGTCGGGGGTGACTTCACGGTGAACCACGCCCTGGGCATGAGCATGACCGAGCGCGGCGAGAATCCTTTGCATGATGCGGCAGGAATCCTCTATTGAGAGCCGGGTCACTTCCATGCGATCCGCAAGGGTGACGCCTTCCAACAATTCGGTGGTCATGATGAGCTTGCCGTTGATCTCGGCCGCGTTGTGGAAGGTGACAATATTGGGGTGGACGAGGCGGGCGAGGACCTTGATCTCGCGAAAGAACCGCTCTCTGGCGTCGTTGTCGCGTTCGAGGGAGTCGGGAAGAACTTTCATCGCCTCGATGCGGTTAGCGACGGTGTTGCGCACACGATAGACCACTTCTTTCCGGGAGCTTTGGACAATGTCAAGGATTTCGTAATCACCCAGACGGGTCTCAGTTTGGAGCATGCAAAATACCCTATATTCTTTTTCGGGCATCCATGCCCGGAAAGGCTATCGGTGGGATTGCTGAGAAACCCTAAGGGATAGTACCGACGGAAGTGGTCAGGCGCCATTTGCTCCGGCGATGGAGGGCCACAGCTGAGGCATCGTCTGTTCAAAGGCGAATGCAAGTTGCAGCACCTCGAAGTCAGCGTGGTGACGTCCTACGATCTGGATTCCGACAGGGAGGCCGTCTGAGGTCAGCCCACCCGGCACCGAGATGGCTGGGTGGGTGGTGGCGGTGATGTAGCAACAGGAGCGCATCCACTCGATGTAACTGCCCATCTTCCTGCCTTCGATTTCCGTGATGTAGGGGTGATTGATATCGAAGGGAGGGACCTGAGTCACAGGGAGGACGAGGTATTCATATTTGGAAAGGAACTCACCGAATCGGGCGAATAGCTTGGAGCGAAGTTCCTCGGCCTCCATAATTTCGCGGCTGGTCAGTTTGGCTCCACGTTCGATTTCCTCGATCACCGTGGCCTTGATCTGCCCTGGATACTTCTGCAGTTTGGGAGCATGCTGTTGATAGAAGCTCAGGGCGCGCAACACTTTGAACGATTCGTCGGCACCGGTCATGTCCGGGCTGGCATCTTCTACGATGGCACCGAGGGATTCGAAATTTTTACGTCGCGATTGAAATACATCGCGGATACGACGATCAAAGGGGATGCCGGCGAAGTCGGGAGCCCAGGCGATGCGGACGCCTTTGAAGCTTCTGTCGAGTGGGGCGAGGAAGCGCGTGCCGGGCTCATGGATGGATAGTGGAACACGGGGGTCGGGGCCAGCGATGGCGGAGAAGAAGAGCGCCGTATCGGCGACGGTGCGGGCCATTGGGCCGGTGACGCTGATCGTGCTCCACGCGTTTGCCGTCGGATATCGCGCGACTCTCCCTGGAGAACTGCGGAATCCGACGACGCCGCAGAAACTCGCCGGATTGCGGAGGGAACCGCCCGTGTCGCTGCCATCGGCGATAGGGACCATGCCGCAAGCGAGCGCGACCGCCGCTCCGCCGCTGCTGCCACCACAGGTTTTCGTAAGGTCGTAGGGGTTTCTGGTAGCTCCGAAAACGGGGTTGAAGGTCTGCGAACCCGCGCCGAATTCGGGCACGTTGGTTTTGCCGATGGGGACGGCTCCGGCCTGATAGATCCTTTCGATGGTGAGCGTGTTCTGTGTGGGTACGTAGTCCTTAAAGATGGGTGAGCCGTATGTGGTGCGAATGCCTTTGGTGTCTTGCAGGTCCTTGTGGGCGATGGGGAGCCCATGAAGAGGGCCGAGGAACCTGCCTTTTGCCGCGGCCTCATCGGCCTGCCTGGCACGGTTTCGTGCCGCATCGGCGACGAGGGTAATGATCGCATTGACCTTCGGATTCACACGCTCGATTTGACGGAGGTGAGCATCGAGCACTTCGCGTGCGGAAACCGTCCTGGCGCGCAACTTTTTCGACAGGTCGGAAGCGGTCATGCGGCACAGTTCGGGCATTCCAGTCTGTGCGTTGGCTGCGGCGGCAGCGAGGGCCATGGCATCTCGACGGCTCATTTTCATCCCCCGACGACCTCACTGATGTCGATCAAAAACATCTGGCGCCCGCCCTGGTGCGGCGAGTCAATTACAACCTTCTTTCCATCAGGGCTAAAGCGGGGATGCGTATCGCAGCGCCACTCTCCTGTGTATTCGTTTGGCGAGTGAAAATCGCCCAGGGGATGACGGGCGCCGGCATTTGTGTCGTAGAGATAGACGTGTTGGAGGCGATCTTTGTCGGGGTAGGTGTCGTTCAGTATCCAACGATTCCCTGGGAGGTAGGTGCAGTGGCCGTTTACCGGCATCAGTTCGGGGGCGATCACATCGACCTGTTCGGTGCGGTCCCGAAAGAGATAAAATTTGTCGCCGTGCGACTTGTGCCAAGCCCAGGCGAGCACAGTTTTGGGGTCTCGCCAAATGAAATGCGAAGTGCGGCCTGCCGGATCGAGGACGAAGAGGTTCTTGCCGTTTGCATCCGCAGTGAACATACGAGTGGAAAAACCGGCCTTCTCCTTGTCGCCGCGCCAGCGATGAAGGAAGATGAAGCGCTTGGCGTCAGGAGAGATCAGCAGGTGATTGAACCATTGTTTGGCGCCGTTCGAATAGCCCCCGGGGTAGGGGATGCGCTGGGCGTCAGCGATGGAGACAAGAAGGGTCTTCTTCCCCGTGTCGAGGTCCACGCGCCACACACCGACGTTGTCAGGCACGAGTTTGTCCTTGTTCGGATCCGGAATGCCGGCGTATCCGTAGCCGGGGCGGCAGTCGTTGAGCCTTCGGAAATCACAGGTGATGCCCCACTTGGCATCGGGGCTGAGCGTGTAGATGGCGGAAGGAATCGTGCGACGCTTTCCGGTCTTCACGTTGACGATGTGCGAAACAAAGTCGGCGCCTTGCTGATCATTCCAGATCACGTCGGTCTTGGAGCCGGGAACCCATTGGAGCATGCAGCCCTGCTGCCAGTTCCACGCCTGGGTCTGTCCTAGCTCGGTCCACCTGTCGTTGTCCAGCGTGTCTACCATGCCGATGCGGATCGTATCGCTCTGGCGCGGGGAGCGATGTTCGAAATCCACTTCCATGCCGAGTACGTATCGGCTGGAGGGGTCGAACTGAAGTTTGTCGTAATAGCCGAACCAGTGATACTTGGGGCCCTTGGTGATAGCTCGGACTGGAATCCTGGCAGCGCCTGGGAGGGCAGGCACGGATGCCGACAAGCTGAGGAAGGTACGTCTGCGCATGGTTTCCTTATACTATCTAACCGATGACACCTCTAATCGAGTACGAACAAGCAAGCGCACAGGTCCGTGCGGTGTATGACGATATCATGACCACGCGGAAGACGGATTATGTGAACAACCTTTGGAAGGCACTGGCCAATCATCCCCCGACGCTCGAGCGCACTTGGGCCCGAGTGAAGGAGTTGATGGGAGGAGCGGGATCACTCGATCCAGTGGCTAGAGAAATGATTTATCTCGCCGTGAGCGTGACCAACAACTGTACGTATTGCATTGCCACGCACAGCGCCGCAGCGCGAAGCAAAGGCATGAGCGAGGAAATGTTCGGCGAACTAATGGCAATCGTCGGACTGGCGAATGAGACCAACCGGCTGGCGAATGGTTACCGGGTTGAAGTGGACGAACGCTATCGCTGAGCGAGCCATTGGAGATAGGCATCGATGCTGGAGAGTTCAGAGTCGGAGTAGGACCGAGTCACCGTGGCGTGGGTCCATCCCGCGGAGTTTTCCAGCCGCACTTCCGCGGGGAGGAATGTACGCAGCACCGGAGGAGCATCCGAGAGATCGAACAGGCTGATGGATGCGCCTTTGCGATCCAGGACGAGTGCGGGGAATCGAAGTGTGCCGGCGATGGCTTGCTTCACGTTGGCGGATATTCTCTGCCGGAGCCCAGCAGTAGAACGGCCGGTTATGTTGGGCCCAACGGCAACACCCCAGTCTTCGAGGGCATGGCATGTTCCACAACGGGCGCCACGGGTCGCGTCAAAGAAGAGATCCTTGCCTTGCCGGGCCTCGGCTGGACCCGAAAATTTCGGCGCTACGGGAGCAGGAACATGCGCCGGAACGGCGGAAACGGTGCCTCCCCCGGAGATCTTCATCACATAGGCGATGACGGCGATGAGGTCGGGGCTCCTCATCGATTTGAAACCGGGCATGGCGGTTCCGGGGACGCCGTCACGAATCACCTTCTCCACGAAGGCACTATCGAAGCCACGGCCGGCAAGTCGTGGCCCGCGGTTGGCGGCACCCGCCGTTCCGTGGCAATATCCGACGGCGCAACTCTGGGCGAATACTTTCGCGCCGAGCGCAAGATCCGGCTCCTGTGCGAAGGCCTGGGTGAGGAAAGCCACATAGAGTGCGATCATTGTCCAGCCTCCGGAAGGGCGAATACAAACACACTCGAGCCGCCACGCAGATTCTCTGTTTCCGGCCACAACTGGGGTAGCAGACCCGCGAGCGCGGAGCCAAAGCCAGTCGGTGTGGCGACGAACTGGCGGCCTTTCACCGTGTAGGTGACGGAGGATCCTCTGTTACCGCTGCCGGTTGCGAAACTCCAAAGCTTCTGCCCGGATCTGGCGTCGAGGGCAAAGAATGAGCCCTCCGGGTCGCCCGTAAAAATGAGGTTGCCGGCGGTGGAGAGAACGGAAGCAAGGAGTGGATATTTGTACTTGTAGGACCACTGCACTTTGCCAGTGATGGGGTCGATGGCATCGAGATGACCGTAGGCTTTCTCGCCCGGAGGATTGCGGTTTTCAAAAGCCCCACCGAAGAAGACCTTGCCCTCTTGTGGTTCTTCCGGTTGCGCCATGACCTCCTGGCACCATTCAATCGCAGTTGTGTAGAGCCATTTGGTGACGGGAGAGAAGGCGGCTTGATTCCAACTGCGTCCTCCGCCGATGCTTGGGCAGAGTGTCTTCTTCATTCCGACCTCGGGTTCGTTTCGGCCGATGAGTTCGCCGGAGTCGGAGACGCCCTTGATCCAGTTGAAGTGTTTCACGATCGGGTAGGCAGTAACGAACTTGCCGGTGGCGCGATCGATGACCCAGGTAAAGCCACTTTTATTCACGTTGAGGAGCAGTTTCCGAGGCTGACCCTTGACCGGGAGATCGAGGAGGATGTTCTCGTAAGCGGTATCGAAGTCCCAAACATCGTGGGGGATCTGCTGGTTGTACCACTTGAGTTTTCCGGTATCGGCATCGAGAGCGACAACGGAGTCCGTATAAAGATTGGCTCCCCGGCGCGATCCTCCGTAGAAATCGGCAGCTGGATTCCCGATGCTCCAGTAGACGAGATTGAGTTCCGGATCGTAGGAGCCTGTCATCCAACTGGAGCCACCACCATACTTCCAGCTATCGCCGGCCCAAGTTTCGTGGCCGGGTTCGCCGGGGCCGGGGATAGTCCAGAAGCGCCACGCAAGGCGTCCGGTGTTGACGTCATAGGCAGTGACATACCCGCGGTGGGCGGAGTCGCCGCCAGTGACGCCGGTAATCACCTTGTCCTTCACAACCAAAGGGGCAGCGGTGATGTTGCAGCCGCATTGATTGCTGTCCTCGACATTGGTGCGCCACAACTCGCGGCCTGACTTCTGATCAAGGGCAACCATGTGGTTGTCGAGCGTGCCCAGGAATACTTTGCCGGCGGAGACCGCGACACCACGATTCCAAGGGCCGTAGAAGGTCTGGAAGCTTCGTGGGAGCGGATAGACGTAGCGCCAGATCTCCTGTCCGGTGGCAGCGTTCAGCGCGAAGACACGGTTGCGGGATGTGGAGACGTACATCACACCGTCGATGACGATGGGGGTTGATTGCAGGCCACCCTCGTAGTCACCGGTTTGAAACACCCACACGGGGGCCAGATTCCTGACGTTTGTGGAATTGATCGAACTCAGTGAACTGTGCCGCCAGGCGCGATATGTTCCCATGTGCTGAGACCAATCAGCGGCGGTGCTACCATCCTGCGCAAAAGCGGACAGAGCAAATGCAAGAAATGCCCAAGGAAGCATGAGCTATATTCTTGCATGGCGGAGGATGGCCAGACACGTTTATTCGAGACTGCTACACTCTGCCTATGGTGCTGGAACAACCGTGCTGGAACTTCGAGCAAGAACCCTATACTGAGGGCTCTGACGAAACGGATATCAATCTCCGTGCCTACTTCGACCGCATGCCGGACGAGAAGATGGCTGCCTACAATCCGTCCTGGTCCGATGAAGAGATTGTTGCCTGGGATGGCAATTTTCGATCCGATGGGAACCTGATGTTGATCTGCACCGAGCGGGACGTCGATGTGGAGGAGTACCGCAGGGTGATTGGCGAAAGCATCGAATACAGGAATCGCGTGCGTGGGTCTGTTTGAGGCGATTGAGAATATCTACGGTACCTCCGCGAAAGAACTGAGCAAGATACCGGTGAAGAGGTGGGAGCGGCCGGAGACGATCCGGGTTCGCGAACACCTGCTGGAATACTATTCCGATGACACATGCCGGGCACAAGGTTATGAGCATTACCCCTATGCGCGAATAGCTGCCGTATGTCCGATTCAGCGGCCTTCCAGAATGCTGCCCAAGGCGATTAGTGTCGATGCACCGGCGCTGAGACCGCCGGTGCTTACAGCTGAATTGCTGGCGCAACTCGCATTCCCGATGCACGAAACCGCGTTGTGGGATGGCGAAACGTTCCGTTTGCTGGGATTTGAGCCGCAAGAACCACGAGCCGCATTTGCCATTGACAGCTTTCTGAGATTCCGGCTCACCACTGGACTGATGAGGGAAGAACTGCACTACGCAATTGCGGCGGAAATGACTGCCCTGCCGTTACGCGAGCAGATTGCTCCGGATGCCGCGGCGTTGCTAGATTTTCGAAACCATTCGGTTTGCGGCGGAGTGCATACTTTATGCGCATTCGCCCGGCCGGCCCCTCACCATGATTTCGTGATCCCGCTGCAGCGCCGGTCTTCGCGAGTTGGCGTCGCAGGGGGAAGTTACGGAGTCATTCCGATGGCGTTTCACCAGCCCTACGGTGCTGGATCCCTGGATGCCCGTGAGCCCGCGACGACGGCGTTGCGGGAGATCTTCGAAGAGCTATTTGGCGGCGAGGAATCCCATGAAGAATCGAAATTCCTGACGCACCCTGCGATTGAGTGGTTGCGCGATCACGAGTCCGATCTCCACTTCGAAACAACGAACCTGTTTGTGAGCCTGTTTGGGGGCAACTATGACTTCAGCCTTCTGCTGGCGGTGACGAACACGGATTTCTGGCAGATGTTCGGGCCATCTCTCAAGACCGGCTGGGAATCGGGAGAGCATTTCCTGCTGAGCAGCATGGACAGAGCCGCATGGTGGCGAATCCTGCAACAGGGCGATTGGGAAGCACAGGCGCTGGGATGCTGTCTGGATGGGCTGCGGCGACTAAGGTTGGCGGAGCCTGGACGGATGCTGAGGGAGTCCTATGATGCAGCCACGAGCTAATTGGCGTCCGTTGACACCAAAGCAGATTCGGCGACGAGGGTGGATTCTAGTCGCACTGGGCTCGTTCCTGACCTTGTTCATGGGCTGGATTGCCGTAATGGTGATCGGGATCATGATTCACTCCGATGATCCCGATGCGAAGACGCACTTCACCGGAGGAGTTGGGATGAAGGCGTTCACCCTTGGTGTATTTGGTGTCGTGGTGGGATTCGGGCTTTTGTCGATTCTTACGGGCGCATGGCAGATACGGTACGGGAAGCAGAATCCTCACTTTGTGAACTGGATGATGTGGTTGGCCATCGCCTTCGGAGCGTTTGGAGTCTTGGCCGGTATCATGGACGCCCTGGAGTAGTTGCGGTCAGACGAGCAGCTTTTTCACCACTTCGCCATGTACATCGGTTAGCCGGAAGTCGCGGCCTCGAAAGCGGTAGGTGAGTTTAGTGTGATCGATACCGAGACAATGCATGACGGTTGCCTGGAGATCGTGAACGTGGACTTTGTCCTCCGCTATGGTGAGGGCAAGATCGTCCGTGCGTCCGATGACCTGTCCACCTTTAATGCCCCCTCCAGCCAGCCACATGCTGTAGCCGTTGGGGTGATGATCCCGGCCGATGTTGGTTGGATCGTCAGGGCGCCGCAATTCGGACATGGGTGTGCGGCCAAACTCGCCACCCCAGATAACAAGAGTATCGTCCAACATCCCGCGCTGTTTGAGATCGCGAATCAACGCTGCGGCGCCCTGATCGGTCGCCTTCGTTTGGGACTGCAGTCCCTTGACAATGTTGCTGTGATGATCCCAACTGGCATGCATCAACATAACAAACCGCGTGCCGCGCTCGACGAGGCGCCGGGCGAGGAGACAGTTCGTGCTGAAGGCCTTGGTTTCCTTCTGATCCACGCCATACATGGCGAGGGTTTCTTTCGACTCTTTGGAGAAGTCGAGCAATTCCGGCGCTGAGGATTGCATGCGGTAGGCGAGCTCGTAGCTGTGGACGCGAGAGGCGATCTCCGCATCACCGGTTTGTTTGAGGTGCTCTTCGTTTAGTTCTTTGAGGGCGTCAAGACGGAGGCGTTGCGATTCACGGCTGATGCCCTGAGGGTTTGACAGATAAAGGATTGGGTCGCCTTGGCTCCGGAATAGAGTTCCGGCATAGGTGGAGGGAAGGAACCCACTGGACCAATTGTCGGAGCCGGCGCTGGTTCCTACACCAGAGGACAGCACGACGAAGCCGGGCAGGTTCTGAGACTCGCTGCCGAGACCGTAGTTGACCCACGAACCCATGGTGGGGCGTCCACCAACCATCGAGCCGGTGAACAGGAACAGTTGTCCGGGATGGTGGTTGAAAGCTTCACTGTACATGGAACGGACGAGGCAAATGTCGTCGGATACGGAGCCGAGGTGGGGAAGGAGATCTGAGAGTTCCATACCGGACTGGCCGTATTTTTTGAAGGTGGATGCACTGCCGAGAACCTTGGCGGTGGGCTTGATGAAAGCAAGTTTAAGGTCCTTTGTCATTTCCGAGGGCAAGGGCTTGCCGTGCCATTTGGTAAGTTCCGGCTTTGGATCAAAGAGATCCATCTGGCTGGGAGCACCCTCCATGAAGAGGAAAATGACGTTTTTGGCCTTGGCGGGGAAGTGGGGCTTTTTGGGGGAGAGCGGGTGCTCCGGTTCCGCGGAGCGTCCTTCCAGACCCAGCAGGTGAGCAAGAGCGATGGCGCCAATACCACCGGCGCAATCCCGGAGGAACGTTCGACGTAGGTGGACAGCGTTCAAATCGAAACGAGACATGGGTTCTACTCCCGGGTCAAGAATTCATCCAAATTGAGCAGGACGCTGGCGAGAGCGGTCCAGGCGGCACTTTCATCGGCGACACCCTCTTTCGCCAACAGTTGTTTTTGTGAAGCGAAATAACGTTCGAGCTTCTGTTTTTCGGTATCGCCTGGCAGGCGGGACAAGGTGTGGAGGAAAGCGGTTTCGAGGCGTTTGTCCCAGTCAGAACCGGCGTTCATGGCCAGATATCCGAGGCCTTGCGCTGATTCATGGAACACGGGGTCATTGAGCAGATTGAGGGCCTGCAGAGGGCTGTTCGAGCGCTCTCTTTTGCATTGGGCGACGTTCGATTTCGGGGCATCGAAGTTCATCAGCATGGGGTAGGGTGTGCTGCGCTGAAAGTGGACATACAAACCGCGGCGATACTTTTCGCTCCCTTTGCTGACGGGCCAAGCTACACCCCAACGATTTCCGTACCCTAGTTCCATGACTCCATCCGGTATGGGAGGACGCATGCTCTTGCCGCCCACTTCCAATGAGATGAGGCCGCTCGCGCGAAGGGCTGCGTCGCGGATCAGTTCGGCTGGGAGCCGCAAGCGCGCCTGGCGAGCAATGAGAGCGTTATCCGGATCGCGGTCTTTCAGGTCTTGGCGAACAGTGGATGCTTGACGGTAGGAGTTGGAAAGCACAATTTCCCTGACGATTTGTTTCATGCTCCAGCCGTTATCCATGAAGCGACGGGCGAGATAGTCCAGTAGTTCCGGATGTGTGGGGCTTTCTCCACGTGTCCCAAAGTCGTCGACGGTCTTCACCAAGCCGCGGCCAAAGAGTTCGGCCCAAACCCAATTCACGGTGACACGGCTGGTGAGTGGATTGTCGTTGGAAGTGAGCCAATCGGCTAGATCAAGCCGCGATGCCTTTGTCGAACGAAGAGGAGGCAGGACAGAGGGCACCTCGGGTTTGACGGCGATGCCTAGAGAGCGGAAATCGCCGCGAACACGCAGGTAGGAGGGCTTCGCGCCGGGTGGCTCGGTGACCACCATCGCCTGAGTCAATTGAGGAAAATCATCCTTCAGCTTCCGCAGCTTTTCATCCAGTTCTTTGAACTTCACCTCGTTGTATGGCTTCTGACCAACGGCGAAGTGGTAGTTGCGAATGAAGTGGTCGGTGAGAATATCACGCTCCCTTGCGGAGCGCTTTGCGACAGGAGTGCGGAGGATCTTCTCGCCATCTCCCCCTTCGGTGAGTGTGATGAGGACGCTCCACGCCAAATCCCAGTCTGTACGCTCTCCCGGGTGGTCTCCGGCCTGTAAGAGTTCCTTCTCCCAGATGGACTGAAGGTCGGCGACCCGGTACTCCTTGAGCAATTCCTCGCGTTTGGCCCGGTAGGCGTCTTTCGTGGCGATGTAAGGTCCCAGTTCGCCGGGCATTGGGGCATCGTCTTCCACCTCGTCGACATGGTCGAAGAACGCGTAAAGCTGGTAGAAATCCTTCTGGGAGATTGGGTCGTATTTGTGATCGTGGCACTGGGTACACCCCAGGGTGAGCCCCATCCAGGTGGCTCCGAGGGTGACGACGCGGTCGACGGTGTTTTCGAACTGGAACTGCTTGTTGTCCACGCCGCCTTCCCTGTTTGTCATCGTCATTCGGAGGAAGCCGGTGGCCACTTTTTGTTCAACGCCGGCGCCCGGAATCAAATCGCCAGCGAGTTGATCGCGAGTGAACTTGTCGAACGGCATATCGCGATTGAGGGCTTCAATGACCCAATGGCGGTAGCGCCAAGCGTAGGGACGCATCCAATCCTTTTCGTAGCCGTCACTGTCGGCGTAGCGAGCCCGGTCGAGCCACGGGCGCGCCCACCGCTCCCCGTAATGCGGGGAATCGAGCAAGCGATCGACCAAGCGTTCGTATGCGTCAGGACGCTGGTCGGAAAGGAAATCCTGCATTTCGCCGGGCGTGGGAAGCAGCCCAGTGAGGTCGAGCGAAACACGCCTTAGGAGAGTTCGCCGCGAGGCTTCCGGGCTGGGAGCAACACCTTCGGATTCAAGCTTGGCAAGGACGAAGGAATCGATGGAATTGCGAACCCAAGAAGATCGTTTGGGGGTTGGCGGTGCAGGTGATCGAACGGGTTGAAATGCCCAGTGAGAGCTTGACCGCCGCGTTGGATTAGCGGAGGTTTGGGCAGATTCAGGCCAAACTGCGCCCTGGTCGATCCAGGACCGGATGGTGGCGATCTCGACAGTGGTCAGCGGATTGCCAGGAGGCATTCGCATTAAGCCCTTGGCTCCGACCAGCCGGTCCATCAGCTTCGATTGATCGCTCTTTCCCGGAACAATGGCGGGACCGGCATAGCCGCCAGCCATTGCCGCCTGTTTGTTGTCCAGCCGTAAGCCGCTGATCTGTTGCGCGGCACCATGGCAGGCTTGGCATTTCGAACGCAGCAGCGGCTCCACCTGTTTGCCGAAATCGACAGGGGATTGGGCCCAGGCCGCGCTCATCGTCAGAAGGAAAACGATGTAACGCATGTTCTTCCATGGTATGCACGGAGGCGAGACAATTTCGTCTCATATAATGAGACACAATGAACGCCTCAGAAACCGTATTGCGGGCCTGTGAGCTGCTGCGAGCCTTTTCCGAGCCAGGCGATATCTTGCGTGTGCAGGACCTGGCTGACCGAACGCGGCTTCCCAAGGCTACAGCGTCAAGGCTCCTGTTGACGCTTGAAGCGGCGGGCTTTGTCGAGCGCGTGCCGAAACTGGGATATCGCTCGTTGATCCGCATCCAGTCGCGCCGGCGGCTACGCATCGGGTATGCATCGCAAACGGAGGACTCGCTCTTCGCACATGAGGTAACGGAAAGTGTGCGGCGCGCGGCGACGGCATTGGATGTTGAACTTATTGTGTACGACAACCGGTACGATCCCGCGTTGACTCGCGGCAATGCAGAGCGGATGATCGAGGAACGAGTGGATGTGGCCATTGATTTTCAGACATTCGAGAATGTGGCCCAGGCGCTTGCGTCGCAGTTTCAACAGGCGCGAATTCCTCTGATCTCTGTTGACTTACCGACACCGGGAGCAACGTATTTCGGAGCGGACAACTATGCGGCGGGGCGAATCGCAGGCCGCGCATTAGGGCGCTGGGCACAAACCAATTGGCGGGGGGATTTCGGGCAGGTGATCCTCATCGGATTGCCGGCCGGTGGTCCGCTGCTGCAGGCAAGGATGACCGGGGCGTTGGCCGGCCTTGAAGAGGTGATCGGGCAAGTGGACGAACGAAGGGTTTTCCATCTGGACGGAGCGAACACATTTGACGGAGGCTTTGAGGCGGTGAGGAGACATCAGAAGGGAAAACGAAATGAGCGGGTTCTCGTCCTGGCGATGAATGACCCAAACGCACTGGGGGCGCTGGAAGCGTTTCGGCGCGGGGGACAACTGGAACGATGCGCGGTTGCGGGTCAGGGAGCAACATTGGATGCACGTAGTGAACTGCGGCGACGGAAGACACAACTCATCGGGTCTGTCGCATACTTTCCTGAGCGATACGGCGAGGCACTCCTACGGCTGGCATTAGGTCTGCTCAAGAAGTTGCCGCTGCCGCCAGCTTTGTATACGAAGCACCGGTTGGTAACGTCGGCGAACGTTGACCGCCTTTATCCGAAAGATCCCCGAGTTGGATAAACTGAACCATTACCTCTATGGCAAACACTGGCGCACCTCCGGCTATCCGTCTCACCACGGTCCACTGGCTCATCTGCTTTGTCGCATCGATGGGCTTTGCGTTCGACATATACGCGATTCTGGTTCTTCCCCTGGTAGTCGCGCCGGCGCTCGGGGAGTTAGGGCAATTGAAGCCGGGGACACCGGAGTACAACCATTGGACGGGTCTGCTGTTTTTTGTTCCGGCGATTGCGGGCGGGTTCTTTGGGCTGATTGGCGGATATCTGACGGACTTGTGGGGACGCCAAAAGGTGCTGGTTGTGAGCATTCTTCTGTACGCGTTTTCCGCCGTTGCAGCCGGATATGCGAACTCGCTGGAGATGTTCCTATTTCTGCGATGTACGACCTTCATCGGAGTCTGTGTGGAGTTTGTGGCCGCAGTGGCGTGGTTAGCGGAGCTTTTCCCAAATCCGAAGCAACGTGAGAGTGTACTGGGATATACGCAAGCGTTTTCATCGGTGGGCGGACTGCTCGCCGCGGGCACAAATGCTTTGGCCGTAGCGTATGCAGCGTCTCTGCCGGCGATCTATGGGGGCCATTCTTCATGGCGCTATACGCTGATCGCTGGGGTGATCCCCGCTATTCCGCTAATGATCATCCGGCCTTTCTTGCCGGAGTCTCCGGAATGGGCGCGAAAGAAGAAGGAGGGAACGCTGAAACGGCCGAGCATCGGCGAACTGTTCCAACCTGCCTATTTGAGGACTACGGTCGTGACGGCATTGATGTTCGCATGCAGCTATGGGGCTGCGTTCGGAGCGATTCAGCATCTGCCGCGCATCGTACCGGGGTTGCCGGAGGCTGCCGGGCTGGCGAGACCAGCCGTCCTGCAGATGGCGAACAAGGTGCAGAGCGTACAGGAGATTGGCGGGTTGGTTGGGCGTGTGGTGCTGGCTTTCCTGGCAATTCGGATTGTAAGCAGAAAGAACCTACTGCGGGTCTTCCAACTTCCGGGACTGCTCATTGTCCCACTGGTGTTCTATTTCCCGGCGAAGGACAATCTTCAACTGTTGCAGATTGGGGTTTTTCTTGCAGGGTTAGTGACGGTGGCGCAGTTCAGTTTTTGGGGCAACTATCTACCTCGCGTTTACCCTCTGCACCTACGAGGCACCGGAGAGAGCTTCGCGGCTAACGTCGGAGGTCGAATGTTGGGGACGTCGGCAGCTTACGTAACAACGACACTGGCCAACTACACCTCCGGCACATCGCCTTCGATGAAGTTAGCAAACGCAGCTGCAATCGTTGCATTATTTTCCTATGCCCTGGGGACGATTCTCTGCTCTTTTCTGCCGGAGCCGGAAGAGTCCAAAATGAGAGAGTAATATGCGCGCTGTATTTTTTGGTTCTCCAACAGGGGATCCCGTACCGACTCCTGATTTCGTGGTTCCCAATTTGAGCGGGGAAGAACTACGGGTGCTCGGTTGCCTTATTGAGAAGCAGTTTCTTACGCCGGATGTATATCCGCTCACGCTGAATTCGCTGGTTACGGCGTGCAATCAGAAGACCAGCCGGGAGCCGATTACCAACTACGACGACATTACTGTTGACGCAGTGTTGGTCATGTTGCAGGGACATGGACTGTGCGCAAAGATCAGCGGCGCCGATCATCGAGTGCCTAAGTTCAAGGAGTTGCTCGGGGAGAAGACAGGACTGAGAGTATCCGAAATTGCCGTGCTTTGCGTGATGATGCTCCGGGGGCCACAGACGCTGAACGAACTAAAGGTACGCACCGATCGTATTCACTCCTTCGCCGATTTGGATGAAGTGGAGGCCACGTTGGAGCGGCTCATGATTCGCGAGCCTCAGATTCTAGTTTCAAAGATCCCACGTGCCGCTGGACAGAAGGAGCAACGCTTCATGCATTTGCTGGGGGGGCCGGTAGATTTGGAGGCAACACAACCTCAGGCGCAAGCACCATCCAGTTCCGTCCGTGAAGACCGAATCGGGAAACTGGAGGGGGAGGTGGCCGTGCTGAAGGAAACGGTCTCCCGTCTTGAACAACAACTGGCGGAATTCCGCCGCCAATTCGAATAGGGGAAGACAGCGATGCGATTGAATCGGCGGGCTATGCTGGCAGGGACGAGCCTAATCTCTTCGGTGTTACGAGCGCAGCAGGCGACGCACCGGTTCAAGCTACGTTACGCTCCTCGTATCGGGCTCGTACCGGAGTTGAGCGTACCCAGGCAAATGGAGGTATACGCCGAGAACGGGTTCACGGCGTTTGAATATAACGGACTGCCGACGCATCCCATGAAAGAGATCGAAGCATTTCGCAAGAAGCGAGACGAACTGCGGATGAGCATGGGTGTGTTTGTTGTGAACCGAGGCGGGTGGCGTCCTACGGCAATGCCCGACAGAAGCGGTCACGCCATGCTGCTTGCCGATGTGAAACGCGCTGTTGAGATCCACCGGGTGATGGAGAACGAGTGCGCAACCGTCACCAGCGGGTTGCAGGTGCCGCATCTCAGCTTCGCCCAGCAGACGCAGAACTGCGTGGATGTCCTAAAACGGGCGGCCGAATTGGTGGAGAAGACGAAGTTGGTGCTGGTGCTGGAACCGCTGAACCACAAAGTTGATCATGCCGGTTACTTCGTGGTGCACAGCGAACATGCCGGAGAGATTATTGGGAGCGTCAACCACCCACAGGTAAAGATCCTTTTCGACATGTACCACCAGCAGATTTCCGAGGGAAACATTATCAACCACCTGAACATGTACTGGGACTTCATAGGCTATTTCCAGATCGGTGATGTACCGGGGAGGAAGGAGCCATACACCGGCGAGATGAATTATCAGAACATTTTCAAGGCCATTCACGCTCGCGGCTACAAGGGAATTCTGGGTGGAGAACACGGTCTCTCGGTTCCAGGCATGCCGGGACTGATGAAATGTTTTGAGGCCTACCGGAGGGCTGATAATTTTTAGCGGGCGTATCCAGTAGAGAGATTCTGAAACCACTTTGAGATCAGTTTCTGTTTGGCTCGGGGCAGCATGGGGGTAGTCCCGATGAGTTGCGCAGCAAACTGGGTGTAAGCGATCCCCAATAGTGTTTCTTCGGCGATCGGGATGCCATTCGAGATCGATGCCTGACAACCGACGTAGTCATTGGGGAAAGCGGCGGACACAGGTTGTTGGAGGAGACGTTCCACGTCTGTGCGGGTTGGCAGCTTATTCTCCAACCGGTTGAGCAGGACCCCAATGCGGTCGGCTGGAATGCCCCAACTTGCCAGTTCGGCGAATCTCTGGTTAGCGAGAGTGAGGGTCATCATTTCCTGCGTATTGACGACATGAATACGGCTGGAAGAACGAACGATCTCGGCCGTGCCGGGATTGACCAATTCGGGCAGGTCAACGAGCACACAATCGTAACGTGGCAAAGCGAACTGCATGATACCGAAGTAATGGCTCCAGTCCGGAGGTGCAGCGGGTAGCGTACGGTCACTTAGAAGCCAGTCCACCCCTGCGTGGGTTGAGATGAAGCGATTCCAGCGAAATGCATCCAATTCATGGGCGGAAGCAAGCGCTTGTTGGATGCTGCCACGGCGGGGGCAACTGAGCGCTGAGGAGATCACACCGGAACGGAGGTCTGCTTCCAGGACCAGAACATTTTTGTGGAATGACCGACTGAGCGCGATGGCAGTGTTCACAACAACGGTTGAGCATCCTGAGCCCGCTTTGGCGGGAAGGAACGACACGAGATTGGGATGTACGGAATGCTTGACCAAGTGGACGGCTTCGTTAACGGCATGCTCCAAGTGAAAAGGCTCGGCGTCAAAGGGGATGGCAATGACAATGCCTGTTTCGGAAACGTCGAAATGCTCTGAGGAGTTGGCTTGGAGGGCGATGATGCCTGTATCCGGGCTAGTGGAGTGAATTGCTTTCGCCACATCCAGAGCGAGAGCGCGATCATCCATGTCAATGAGAACGAGAGTGGGGGTGAGCGTTCGAAACTGGCGAAACGTTTCATCAGGGGACAGGTATCGATCAAACGTGCGAATCAGAAGCAACTTATTCGACTCGAGGCACAGTTCCTGCATCCAGCGTAGCCGCGGTGCGTTGGAGCCGATGATGACGGTGCCGAACAAAGTTCGTGCCGATGCCTTTCCAGCCGAGTCCGAAGATGGATCGCCCTTAAGTCTGATTATCGGCTGGAGGGGTAGAGGTCTGTAGGGACAGCAGGAACTCAGTAAAATGAGCTAAGAAAAAAGTTTGCACTTTGGTGATAACTTTCCGGCAGGATTTTCGCGTTACTAGGTGAGGAGACGAGAAGAGAGCGGCTCCGAGGTTGCCAACAGTCAGCACATTCCCACCCCAAACGCTACCGGCAAGGGCAACCCGGACTGGACAAACGCTTCGCGACTTCGACTGCCTGAAGACTCGCCAGAACCCCACCTAAATTCCCCCCAAATTGTGTGCTGACCGGAAGCCCGGCCTCTTTTTAGAGAGGAACTCGCCCGCTCAAGGGTTAGTAGTAGAGTTTGAGCGCGAACTGCATCTCGCGATCGGAGGCGCCGGCACCGGCAATACCGAATCCGCCGCCTCCAAAACCGCTGCCTGGCAATCCGAAGTTTGGAGTGTTGGTTGTATTGAAGGCTTCCCAGCGGAATTGGAGTCGGAACCGCTCCTTTATACGCCAGTTTTTGCTCACGGAAGTATCGAGATGGAAATAACCTGGGCCCAAAATCAACGTACGTGAAGAGTTGCCATAGGTGAAGCGAGCGGGGGCAGCGAAGGCGGCGGTGTTGAACCACTGGATTCCCCGTTGGCCAACCGCAGGAGTTCCCTTCTGGCCGGCGGGCAAGTTGATGTCGCCGACTATGTCAGCACGGAGATTCTTCCCATCAGCGTTATCGCCGAGGAGATCGCGTGGGCCGTTCACTACAGTCACTCCGAACGGCGAGCCGGTCTGCATCGTCAGGATTCCGGACAACTGCCATCCGCCAAGTATCCAATCGATGGGCCCGGCCATATCGAGCAAACGCTTTCCCTTCCCGACAGGGAGTTCGTAAATCGGGGAGAACACCGCCCGGTGCGGCACATGATTTGTGGAGAGGCTGCGTTCTGCACGGAGGTTGTAGATGTTCTGGACTTGGTCGTCGTCCCCCTGGGTGACGTCGTCTCCCCCGACGAAGACGACATTATCGATCCATTTGGACCAAGTGTAGGTCATCATCCAGCCGAGGCCGTTCGAGAAGCGTTTCTCACTCTTGAAGGTCATGGCGTGGTAGTTGGAGATTCCCCAATTTGGCGCAATCAGCTGGACCTGAGCCTGATCAGAATCGAACTGGGTGTATGGGCGCCGCAGCCGCACCGGGATCTCAGTTCGGGACAAGAGGTTCTCCGGAATGTGATTGATATTGATATTGGGGAAATTGAGCTTGCGTCCAAGGTTGGCGATGTAGCCGACTTCAAACAGCAGATCCCGCCATTGCTTCTGAATGGTGAGATTGAAGTTCTCGTTGTATTGGGTGCGGCGGCTGGGATCCATGAACTGGACCTGGGAGACAGCAAACCTGGTTCCACGAGCTCCAAAGGACGATGTCAGATCGTCGGGAGAAGGCGACACCATGGCCCCAGGCGGCAGGCCCTGGGCAAGGGTGAATGGAACGGGATCGCGAACGGTGCCAACCGCATCGAACCCCAAGCCTGAAACCTGGAAAGCGTTGCGGTCGTAGGGATTACCGTAGAATATGCCACCACCACCGCGGATAACCAAGTCGTTTTGGCCTCTTACTTTCCAGGCGAAGCTGAGGCGAGGTGAAAAGTTGTTTCGATCCCAGTTCACAAGCCGGCGGCCGTAGCCATTCCGCCCCGGGAACGTGACGATGCCCTTCACTCCCGCAGGAATATCTCCGGTACCGGCGAGAGGATGGACAACACCGAAGTCGAAGTTGTTCATCCTGCCATTGAGTTCTGTAATCGGAGCCTCAACTTCATAGCGAAGTCCCAGGTTGAACGTGAGCGAGGGAGCAACCTTCCACGAATCCTCGACATATCCGGCGCCATACCAACTGCGGCGTGCATTGCCTTGACTTGCTTCCGCATTGACCTGATTCAGGCGGCCAAGGAGGTAATCCGCGAAGGTCATTCCGGTATTTGCAATGGTGCCTCCAGTAGCATTGCGGCCGTTTGTCCAACGGGTCTGAAACACCCATTGGCCCGATGCGAACTGGCGGGCCATTTCATTGGCGTTGAAGCGAATGAAATTGCCTCCGAGCTTGAGGGTATGGGCGCCCCGCATGAGGGTGAAGTCGTTGTTTACCTCGGTTGTGAGAAAACCTGCGCGGCGGCTCTGATTGCCGGGAGTACCGAAGTTAGCGGTTGGCACAAGCCCGCTCGAGACGTTGAATCTTGGGAAAGCATCAGGTAGCACGCCCTTCAATCCAAGCTTTTCCGGCCAGTTTTCACCTTGACCGAAGCTGTAACGGAACACGGCAATACGATTGAAGCCGAGGCGTAGACTGGCAAAAGTCCGTGGAGAGAGAACATGGTTGAGATTGAGAGCGAAGTTTTGCCTGCGGTTCCTAATATCAATTGCATCGGGATCGGCTACTCCGAACCCCTGGGTTGCTGCGGTGGGAGCTTTGTCCGGCGTTACGAGGATGTAACGTCCGAAGATTTTAGTGTTGTCGTTGAAAGAGTGATCAATGCGGGTGGTGTGGTGAACCCGATCGGTTGGGTCAGAGGAATTCTCCTGCCAGTTACCGCCCTGGGTGATGGGGTTATCCGGCGTCCGGTTCGGCAACGGGACCAATGCGATGGCTTTGAGGGCGACCGGATCGAGCCGGCTGGTAGGGATGATGTTGTTCGGGAAGGGCGTGCGTTGATCGGTTGCCGGGTCGTAAACGACTAAGGCCGCGGGGGCAGGCCCAGAGGCGGAGGTAACCTGGCGTGTCACCGCGGAGAGATCACCCGCGCGCCAAGTGGAGAGTGGGACGGTGCGGGTCCTGACGACTCCGCGGCGCTCGACGAAAGCGTCGAGATTATAAAAGAAAAAGGACTTGTTTCGCTGGATTGGTCCACCAATGGATCCACCGAACTGATTCCGCCGAAGTGGAGCCTTGTCGTCGGCGTTCCAGCCGCGGGAGTCGAGTTTATCGTTGCGGAGAAACTCATAGAGCACACCGTGGAACTCGTTGGTCCCACTCTTTGTGGTGGCATTGACGATGCCGGCATTGGAGCGTCCGTATTGGGCGGAGAACCCGTTGGCCTCAACGCGAAACTCCTGCATGATATCGACTGGAGGATTGATCTCAATGCCTTGTGCGCCAATTCCACCGCGGCTATTGGTGACGCCATCCAGCATGGCGGAGGCTGAACTGGTCCGTCCACCAGCAATGGACACTTCACCACCTATACGGAAGGATGCGGGGGTGAGGTTGACGAGATCAAACACGTTTCTCCCATTCAAAGGGAGCTCAAGGATCTCTTTGTTCTCGACCACATGGCCTACAGAACCAGACACGGTGTCAATCATGGATGCGGTGCTCTTCACCGCAATACTTTCGGTAACGGCGCCCACCTCTAAAGTGAGGTTTTGGGTCACGTTTTGATTGATCTCCACCCGAATTGCCTTCACGACCAGGGTTTTGAAGCCAGTTGCCTCAGCTTTGAGATCGTAGGTTCCGGGCAAGAGCTGAGGAACGAGGTAGTCGCCCATCTCGTTGGTAGTGACGGTTACGGACTGACCCGTGTCGGCATTTGTCACAGTGACGTTGAGTGCGGGCATTACGGCAGCGCTGCTGTCGGTGGCGCGGCCACCCAGGGTTCCAAACTGGGCCTGGCACCAGGCGGCCAATGCAGAAAGAACAAGGGGTAGAAAATGGCGAAACATGTCGGACACCTTTACCTGAAGTTACTTTGCTGGCTTGAGTATACACCTGGGGGGCGGTGATCGTATTTCAGTTCGCTAACACGAGAACACCCCAGGGGCCATCAGACGCCTTGATGCGCTTCACGATGGTTTGTGAGGTTAGGTCAAGAACTACAACTTCTTTCGCTGGACCATCGGCGGCAAACAAGAGTTTACCGTCCGGCGACACGCCGATGCCCCAGGGACGGGTACCGACTTCCACGGATCCGATGACCTGATTTTGGGCGGTATCGATGGTGAAGACCTTCTTGCCACGTCCAGAGCTTACGTAGGCTTTCGACCCGTCCGGGGACAGTATGACGCACATCGGCTTGATCACGCCTTTCGCACCGAGCTCTATATTTCTAACAACAGCATGCTTGGAGGCATCCAATAGGGTTACTGTTCCATCGTTTTCGTTTGTGACGTAGGCCTGAGATCCATCCCTCTTGAAGGCAATGGAGCGCGGGCGGCGGCCGACTTTGACCGTCTTCAAGGCTTTGTTAGCTTCGGTGTCGATGGCCGTGACGGTGCCATCATCCTCAGATGTGACGTATACGAACTTACCGTCCGGGCTGGTGGTGACGCCTTCGGGTTCTTCGCCTACCTTCACGGAATGCAGTATCTTCCCAGACTCGATTTCGACGATGCTGGTTTCTGCTGAATCCTCATTGGAAACGAAGATGACCTTACCGTCGCGGCTCAAGTCGAACTGTTCGGGATCGGAGCCGGCCTTGATCGTGCGCACTAACTTCATGGAGGCCGCATCGACAACTCCGATTCCATCGGCGCTTTTGTCGGGCGGAGGTAAGGTGCTTTCGTCCACGCCGGGAGGCGCCGCAGGCGAGCCGCTGAGTGCCACATAGATCGTCTTGCCGTCTGGGCTGGAGTGAATTCCTCTGGGGCGCTTGCCCACAGGAATAGTAGACATCACCTCCAGGGATGTGCCGTTGATGACGGTAACCTCTCCCGAATTCTCATTCGTGACGAAGACGCGGTAGGCTGGCTTGGCTTCTGCCTTGCTCTGTTGAGCAGTCTCACGCTTGGCCTCTCCGCAACCAACGAGGGTCACGACTATAGCCACGGCGAGGAGTTGGAGGGTGTACATGCCTAATTTTCTCCCTGAAACTGGAATACGGTCTGGACTTTGGCCGACGGGTCGACACGGATCTTCTGTTCCTGCGTGCCGAGCTTTTCGTGCCAAGCTTCCAGCGTATACTGACCGGGAGGCAAGTTGGGGATAGCGAAGGACCCATCGGTGGCAGTGATGGCATAGTAGGGATGATCCATGACGGCGGCCCAAGAGCGCATCCAAGAATGGACATTGCATTTGATACGGATCATGATTTCGGGCCGAACAAACTTGCGCTGTAGGGGAGCATCACCGGGTGATTGACTCTGGTTCCACTCCCTATTCATCTTTGCGATGGGGTGAACGTTGTGCGTGACCGGATCGGAATTAGCCACATGGAATGGTTGCCCGGCGCGAAGAGCAAAGACGCGGGGAGAAAACTGACATCCGCGCTGGTCGAGGACGACCGGTTCCTGCAGCTTAGGGAATGTCTTTCCTTCGAGGCCGGTTTTGACGTAGACGAAAACGTTGGAGAGCGTGCGGTTCTTGTTGACGGTGATGGATGCGTCGAACATGCCACGAGGGTTGAGCTTGACGCATTGGTCGTCCTCATCCAGATCGATCTTCTGCCTTGCCGGCAGTTTCCCTTCAAAAGAGACCTTTCCGAAAACCGTACCGGCAGTAGAGGGATCGACACGAAAGTATTCGGGAGGTTGTTTCTCCGGCGGTTTCGCAGTATTGGTTGGTCCAGAACAGTTGGTGAGAGCAATGAGCAGAAACAGAGGACCGGCGTTTTTCATAGACTACCTGGTGGGCCGACATCGGCCGGCAGTTCACTGTTCAAGGCTTCAAGGAAAGCCACGAGATCGGCGCGATCTTTTTGCGAGAGCTTCAATTCCCGAATTTCCTTGTCGAGGTGCGGATTTGCACTTCCGCCACCTACATAGAAGTCCACCACTTCGCGCAGAGTTTTCTGGCTGCCATCATGCATGTAGGGTGCGGTTTTCGCGATGTTGCGGAGCGTTGGGGTACGGAAGGCACCGCGATCGGCATCCAACTTCGTCACCTCGTACCGCCCTTTATCGCGCCATTCGCCCTGCTCATCGAGGCCGGTACCGATGTTATGGAATTTGCCGTCGGAGAACAAGGCATGCGACTTCTCGATGGTGTGGCAGACGGCACAATTGCCGCGCTTCGGATCCTGAAAGATGGCGAGCCCTCGAATTGCAGATTCGTTCATCGCCTTCTTGTCGCCTCCAAACTGATAACGATCGAAGGGTGAATTTCCGCTCACGACAGTACGCTCAAAACTGGCGATTGCCTTCTTGACTTTCTCGATGGTGATAGGGCCTGGGCCGAAAGCGCGAGTGAAGAGATCGCGGTATGCCGGATCGCCATTCAGCCGGCCCTCCAGTTGTTCGTGGGCCAAGTCCATTTCAACCGGATTGGCAATCGGTCCAGCCGCCTGCTCTTCAAGGGTGAGCGCGCGGCCGTCCCAGAACTGTGCAGACGCGAAGGCGGCATTCCACACCGTTGGCGCGTTGCGTGCCCCGGTCTTGCCATCCACACCGGACGACACTTTCCTTCCGTCGGCAAAGCCCAGTGTTGGACTATGGCAGCTTGCGCAGGACACAGTATTGTCGCGAGAAAGCTTCGTGTCGTAGTAGAGCCTGCGTCCGAGGCGGATCGTCTCGGCGGTGGGGGGATTGTCGGAAGGGATGGGCACAGGGGGCAAGCCCATCGATACGGGCAGGGTGACGGCTATTCCAATGGGCTTCACAGGCCCATTCGCCGGTTTTTCGGTAGCACACGAAACCAGCAAGACCGACACGACGGCGCAAGACCACTTAGAAAACGACACGGTCCTTTTTCGCCTCTATCTTGTCGGGATCAATGCCAGGGACCTTCTTGAGGTCGTCGATGCTTTTGAAGTTTCCGTTCTCAGTCCTGTACCTGATGATGGCGGATGCTTGCGAGCGCCGCAACGATAGGCGGCTCTCGAGTTCAATAGCCGTCGCCTTGTTCACATTCAATGGTGGGACGTCTTCAGCGGGATAGTTTTTCACCAAGTACTCGAGAACAAGTGAAAACTCCTGCTCAGACCCTTTGATACCCATGGCAACCATTTTTTTCATGGTTGCCTCCCACCCGCCTCGATCCTGGCGGAGCGATACGGAACGCGCCAGTTCATGACAGCCTTTGCAGAGGCGCTCTGTCTCGGCCTTACCTGGGCCTTCCGGGAGCACCTGAGCAAAGGTATGGAGCGAGAGCAGTAGCAAGCTAGTGCTCGATAGGAATGCCAAACGCATATAACGTACCATCGTATGTACTCAAATATAGCTGGCTGGCGCCGGCCGAAAGGCCGCCGGTGGTGGCGAAAGACGTGATGGTCTTGCCACTCGACCACAGCTGTTTTCCTGATACTCCGTCAAAGGCGTGGAGAACCGCGGGCTGGGAATTCCTCGCACTGCCTTTGAATCCGCTGGATACCGCGAAAACAACTCCGTTCATCACAACAGGAGTGAGCGCGGCAACCATTTCTGTGGAAGCCCAGCCCAATTGTAGTCCGGTATCCGCAAGTTTCCAGGCGGAAACACCCGACGCGGTAGGAACGAGAATCCAGCGGGTGCCGGAAGGATCCTGCCAACTGGCCAAGGCACCAACGTTGTAACCTACCGTCTTCGAATCCACCTCAGACTTCGCAATCCCATTCATTGTGGCCGCGTCGGCGACATGCAAGCGACCGTCGGAGGTCGCGGCTGCAACGAGCAATTTTCCCCGATGATCGAAGACCACTGGAGAGGAGGAGAAGGGACTCCCTGAGGTGTAGGTACCCTTGACCTGCAGAGTCTCACCCGTGAGGCTAACCAAATCGCCACCGCGAGTGGCGACATACAGCACACCGTCCGGGCCGAGGGCGGGACCGACGTTACCAGCAACACCTTTCGATGACTTCCAATTCGTGACCTTCTTTGAGCCGATATCCAGGGCCCAGAGTCCGTCAGCAACGCCGCCGCAGTTTCCATCGGTAGCGACGTAGAACAGGTCGTCCGACATGATTAGCCCATGAGCATTGGCGTTGCCGGGAAGGAACCGCGTTGGGGGGGTCACATTGGCTCCGTTCTGGGTGTTCAGTTCGTGCAGCATTCCGTTCGAGGAGAGCGCGTAGATAGCACTGGGTGCACCAAAGCCGCCGGCCGGCCGGGCAGCCGAACGAGCAGGGCGTGGCGCTGCGGGTGGCGCGGGACGGGGGTTGGTGCGTGCAAGCGTCACGGCACCTTCGCCGGGCTTACCCACATCGGACTTCGCCGGTCCGCCACGACCTCCGAAGCCAGTGGCTCCCGAAGCCGATGGGGGAGGAGCGATGCTTAGCGTGGTGGGCCGTGTCACCCCGCTGGTCAAACCGCCAGGGCAGGTTGCAGACCCGGCTTGGGAGGATCCTCCCGGCAATGTCAGTTGCCACTCGGTCCTTGCCAAGTCAGAGTCGGCAACAATCACCTGATCCGCACTTCCGCTTAGGAAGACCAAGGCACGAAACCCTTTGTAGCCGATTAACCGGTCCATAATCATGGCCTGCGTAAGAGCATTGAATTGTCGAGCGGCATTGGTGAACTTCATCTTCCAGAGGTGGGCGAATCCGGCCTTCTGCAGAGTGTTTGGCGCGATCTTCGCATCGGTACGAACCCAATTGGAACGCTGTGCGTCGTTGCCGCTAGTTGTCCATTCCCGCCCGAACTGTGCCAGCGCCGCGCCGGGCACCATGAGACCCAGGAGGAAGACGACAACATTGAGTCTTCGCATAATCGAAACTCCTTTAGTAGAAATCAATTCTTCTGCACCGCGGCGGCGATTGCCTTTTCTGCCAGCGGGGCTATTCGTTCGTAGGCAGTGTCGTTGAGGAGGAAGCCATCCAGAGTAAGCTCGCTCTTCAAAGTGCGAGCACCGAGGACCGGAGCGTAGTCAAGAAATGTCGCGCCACTTTTCACAGCTTGCTCGCTTAACCACTCATTGACACTCATTACTTTGCCAGGAGGCCGGCGCGCGGTTTGTTTCGAGCCTGCACAATCACAAACCGGAGGTATCGATGCGAGGACCACGCGAATCCCATTTGCCTTGGCAAGGTCAAGCATTGAGAGAATATTTTCCGCGATCATGGGTGTGGTAGCAGGTCCGGCTATGCCGGCAAGATCATTCGCGCCGGCCTGAATCAGCACAACGGCAGGATGTAAGGAGACTACATCTTGCCGGAATCGCACGAGCATTTGAGCTGTTGTTTGCCCCGTAATGCCGCGATTGAAAAATGGCTTGCCAGGAAAGAAAGGGGTGCTGCCTTCGCCCCATCTCTCGATGTGTTCATCTCCTAGAAACACAACACGAATTTCGCCGTTTTTGGGTGGTGGCACCTCAGTGTTGGCGCTGCCGTAGCGGATGAGGCCAGCCCAATCGTGAATCAGACGCCGTTGTGCTTCGAGTCGCTCTAGAAGTTGAGGAACCGAAGGATCGGCGGCCTGCGCCCACGCAAGGCCCCCTGTAGCGACAAACCCGATGGTTCGGACCAATAGCTTCATCAGGTTACTATCTCTGAATGCCAAAGCAGTAGATTGTCCCGTCGAACGTAGAAAGGTAGATCTTGCCGTTGGCCACGGATATACCACTCCAGTGGTTCCAAGACTTGATCTGATCGCCGCTCGACCAGAGTTCCTTACCCGTCTGGGCGTCCAGAGCGTAGAGCACAGCTTTCGTGGACCCTTTGATGCGGTAGGAGGAACTGTTTGCCCCCAGCCCCAGTTCCGGCGTTGACTGTGTGGTGTCCTCGCCGTTGCCATAGGCGAGAACGAGCCCGTTTGCAATAATTGGCGGCTCGGCGCGATTCATGTCGCGAGAAATCCAGGCAGGAACGAGGCTGGGCTTTCCGCCACGATCTTCCACCTTGAAGGCCGCGATGGCGCCATCTTTTACCGGGCCATTTTCAATCGGGGCTTTGAACTTAGAGTGCTTCGGCCCCCAGAAAGGGGTTAGTACCCAGCGCGTGCGCTTCGAATCTTCCCAGGTGGCGAGGGAGCCCCAAATGCCCGCGGAAGCGAAGTTAACCTCTTCGTTGCAAATGAGCGGTGTGCGCTGCAAGGGGGTACGGTGGTCGTCGCCTCCGATAGACTCCGTATCCATGAGATAGAGTACACACTCCTTGCCCGCGTCGACCATAAGCTCCTTTTCTTTGTATGGGAAGATTGTCGGAGTTACCTGCATGTCCAGGTCGCGTTTGAATAGCCACTCTGCATTTGAAGGTCCGTAGTAGTCGGTAAGAACCACTGATTTAGAGTTGGGATCCTGCTGAACTCCAATGATGCCGTTTCCATAGATGCCGTTTTCAGGGTCCCACCGTCCGTCGCCCGTTCCGGTGTAGAGAGTGCCATTGGAACTGATGGCAGGTCCCGAGCGCCCCCACATACCGCCGCCAGCAGGCCCCCAGCTTCCAACTTTCTTCGTGGCCAAGTCATAGGTGTACACCATGTTTGGATTGCCGCCGCAGCCCTGCGCAGTGTGGGTGTAGATGACATTCTTAAACAGGTTCAGCGCGTAGGGTTTACCGTTAGGAGGCATGAACTTTGCCGGCGGAACCAGCGCCTCGCCATCAGCGAGATTCAGTTGGTGGAGTGATCCATCCCATGAGGCTACGTACAAGATGTATTTTCCGGCCGTTTCCCCTGGACCGATAGTTGGAGTTGCGGTTAACCCTCCGGGACAAAGGACACCGGGGCCTCGGCCGCCTGGCGAATCCTGGTAGGAGCTTTGAAAGTGCTTCTTCCACAGAATAGTTCCGCTCTTGGCGTCGAGGGCATAGACGTTGTCAGAAACACCAGCAACGACAGCGATTTCTTTTGGGCCGCTGGAGGTGGTCACAGATCCCGCGATCAATGCGGGGAACAGCGCGTGCATTTGACGTGGTTCGTTGCCAGTCTTTACTTTCCATAGCAGCCGGATGTCTTTTGCCGTATTCACGCTGAGGATTTTTTCATCGCGTTGCCAATTGGTGCGATAGGAATCCGACGCATCGGTCAACCAGTCGGCGCCCCAAGCGCAACGAAGGGCATACATTGCCACCAAAAACAGTCTTGCTCTCATTCATTACCTCGTAGGGACGGAGGGGCGAGAACCGGGCCGCGCCACAACCATTTCAACTTCAGGCCAGTATACACCCAACCCTAGGGAGAGGAGGGAGCAACTGAGCAGAGCAAGGCAGTATCACCGCGCGCCCGCAGTGGCACAAAGCCCATAATGCACCACGCAGGAGGGCCACTCACCAGTGTCGATCTTTTTTATTTAATTAAAAATCAACAATTTGCAAAATAAATTTCCGAATCATGCACAACTCGACTGCTAGGATCTAAGTGAGAGAACGGTCGCTCAACGAACCGCAACGACGAGATCTGGAAAGAATACATATGGATATCACGACTGAACATCCGGAATACAGAGCGGGAACAAGCATCTGGCAGCGGTACTCCGACCTGTACGCTGGAGGAGAGCAACTCAAGAGAAGGGCGGAACATTACCTTGCACCACGGGCAAAGGAGCCGCCGGATATATACGCAGAGCGGCTCTCCAAGGTGTTCTACGAGAATTACATCGGGTCCATTATCGACTGGTACGGAGCGACCCTATTCCGAAGAGAACCGACGATCGTCCTCGAACAAACAGACGACAAAACCAGAGCCTATTATGCCGAATTCGTAGAAAACTGCGACCTTCATGGAACCACTCTGGCGCAGACACTGCGACGGACTTTCATCACAGCTTTAATCTATGGGCGCAGCTATCTCCTCATCGATTTTCCCGCATCAGGTGAGCAACCAAGAACTCGCGCCGACGAAGACAGCAGGGGACTATCCAACGCCTACCTGGTTTCATACGATCCCCGAGATCTGATCAATTGGAGCCGTGACGTTGATGGATCACTGGAGTGGGTGGTGCTTCGACAGCGGTCAGGGGCCCGGTCGACGAATATCGACGAGACTCCGAAGCAAGAGACTCGTTATCTGTACTACGACAGGACCTCATATCGCATCTACAGCCAACCGGAGGGGCAGACGGAGCCCGTTCTAGTTTCCGCGGGGACACACGGACTCGCGCGAGAGGAATGCGTACCCATTCTGGAGCTGGGGATTTCCGACGGATTGTGGCTGATGAACAAATCCGCATTGCTGCAGGTAGAGCATTTGAACAAATCGAATGCACTTGCCTGGGCCATCTCGATGGGGTTATTTTCGATGCCGGTGATCTATTCGGACCGCGAATGGAAGCAGATCCTCGGGGAATCCTACTACATTCAACTCAACCCACATGACCGGTTCGGGTGGACGGAGCCAGAGGGAAAGGTCTACCAGATCGCTTCAGACAATCTGGCAAGGCTGAAGGAAGAAATCTACCGAGTGTGTTTTCTGGTCCAGCAGGCGAGGCCCGTCAGCGGCAGTGGAAGCCTTCAGTCCGGCTTAAGCAAGCAGCAAGACCTTTACGTCACGCACGAGGTCCTGCGGTCGTATGGCGACCTGGTCAAAGACTTCGCCAAGATTCTGCTACGGCAAATCCAGAAGGCTCGCGGCGATCGGATCCTCATTGATGTTCAGGGGATGGACGACTTTGACATTTCGGACTTTGCCGCGGACCTTGCGGACGCTGAAACGCTACTCCGAATGAATGTCCCGTCCACGACATTACGGAAGACGATCTACAAAAAGATCGCATCAAAGTATTTGTGCGACATCAGGCAGGACATCAAAGACCAGATCAATCACGAAATCGACAAAGCGATCTTGCAGTAAGGACCGAAGGAACAAAACATGTCAATTCGCGAAGAGCAGCAAGACAACAAGACCGCGACCGGTGACGACTTGCGATCTATGATTCGCCAGGTTTTTTCCGAGTTCGCAAGCCTGGAAAAGGAACGCGCGGAACCCGCCTACAAAGCGGAGTTACAAGAAGAGAAGAAGAGGCGCGAATCGTTGGAGCGGCGAGTGAACGAACTCGTCGAGGAGAACAAGAAAAGCCGGCTGCTGGCCGAACAGGCAGAACGTTATTCGATCATTCGAAGCGAGTTGCAGAAGCATGGCGTAACGAAAGTGGAATTAGCGTTCAAAGCGATGAAGGATGAAGTGCATCGCACAGCGGACGGGCGGTTAGTCGTGCGCGGACCGGAGGGTGAGGAAAGCCTGACGGACTATATCAGTGTTTTCGTGCAGGAGAATCCTGAACTGCTGCCTGCAAGGATGGCTGGTGGTTCCGGCGCGACAGCGGCACAGAAGGCCGCGCCTCCGGCCCTTACCGGGGCGGGGAGCATCGACCTAGACCGAATTCGCCCAGGGATGGATCCAACAGACCTTGCGCGAATCCGCGAGGAGGTCGCCCGGATGGCGCAGCAAGCGCTATCCGGAAAGATTTCCTGATCATTGATGCACACAGAAGAGAAAAAGATCAGAAGGAGAAAGAGACACAATGGGTGTTATTACGTCGAGCAATGTCGCCAATGCGATCGTGAAGCTTGTTGCAGTTGATGCACTGCCGGCTTTGATGGGGAACCTTGTCATGGGTAACCTGGTGAATCGGGACTTTGAGCCGCAGCTGGCACAGGCCGGAGATACGATCAACGTTCCGATTCCACCGACACTGGTGGCGAACAATATTGCCGAGGCTGGCACGGTTGTGAACCAGAGCCCGAATCTCGGCAATGCACAGATTACATTGAATACGCACGCGGAAGCAACGTTTCAAATTCCTGATGTGACCAAAGTGCTGGCGGTCCCCGATCTGCTGCAGTTGTACATGCGGCCGGCGGTGGTGGCACTGGCGGAGAAAATTGAGACGGATTTGCTTGGGTTGTATTCGCAGTTCACGGCGAACCTTCCGGTTGGCGCCGCCGGCTCCTCTATCACGGAAGCAACCATTGATCTGGCGGAGACCGCACTTTTTCAGTCGAAAGTACCGGCGAGCCAGCCGAAGTACCTTGTGACGGACGCGAACACCTATTCGCAATTGCGTCAGATTGCGCGGTTTAGCGAGTTCCAAACGGCGGGCGAGGCCGGTCTGCGGGCTCTGATCGACGGAAGCGTGGGGAAAATCAAAGACTTCTATGTCTTCCGCTCTCAGTTTGTCTCCAAAACCGGCAGTTCGCCGACGACAACGAACAACGTTGCGTTCGCGAAGGATGCGATTGGCCTGGTGGTTCGGCGCCTGCCGCAGCCTCTTCCTGGAACTGGCGCGATCGCAGAATATGCGGAATTTGGAAACTTCGGCATCCGCGTAGTGATGTCGTACCAACCGAACACCCTGGCGCAGCAGTTCACGGTGGACGTGCTGTACGGCTGTTCAGTCCTGCGGAACGGATTCGGCGTGCAAGTGAAGAGCTAGACGGCGGTCGGTGGATAGCGGCCCCCAAACGGGGGCCGCGTACGGTGCGCGAAAGGAGAAAAGGATGGACGTAAAGCAGTTCTACCAACAGGTGCGTGAACTATCGGCACAGATGCCGGCTGATGCGGTTGTAATCAAAAGCATAGCCACTCCCAACGGTGGCAAGGCCGGGGTTTTCACAGAGGTATGCCGGCAGACCGCGGCGATGCAGATCATTCTGGGGACTGCTGTGTTGGCAACCTCGGATGAGACCAAGGTCTACTACCGTGACATGGAGGCCAAACGGCAACTGGCAGAGAAGGCGCAAGAGCTCACACGGCTGCAGATTTCGCTGTCAAAGGCAACGCAGTTCCATCCGATTATTGCAAGCATTGATGGAGACGGGAGCGAATGAGTCTATGGCGCTGTTAATTGATGAGTCAACTCCAAACGTTTCTGAGTTGCTGAACGTTGATGGGAGCTTGATGGATGTCGCCGGCGCCGAAGGGATCGACCTCCAAGGGAAGATTGCGATGGCGCGTGCTGAGATCCTGACGAAACTTCAGATTTTCCTAATGGACCAAGGAGAAGGCCCCGACGCGGCCGAGTCGATCGTGGTAACGGAGCCTTTGAAGCGATGGATCACGTTGTCCGCAATAGGCCTGAGCTACCGTGATGGCCACTTTCGTCACCTCTCCGACCGGTACAAGGAGAAATGGCAACTCTATGAAACACTCGCTGAGGTGGCTCGAGAAGATTTAATGCGGATGGGGGTCGGCCGTGTGTCAAGAGCGATCCGACGACCCACAATGGGCGCCACGGGGAGTATACCCGGCTCGCTTGCGGAGGGAAGTTATGTCCTTGCTGCGTCGGCGGTTGGGGTCGACGGCGCCGAGAGTGAATCGAGCGAGATTGCATCTGTCTATGTCAATAGCCCTTCGGGCATCAGGCTGGATCCGCCGGCCCTGGCGGATTCTACCCTCCGATGGAATCTCTACGCGGGCCGAACGGCGGATCAATTACAGAAGCAGAACTCCATACCTCTGCCGAGTTATGAGTACTTCGCCTTAACGGAACTGCAGAACCTTGGCAGACCGGGATGCGGCCAGCAACCAACGGCTTTTACAAAAGAAGTGAGATGCATCCGCAGAGGATGAGGAGAATCGGGCGATGGGAATCGTGACAAATGCCGCACTCGCGTTGCAGTCTATGTTGTCTGGAGAAACCGGCCTTTCTTGGGCGCTTTCTGAAGGTTCTTCAAAGATGCCGGACTTCTCACCGACTGACATACGAGTTGAGAACATCTCAGTAGACGTCGCGGAAAAGTCGCCAATCCGATACCCCGTTGTCTTCATTTACTGCGAGCGTTTCACCAATACACAGCGTGAGAAGTTCGCCGCGGTATCGGGAACTATGAACCTGGCGATTGAGATCCGGGCCTCGGGCAATTCGGTAAGCGCGGTTTCCGACCAAGCACTGGCGCACGCCGAGGCGGCGATGAAAGTGCTTGATTGCCACAAAGGCAACTGGGCTGAGGGTATTCAGTACTGCGGAGGTTACGAGGTGAGCTTCCAGCAGATCAAGCGAGGTGGTACCCAACTCATACAGGTAACGAAGATTTCTGTCCCTCTGCAGATTTGCCAGAGATAGCCGTCAATGAGGAGTATCGATGTCGTCAGCATACATTCAATCCAATGAAAACAGTCATTTTTTGGCGAAAGAGACGGCACAGGGAGTTGTGCCGCCAGTAGGCGCGGCAAATCGCGTTCTGCTTTCGGGCCTCAAGATGTTGACCACCCATGCCGTACCCAAGAGAAACGACAGGTGGGGATCGCGGTCTGTAGGTGAGCCTATTGCGTCGGTTCAGAAGGACACGTCGTTTCAATTCAGCACTTATCACTACGAAAACAGCGCCTATCCAAACCAGTCGATTTACGGCGCGCTGATTGAAGCGGCACTAGGTGGGGATCCACTATTCTTCGCCGGCGGCACGGTGGATTCTCAACTCACGGCCAATCGGATCCGGCTTGTAGCGCCACACAATTTATCGAGGCTAATGGCGATCAGCAGGGCTGGTGAGGTTCGGTTTGTAGACCGGGTCATCGACGCGAACACCGTGGAGATCAATGCCCCCTTTACGGCGGGTTTACCCTCGGGAAGCAATCTGGAACCAGCATTTACATACACATTGGCGCGGTCGCTGAAAACCCTCAGCTTGTTTGACTATTGGACACCGGCCTCCAGCATTCAGCGAGTCGGCCGCGGTGCCGCTGTCGACAGAATGAAAATCGCCGTTAATGGTGACTTTCACTCAATGACATTTTCGGGGCCAATGATCGAGGTGTTGGATAGCTTGAGTTTCACTCCCGGAATGGGCGGCTTGTCTGAATTTCCACTTGAACCAAGTGCAATCGGATCGGCACACGAGATGCCTGTGCCAGGCCATTTGGGGCAAGCCATAATCGGAGACGGCCACTGCTACACAATGACTGAGGCGGAGGTCACGGTCAATAACGGGGTGGGTGCGAGGAGCCGGGAGTTTGGAAGTGTAATACCGAGATCGTTTGTTCCTGGAAGGCGCGCGGTAAGCTTTTCCGCATCGCTCTACGTTACGGACGAAGCAAGTACAAGGGGTTTGTACCAGTACGCGTCGGAGAGGGCGACCATGCCGGTAATGCTGCAACTGGGAGACCGACAGGGGCAGCTATTGGGGGTCTATCTTCCTTCAATTGTTCCGACCTTCCCAGAGTACGACGACCGGGAGAATCGCGTTGTGTGGCACATCGAGAAGTGCACAGCTCACGGCTCAGCTGAAGACGAGTTGACGATTGGAATGGCCTAGACTCTATGAACTACGAAAGCACTTGGCAGTATGAGTCAAAGGCGTACCCTGGGGTTAGTGTCACACTCCGACGAATCTCCTTTTCCAAGCGGTCGGAGTTGACCCGGGAGATTGCGCCCATGGCTGCAAAGATCAGGGCCCTTTCCGCGTCACCGACCGAAGCGGAACAGGCAGAGGCTGCGCTCCTGCGCCGAGCGGTAGCCGATCTTGTACTGAATTGGGGCCTTCTGGAAGTATCCGGGTTGATGATCGATGGGGTGCCGGCCAAGAAGCAGACTTTAATCGATGAGGGACCAGAGGAATTAGCGCTGGAGATCCTGCATCAATTACAAAGACAGCTCTCGCTGAGCGACGCCGAAATAAAAAACTGAAGATCGCCTTCCACTTTCGATTGAGCAACCAGACCGGGTGGGAGTGCGAGCCGTGCAGAAACCAAGGTCTGGAGAAACAGCGACGTTGCGCTCTCCTGGGACTTCAATCCGGGCTGGAGTCCACGCCTGTGTGGGCAAGAAAGTCGACGGTTAGCATGGCGTGCCCGCGCTCGATCATCAGCGGGGAATCACAAGCGCTGGTGCAGTTTTTTGAAACTACGCTTGTTACCGGGTTTCCGTCAAACTGGCTTGACCTGGATGCACGCACTATCGACGCATTCGTTACGCTTCACAACGAAATTCGAAAGGAATCAATAGGATGAGCAACCAGACAGTGGAGGATCTGTGGCGATCTCTCGCTAATGATGGACTGGCCGGGCTATTCGAAACAGGATCTGGCCCAGGGGTTCTCGCCGCCCTATTGTCCGCGTTTGGACAAGGCGGCGGGCAAGGATCCCGCACCAATAGTATTTCGAAAGAGGCCTCGGTAGCAGGTCTGATTGGCGATCGGATCATTCCTGAATTCCTGGACGCATTCCCATTGGCCGGCGGTCTACTTCGAACCTTGCTTGGAGGGGAAAGCACCCCAGCGACGACTCCAGCAGTTCGCTACAACCTTCCGGGTTCAATCCGGTTAGATACGAGCCTTGGAGCAATCCCCGCGGCGGATGGCGAGGGGAGTTGGGGCGGCCAAATGGATGGCGCCAGACGTCCACTGAGCCCAACAGTAGTGATCAATGTCAATGCTATGGACAGCAGATCGATTCTAGACCGCAGTGATGACATCGCAAGCGCCGTCCGACAGGCGATGCTTACTTATCAGCCCTTCGATGACGTTTGGCGATAGAGGGGAGTAATCCAATGCCAGTTGTTCCAATCAGCCAGACCGGCAGCGCTGCAAGATACCCGCTCGTCTCCAAGGCGAGATTCCACAATGTCTCGATTAGTTTTGTGGGCGGTGAGGAGCAGAGCTATCCAATTCGCAGGGATGCGTCGCGGTCCTGGGAACTCACCTTCGGAGGTTTGAGCGAGCGGGAGTATGCGCAATGGCAGATATTCCTGGATCAGGAGATCCGCGCGCAATCCTCGTTTGTGTTCGTAGATGCTGTGACTGGGGTATCTCATTCCAACAGCCTCATTGAGGACAAGCGAACTTCCGTTGATCAGGTTGGCGTGGATAACTCCCGAGTAATGCTGGAGATTCGAAAAGAGGGTGCCTAACATGCAGTTCTTTCCGCAAATACTCCCTGGCGGTGTGCTCCAGTACCCTGTCACCCGCAACGTCCAGCAGAGAGTGATTGAAAACATTACTCCTGGTGGCGCAATGTACAGGCGCGTGGATGGTGGCCTCGGGTTCGTCAGGTGGGATTTAGCTTTCGATAGTATCACCAGTGAGCAACGCGATTCCCTCACAACATTCTTTGAGGATTGCCGCGGCACGCTTCGTCCCTTCGTCTTTCTTGACCCATTTCAAAACCTGGTTCGCCGAAGCGAATCATTTGACCACACAGCGTGGGAAAAAGAACCGGCGCTTGTAATAGCAAACGGCCAAGCAGACCTGTGGGCAACATCACGTGCCAGCCGCATTTCCAACGCGACCGGCGGTTCAAGGTCGGTCGCCCAGAGGTTGACAATTCCCGCGTGGTACCCATATTGCGCCTCCTGCTGGCTTCGCGCGGATACGGAGTCGATTGTTGAGCTAGTTGCGCACCCATCGAGTAGCACAGGCGGCATCAGCCTGCCTGTGACAACGGAATGGAAGCGCCACAGCATCGTCGTTCGTCATCAGAGTGGCGAGACGGAATTGCTAGCTGGGCTTCGCCTGCCGGCCCACACGGAGATTTATGCATTTGGTTTCCAGCTAGAGGAGTTCGAAGCGACTTCGGAATACAAGCGAACAGAAGGAGAGTGCGGAATTCACTCGAATGCACGATTCAGGGAAGATGAACTCCGCTGGATCACATCCGGGATACAGCATCACTCGACGCGAATATCAGTCCAGGCTCCCATACTGCCATGAACTCTCTATATCAAATCAAGGAATCAAAAATACTGGATACGCCCGTTCTCTTGTTCGATTTTCGAACTCGAAATGGGACATCGTTCCGCTGGAGCACGCACGCAGTGGCTTACGACGGAATCTTGTACACGGCAAGAGTTCTGCAGCATGACGCGTTTGATATGCGCTTCGCGGCGGACGGGATCTCGGAAGCCGGCGGGAGAATCCACCTCACTTTGGCAAATGCTGATGGTCTGTTCTCTCCTCTCGAAGCAGCCTCGGCGTGGAAGGGAGGGGACCTGACAGTACGATTTGCGTTCTTTGACCTGGTGGATGGTCAGCCGGCTTCGGACTCTCGCGTCTTGTTTCGCGGCATGTGCAGTGGGCTCGACGAGGCAACGGAATCGACGATTCGAGTTGCTTTTCACAATCGACAGATCATCCAACGGGTGACACTCCCCAACGTGAAGATTCAGGCGCGCTGCCCTTGGCAATTCCCTGTCACAGAGGCACAGCGTCAGGTGGCAGTGGATGGAGGGGATCGAGGTCTCCACTCTCCACTGTTTGCTTGCGGCTACTCGCCTGACATCAGTGGAGGAAGAGGAAACACGGGGCCCCTCGGACCATACCAAGCCTGTGACGGCACACGCGAAGCCTGCGAACAGAGAGGAATGTTCATGGTCGACGACCTGGGCCGCTCAACGGCGAGGTTCGCCGGGTGTGAAGCATTAGAGGCCCAACTGGGTGAAGCCGGCGGCAACCTTGCTACCGGTGGAAGCTACCTACCGATCTTATATGGGACTTCCTGGATAGAACCGCCAATCGTGCTTGCGAAACATGATGATGCGCTGAACCACTACCAAGTATTGCTCGGGCAAGGCCCCATCCAGGGCCCAGTCAAGGTATTGGCGAATCGTTTTGAGATTCCGGAATTTCATCTCGGCCTCAAAGCCGAATCAACCGGCTGGTATCGAGTAGTGAGCCTTGGTGAGAGAACTGGCTCGTTTGATTCCGATCTACATGAGCCAAGTGACAAGCAACCCACGGGTCCCTACGGCTCCACTGCTTACCTTCATATTGCGTTGCCATCATCGATCCAGGCCAGTGGCGCACTGCCAAAAATCGAAGTCCTTGTGGATGGCCTCCTTCTCCATCGATTCGATGTTGATGGGACCTCGCTGGGAAGCGCCTTCACCAAGAATCCCGCATGGATAGTGCTGGACATTTTGCAGAGGATAGGTTGGCAGACAAGTGATCTCAACATTGCCAGCTTTTCGAGAATGGCTGCTTTTTGCGATGCACTTATTGAAACGTCGACGCCAACAGGTGAAGTGGTGAACATCCCGCGGTACAGATGCAATCTGGCCCTGGAGAAGCAACGCAGCGTATCAGAAGTCCTGCGGGGAATTCACTTGGCCACGGGGTTGTATGTTCGGTATGAGCGAGACGGGCAGTTGTCCCTAGCATGCGAGCACACACTCAGTGTTCAGTCGCCCACTATGCCAGAGGGGAGCAATAGCCCCGAGCCTCTGGCGGGAGGGTGGCCTGCGTATGAGTTTGGCGATGGAACGTATGGCTTCTCCGGAATAGCGAGAAAAGACAATGGGGCATCGTCTCTCAGAATATGGTCACGGAGCGCGGCGGATACGCCAAACAAGGCGAGCGTCGAGTTTTCCGACGAATTCAACCAATATCAACGGGACAGCCTGACTCTTGGGGACACCGAAGACATCCTCACTATTGGACAGGAGATTCCGGTGAAGTCTAAGGCTCTCGGGATCCCGAACTTCAATCAAGCCTATCGCGCTTTGTCGAGGTTCATCCGCAAGTCAACTCTCGGAAACGTTTTCGTAGAGTTCGACACATCCGTCAAGGGAATCGGCTTATCTCCTGGAGACCTCATCACGATTACCTATCCGCACAACGGTTTTGACAGAACGACTTTTAGAATCATTCGGATCGCTCCTGGGCTCAACGGTGCGCTGATTCACATCACTGCCCAGCTACATAGCGATACGTGGTACGGGGAAAGCGATAGCAGGTTGTCGTTAGGGACAAGCGGGGCGATCAGTAGCCAGGCAGGGCCCAGACCCATCCTCGGATCGCAGGTCAGTGCATCTGGGGAAACAACCTTCGAGATTGTGGAGTCACATTCCATTGGCATAGACGGGACTGAATCAACACTGCTGAGCGTGGGTTATCTACGACCACCCAGAGGTAGCGCGGCAACACTGCAGGCACCCAGATTGGGCATTGTGCCCGGTGTTTTCGCGACGGGCGGGACGCTGACTAGCGGTCGGGACCTGTACTACGCAGTCTCGGGCGTAAACGAACTGGGCACGGAAACGGGCCTATCGCAGATCGTAAGGGCCAAACTCCCGGAAGGAAGCACCACCAATAGAGTTGTACTGACCGAATTGCTATTCCCCTCAAGTATCGTAGCTTTCCATGTGTATCGGGGAGCGAGCCCACATCAACTGCTTCGCATTGCGTCTGATTTACCGAAGTCGACCACCTTCGAAGACTCCGGGCTGGCGTACCAACCGATGCTGCCTCCAGACGACTTATTCGATCATGCGAACTTCTATTGGCGCTTGGAGTGGCTACCACCAACTCAAGCAACCATCTTCACAAGCAATACGATCGGGAGCGCGTCGTTGTCGTTGAACGAAGGAGAGTGCAGGGGGAAGGTCGTACGTATTGTCGCGGGACGAGGACTTGGCCAGGAGCGGGAAATACTATCGAACACATCCAATGTCGTAACAACCAGCACCCGGTTTCTTATCGCTCCGGATGAATCGAGTATCTTCTCGGTTGCCGAGCCGTCATGGCAACTGGGAGCTTCATCCTCAACTGGGATTGTTGAATTCGAAGTTCCCAGCCGGCCAGGCGCCAGCATTCAGATTGTCGGACGAGCAGCATCAGCCGCAGGCATCGAGAGTTCAACAGGGCTTTCCCCACTTGGCCGGTGGTCGGTGGAGGGCTCTGCAGGGCAATCTCCAGATATTGCGCCACCACCGATGCCCTATTTCGGTTTGACCTACAGCGGGAGGGGCTCGGTCGATCTCCTCGGTGTGGGCTTTTCCACGCTCGAGAACACAAGGTCCATCACATCGGGTGAACTCATGCTGCACTACTGGAATGAACTTGGGAACCCATGCCCCTATCTCGTGGCAGCAGAGGTTTCGGCGAGTGACACATTCGTGGAATGCTCTCCCCCTCTGGCCGTATCCGTAGGAGCACTCGTTCAGGTAGGCGCGGAAGTGATGATGGTCACGGAGGTGCAGAACTCGACTGGGAGACTTTCGATCCAAAGAGGTGCGTTTGGCACTACACCAGCAGTTCATTTGCTGAACAGCCGTATCTTTCCTCTGGCAAGGCACACATCGGTTGTACCCTTTCCGAAGAACTTCTTCGGCAGTCCGGCAAGCGGCACCTTTCATTATTCCATCCACCTTCCTAACGCGAGGATTGTAGCCGCAGAACTGAGTGTGGATAACATGAGAGGCACAAGCCCTGTTCGTCAACAGGCATTCACCTCGTCGACAGACGGTGGGCTTCGTATCTATTCCGGTGGGCAGTATTCCATTACTGTTCCCGGCTACCTCGCATTGCAGACGGCGGCGGCACCGCCACTCATCATCGAGGAAAGCCGGGCCGTTCGCGATGTCTACGCGGTTGTCTCAGAGGCACCCGCAAGTGAACCCGTGAACCTTCTGATACGGCAAAATGGTTCAAATTACGCGGCGTTAACCATTCCCGCCGGTGCGACTACTTCTAATGTGATCAGCGGTGCTGATTTGGCACCACTCGGTAGCCAGTCCATTTTGACGCTGGACGTTACCGGGGTGCCGGCCGGCGGTCTGGACACTCCGGGGCGTGACCTTACCGTGATTTTGCGAGTGTGAAGCATGCCAGTACACAACAAACTTCGACCGGATCGGGACTTGGAGGTCTACTTCGAAAGACCCTCCGCAATTGCAGCGATGAGCCATGCTACAGAGAATGGATTTGAAGTCTCAGGTACCTGGCGTCAACAGTTTGATTGGGCTGTAGTGGAGTGGAATCGGGACAATGTGTTTGATCACCCGTTGCTGCGCACATTGCCGGACGGGGATTTGTCGGGTTTGCAACTGGTCTACGACGAGGTTCGTACGAATTGTATCCCGATTGACTCCGCGTTTTATCCAACTGTCGACTGGCCACACCTGCGCATCTGGGCAACCAGCGCCGGGGTTGAGCAGGTCTACAAGGTGCCGCTCAAAGATCATGCTGTTCCGATTGAAGGCAACTATGTATGCGCGAAAGCATCGCTGACGCTGCAGGGTACAGTAACCGCCGGGGACTACATTGGAGTGTCCTGGGGTGATGAACAGTACAACTACCAGGTGACTTCCGAAGATACGTTGCAGAGCTGCGTTCTGGCACTTACTGAAATCGTCGACTCCTTGTCTCCAACGGTTGAGGCGACTAGTACTGGAGTACAAATCCTTCTGACCTACGTCGGGGCGGGCCAAACAGCAGCAACAAGCACAGTGGGAGCGAACGCAAATCGCATCGGGGTGTACGGATATGTCTCCGGTGCCCGCACGGAGGCTTGGGCACCAGAGACAGATTTGTTCGCCGGAGGTGAATCTCCAACCAAGTGGCGAGTATCTCTCAACTTTGCGGATCTGCGGGACACGACGAATTCGATTGTGCCGATGTCGGCGGTTCGCAAACTGCGATGGACGTATGCGGCCGACCAGCAATGCGGTTACTACCAACGCTCGGAGTTCTCGGTTGCGATCACTAACTGGCTTGTCACGGGCACGAAACTGGGGCACACTGTTTCGGGTAACGGATCGCTGCGCATAGAGGACGGGCACTCGATGGTCACTTACTCAGGAACATGGCAAACTGGGGCGGGGAATTTCTCAGGCGGAACCATCCATTACAGTTCCACGCCCGGGGATGCGGTATCCTTCTCCTACACGGTGGGGGCGGTCCACCAGCTGTTTCTGGGGTCCAGGTATGCGTTTAACGGAGCAACCATCGCCGTTTCGATTGATGGACAACCGACTGTAACCCATACTCTCCAGATTCCCGGTGAGGACAGGCTTTGCCGTCTGCCTCTCGGAGAGGTTGGCGCAGGTGCGCACCTTGTCACAGTTATGCATACCGGCAGTGCCGGACAGTACCTTTATCTCGATTTTCTGGATGTCTTGATCCCTTCCACCGAACTACCGACCTTCCCCAGCGAAACACAACTCGCGCTGGCGACGGACTGGGACACGGATCATTCCATCGCCATTCCAGCAGAACGTACGGCGTGGTTCATTCACCAACTTGGGTTCCGGGGCCGAGTGAATCATTACGTGGGTGCGCTGTGGTTCTACGAGCTTGAGAAGGCCAATCATTCATATGCATCGGCGACAATAACGTTCACCGGAATGCCGGTATTCAGCGAGTTGACTGAGATTCGTATTGGGTATACCGGACAGTCTCCTGAACTGGCCACGGTATACCAGCACCAGAACCTTATTGGTGACACCGCGACAACAATAGCAAAAGCCTTTGAGTTCCTCATCAACAGGGGATCTACAGCAATCTGGGCCAGCGCGGCGGGCGCTGTGCTCACGATTCACTCAAAAGCAATGGGCGAACAGGGCAACGATCTGACGCTGTCAACAAGCCCCGCGTCGGGCCCGTTCCAGGCTACAAGATCGGGCTCGAATTTTTCCGGAGGACTTGACGGGTATTGGCGGACTGACCTGAACGCTACTCCGCGGCTCAACCGGGCAGCACGCGACTGGACGGCAGCATTCCTCGTCTCGCTAACCAATTACGGCATCGACGCAACGCTGGCTTTCAGCTTGGAACTACAACATGGCGATCCCTCACCGGCGGCAGGAATCGCACAGCGGTACCCAAGCGGCAACCCGGTTATTCTTAATACGCCAGCAATCCAAACCAACTTCTCGCCACAGAGTTTTGCATTCTGGTCCCAGGTTTATCTCGACGCGGCCAGTCTCATGTCCGGATGTGGCTTGACTCCCTCTTTGCAGTTTGGAGAGGTGCAATGGTGGTATTACCCTTACGATGGTTCCGGCCTCCCGTTCGGCGATGATCACACCAAAACACAGTTTCTGAACACTTTTGGTTTTCCGATTCACACCATTGCCAATGGTGAAATCGATCCACAACTATTCCCAGAGGAAGCGTCTTTCCTTGCGGGGATGATCGGCACATTCACGAACCAAATCATCACGCACGTGCGGTCAGAGTACCCATCCACTCAGTTTGAGGTTCTTTACCCAACCGACGTCAATGAGGGAGCATTCAACCGAGCGATAAACTTCCCAACGTCATCCTGGACACCAGCCAACCTGAATTCACTGAAGACTGAGAGCTTTATTTACACCCTTGGCCGTAGCTTGGATCAGAGTTTCGATTCGATTCGCTTTTCCCGCCAGTGCGGATTCCCGAAGGAAAGACGAAGCCACCTCATCGGCATCGGCGATCCACGGAACGCCTGGACGAAAGAGGCCGAGTTTGCTGCGGGCGAGGGTATTGAATCGGTTGTGCTTTTCGCTCTGGATCAGCTTTGCCTGATTGGATACGGCCTACCCATCTGGCCAACTCATGCGGCTGGAAAAAAACAGGGTTAGGCGGTCTTTTCACGGGAGAGCAATGGTACGCCGCCCGCACTAACTTTACGTGGCTGGATGGCTGTTTGTGATCCTCTGTGTTTCGATAGCGTGTGCCGCCGATTCGGCAACGGAAGCCTATGCCGCGCTTCATCGAAGAGATTATGAGGCGGCAATAGCGGCATTTCGCCGCGCGCTCCAACTCGAGCCCGATCATGTGGAGTTCCGCAAGGAATTGGGCTATGCACTGCTAAAAATTGGGGCAACTGCGGAAGCACGGGATGAATTCGCACAGATCACTATGCACTCCCCCCGAGATTGGCACAGCGCGATCGAATACGGCTACCTTTGCCATGAAATGGGTGAGGTGGCGGCGGCTCGCAGAGTCTTCGATCACGTCCGCAAGCAGGGAGACCCCGATTCACGACGTATTGCTGAGCAAGCCTTTCGCAATATAGATGAACCTTTGGCCGCCGCACTGGAACGTTGGTCCTCCATAGTCACCCAATCCCCGCAGGATTACAGCGCCCATCTCGAACTTGCAAGAACAGCAGAAAATAGAGAAGAGCCAAAAATCGCCGCGGAACACTACCTAAAGGCATGGAGGATCAAGCCCGCGGAGCGTAGCCTTCTGGTTCACGCCGCGAGGATGCACAGGCTCGCGGGCGATGAAGAAGGCGCGGTCTCGGCGCTGCTCGCCGCTTCGAGAAGCTCAAACCCAAGAGCCGCTGAACAAGCCCGCGATCTGCTGCCGTCCCGTCACCCCTACGCCGCCGAGTACAAGAAAGCGCTCGCCCTCGAGCCATCGAATATTGAACTCCGAAGGGAACTCGCCTTTTTGTGGCTCGCCGTAAACAAGCCTGCAGAAGCCGAACAGGAGTTCCAACAATTGCTCGGTTACGCCCCGGACGACATGCTTGCCCTTGCCCAACTGGGCCTGATACTGCTCGCCCGTAACGATATCCCCGGCGCGACCAAACTCCTGGAAAAGGTAGTCGCCGGAAAGGACGAAGCGCTTGCGGCGAAGGTCCGCAAAGCCCTCGAGGACAAGAAACTCCCCAAGCCACGATCCAGTAACGACAAACCCAACGTCATCCCTCACAAGGTCATGGGCGATCGAAGCTATGCCGCCGGGTACCTCAAGGACGCGGAGCGCTACTACCAGGCCGCTCGAGAATCCAACCCCAACGACCCCGAAATCCCTCTCAAACTCGCGCGAACCTACAACATGCTTCGCCAGGATGACGAGGCGATCCGTTACTTCGATATCGCTCGGCGTTCCAACACTCCGGATATTCGCAAGGAAGCGGAAAAATCCTACCGAGCGCTTCGGCATACCAATGCCAAGATCCACACTACAACGTGGCTGTTGCCCATGTTCTCTTCCCGCTGGCATACAGCCTTCACCTACGGCCAGCTGAAATCCGAGTGGACCCTCGGCAAAGTCCCCATCACACCCTACGCCTCGCTCCGCTTTGTCGGCGATTCCCATCGTGCCGCCGGCGCACTTACGCCGCAGTACCTCTCCGAAAGCTCCTTCATCCTGGGTCTCGGCCTCCGCACGAAGCTCTGGCACAACACCTTCGCTTGGGTGGAGGCCGGCAATGCGATCCGCTACCGCCGGCGCAGCGACATCGGACGCGCCGTCCCCGACTACCGTGGGGGAATCTCCTTCGCAAAGGGCTTCGGCAAAGGCCTCGGAGCCACAACACCCGGCTGGTTCTTCGAAACCATCAACGATGCGGTTGCACTCAGCCGTTTTCAATGGAACCTGATTGCCTATTCCCAGAACCGCGTCGGATTCACACTACCACCGCTCGGCGCAATGCAATGGCAGGGAGTCTGGAACGTCAACATCACGACTGACCGTAAATGGGAACCCTGGGCGAACTTCTCCGACACTGGCCCCGGCATGCGCCTGCGCCTGAAGTGGATGCCGCCGTCTATGATGCTCAGCCTCGACTTGCTCCAGGGCCGTTATTGGATCACGAAGGACAATCCCCGCCCAGCGCAATACCGAGACGTTCGTGCCGGAGTATGGTATGCCTTTACTCGCTAGCCTCCTACTCATCAGCAGCCTCGCACACGCAGCCGCTGAGACAGCGGATCCCTGGCGCAACATCCTCACCGCCGTCAACATCGAATCCGGCGTGATCCTCCCCAACGAAGCTGCAACCATCGACGCGCAGCAACTTCAGGCTCGCCTCAGCCAAGGTGAATCCGTCATTCTGGAAGGCGCCTCACCACACGCCGAAGCCCTGGGAATTCACGCTACCGGCAAAACGGTGCGCGTCTTCAGCACAATCGACCTCCGCGAGCCGAAGCTACCCATCATCTGGGAAAACCCCACCGACACCCCAGTGTTCGAACTTCCGGCGCATGCGCAAGTCTTCGTCAAGGAGAAGCGTGAGGGCATCCCGCTCCTCGCCGGCTTTCAGCAAGGAAAAGGTGCCGTTCTGTGGGCAGCCACAAGCCCGGGCCCCACGGGACATGAGCGCTACCCATACATCCTGCAAGCGCTCACAGACCTCGGCGTGCAAGCGCCTGTTCACAGCCGGCGCCTATGGCTATTCCTCGACACTTCCTATCGCCTACGTACCGATCCCGTCTACATGGCACGGCTTTGGCGCAAGAACGGAGTCGCAGCCTTACATATCGCAGCGTGGCATTTCTTCGAAGCCGACGAAGCCAAGGACTTGTTCCTCCGCACCCTCATCGGCGCCGCCCATCAAAATGCGATTCACGTTTACGCCTGGCTCGAGTTGCCGCACGTCAGCGAGCGCTTCTGGCAGGACCACCCGGCCTGGCGCGAGAAGACTGCAAACGGCGATGATGCCCACCTCGACTGGCGCAAGCTCATGAACCTCCGCAACCCCGAATGCACCGCAGCCGTGCGTACCGGCGTGCAGGACTTGCTCCGCCGCTTCGATTGGGACGGCGTGAATCTCGCCGAGCTCTACTTCGAATCGCTCGAAGGTCACGCAAACCCGACTCGCTTCACTCCCATGAACACCGACGTGCGGCGCGAGTTTCAACGTGTTTCCGGCTTCGATCCCTCACAGCTCTTTGATGAGTCCGGCCCAAAGCATTGGTCGCACAACGCTAGCGGGCTCATCCAGTTCCTCGAATACCGCGTGGAACTGGCCCGTGCCCTGCAAAGCCAGTGGATTGGCTTCATCAACGACATGCGCAAGGAGCTTCCGCATCTCGACCTCGCATTGACACACGTCGATAACCTCCTCCAGCCCGAAACCCGTGAGAGGATCGGCGCCGACGTCAAAAGATTGCTCCCTATGATGGATCAGCAGGATTTCACCTTCCTCGTCGAGGATCCGGCCACGGCATGGAGCCTCGGCGCGGAGCGCTACCTCAGCATCGCCAGCAAATACGCGCCTCTCACCAAGAAACCGCACCGCCTTGCCATCGACATCAATGTCGTTGAACGCTACCAGGACGTCTATCCGACCAAGCAACAAGTGGGCACGGAGCTCTTCCGGGAGATCCATCTTGCCGCCAGTGCCTTTCCTCGTCTTACGTTGTACTTCGAGAGTTCGATCCGCCGAACCGACTGGCCGCTTGTGGGAGCAGCAGCCGCCGCCGTCCGGTCCATCCGGAAAGAGGAAGGAAAGGTCATCATCGACTCCGCGCAGGACGTTGGCGTGCGTTGGGAAGGCGGTGCAAGGGTCGACGGCGTCTTCTGGCCAGTGACGGACGCTGGCATTCTCTGGCTGCCGGCCGGAAAGCATACCCTTGAATCAGCCCCCGCAGGCCCGCAAATCCGGCTCACGGAGCTGAATGCAGATCTCAAATCCGCGTGGTCCGACGCCTCCACCATCGAATTTTCCTATGAATCCACGGCACGCGCTTTTGCCTCTCTGGACAAGCCCATTCGCAAGCTCCAGATCGATGGCGTTGTGACCGAACCGAAGCTCTGGATATTCGAGGATTCGTGGATTCTTGTGCTTCCCCGCGGCCAGCATCTGGTGACCATCAGCACACAATAGAGCGTATAATCGTCAAAGCTGTCAGCGCCAACGCGGAGAACTAATCAACATGGCAAGAACATCATACGCGGATGTGCATCTTGACGTCGATCCTGGTACCCCACAAACGGAGCGAACACGTGGGCCGCAGCGTCCCGATCGCGATACCCCGTTCCGAATCCTGGTGCTCGGCGACTTTAGCGGCCGGGCCAGCCGCGGCATCGCCACCAAGGGCCAGCGCAAGCCCATCACGGTGGATCGCGACAGCTTCGAAGATCTGCTCGAAAGCCTGAACGTGCAGTTGCGCCTCCCGCTCGATGGCGGATCGTCACTCGACCTGGAATTCCGGGAACTCGACGATTTCTTACCCGATCGAATCTTTGAATCTCACCCGGTATTCCGCAAACTGCGTCAATTACGGGAAGATCTGGAAGACCCTTCCACATTCCTCGCCGCGGCACGGCAACTCGGCATTGAGCCAGGCGCTTCGAAAAGCCAATCCGCACCTGTGGTGGCGCAGCCTTCAGCGGAGTTACTGCTCGCTGGAAACCTGCTCGATCAGGCTCTCGAAGCCACGGAATCCCGCGGCGCCTCAACGGCAAAATCCGATCCTATGGCGCAGTTCATCCAGGCCATTGTTGCCCCGCACATCGTCCCCAAGGCCGATCCGAAGAAGAAAGAGTTGATCCAGATGGCCGATGCCGCCATCGGCGGATCCATGCGCGCCATTCTCCACCATCCGGCGTTTCAGGAACTCGAAGCCAACTGGCGTTCCCTCTATCTGCTCGTTCGTGAAGTGGAGACCGGCCCGAAGCTGAAGATTCATCTGATCGACATTTCCGCCCAGGAGATCGATGCCGACATCGCTTCCTCCGACGATCTGCGAACCACCGCACTGTACCGCGTCATCGTGGAACAAACTGTGGGCACACCGGGGGCGGATCCATGGGCCGTTATCATCGGCTCCTATACTTTCGGCCCATCCATGGAAGACTTGAACCGGCTCGCCAGGCTCGGCCTCTTCGCCCGCAAGGCCGGAGCACCGTTCCTCGCCTCGGCGGCGCATGCCTTGCTAGGTTGCGACTCGCTCGCCGCAGCGCCCTATCCGGAAGACTGGAAGCCAGGCCCGGAACAGGAAGGGTGGAACCTCATTCGGTCTTTGCCGGAAGCCCGTTACATCGGACTCGCAATCCCTCGTTATCTCGTCCGTATGCCCTACGGCAAGAGCGGCGAGCGCACCGAACGTTTCGATTTCGAAGAAATGGCCGGCACGCCGGTTCACGAACAGTATCTGTGGGGTAACTCCGCGTACCTGGCAGCGTGTCTGCTAGGACAGAATTTCGCCGAGTTCGGCTGGAGCATGGATGGAACCGAAATCCTCACCATCGGGCGCCTGCCGCTGCACATGTACAAGGATGGAGGCGAATCGAAGATCACCCCATGCATGGAAACCTGTCTCACCATGACTTCCATTGAAGCCATCGGCGAGCAAGGCCTGATGGTGTTCATCGCCTATGCCGGACGCGATGAAGCTCGGCTGGCGGGGTTCCGCAGTATTTCCGCCGAAGGTGAAGCGATCGCCGGACGCTGGGGTTGAGACAAACGCTCGGCCGGGCCGCGGTTCTACAATAAACCAGAATGTTCCGAATCGAACTTGGCCTGGTTGATTACATCATCCTATTTACTTACCTCGCGTTCGTGGTCGGCATTGGTTTCTCGTTGAAGCGCTACATGCGCACGTCCGCGGATTTCTTCCTCTCTGGCCGTTCCATCCCAGCCTGGATCACAGGACTGGCTTTCCTCTCCGCCAATCTCGGCGCGCAGGAAGTGATGGGGATGGCCGCTTCCGGTGCGAAATACGGCATCGCCACCAGCCATTTTTATTGGGTGGGTGCTATCCCCGCCATGGTTTTTGTAGGCGTATTCATGATGCCTTTTTATTACGGATCGCGCGCGCGTTCCGTACCCGAATATCTCAAGCTGCGCTTCGATGAAAAGACTCGCGGGTTCAACGCCATCAGCTTTGCCGCGATGACCGTCTTTTCTTCCGGCATCTCGCTCTATGCGATGGGCCTGCTGCTGGCTGCCCTGTTGGGTTGGGACTTCAACGCCAGCATCTGGCTTTCCGCTGTTATCGTCCTCTGCTATATCTTCCTCGGCGGCCTCACCTCAGCCATCTACAATGAGGTGCTGCAATTCTTCCTCATCGTGGCGGGCTTTCTTCCTCTCGTCTTCCTTGGCATGAAGGACATTGGCGGCTGGCCGCAACTCGTCGAGCGCCTCAAAACGGTATCCACCTCGCAAGGCTTCGCCGCCGGAGCATTCACCAGTTCATGGAGTCACTTTGGCAGCGCCTCCAGCAATCCGATGGGCGTCGAGTGGTTCGGCATGGTGATGGGACTTGGCTTCGTGCTGTCCTTTGGATATTGGTGTACGGACTTCCTCGTTGTGCAACGCGCCATGGCGGCCAATTCGATGGCGGCGGCGCGACGCACTCCGCTCATCGCCGCCGTTCCCAAGATGCTGTTTCCCATTCTGGTGATCCTGCCGGGGATGATCGCCATCGCGCTCACTTCGGGTTCGGGCACGTTTCATCTACCCCAGAAGCCGGATGGTTCGTTGAACTACGACATGACCATTCCGATGATGCTGGCGCATTACTTTCCTCCAGGAATGCTCGGCTTGGGACTTACCGCTCTGCTTGCATCGTTCATGTCCGGTATGGCTGGCAATGTGACGGCGTTCAATACGGTATGGACATACGACATCTACCAGAGCTACATCCGCAAGCATGCGAGCGACGCTCACTACTTATGGATGGGACGCATGGCCACGGTGTTCGGCATCATCGCTTCGGTGCTGGCGGCTTATCTGGCAACGCAGTTCAACAACATCATGGACTTCCTCCAGCTTGTGTTCGCCTTCGTCAATGCCCCGCTGTTTGCCACATTCCTGCTGGGAATGTTCTGGCAACGGGCAACAGGGCATGGCGCATTCACAGGCTTGCTGATGGGCACCGTAGCCGCTGCACTTCATCACGGACTTTCCCTGCCGAAGGGCGCCGTCGCGGGCATCAAGGGAGGATGGATCGCCACGTCCACCACCTATCCCAGCGAGATGGCGCAGAACTTCTGGACGGCCATCTACGCCTGGGTCGCCTGCTTCGTGATCACCATTGCGGTCAGTCTGGTCACCGCGCCGCGCGTGGCCGAGGAATTGAAGGGCTTGGTTTACTCCTTGACGCCAAAGCCCGAAGAAGAACATCTTGCCTGGTACAAGCGGCCAGCGCCGCTCGGCGCCATCATCCTCGGTGTTGCTCTCATCTTGAACGTCATCTTCTGGTAATGAATTATGGGTCTTGATCTCCGTTTTCCAATCGGCTTGTTGTTAGCCATCGTCGGACTGGTGCTCTCCTGTTATGGAGCTCTGACCGATGCAAGCCTGTACCAGCGTTCGCTGGGGATCAATGTGAATCTCTACTGGGGCTTCGTGCTTCTCATCACCGGCTCTATCCTGCTGATCGCAGCACGGCGCGCAGCGAGGAGCCCGAAGTGAGCGCCCGCACGTTCCGCGCTCCCGGGCGCGTGAACCTGATCGGCGAACACACAGACTATAACGGCGGGTTCGTCATGCCTGCCGCCATCCAGTTCTACACCACGGTTACGGCGCTTCCCCGCGCGGACCGCAAGCTGGTTCTGTCCTCGGCCCAGTTCCCGGATCGCTACGAGTTCTCACTCGATGAACGCACACCCGGACGCAACGCCTGGTGCGATTATCCGCTCGGCACTGCCTACTCGCTCGAACAGGCAGGCTACAAGCTAACCGGGGCGGAACTCGCCTTCACTAGCGACGTGCCCATTGGCGCTGGATTATCCTCATCCGCGGCCTTGGAGGTCTCAACGGCCCTGGCGCTGGCCACGCTATCGGGACACCACATTCCAACGCAACAACTGGCCGAGATATGCCAGCACGCCGAGAGCGAACATGTCGGAATGAAGTGCGGCATCATGGATCAGTTCATCTCCATCCATGGCAAAGATGACCATGCCGTCCTGCTCGACTGCCGTAGTCTCGAATACAAGGCTGCACCCATTCCCGGGCACCTGCGACTGGTGATCGCCAACTCGAAAGTGAAGCATGAATTGACTGGCAGCGCCTACAATCATCGCCGCCGCGATTGTGAGAGCGCCGCGGCGTTCTTCGGCAAGCCATTGCTTCGTGATGTGACGCCGCAGGAATTCGCAGCGCGAGAGGGAGAACTCGAGCCGCAGATTCGCAGAAGGGCGCGCCACGTGATCGGTGAGATTGCCCGCACCGAGCAGGCAGGCATGGCGCTCGAAGCCGGCGATTACGGGAGATTCGGAGAGCTGATGTATGCCTCCCATGAGTCGCTCAAGACGGACTACGAGGTCAGTTGCGAGGAACTCGACAAGCTGGTGGAAGCGGCGCGCACGGTCGAAGGCGTGTACGGGTCCCGCATGACCGGAGCAGGCTTCGGAGGCTGCACCATCAGCCTGATGGAGGAGAGCGCTGTGCCGGGCTTCCTGAAGCAGGTTCCGCCGCTGTATACGGCAACCTTCGGCATACAGCCCGATCTCTATGTCTGCCGCCCCGTGAATGGGGCTCATGAGGTACTCGCTTGAAGCATTGGATCTTCCTTCTATCGCTGGCAGCCTCCGCGCAGACCGCGGATACCATTTACTACAACGCCAAGGTCGTCACCATGTGGAGCGCCAAACCCACAGCCGAAGCGGTGGCGATTCGCGGGAACAAGTTCCTGGCCGTGGGCTCGAATGCTGAAGTTCTGAAGCTGGCCACGGCCACGACGAAGAAGCATGACCTGCAAGGCAAGAGCGTGTTGCCCGGTCTCATCGACTCGCACGTACACCCCATCATGGCGGCGCTGAGCGAACAGGATGGGCCCGTCCCCGTGATGCGCTCCATCGCTGAAGTGCAGGCGTATCTGAAGAAGCTCGCGGCCACTACTCCCAAAGACAAGGTGCTGTTCGTACCGAAGATCTACTCCACGCGTCTGCAGGATAGGCGCTATCCCACGCGTTACGAGATCGACGCCGCGGCGCCCGATCACATCGCGATGACGGATAACGGGTACGCTTCGGTGCTGAACTCGAAGGCGCTGACGCAACTCGGCATCACACGGAACAGCCCTCAACCGGCCAATGGCAAGATCATCAAGGATGAGAAAGGCGAACCGACGGGTCTCGTACTTGGAGCACCACAGCTGCTCGGCAAGTACCGTGCCTCGCGTGCCGCCACGGATGCCGACCGGCTATGGGCGCTGAAGGCGATGCAGAAGAAGTACAACGAGGTCGGCTTCACCAGCGTCATCGATCGCGGCCAGGGCCCGGAAGGCTTCCGCGCCTATCAACAGCTTGCGCAGCGCAAGGAGATGACCGTCCGCACAACGGTGACGTATCTGCTGAACGCTCAGGGGAAGCCTGAGGATGTACGGCGCGAGATCGAGCGTATTCCTTTCGTCACCGGCTTCGGTGACGATTGGTTCCGCGTCGGGCCCATCAAGACGGTTGCCGATGGAGGCATCCTCATAGGCACTGCCTACCTGCGAGAGCCCTATGGCGAGCACACCGACATCTACGGCTACAAGGATCCGGACTATCGTGGCGTGCTGAGCGTGCCTCGTGAGAACCTGATCGAGATGGCGCGTACGGCCAATCGCTTGGGCTGGCAGATGACCGCGCATACGGCAGGCAGCGGCGCCATTGATGTCCTGCTCGACGCCTACGATGAGGCGAACAAGGACAAGTCCATTCGCGGACGCCGGTTCACGGTGACTCACGGCAACTTCCCGAGTGAGGAGGCTGTGGATCGCGCGGCGAAGCTCGGCGTGGCATTCGATTGCCAGCCGCAGTGGTACTACTTCGATGGACCCGCGCTGGCCCCGGTCTTCGGCCCGGCGCGGATGAAACGCTTCCAGCCACTTAAAACAATGTTGGCCAAAAATGTTGTCGTCGCCGGCGGCTCGGACCATATGATCCGTTTCGACTCGCGGGATGCCATCAACGCTTACAACCCCTATTGGGGCATGTGGATGACCATCACGCGCCAGACAGTGACGGGTACCCCAATCAACCCCGAAGAGGCTCTGACCCGCGAGCAGGCGCTGCGCCTATGGACGCTGAACAGCGCCTATCTATCCTTTGAGGAAGACCGTAAAGGCTCGATAGAGCCGGGCAAACTCGCGGATATGGTGGTCATCTCCGATGACTTTCTCAACTGTCCCATCGAGCGGCTGAAGAACATCGAAGCCCTCACCACCATCGTCGACGGCAAGGTGGTCTTTACCCGCTAGCGTTTCGCTACAGGGATCACCCACTTCAACGCGGAGTGCGTCTCAGAGAATCCCACGACCTTGGTATCGACAAGCCCGGCGGCCTTGCCAGCGGTCATCACGTCATTCTGCGTGATATGCTTCTGCCCTTTCGGATAGACCGTCCAGATGGCGCCGGCCGGCTTGATGGATGCCATGAACTTCTCAATCCGGCTCAGCTTTTCCTTCGATTCGATGCCTAGGAAGATAATATCGGACTGCGTCTTGGGCTGTCGTTGCGAGAGGTCCTTGATACGCACGAGGAGTTCCTCATGAAACGCCGGATCCTCGACTCCGAGAACGGCGACGCGCATCCCTTCCTTGACTCCCAACTTCTCCAGCCGGCCGCGCGGGTAGCGAATCTTGAGCGCCCACTTCTCGGCGTCCTTGCCCAGGGCAAACGACGCACTTCCCATTGTCCACGTCAACTGTAATTCGCCCCGTCGAGCCTCGGCCGATTGAATCTCCTTGAGGGGTATGCGCAAAGAGAATGCGCCCCGAAATAAGAACTCACTGGTTTCGAGCAGTGCCTTACCTTCACCCGATGTCCCCTCGTAGGTGGCTGTGCAGTTAGCTTCCAGACCCATAGCAGTATGGCATCATCGTCTCATGAATCCATTCCACGTGGTGAAGAGCTCCTGGAAACCCGGCGAGACAAGAGAAGTGGAAGCTTCCCGCATCGAGCGCCAGGTCAACATCGAGTACGACTCCTACCGCCGCGTCTACATCGCCGATGGACACGAATGGATCATCGTAGGACAAGTCGCCCGCGAAGGGGGCAAGAAGTTCTACGTCCTTGAGTGCACCGAGTAGGCGCTAATAGATGGCTATCGGCCGTAGAGCAAATCCAGCAGCGGCGCCCTTATAGCGATTGGTTGCCGCCATGTAGACAAAGCGGTAGACCTTGTCACGAGCGAGCCCTTCCAACTGGTGAAATTCGCCGATATGAACGCCCTGATCCACCAGCAGGTAGCCGTGGACGGCGTTGGGGACATCGCCGGCATTCGTGCCCACTTCGAGGCCGCTGGTGTCGGATCCAATCATGACCGCTCCTTTCTGCTCCACCAGCCATTTGGCCGCAGCCAAGGTAATGCCCGCAGAATCGTGCTGGCCGAGCTTGGCATGATTCTCGCCAGCCTCGCCCCAGTAGCGCAGAGTGCCGGTGCGAATCATGACGATGTCGCCGGGCTCGACATCGACCTTCTGCGCGGCGAGCGCGTCCTGCAGATCTTTCGGTGAGATGGCGTAATTGGAAGGCAGCGCCTCCTGCTTCTTGAATCCTGCAACGTCAATCAGCACCGCGCGGCCGATGATCGGAGGGATGGTGTCTGCATCGGTCTTCATCAAGCCGAAGTCGCCGCCGAAGTTGGCTTCCTTGAAGCCGTTGTACCAATGATTGTCGGCCCCTTTGGTGATGTGGCCGAGCCCGTCGATTTGCGTGCCGAGGTTATCGGAAGTGAAGATGGCTGCACTGTGAAAGGCCATCTGTTCCCGATGGCCGGCGAAGGCGCCGATGTCCTTCTGGCGCTTCACACCCTCCGGACTGCGATAGCTAACGATCTCGGTGGACGAGTGGCCGGGCCATTTGTAAGACCGCTTGTCGAGCGGCACGCCAAGGTCGTAAGTCTTGCCGGCCTTGACGCTCTGCAAAGCCTTAAGGATTTGCGCCGGGCTATTGATCGCATTCAACGCCCCGACTTCATCATTCGGTCCGTAGACCCAACCGTAGCCCTTGCCCTTCACCCACCCTTTCGGGGTTTGCGCTGCCAGCGCCGCGGCCATCAGCATCAACAAGCAGGTCATCCGCATTCGTCGATTATGCATCAGTTGCTATCGTAACGGGGTAATGGATTTGGCCGAGTTTGACTACGAACTTCCGGAGGAACGGATCGCGCAGGAGCCGCTGGAGGACCGGGCCGCATCGCGGATGCTGGTGGTGTATCGCGCGGAGGGCCGCTGGGAAGATCGCATGTTCCGTGAGTTTCCTTCGTTTCTGCATCCCGGGGATTGCCTGGTGCTGAACGACTCGAAGGTGCTGCCGGCGCGGCTGTACGGGCATCGCGAAGGCTTCACGGGCCACGTGGAAGTGCTGCTGGTGCGCGCCATTAGCGACGATCAACTGACCTGGCTCACGCTGGCGCGTCCGGGGCGCAAGCTGCGCTCGCGGGATCGCATCCGTTTTTCGGAGCGCCTGGAGGCCGAGATTCTCGGCCGGGGCGAGTACGGTGAACGGACGATTCGCTTCTACCCCCAAGGGGACTTCTTCGAGTGCATCGAGGAAGTAGGTCATATGCCTTTGCCTCCTTATATTCATCGCGGCGATACGAAAGTGGACGCAACGCGATATCAGACTGTCTTTGCGCGGGAAGCGGGCTCAGTGGCCGCACCCACCGCGGGACTGCACTTCACCAACGAAGTGCTGGAAGCCTGCCGTGCGCGGGGCGCTTCCATTGAACGGGTCACCTTGCATGTGGGCCTCGGTACGTTCCAGCCACTGCATACGCAGGTGATCGAAGATGTGAAACTGCACTCCGAGCGCTACCATGTGGCCCCGGAGACAGCCGAACGCATTCGCGTAGCGCCACGGGTCATTGCAGCCGGAACCACCAGCGTGCGGACGCTCGAAACAGTAGCGGCAACCGGGAGGATCGACGGGGACACGGACCTGTTCCTTTACCCCGGCGCCACGTTCCGCCGCGTGAACGCGATGCTTACGAACTTCCACCTGCCGCAGTCGAGCCTGCTGGTGCTGGTGTGCGCGTTTGGCGGGAAGGAATTGATGATCGAGGCTTATCGCCACGCCGTACGCGAGGAGTACCGATTTTACTCCTACGGTGACTGCATGCTAATCGTGTAAATTTGAGACATGGCCTTTCCTGTTGAGCGGCCGCGCCGGTTGCGCGCTACCGCTGAAATCCGAAGTCTGGTCCGCGAGACCGAACTGAACCCGGGCGATTGCATTCTGCCGCTGTTCATTTGTCCTGGCGAGGACGTGAAGCGCGAGATCGGCTCCATGCCGGGCAACTACCAGATGTCGATCGATGTGGCGGTGCGGGAATGCGAACAACTGGTTGGGTTAGGCGTCGGCGGCATCATTCTTTTCGGTATCCCTTCTTCCAAAGATGAAGTAGCATCGGGCGGCTACGATGAGCATGGCATTGTGCAGGAGGCGGTGCGGGCGATCAAGCGGGCCGAGCCGAACCTGCTGGTGGTCACTGACGTCTGCAACTGCGAGTACACGAGCCACGGACATTGCGGCAAGATTGTCGATGGCGATGTCGACAATGATGCGACGCTTGAATGGCTGACCAAGTCCGCAGTGAGCCATGCGCGGGCTGGAGCAGACATCGTCGCCCCCTCCGACATGATGGACGGCCGTGTGGCCGCCATTCGGAAAGGGTTGGATGACGCGGGCTTCCCGAAGGTTCCGATCCTCAGTTACGCCGCCAAATATGCTTCCGGGTATTATGGGCCTTTCCGCGAGGCTGCGGAATCGGCTCCGCAGTTCGGCGACCGGCGGAGTTATCAGATGGACCCTGCGAACAGCCGCGAAGCGATGCGCGAGATTGCGCTCGATTTGTCCGAAGGCGCGGACATGATCATGGTCAAGCCGGCCGGGCCGTATCTGGACATCATACGCATGGCGCGCGACCGCTTCGATGCGCCCCTGGCCGCCTATCAGGTGAGCGGCGAATTCAGCATGATTATGGCCGCGGCGCGCAATGGATGGATCGATTTGGACCGCGTCATCATCGAGTCACTGACCTCGATTCGCCGGGCGGGCGCTGACTTCGTGCTCACCTACTTTGCCAAGGACGTGGCGAGGCTGGTTGGATAGGCGATAAAATGAAGGTTTCCCAAGATCATGTCTAGTAATGCAATGGCCGCTTCGAGCGGCGAACGAGAAAAGCTGCGGGCTGAGCGCAAGTTGCGCATGGTAACTGATAGCGAAGCAGGCGAGGCGGTGGAATTCCTGCCAGCCGGTGTTTTTGGTTTCACCTACTCGCCCGGCACCGATGGTGTCCCGTTGTTCACCAAGCACACCTTCCAGATCTTCGAGGTGCACAAACTCGGCGATGGTTCGGTGCACTACCTCGGATACATGACGGAGGAAGATGCCAATGCGCTCAACTCCGCCACCGATGCCGTGGATCTGAAGCTTTACCCTGAGCCGTATGAGAAGGCGCAACGATTCGTGAGCGTTCCGAAGGAGAGCATCCTCCGGTCGCGGCCGGTTTCGCGGGAACACGGGAACTGGTATCCCTTCACCGCTGTGCCACGTTGATGGTCACGGTAGTCGGAGCAGGCGTTTTCGGCGCTTGGACGGCGTGGCACCTTCATCAGGCGGGGATGCGGGTCAAACTCGTCGACGCCTATGGGGCGGGTAATAGCCGTGCCTCGTCCGGAGGTGAGTCGCGCGTTTTCCGGATGGGCTACGGGGCTCGGGAGCACTTCACGCGCTGGTCTGTTCGATCTTTGCCGCTGTGGCGAGAACTGTGCTCGTTGAGTGGCGAAGAAATCTTCCTGCCTTGCGGCGCCATGTGGTTGCATCCGGAAGGGGATCTTTTCGCGCGGCAATCGGTGGAGGCATTGACGGCTCATGGGGTGGAGCATGAAGCCCTGGCACCCGGTGAGCTGAGTAGCCGCTTTCCGCAGATGCGATGCGGGGCGTCGCATGCCATCTATGAGCCGCACGCGGGAGCATTGATGGCGCGCCGAGCGGTGCAAGTGCTGGTTCGCTGGCTGGTGGCGCACGGTGTTGTTTTCGAACAGCGCCAGATTCGGAGCGATGAACCAATTGATGGGCCGGTGGTGTATGCCTGCGGCCCCTGGTTGCCACGGCTTTTTCCGGAGCTGCTGGGGAACCGCATTGTGCCCACCCGGCAGGAAGTGCTGTTCTTCGGCGTGCCGGCTGGGTCGGGTGACTTTGGCGCGGAACGGATGCCTTGCTGGGTGGACGTGGGGAGCCAGTATTACGGGATTCCGGATCTGGAGTCGCGAGGGTTCAAGATTGCGCTGGATAAGCGTGGGCCGGTGATTGACCCGGATAGCGAGTCGCGAACGGTTTCGACCGAGGTTGTGGAGAAGGTTCGAGAGTACCTGGCGGAGCGCTTCCCTGCCCTGGCATCGGCGCCATTGGTGGAGACGCGAGTCTGCCAGTACGAGAATACGTCGAACGGGGACTACCTGCTGGATAGGCATCCGGAACGGGAGAACGTGTGGCTGGCGGGCGGCGGGTCCGGACATGGCTTCAAGCATGGTCCGATGGTGGGGAAGTATATGGCGGGGTTGATCTTGGGGACTATGCCGGTGGATGCCCGGTATAGTTTGCAGACGAAGCTGGACTGCGGGGTTGGGACGGTTGCTTCCAGTTTGTGAGGGCGGTGCTTGGGTTCGTTTCGTCATTTCTCTGTTTGGGGTGAAAACCGAAAAAAGTGTAAGAAAGTGTAAAGCCCGGCCTCTGCGGTGGGTAGCCGCTTGGGTT
>JAFDVS010000113.1:8466-81773 GCA_018268935.1 Acidobacteriota bacterium | reverse complement strand
CCAGCCATCAGCTTCGCTTTGATCAACTTCAGTCTGCCGTTTCAGAGCCGCGCACGTGAGTAAGCGGTCTTCTACCCCCTCCCGTTACTGACCCACGCGCGATCAAGCGGTTCGAGGGTATTTCCGCCGCCTGCTAAGACTTCCCGGCGAAACAACCGATAGACCCATATGGCGGAAGCCACGCCTCAGCGGAATCACTCTGCCTTCACGGCCCTCACGGCCGTGACCGTGGCTGTCTATTTCGCTTTCACCCTCTACGCCGCCTGGGTCATCCTCCAGTACGGGGTGAAGACAGCCGATTTCGGCTGGCAAATCCAGCGCATCGGCCAGAATCTCTACGTCGTCTCCATCGAGGAGAAAGGCCCCGCCGTCGGATCCCTCGAAATCGGAGACCGCATCCTCGCCATCAACGGCGAAGCCATCACCACCGAAGGCCAACTCGGCATCGCCCTCAAATCGGTGGCCGGCGCCGGTCTCTACGGCCTCCGTGTCCAGCGCAGCGGCGCCGAACGCGAAGTCTGGCTCCGCTCCCGTACCCGCGCCGGATTCAGCTTCTTCCAGCACCGCCTCCCCCTGCTCGGCTCCAGCATCCTCATCTTTTTCTGCGGCTTGGCCATGCTCCTCAAATGGAACTCCCCGGCCGCCCGCTTCGGTTTCCTCGCCGCCGCCCTTACTGCCCTCCGCATGGGCTCCTGGGCGATTCTCCCCCTCAGCACCTACTTCCAGCAACGCGAGTTTCTCCCACTCTTCCTCTTCTGCCTCCCGGCCGGCCTCGCCATCCCCCTCGCCTTTCAATCCCTCCGCATGCTCGGCGAAAACCCGGCCTCGCCATCCACCTGGAAAAGGGCGCCCTGGGCCTTGGCCGCCTTCTGGATCGCCATCCTCCTCTTTGGCGCACCCACTGGCTCCATCCCCGCCCCCGTCCCGGAAGGGCTCGCCTTCCTCTACGCGGACCGCGTGGAATACCGCCAGACGTCCCCCCTCGTCCAATACGGCATTCCCCTCTATGTCGCATCCGCCGTAGTCCTCATCGGCCTCTGGATCCGCCGTGTCTACGCCGCCACCCCTGAGGGCGACCTCAAGCGGCGTTTCCAATGGATCTTCCTCTGTGGAATCTTCTTCGCCGCCCCCGCCGGCATCTTCGAGATCACCGAATGGCTCGGCGCCCACTCCGGCGTCACCGGCTGGAACTGGCTCCTCGCCATGACCGCCCTTGCCTACCAGCACGTCCTCAAGGTCGACCGCATCGCCGGCCCGGCCCAGGTGGTTCGCGCCGCCTTCAGCCGCATCCTGCCCGAAAGCCTTTTCCGCAAGTTCGACCATCGCTATTTCCCCAAGGAAGCCGCCATCGAGGACAACCTCCGCGCCGTCGCCAGTGAACTCGACGCCTGCAATCAACTCGACCGGCTGGACTCCATTCTTACCCATGGCCTGGAGCAGGCCGTCGGCGCTCCCGGCATCGATCTCAGCGAAGAGCGCGAAACCACCGACACTCTCCCCCTCGCACCCAAACACAACGGGGAAGTCTACACCCGCCGCGAGCGCCGCCTCATCGAACGCGCCGTCTCTCATTTCTTCGTCGCCCAGGAACGCCTCCGCAAAAAAGAGGAACCCGTCGCATCCCCCGCCGGCAGCCTGCTCAATCTGATGCGCGAATGCCCCCGTTGCGGCGCCTGCTTCGACAGCGATGTCGTCCGCTGTCCGCATGACCAGGAAGTCCCCCTGCTCCGCCTCCCCGTCGAACGCATCGTCGATGGCAAGTACATCCTCGAACGCCTCATCGGCCGCGGCGGCATGGGCGCAGTCTACGAAGCCCGCGACCGCCGCCTCAACCGCCGCGTCGCCCTCAAGGTCATGCTCAGCGAATTGTTCGGCCAGCAGGCCGCCCTCCAACGCTTCGAGCGCGAAGCCCAGCTTGCCGCCAAACTAAGCCATCCCAATATCATCCAGATCCACGATTTCGGCCCCATCGGCGCCATGGGCGCTTATCAGGTCATGGAATACGTCGAAGGCCGCAGTTGGCGCGAAGAGCTCAACACCGGCGGCGCCATTCCCCCCGCTACTTGCGCCCACTGGTTCGCCCAGCTCCTCGACGGCATCGAAGCCGCCCACTCCTGCGGCATCATCCACCGCGATCTCAAACCCGAAAATCTCCTCCTCGAAGACCGGGGCCACGGCCGCGCCCAGGTCAAAATCCTCGACTTCGGCCTCGCCAAAATGCAGTTGCTCAACCTCTCCCGCGAAGAGCGCCTCTCCATCGGCGTCAACACCATCGGCACCGTCGGCTACGTCCCCCCGGAGCAACTCACCGGCGCCGCCACAGACACCCGCAGCGACATCTACGCCATCGGCCGCATCCTCGCCGAAACCCTCACCGGCTCACTCCCCGAAGAAGGCTGCCCCGGCCTCGATCCCCAACTCGCCGCCGTCGTCGCCAAATGCACCGCCATCCGCAAAGAAGACCGCTACGCAAGTATTGCCGAACTCCGCCCTGAACTCCTCGCCGCTCTCGATGCCAAAAGCAATCCGCAACCCAATCCTCATTCCGTTGTAACGCCCGCACGCTAATCTCCCCAGTGGAGACACTTGCGCCCGTCATGACGCCCACCCATGTTGCCCCGGCACCCCCATCCGCTTCCCTTGTCGCGGACTGGCTCCACAAACTCATCATCGCTTTCCACAGCGGCCATCGCGCTCTTCCCCTGCGTTCCAATCGCCTCCTCGAACAACTCCACGCCGAAGCCGAGATCGTCGCCGGTTCCGCCCGCGTCCTGCGCATCGGCATGGAGTCCCGCGCTTGCCCCCGCATCCAGCCCGATCTCGAACAATGCCTCCAGGCCGTGCGCCACATGGACCAGGAACTCACCACCGTTCTCTGCCGCACTCTCATCACTCCCCTCGACGCCGAAGACTTGAAGCTCCTCTCCAGTCACTGCGTCCGCCTCGTCCGCCAGCAAACGCGCATCGCCCGCCTCATCGCCTCCGAAGGCGACGGAGGTCTCGCCGAAGCCCAGCATTCCGTCGCCGCCTGGGCCGAATCCTTCCAACTCGCCGTCGGACATCTTCCCGGCAAAGCAGCCCACGAATCCGCCGCTCAAATGCGCGTATCCGTCCGCCGGGCCCTCTTCCTCCTCCGCGACGAACGCTGCCGCCTCCTTTCCACCGGCGCCGACACCCGCACCCTCATGCGCGATCTCGCCCGCATCGACGTCTTCGAAGAAGCTGTCGAGCAAATGAAGATCGTCGACACCGACGTCGCCCGCATCCTCCTCAAGTGGCAGTAGTAGCGGTGTCGACGGGCCTCCAGGCCGGTCGAAGTTCAGCCTGGGAAGGCTGAACAGATATCATATTCCCGTGCCCCTCTCCCGACGCCATCTCCTCCTCACTGCCGCTTCCACCGCCGCCGCCCAAACCATCCACGACGACCTCCGCCGCATGGCCACCCAAGCCCCGCTCCGCCTCCGCTTCCAAGGCGCAACTCCCGATCAAGCCCGCCAGTGGCAAGCCGCCTTCAAAGCCAAACTCGACGCCTCCCTCGGCCCCTACGCCATCCCACCGAAATGGCAATCCATCCCCCAAGACCAAACCGACTGCGGTGAGTTCATCCGCCACAAGCTCCTCCTCCGCGCCGCTAACGAACGCGACGTCCCCGTCTACCTCCTCGTCCCCAAAACCCGCGCCCCCAAACGCCCCGGCATCCTCGCCCTCCACGGCCACGGCCTCTTCGCCAACGATTCCGTCGCCGGCATCGACGACACCCCCGAGCGCCGCAAAGAAATCGAAAGCGCCAACTACGACTACGGCCGCCAGCTCGCCCTCCGCGGCTACGTCGTCGCCACACCCTGCTTCACCCCCTTCGGCATCCGCCTCGGCCGCCGCGAAGACTACAAAGGCGAAGACCCCTGCGCCGTCACCTTCGCCCGCATGCAATTATTCGGAAAAATCCTCCTCACCGAAAACCTCCGCGACGCCCTCTGGACACTCGAACTCCTCGCCACCCACGACGCCGTCGATCCATCCCGCCTCGGCTGCGTCGGCCTATCCCTCGGCGGCCGCATGACCATGATGGCCGCCGCCGTCTCCCAGCGCATCCGCGTCGCCGTCATCTCCGGAGCCCTCAACGTCCTCCAGGAACGCGTCATGGGCCGCTATTCCTGCGGCGCGCAAATCATCCCCGGCCTCCTCCAATACGGCGATGTCCCCGAAATCTCCGCCCTCATCGCGCCCCGCCCCTGCCTCTTCGAAGTCGGCCGCCGCGACGCCCTCATGGTCAAGGATTGGATCGAACCCGCCCTCGACCGCATGCGCCCCGCCTGGCAAGCCTTCCATGCCCCCGGCAATCTCACCGTCGATTCCTTCGACGGAGCCCACCGCTGGAACGGCGTCCAAGCCTATCCCCTCCTCGCCTCTACTTTGCGGCCTTAGCCACCACCTCGCGAATCGCCGCAACCACCGCGTCCGGCCGGTCCGCCGGAACATCATGCCCGCTATCCGCCAGCACCACCCACTTGCTATCCGTCGACAACCCGGCTAACCGCGATTGCACTTCCTTCCAACCGCGCAAGGCCTCGCGCTCTCCCGTCACCACAATCAGCGGTTTCCCTCCCAATCCTCCCGCCGCCCGAGCCTGCTCCGCACTCACCTCCATCTGTTCCAACTCGCTCCACCGCGTCCGAAAAAACTTGCTCTGCAGCAGCGCATACGGCGCCCCGATTCCCTCCATCCACAACCGCAGCCGCAGAATCCCGAACTCCACCTCCAGCCAAGCCCACCGAGCCTGCCCCCGGTAGCGTTCCTTCACCGGCCGCGCAATTCCCTCCCACCCCGGCAGCAGCTTGTACTGATCCTCCTGCACCGCATCCACCAGCACCATGCCAACCACCTCCGAAGCATACTTCCCATGAAACACCCGCACATGATACCCGCCAGCCGAATGCCCCACCACCACAAACGGCCCATGCTCCCCCGCACTCCGCAGCAGCCCATGCAACTCCTCCCCAATCCGCGCACTCGTGCGCGGATACACACCCTCATCGCTCCAGCCATACCCCGCCCGATCATAACTACACACGCGAGCAAACTCCGCCACCGCAGGCTGCACCCGCCTCCACTCCACCAGCCCATCCCCCAACCCCGCTTCCAGCAGCACCGCCGGCGACCCGCGCCCCGTGCAATGAATCTGCCATCCGCCCACACGCCGCCCCGGCTCCGGATCCCGCCCCGCGTCCCGATGCCACATCACCACCTCAAACACACGCCCCGCCACCAGCAACGAAGCCAGCACCCCCACCATCCACAACACCCGCCTCATTCCCGCCGCAATTCCGCCGCCGCGTCCGCCCGCGCCGCGCGCCAAGCCGAAGGCGTCGCCGCCAGCACCACCAACGCCGCCAATCCAGCCGCCGTCACAACCAACGTCACCGGATCATACGGGCTCACCTCGAACAGCATTCCCCGCACAAATCGCGTCAGCCACATCGCCGCCACCACCCCGCACGCCAATCCCACCAGCGCCATCCCCAACGTCTGCCCGTACACTAACCGCGCAATATCGCCAAACGTAGCCCCCACCGCCACCCGGATCCCCATCTCCTTCCGCCGCAGCCCCGCCAGATACGTCGATACGCCATACACACCACTGGCCGCCAGCAACGCCGCCAGCGCAGCGAACACCCCAATCAGCCACATCCCCTGACGCACCTCCGCCGTCAGATACCCCGCCCGCTGCTCCAGCGTCTGCGGTGCATCAAACGGAACCACCGGCGATTCCTCCGCCGCCACCTGCTTCACCGCCGCTGCCATCCCCATCGGATCCCCCGCCGTACGAATCACAAAATACGTCAGCCGCAATCCGTTCTGGCTCTCCGGCAGATAGATATGTTCCACCGCGCAATCCGACACCGAGTTCACACAGATATTCCCCACCACGCCCACAATCTCGCGAGGCACTTCCCCGCCACCCGTAACGTTGTAATCCACCCGGGGCAGCACCAGCCTTCGCCCCAACGCCTTCCCGCCGAAATAGCGGTTCGCAATCGACTGGCTCACCATCACCACCGGCGCCGTTCCCTCGCGATCGCCGCGCCCGAACCCGCGCCCCGACACCAACGGAATCCGCGCCGCGCGAAAGTATCCATCGCTCACAATCACCATCGACGCCTGCCGAGCCCCGCGCCGCGCAGCCTGCCCTTCCACCTGCACATCCATCGTCATCGTCACCCCACCCATCGGCAGTGTGCTCGTCGTGGCAACATCCACCACGCCAGGCAGCGCCGCAATCCGCTCCCGCAGCCGCCCGTACAACGACATCCCCATCGACCGCGATCCATCCACCGAAGGAGGCAGCGAATAAAAATGCGTCAACACATTCCGCGGATCATATCCCAATCCCACAGCCCGCATCGCCGTGAAAGTCCGCAACAACAACCCCGATCCCACCAGCAGCACCACCGCCACCGCTACTTCCAGCGCCACCAACCCGCCCTGCCATCGCCCCGCGCGCTGCCGCCGCATCGCCACCGGCAAGCTGCCAAACAAAAGCGCCGTCAACAGCCCGATCCCCAGACACACCACAAACACCCGCCAATCCACCACCACTTCATCGGCCCGAGGCAACCCTGCCAGCAACGGCCGCGCCAGCGCAATCCCCGCCCGAGCCACCATCACCGCCACCACACTCGCCGCAGCACCGAGCACCAGCGCCTCCGCAATCAGAAACCGTGCAATCCGCCATCGCGGCGCACCCAGCGCTTCCCGAATCCGCAACTCCTTCTGCCTTGCCCCGGCCCGCGCAAGCAGCAGGTTCGCCACATTTCCACAAGCAATCAACAGCACCAGCAATACCGCCCCCTGCAGCACACGCAGCATCGGAGCCGCCGGACCCGTAATATCCTCCAACACCAGCGTCGCCGCCAGCCGCAATTCCTGCCCCGCTTCCCGCACCCTCGGCCCCAGCACTCCCAACTCCGCCCGAGCCTGCTCCAGCGTCACTCCGCCCTTCAACCGCGCGGTCACATACAAACCCGCCGCATCCTGATCCAGCACATACGGAGTAAAGATCGAAGCCGCATTCGCCCCCACCGGACGAAAATCCGCCGCCATCACCCCAATCACCACCCAAGGCTTCTGATCCAGCAGAATCCGCTGCCCCACAATATCCCGCCGCCCGCCGAAGCGCTGCATCCAGAAGCCGTGCTCCAACACCACCACCCGGTTCCGCCCCGGCTGATCCTCATCCGGCAGAAACGTCCGCCCCAGCATCGCCTCCGCCCGCTGCATCGCAAACCAGTTCGAAGTCACACAAGGCCCCCACACCTGCTCCGGCGCGCCCTCGCCCGTCAAATTGAACTGGCAGAACTGCATCCCCGCCATCTGCTCGAACGACCGCGCCTCGACTCGCAGCTTCTTGAACACCTCCGGCCCCACATATCCCAGCCCCGCCGTCCGAGTCGCGTCCTGAATCCGCACCAGCCGTTGCGTCTCAAACCCCGGCAACGGCCGCAGCAGCACCGCGTTCACAATCGAAAAAATGGTCGCATTCGCCCCAATGCCCAGCGCCAAAGTAGCGACGGCCATCACGGCAAACAAAGCGGAGCGCCGCAGCCCGCGCCAGGCAATCACAACGTCACGAACCATTCAACCAGTCTAATATCGCTACCCGTTCGGTTAACGCCATGAACCCGATGGAATATGCGGAACCCGCCCCTCTACACGTTTTCAAGCAAACCCCGCTTTGGCCCCCAAGCTGCATTCCTCGCCCGCCATGAAGCTGCGACTCTCTCTTCTCTCAATTCCGCTTGCGTTCCTGCCGGCGGCATTTGCACAAACACAGTCCACAGGCTCGGCGGAGATACTCTGCATCAAAGCCAAAGACGGTAAGCAAGGCGAATTGCGCCGCTTCCTCCTCGATTCCTCCGCGAAGATGGGTAAATATCGCGTGGATAGCGGCGTCTTCTCGGCCTATCTCATTGCCGAAGCGGTCGCTCCTTCAGGGCGGTCGGCCCGCTGCGATTTTCACCTCGTGCAAGCGTACGCCGCGGCGCCAAAAGGGCCGCTCACAAGCACCGAAGAGGATATGAAAAAAGCCGGCATATCCATGACCATTGCCCAACGCAACGCCAAACGCGACGAAATCAGTTACCTCGTCTCCCGGGAATACTGGCGCGTGCGTGACATTGTCGGCACTCTCGTCAAAGGAGGCTACGTCCGCCTCAACTACTTCAAGATCAACTCCAATTCGCAAACCGAATGGCTGCGCATGGAATCAAGCGGCTGGAAGCAGATGGCCGAAGTCTGGGCCAAGGAATCGCCGGGGCGCGCCTGGGTATTGCAGACTCTGATCATGCCCGGCGGCGCCACCATGCCCTACAACGGACTCACCGTCGACGGCTACCCCAACTGGGATGCCCTCTTCGCAACCACCAACCCCCGCAACACCTGGGGCAAGGTTCATCCCGACAGCGATTATTCCGCCTACATGACACGGGTCGGCCAACTCGCGGAGCGTCCGCTGGTTTCCACCATGCGTCTCATCGAAGTCATTCGCAAGTAGCCCACACCGGCGCCATCGCGGCGGGAAGCAAATCTACTCCCGCCGCAGCGCCATCATCGGATCCAACCCCGCCGCCCGCCATCCCGGAACGAACGTAGCCACCCCCGCCACCAACACCAGCACCAACGCCGCTCCAACCAACGTCACCGGATCCGTAGCACTCACCCCAAACAGCAAACTCCCCAACATCCGCGTCACCGCAAGAGACAACATAAACCCAATCACCAACCCCGCCACCGCCAGCCCCAAACCCCGCCGCAGTATCATCCCCACCACGCGCCGCCGGTCCGCGCCCAGCGCCATCCGAATCCCGATCTCCTGCGTCCGTCTCACCACCGCATGGCTCATCACCCCGAAGATTCCCACCGCCGCCAACCCCAGCGCCAGCGCCGCAAACGCCGTCAGCAGCCACGTCTGAAACCGCCGTTCGGCAAGCTGCCCCGCCAGCAGCGTCTCCATCGGAGCCAGCGTCCGGATCACCATCCCCGGCTCCGTCTCCCGCACCGCTTCGCGCACCGCCCGCAACAGCGCTTCCGGCGCCACCGATCCGCGAATCACCCAATCCGCCGTCGCCTCCTCTTGCCGGTGCCATAGAAACACATGGGGCGTCGGCTCCCGTTCCACACCTTGCCGCCGCACATCGCGCACCACGCCAATCACCGTGATCCAATCATCATTCGCCCCGCGCCGGTCCTGCCCCTTAAATCTCCGCCCAATCGGATTCCTCCCCGGCCAGTAGCGCCGCGCCATGCTCTCATCAATCACCGCCGCCAGCGCCGCCCCCTTGCCATCCGTATCCGAAAACACACGCCCCGCAACCACCGCAATCCCCATCGCCCGAAAATATTCCCCACTCACCGTAGTCCACGTCAGCGGGCGATTCGCCTCCATCTCCGCCCCCTCCCCCTCCACTGCGCGCAAGCTGTTCCGAGGCGGCGCCTCCAACTCAAACAAACTCCGGATCCCGCCCACGCTCTCCACGCCCGCAATCGCCCGCAGCCTCTCCTCCAGCCGGTCCTGCAATCCACTTCGCGGATACTGCACACGCAACGCCACCAGCCGGTCCGGCTGATACCCCAGATCCACCGCATGCGCCATCCACAAGCTCCGCAATAACAACCCCGCAGGCAGCGCCAGCACAATCGCCAGCGCAAACTCCGCCACAATCAGCACTCCGCTCGTGCGAGTCTCCCCACTGCTCGTATTCCTTCCGCCGCCTCTCCGCAATCCCTCCTGCGGATCATTCCGCGCCGCATGCCACGCCGGCCCCGCGCCAAACAGCAGCGCCGTCACCATCGCCGCCGCCACCGCAAACAGCAGCACCACCCAATCCACTCGCGCCTCGTCCAGCCGTGGCACATCCGCCGGACCCCATTCCACCAGCAACCGTATCATCCAGCCCGCCACCAACACCGCCACGCAGCCGGCCAGCGACACCAGCACCACGCTCTCCGTCAGAATCTGCCGCACAATGCGCCCTTCCGTTGCCCCCAGCGCCAGCCGCACCGCAATCTCCTTCTTCCGCGCCACACCCCGCGCCAGCAGCAGATTCGCCACATTCGCGCACGCAATCAGCAGCACCAGCCCCACCGCCGCAAACAGCAGCCACAACGACAACCGCACGCGTTCCCCCACCTCAATGCTCACCGGCAACACCTTCACCCCCAGCCCCATGTTCCAATTCCGATCCTGTTCCATCAGCCTCGCATCCACCACCGCCAATTCCTGCTGCGCCATCGCCACAGTTGCCCCCGCGCGCAATCTCCCCACCAGATTCCACCGCAGGTAGAAGCCATGCGTGTGCACATCGTCCATCGAAGGCCGCTCCATCCACGCCCGGTGCGTGGAAATCGGCGCCCAAACCTCCGTATCGCGACCAGGAAATGCAAACGTCCCAGGCATCACCCCGATGATCGTGAACGGCCGCCCATCCAGTTCCAGGCTCTGACCCACAACCTGCGCACTCCCCCCAAATCGCCGCATCCACATCCCCTGGCTCAGCACCGCCACCGCTTCCCCCCGCCGCACTTCAGCCGCGTCAAACCCACGCCCCACCACCGGAGCAACACCCAACACCGAAAACATCTCCGCCGATACAAACCCCGCTTGCACCTGTTCCGGGTCCACCCGCCCGCCGGCAATCACCCGAGACCATCCTGTGTTCCGGTAATACAGCGCTACCTGCTCCAGCGCCCCGCTCGAACCCTGCAGCGCTTCATACAATCGCCGCGAAACCCCGCCCTGCTGCTCGCCCATGATATTCACCAGCCGCCCCGCATCGCGATAAGGCAACGGCCGGAACAGCACCGCGTACACGATGCTGAACATCGCCGTCGTCGCACCCATCCCCAGCACCAGCGTCAGCATCGCTGTCGCCGTGAACCCCGGCGTCGACCGCAAAGACCGCAAGCAGAACCGTAGATCCGTCATACCTGCAAATCAGACGGCGCACACCGCCAATCCGTGGACTACTTTCCGCCCACCGCCGCCACCACCATCTGCAACGTGCGTCCCGTCGCATCGCCAATCTCCTTCGCATCCCCCGCCTTCCACCCATCCCGCGACCCGTCGTACTTGTACTTCACCGGCAACCGCGTCAACGCCGGATCATACTGCGATTCCGTCCCGCCCAGCTTCCACACCACCAGATCCAGCGACGGCGCCACATAAATCGCATACCCGCCGCTACCGCCCTTCCAATACGCATCACGCGGAACACCCTGCAAATGCCCGTCCCCATTCACATTGAAATTGAAGCTGTGGCTGTAGTGCGGATTGTACGGCGACAGCCGCCCGCACATCTTCGCAAACTCCTTGGGCACCACCTGCTGCTTGCCCCACCGTCCTTCATGCAGCATCAGATATCCGAACCGCAGCATATCCGTCGCCCGCACCGCGATACTCCCTCCCCCAGGCGTATGCAGCATGCGCCCATTGGCGTCGATCCCGCCCTTCAGCTTCGGCCGGTACATCGCATATCCCCATTCCCCAAACCCCAGCGGCCCCGTCAACCGCTTCCGCATGTAATCCTCCATCTCCATCCCTGTGATCTTCCGCACGATCATCGCCGGCACATGGCTCGACGAAGTCGAATACGAATAGCACGCCCCCGGATCGCACCACAACGATTGCTTCATCGCGAAATCATCGGTGGTCGAATACGGCCCGTTGTCCGCCGTCGGATTCTCCCATGTCTGCCGCTCTCCCTTCACATACACCGGATTCGTCCCCCGCAGTCCCGCCGACATCGCCAGCACTTGCCCCAACGAAATTTGCAGCTTCCGCGGATCGTCCACAGGAAAATACTGCTCCGGCAGGTACTTCGATGAATACACCTTCTCATCCAGCCCGTGCGGAAACTGCGAAGCAAACTCCCGCAACATGATCCCCGTCGCCAGGCTCGTGAACGCCTTCCCGCACGAAGCCAGTTCCGGCAGCGCCTCGCGATTCCCCCGCCCGAAGTAGCGCTCATAAACCAACTGCCCGTGCCGCACCACCAGCAATCCGCCATGCTGGCTCGTCTTCTCCACATAGGCGAACGCTTCGTCCAGCTTCGCCGCGTCCATCCCCACCTTCGCCGGACTCGCCGTGCGCCATCCCCCCTTCGCATCCGGCGGCGGAAAGTAATCCTCCCCAAACGCACACGCCACAACCAACAGCAACATCGAAGCAAGCTTCATGACCGTATTCCAATTCCGGGCCGTATTCGTCGTGCCCACTGCTTTATCAAACGCCGCAGCCGTAATCTTCGTCTGCCCGATCCCATCGGGATAATACACGAACACCTCGCGCCCCACCAGGTGCATCTCCTCGTTCGTCCGCCGCGCCACATTCTCCAACCCTGCACCACTCGCCGCGCCCCTCAAAAAATGAACATGCAGCTTATTCGGTTCCACGCCATCCCGCCCCGCAAACGGATTCGCCGCCATCACCGCCCGCCACTCCTCCTCCGTGCGCACCACCACCTCCGGCCGGAATCCGCACTCGGCCTCAATCGCCCCCTCAATCTTCCCCGCCAGCCCCGCACTCACCTTCGCCACACGGCACACCGCATTGCCGCTCTGTATATACGTCTTCACCTCACTCAATCCCAGCGATTCCAAAATCCCGCGCAGCTTCTCCATCTTGATCATCTTCTTCCCGCCCACATTCACGCCCCGCAGCAGCACAATCATCGAAGGCATACGTATTTCACTCCATCACCGGCGCAATCACCAAATCATCGCCAGTGTCCCGAATATCTAATTTCACAACTCCCGGCATCGCCCGGAACGGAGCCGTCCGGTCATTGCCAAAAAACGCCAGAAACCAATCCCCGCCGCGATTCTGAAACAGCGTACTATGCCCGCCATGCGGCACGCCCACCCGCCGCCGCGTATACGGCCCCTTCAAATCCCGCGACACGCTGTACATCATGTCGTACGTCCCATCTTCCCGATTCCCCCCGCCATTCCACTCCGCCGCCAGCACCACATACCACTTCCCGATCTTCCGCAGAAAAATCCCTTCATACCCCACCTGCTCGCCATCTACCGTCAACAACTCCACGCGCTCCCCGTCAAACCCGCTGAAGTCGCGTTTCATCTTCCGCAAATATCGCCCCTGCCACACGAAATACGGAGTCCCATCCTCATCGGCAAACAGCGACGCATCGATGTTCGGGCTGATAAACGCCCGGTTCCCCTCATAGGTCGGCACGTACGGCCCTTCCGGCTTCCCGCTCGTGCTCTTCAACAATCCCATCCCCAGCTTCAAATTCACGCACCACGCAATGTAGTACGTCCCATTCAAATAGTGAATCTCCGGAGCCCACAGCAGCCGCCGCGCCGCCTGGTTGTACCACAAGCTGCTATCTCCCCCATCCAACCGGAACACCGCCTGCACATAAGAAAACCGCTTCCCATCCTCAGACCGCCACAAATGAATCGCATCCATATTCCCCGAAGTGCCCGTCATATACAAATTCCCGTCATGTCCGCGAGTCACTGACGTATCGCGAATCCACGCGAAACCAGCTTTCTGCCCCGGCACCGCATCCATGGGAACCGGATGCAGCCCGCCCACTCCACTTTCATACACAAACGCCGTCGACGGCCGCAGCAGAAACCCCGGAGGCGTATACTTCACCGGCGGATCCGGCCGGTCAAAATCAAACCCGATCGGCCACACCGCCTTCGATGCATCCACCTGCTCCACCGCGAACGCCCCCGGCTTCCCGCGAAACACACCCCGCGCATCCGTGCACGAAAACGTAGCCATCCACTCCCCGCCCGCTTTGCGAAACAACGTCGTCTGTCCCGCATGCGGAAACGCCAGATATCGCTTCGCCCCATACCCCGAATCCGGCTTTGCCGACACCGCCACAAACACATCATCCGTCCCGCCCGGCAACCCCGTGCGTCCCAATTCCCCATGCCGCAATCGCCGCTCCGCCACGAACAAGTGATAATACCCGCCAATTTTCGCCAAAAACGCCCCACGCATCCCCACGCTCCGCAAATCACCAGTCAACGGAGCAATCACCGCCTTCGGCGCCTCCGCCAATCCCTCCATCGGATCGGCCTTCATCTTCGCCACTTCCCCCGCACCCATCACCCAATAAAACGATCCATCATCATCCAAAAACAAAGAAGGATCAAACCCCTTCTCCGTAACTCTCACCCGCCGCACCCCACTCTTCCCAACATCGGTGGATGCAAACGAAACCAACTCCGTCCCACCGCCCTCCAATCCCAACGTCAACCAATACCGTCCCCGCAAGAAATGAATCTCCGGAGCCCGCACCCCACGTTCCCCACTCACCTCTCGCACCACCTTCCAATCCCGCAAATCCGCCGACCGCCAGATCCGCACTCGTGGCACAAACCCCGCCGCCTCCGACCCCGTCATGTAATACGCCCCATCGTGCCCCACCGCAACACTGACATCCGTCAAACTAAAATCCGCCAAAGGCCGCAGCGCGACAGCCTCCGCCCGAGGAGCCAAAGCCGCATACTCCCGAATCACGCCATGCTGCGCCCAAACGCAACCAATCCAAACCATCCAAATAGCAAACATTCCGTCTCCTGGCCTCTTATCCCGAATAACCCATGCCCCAACCTTCACGCAAAAAGTGGTGCAGGCCATCGTCGTCCAGTGGCCTGCATCGGCCCGAAGGGCCGCCCGACCAGCCCAAAGTTTCATTCACAAGTCCCCCCTCAATGTGTCATGGCATAAATCACATAATTCACCCCCAGCCGGATCGCCTCCCCCGAAAATTTCTCCGGATAATCCGGCTCATCCGCAAACTCCCATCCATCCCCGATATCCTGATTGAACGTAATCGCCACCATCATCCGCCCTTTCCCATCCAGCACCGCCCGCCAGTGCGGCGTCACTCCACCCCGCTCAATCCCCGATCCATGCACCACATTCGCCCCCGGCACCCGAATACGATGCGTCATATCGAAAACCGTATGAAAAATCGCATCCGGATCCGCCAGTTCCACCACCTGCGCCTTCGCATCGATCATCCGGATCCCCTCCATAAACGTCGCCCACTCACCCTCGTTGTGAAAATCATCCACCAGCAAAAACCCGCCCCGGTCGAAATACTTCCGCAACCGTTCCGCCTCCGCCCTCGATAACTCCCAATCCCCCGTCGACACCGCAAACAGAAACGGATGCTCGAACATTTCATCGCTCGAAGCATCAATGATCGTCTCAATCGGCTCCACATCAATCCGAGTCAGTCGATGCAAAAGCGAAATGAACACCCTGTCGCCCTTGTTCGCATCAATCCCCCACCGGAAATACCTCCCCCGTCCATCCAGCGGAGACCGGTACCGCAGCCTCCCCAGCGCAAATTCACCCTTCCGCCCCACATCCGGCGGATCATCCACCGGATCCTGCATCTCCCACTCATATTTCGCCCACACCCGCCCCGACCGCTGCGCCCAGCCCAGCGCCGCGCACAAACCCACGACGCCCAGCAGAACGCATACCCGGAGCCGCATCCCTCCAGACTACAGCACCCATCGCCTCATGGCGCAGCCGGCACATAACCAGTGTTCCGCACCATGGATTCCCGCAAAGAGATCCCTCCTGCCAAAACTTTGCACCCCGCTTCAAAATGGGTTACGATGTCCCAATTAAGATCACTGGATCTTAAAATCTCCATTTGAGGTAGGCGATGATTCAACGTTGCAGCATCCGCTTGGCCTGTCTGGCCGCATTCGCCGGGTTACTCCACATACCGGCGCCCCTCTCTGCCCAAAGCGGCGCAGGCGCCATCCAGGGCACCATTGCCGACGCCACTGACGCTGCCATCCCTTCCTGCTCCGTCCACGTCGTCAACACCCGCACCGGCGTCGCCGCCGACACCACCTCCAATGAAGTCGGCTTCTATTCCGTCCGCGGCCTCTTCGCCGGCAGCTATACCCTCACCTTCACCGCCGCCGGCATGAAAAAGTACGAAACCACCATCACCCTCCAGAATGCACAGGTCGCCGTCCTCAACCCCCGCCTCACCGTCGGCGATGTCGCCGAACAGGTCACCGTCAGCAGCGGCACTGTCCAGCTCGCCACCTACGACAGCGGCACCGTCAGCACATTCCTCGACGCCAACCGCATCGATCAACTCCCCCAGAACGGCCGCAACATCCTCGGGCTGGCACAGAAAACCGTGCCCGGCCTTGAAGCCAACGGCACCCGCGCCAACGGCCTCATGGGCGAAGCCCTCGAATATTCCCAGGACGGCGCACCCATGACCAATCGCAACTTCGGCGGCGTCGCCAACACCGCTCAGTCCACTCTCCCCGACCCCGATTCCGTCCAGGAAGCCAAGTTCGAAACCCTCAACTCCAGCGCCCAGTTCGCTACCCCCGGCACCGTCATCCTCACCACCAAGTCCGGAACCAACGAAATCCACGGCTCGCTCTTTGAAACTGCCCGCAACAACTACTTCGGCATCGCCCGCGCCCGCCAGAATCCCGCCAACTTCGCCGCACCACACCTCGTCCGCAACGAGTTCGGCGCCAACGTCGGCGGCCCCGTCTACATCCCCAAACTCTACAACGGCAAAAACAAATCGTTCTTCTTCTTTGCCTACGAACGCTTCTCCCTGCGCCAGAACGCCAGCCAGTTGGTCCGCGTCCCCACTCCCGCCATGCGCACCGGCGACTTCAGCGGCCTCATCGCCTCCAACGGCGTCCTCAACCAGCTCTACGATCCCAACACTACCCAAAGCGCCGCCAACGCCTATTCCCGCCTCCCCTTCTCCAACAACCAGATCCCCCTCGCGCGCATCAGCCCCCTCGCCAAAACGCTCTATGCCGCCACCCCGCTCCCCACCTCCACCGACAACCCTCTCGTCAACGCCAATCTCAACGACACCAACGTCATCACCCAGGATGTCCCCAACATCAACACCCGCTTCGACCACGTCTTCAACGATCGCAATCGCCTCTACCTCCGCTATACCGACATCCGACAGAAACAGCAGGCGCTCCGCAACTACCCCAGCGCCTCGCCCGCCAATATCGAAGGGGGTGGTCTCCCCGCCGGCGCCACTGGCTATCAGGCCATCCCCGTCAACACCGTCAGCTACGCCATGGGCTGGTCCCACACCTTCTCCCCCACCTTCTTCTCCGAAACCATCATCAGCCAGCAGTGGCAGAGCATGTACGTCGAAGGCAATCCCGTCTCCCAAGGCAACTACGAAGCCCAACTCGGCCTCCCCAACAACTTCGGCCAGACCGGCTTCCCCGCCATCGGCAGCAATCTCATCATGCCCTACGGCGGTTCCCAGTGGAACTACGGCATGAACCAGCGCATCGACAACATCGATCAGAACATGAACAAGATCCACGGCAAGCACCAGTTTGCCTTCGGCGGCCGCTATCGCCATGAACGCTTCGGCTACCTCTCCGATCGCTCTCCCGACACCGTCGCCTTCTCCGGCCTCGCCACCGGCATCTACGACCCCACCACCGGCGCCAACTACAATCGCCGCCCCAACACCGGCTATCAGGATGCCGACTTCTTCCTCGGCGCCGCCAATGAATACACCCAGCGCCTCAACGCTCCCTTCGGCCGCTCCCGCCTCCAGGAGTTTGACCTCTACATCCAGGACAACTGGCGCGTCTCCCGCTCCCTCACCCTCAACCTCGGACTCCGCTGGGAAGGCCATCCCGCACCCTATTCCGACGGCGGCAACTACGCCACCTTCTCTATGGAGAAAAACGCCATCGTCCTCAAACACCCCATCGAACACTACTACGACATCGGCTACACCACTCCCGCCATCATCCAGAACCTCCGCAATCTCGGTGCAAAGTTTATGACGCCCAAAGAAGCCGGCGTCCCCGAAGCGGGCTTCTACGGCAGTTGGAACAACATCATGCCCCGCGCCGGTTTTGCTTGGGTTCCCTCCTTCGGCAAAGGAGGCACCGTCATCCGCGGCGGCTACGGCCGCTACATCTATCCCGTCCCCATTCGCAACTCCGTCCGCTACCTGACCTCCGTCTACCCCTTCGTCGCCGCCTACTCGCAGAACTTCAACTCCGCCCAGCAGTCCCCCGACGGTCTGCCCAACTACCTGCTCCGCGCCCCCGTTAGCATCGTTGCCGGACAGAACAGCCGCGACGTCGTCAACACCGGCAGCGTCAACTCCCTGCTCCCCGGCATCGCCATGAGCCGCACGCTCACTACTGAGTACCCGCCCGCCCGCGTCGATACCGCCAACTTCACCATCGAGCAGCCGTTCAAAGACGGCTCCGTGCTCCGCGCCACTTACGTCTACACCCACGGCGAAAATCTCGACCAGGATTTTCAATACAACAACGCACCCTCCGCCTACGTCTGGCAGGTCACCACAGGCACCACGCCTCCCACCGGCGCGTTAGCCAGCGTTGCCACCCGCCCCTACGACAACCGCACTTGGGGCGGCAACGTCGCCACCACGAAGTTCGGCTGGTCCAACAACAGCGCCCTCCAGTTGAACTACCAGCGCAACTTCAGTAAGGGCTTCGCCTACCAGGTCTACTACGTCTACTCGCGAGCCTTCCGTGTCGGCGGAAACACATTCCGCGACAACCTCCTCTACCCCGCCGCCAACTACGCTCCCGGCACTCTGCCCGCCGGCATGAATGTCGGCACGCCCCTCGAACCCAGCCGCGAGTTCAACCGCTTCCAGAACTACGCCGTCGATGGCGCTATTCCCAAACAGCGCCTCAACTTCAACGGCATCGTCGATCTCCCCGTCGGCAAAGGCAAACGCTACCTCGGCAACTCCGGTGGCTGGCTCAATGCCCTCGTCGGAGGCTTCCAGTTCGCCTTCACCGGGCAACTGGTGGCCCAAGCCTTCCAGGTCGGCGATGGCAATTGGGGCGAAACCAACAACGTCGAAGTCTACAAGGACAAACAGAAGATCACGGACTGCCGCAGCGGCATCTGCCGCGAAGGCATCCTCTGGTTCAACGGCTACATCGCCCCCAACCTCGTCAACGCACCGCGCGGCGTACAGGGATTACCCTCCGGCTACAAGCCCTATCTCGCCCCCATCAACAACACCCCCGGCACTCCCTCCTTCGGCAACAACAACGTCAGCGTCCCACTACGCAATGGCACTTCCGTTACCACAGCCTTTAGCCCCGGACCCACAGGCCTCCATCCCTTCGGGTTCACTACCCTGCAAGGTCCCTACAACTGGCAAACCGACATGTCCCTCTACAAAATCTTCAACCTCGGCGAGCGCTGGCGGCTCCGCTTCAACATCGACGCCTTCAACGCCTTCAACATGCAAGGCATTCCCAACCCCGATGCCTCCACCGGCATTCAAACGTTCCAGACATCCTATTGGACACCGCGTCAGATTCAATTGACTCTGCGCCTTTCCTTCTGACGCACCATCCCACCACAGATCTCCCGCACGCCGGACCCGGACAGCGGGAGCGCCGCCTCCCCCGTGATATAACTGAGTACTTATTCCCAAAGGAGGCTCACCATGCGAAAAACATTCCTCTGCCTGCTCCTCGCCGCCGCCCCAGCGTTCCCCACCGACTGGCTCCAGTTCCGCGGCCCAGGCTCCGCCGGAGTCTCCAACGCCACCAACGTCCCCGTCGAATTCTCACCCACCAAAAACGTCGTCTGGAAAACCGCACTGCCCCCCGGCCATTCCTCTCCCATCCTCACCGCTGATCGCATCTTCCTCACCGCTTTCGAAAACGACAAATTATTCACATTTTGTTTGGACCGCAAAACCGGCCAGATCCTTTGGCGCCGCGAAACTCCGCGCCCGCGCCAGCAGGAGCTCCACAAATCCAACACCCCCGCTTCACCAAGCCCCGTCAGCGACGGCAAAAACGTCTACGTCTTCTTCACCGACTTCGGACTCCTCGCCTACGGCCCCGACGGCAACGAGCTCTGGAAAACCCCCATGGGCCCCTTCAACAACCCCTTCGGCATGGGTGCCTCCCCCGTCCTCGCCGGCGACATCCTCCTCATCCCCTGCGACGCCGAAAGCGGCTCCTTCTTCTCCGCCTTCGATAAGAAAACCGGCAAGCAGCTCTGGCGCGTCGAGCGCCCCGATTACTCCCGCGGCTTCTCCACCCCCGTCCTCTATCAACCCGCCAACGGCCCGTTGCAGGCCATCCTCGCTGGCTCCTACCAGCTCACTTCCTACGACGTCAAAACCGGAAAAGAAGTCTGGTGGTTCCGCGGCCTCACCTGGCAATTGAAGCCCACTCCCATCCTCAGCGCCGACAAGCAAACCGTCTACACCCTCGGCTGGGCCGGCGGCTCCGACACCGGCCAGCAGGAAGATATCCCCGACTTCAGCGTCGTCCTCACCCAATGGGACAAGGACAAAGACGGCAAGCTCGCCAAAGAAGAAATTACTGACCCCAAGATCACCAAGGACTGGGCCTCCATGGATCTCGATCGCGACGGCGCCCTCGGCCTCCGCGATTGGAAGCTCTACCAATCCCGCCGCTCCGCACAGAATATGTTCCAGGCCGTCCGCATCGGCCCCAACCCCAAAGGCGACCTCGGCCTCAACGCCCGCGTCTGGTCCTACACCAAATCCCTCCCCAACGTCCCGTCCCCGCTGCTCTATCAGGATGTCCTCTACCTCATGAAAGAGGGCGGCATCCTCACCACCCTCGATCCCAAAGACGGCGCAGTCCTCAAGCAAGGCCGCATGACCGGAGCCCTCAGCCAGTACTTCGCCTCCCCCGTCGCCGCCGAAGGCAAAGTCTACATGACTTCCGAAGCCGGCAACGTCGTCGTCCTCAAAGCTGGCAAGGAATGGGAAATTCTCCAGGTCAACAACATGGATGACGAATGCCATGCCTCCCCCGCCATCGTCGATGGAGCCATCTACCTCCGAACCAAAAGCGCCCTCTATTGTTTCCGCAACAACAACTAAGCCCCAATGCGATTTCTCACCCTGTTCCTCTTCTGCGCCTCCGTCTTCGCGCAGCACCCTGACGTGGCCAGTGGCCGCAAGCTCTTCCGCTCTGCCTGTTCCGCCTGCCATGGCGACAACGCCAAAGGCGGCCGTGGCCCCGACCTCACCACGGGCGAATGGAAGCACGGCGGCTCCGACGAAGATCTCATCCGCAACATCACCAAAGGCATCCCCGGCACCCAGATGCCTGCCATCCCTCTCCCCGAAGCCGATACCCGCCGCATCATCGCCTTCATGCGCTCCCTCCTCGCTCAGGCCGAGCCCATCCCCGGCAACCCCGAAGCAGGCCGCGCCGTCTTCACCGCGCAATGTTCCAAGTGCCACATGTTCTCAGCCAACGGTGGCCGCTTCGCCCCAGACCTCACCCGCGTCCGCAATCGCCACAAAGCCTCCGAGCTCAGGAAGACCATCGCCGAACCAGTCGCCATCTACGAAGTCCGCTCCGCCAACGTCACCACCATCGGAGCCCGCAAACAGGAAGACACCTTTACCCTGCTCCTCATGGATCAGTCCGAAAAAATCTACTCCTTCAACAAACGCACCGTCAACATCACAAAAAAGAACCAGCCCCACCCCACCCTCAATCCCACCGATACCGACAATGTCGTCGCCTTCCTCATGAAGTACGACGCCTCCTCCATTCCCGCGCCTGCCTGGTCACCCGCCGCCGATTTCAACGTCACCTACGATCGCCTCCGCAACGCCGCCAAAGAACCCTGGAACTGGCTCACCTATTGGGGCGACTTCGCCGGCCGCCACGCCTCCGCACTCAAACAGATCACGCCGCAAAACGTCACCCGCCTCCGCAACGACTGGTCCTATCAATTCGGCGGCAACACCGTCGAAACCATGCCCATCGTCGTCGAAGGCCTCATGTTCGTCACCGGCCCCCTCAACAACGCCGCCGCCCTCGACGCACGCACCGGCCGCACCATCTGGAAGTACACCCGCCAGCTCCCCAGCAACGTTGCCTCGCACTGCACCGTGATGACCAACCGCGGCTTCGCCGTCCTCGGCGACCGACTCTTCCTCGCCACCCTCGACATGCACCTCGTCAGCCTCGACGCCAAGACCGGCAACGTCATCTATGACATCGAAGTCGACGACTACAAAAAAGGTTTCTCCATCACCCACGCCCCGCTCGCCATCGACGGCAAGATCATCGTCGGAGTCACCAGCGGCGAATGCGCCCTCTACGGTTGGGTCGATGCCTACGACGCCGCCACCGGGAAACGTCTCTGGCGCACTCACTCCGTCGCCCAGCCCGGCGATCCCAATCGCAAATCCTGGAACCCCGAGCCCTCCGCCCAATTCGGCGGCTCTCCCACCTGGACCACCGGCACCTACGATCCCGAAACCGAAACCATCTTCTGGCCCACCGGCAATCCCGGCCCCGACTACGACGGCTCCGTCCGCCAGGGCGACAATCTCTACTCCTGTTCCGTCCTCGCCCTCGACGCCAAAACCGGCCGCATGAAGTGGTATTTCCAATTCACCCCGCACGACGTCCACGATTGGGACGGCAACCAAACCCCCGTCTTGATCGACGGCGTCATCCGAGGCCAGAAGCGCAAGCTCCTCGTCACCGCGCAGCGCAATGCGTTCTATTACGTGCTCGACCGCAACACCGGCGAATTCCTCGCCGGCCGAGCCTTCGCCAAACAAACCTGGGCCAAAGGCCTCGACGACAAAGGCCGTCCCATCGTGCTCCCCAACACCACGCCCACGCCTCAAGGCAATTACGTCTGCCCCGACGCGGCCGGAGCCGCCAACTGGGGCGCACCCTCCATCGATCCCATCACCGGTTTCTTCCTCGTCTCCGTCCGCGAAGCCTGCGCAACATACTTCTCCGCCACCAAGCCTCCCGTCCCCGGCGAAGGCTACACCGGAGGAGGCCAGGAGATTGATCGCAAAATCGGCACTCCCGGTTCCGTCCGCGCCCTCGATCCCCTCACCGGCGAAAAGAAATGGGATTTCCCCCTCGAAATCGGCTCTTCCGCCACCGGAGTCCTCGCCACCGCAGGAGGAGTGGTGTTCGCCTCATCGAACGACGGCAACCTCATCGCCCTCGAAAGCAAAACCGGAAAATACCTGTGGCACTACTACACCGGAGCCAACATCATCAGCTCCCCCATCACCTACTCCGTCGACGGCAAACAATACGTAGCCATCGCCTCCCAATCCGCCCTCTACGTCTTCTCCGTGAACCAGTGACGCGGGCCTCCGGCCGGCGGCTAACTGACCTTCGGAAGGAATGCTTCTCGAACAAGAACGCCGCCATTGCATTTCACTTGGTACCCTCGTGGTAGGTGAGCCCCTGGAGCATATTAGGCGCGACGCTCACGGTCGCAATGGCAGTATCCTCCAATCCAGCTAGGAATGACGCTCCCGCAAGTGCGTCGCGTACTGGGAGATCGTGCCGCGCGCTTAGAAGCGAGCACGCCAGAGATTCCTCTCGATTCGTGCGCTTACCTCAAAACCAAGGCGATCCCGGAACATCTCGGATTCACGAGAAAGTCACATCTTTTCGAGTCGGAACGAGTGCCGCGATTGCGCTCGTCGAAGGATGCAACTAGTGTTCCGTCCGCGACGAAACCTTGCAGTGGCGATCAGTCCTCGAAGACCGCCTACTTCACGGACTCGATAATCTGAATCTCCCGCTTCAACATCCCATTCACCATCTCCCCCAAAGAAACACCCTTGTCCGCCGCCCTTTCAGACAAATAAGTCTGAACCTCAGAGTCAAGATAAACGGGCAGGCGAATCTCAGCACCTTTCCTATAGAATTTGCCGCGTTCGCCTTTTGAGAAATCGTATTCAGCCTTCATTGCTGTTCCTCGTATGCAAGCATCTCGGACCTTGTTGGACGCCTCGCGGAAATGATCCGCACCCGCGCGCTTTCATCGTCAAGTCGCTCATATGTGTGAACGACGAGAATCGTCAAACCCCGCGCATCCTTCCCCATCCGTAATCCACCGAGATTCATGCATGCTGTGCTCCTCATCCCGAATTGTCAGAGCCAAGGGATCACGAAAGACTTCCGCCGCCTGCTCGAAGTGCACTCCATGCTTGCTGGAGTTCGCTCGTGCCTTGAATTGGTCCCACTCAAACTCGAAACGAAACGATGCCATTCCTACGTCCCATCTCAGCCCCCACATCGTCGGAGTCACCAGCGGCGAATGCACCCTCTACGGTTGGGTCGATGCCTACGACGCCGCCACCGGCAAGCGTCTCTGGCGCACCCACTCCGTCACCCAGCCCGGCGATCCCTCCGCATCCGCCCCATCGCGCAACTTCAGAGCCGCGCGCGGTCAGCAAGCGGTAGCCCGTTTATCCCCCCCACGCCCGATGGGACCGCAATCGAAGCCAGCAGCCCCAAAGCAATCAACAGCAAAGCAAACTCCCAGAACGTCCCGTTATCCGCTTCCACCGCCGCATCCCGTTGATAGAACCGGTAGCCCGCCCCCAGCAGGATCAGGAAAAACATCCCTACCGAAGTCAGCAGCCACAGCGAAGCCGCCAGCGCCGCAATCAATATCCGGTGCGTCCGCGTCAAAGATCGGAACCCTCGTCCCCCGTCCAACTGCCAAATCGGCACCAGGTTGAACAGGTTCAACGCCGCCGTCACCTTCGCAATCGCCAGCATCACACCACTGCCCGTGGACACCCCCCACACCCAGCAAAAACACGCAGCCGCCAGCCCCCACATCGGACCCGCCAGCCCGATGCGCGCATCTTCCCTCACACTGCTCGGACTCTTATACAAGCTGATAAACGCCCCCAACCCCGGAATGAACATCGGCGCCGAAGCTGCCAGCCCGTAATGGCGCAGCATCCACACATGTCCCATCTCGTGCACATAAATGCACAACAGAAATCCCAGCGCAAAGCCCCATCCGTACCAGCTCCAGTACACACCCAGCGAAACAAACATCGACAGCAGCGTCTGCAGCTTTCCCAACCCCAGCACCAGAAACTTCCCCTTGCTCAGCGCCAGCAGCACAAAAGCCTTGAACTTCCACAACAGGAACGCCACGCCCGCAAGCGGCCCCAGTCGCTTGGTCCAGCGCGCACGAAACCCCGACGCTTCCCGCTCCGCTCGTGCCGCCTCTTCCGCCCGGTCCAGCGCCTCAATGTGCGCCTGGATCGTGGCATACTGCCCGCTCTCCGGCGGTAGCAGCGTCAACCCCTTGGCCCACAATTCGCGAGAACGCACCCCGTTCCCCGATTCAGCGGCACGCTTGGCCTCCTCAGCCAGGTTCGCCAACTCGGCGGCATACACCAACGTGCGGCACTGCGGACAGCTCAACACTCCCGCTGCCAGCATCGATCCGCACTGCGCGCAATAACTATGCGATTGTGCCTGCAGAATCGTTTTCCTCGCGTTGGTAAGGTCCCATCAACAGCCGCTCGTCGCGCGCGGTCAATTTCCAGGCTTGGTGCAGCCCGATGAAGATGATGAACAGCCCCAGCATCCCATTGAAGCCTTCCGTTATGCCGAAGAACGGAGCAACCATACTGAACACGAGAAGCACTCCAACTCCAACCGCCAGTCCCCCTGCGGTCATCGGTTCCCTACTCTGTTTCACTTCCTCCACCCGTACCGGATTCGCGGGAGGCTTGCCCTTCTGTGCCGCCTTCGCTTCACTCTCCGCCTTTTCGGCAAAAGCCTTGAACATCAACGGCAGATAGCTGGTTGTGATGGAAAAATAGGTCAGCGCCACGGCAACCATCTGGCAGCGCCGGCCGCCCAGCCCCCGTGCGCCGCGCAGCACCGCCTTCCCCACCACATATCCCACCACAATCGCCATCAACGAGAGTTCGAAATTCGTGATCCATACGATCGCCGCATACACAATCGAACAGCCAATTGCTGCTCCCAAACCGTACAGAAAACCCTGCATCACCCACGTCTGCTTCGGCCGCTGCTGCCCCGTCTGGAACGCGTTCGCACAAGCCGGGCAGATGTCCGCACCCGCCAATTGATAGTATTCGTTCTCCAGCAACGTGGAGCACTGCGAACACGCCGGTTTCTTCTCGGCAATATCCGCGGTCTGAAATTGAAGTGAGTCGACGCTTGGCGGCGTAGGAGCGGAATTGGGAGAAAGTTCGCCCATACGCTCTAATCTACACTTAATTCCCCACCGGCATTCAACGGCTTCCGTCTCGGATTCGCCGCCTTCACCTGGTAGTGACGCGGGCCTCCGGCCGGCGGCTAATCAAGGCGCCGTCTGCACCACCACCTGCTCCTCAGCCCATCATCGGATTGCCGTCCCCCACTGCCACCGAGTCCCCAAACCCGCACCATCGACCTCCCCCGCATTTCCGAGATATACTAATCCCCATCTGGGAAAGCTTCCACTAAAGGGGAATCCACGTATGAAAAACCTCGTCCGTCTCAGCGCCCTCGCGCTCCTCCACACCCTCTCCGCCTTCGCGCAAACCGCCACCGGCACCATCCAGGGCAACGTCCTCGACGCCACCGGAGCCGCCATCCCCGACGTCACCGTCACCATCCAAAACAAAAATACCGGCGTCCGCCAAACCACCCAATCCAACTCCAGCGGAGCCTTCCTCGTCCCCTACCTCATCCCCGGCCAGTACTCCGCCACCGCCGAAAAGAAAGGTTTCGACAAGCACGTCACTTCCGAAATCCGCCTCAGCGTCCAACAGACCATCGACCTTCCCATCACCCTCAAAATCGGCGAAGTCACCACCACCGTCGAAGTCAGCGCTGCCGGAGCGCAACTCGCCACCTCCACCTCCGCCGTATCCACCGTCATCACCAACAAAGCGATGATGGATCTCCCCCTCAACGGCCGCAATCCCTTCGGCCTCGCCACCCTCGCCCCCGGCGTCATTCCTGGCGGCGGCTCCACCCCCTGGATCTCCGGCGGCCGCAACGCCTCCAGCGAAATCACCATCGACGGCACCTCCGTCATCGTCCCCGAAAACAACGTCAGCATTCAGGACACCGGCTATCAGCCCATCGTCGATTCCATCGAGGAATTCGCCGTCATCACCAATGCCGTGGCCGCTGAATTCGGCCGCACCGGCGGTGGCGTCATCACCGTCGCCACCCGCAGCGGCACCAACGATATCCACGGCTCGCTCTTCGAATACCTCCGCAACAGCAAAATCGACGCCAATAGCTGGAGCAACAATCGCAACGGCGTCCGCAAAGCCGCCTTCCAGCGCAATCAATTCGGCGGAGTCATCGGCGGTCCCGTCGTCCTCCCCAAACTCTACGACGGCCGCAATCGTACCTTCTTCTTCTTCGACGCGCAGGCCACCCGCCAGCGCAGCGCCGCCACTTCCTCCGGCACCATGCCCTTCGCCTCCTGGAAAGCCGGCGACTTCTCCGATCTCCGCGCCGGCAACGGCCAGCAGATCCTCATCTACGATCCCTCCACCGTCGTCCAGGAAGGCCCCAACAATTTCACCCGCTCCGCTTTCCCCGGCAATCGCGTCCCCTCCAGCCGCTTCGATCCCATCGCCGTCAACATGCTCAAGTATTGGCCCGATCCCAACGCCGTCCCCACCAACGTCTTCACCGGCGCCAACAATTTCTTCTCTTCCGGCAAAGCCCCCAGCAATGACGATCGCTTCGATTCCCGCCTCGATCACAACCTCACCGACAAGTTCCGCCTCTGGGCTCGCGGCTCATTCTCCAACGGAAAAAGCGCCCCCTTCAACGGCTTCGGCAACGTCGGCACTTCCTCCGGCGATGGCCCCAGCTACAACACCAATTACAACGTCGCCCTCAACGCCGTCTACACGCTCTCTCCCACCACCATCATCAACGTCAACTACGGCTTCGCCCGCAAAGTCTCCCACCGCGATCCGTTCTCCCAGGGCATGGACCTTCGCGCCCTCGGCTTCCCCGCCGATGTCGTCACCGCCGCATCCACCCAGAACTTCGAGTTCCCCCGCGTCGACGTCGGCGGCAACAATGGCGTCTCTTCCCTCGGCCAGGCCACCTTCACCACGCTCCGCATCCAGGCCTACGGCCACGATTCCAAATTCGATCTCACCAAGGTCCTCTCCAAACACACCATCAAAGGCGGAGTCGAATATCGCAAGATGTTCATGAACTTCACCCAGCATGGCCAGCCTTCCGGCCAGTACAGCTTCGGCAATAACTGGACCCAGCGTGTCGTCGGCGCAGCCAATTCCACCACCCAGGGCAACGGCTTCGCCTCCTTCCTCCTCGGCCAGCTCGCCAGCGGCACCATCTCCCATACCTTCGCCGCCGCCACTGCCAGCGATTACTGGGGCTTCTACATCCAGGACGACTGGAAAGTGAATTCCAAACTCACCCTCAACATCGGCCTCCGCTGGGACGTCGATCTCCCCCGCACCGAACGTTTCAATCGCCTCAGCTATTGGGACATCGACGCCCCATCCCCGATCGCCGGCAAAGTGCCCGGCTTCAATAACCTCATGGGCGCGATGAAATTTACTTCCCCCGACAATCGCCGGCAAACCCCCACCGACCTCAACAACTGGGGCCCGCGCTTCGGCTTCGCCTATCAGATCAATCAAAAAACCGTCTTCCGCGGCGCCTACGCCATCCTCTATTCCGCCTCCGTTCTCCAGGCCTCCGGCACCTCCGGCAGTTCCGGCACGCAAGGCTTCCAATCGAGCACCGGCTCCAACATCTCCTTCGATGGCGGAGTCACTCCCGTCGCCACCTTCCGCAATCCCTTCCTCAGTGGCTACAACCTGCCCGAAGGCGCAGCCGGCGGCGCCGCCACCCAGCTCGGCCTCAGCATCGGCGATAGCTTCTTCAACGATTACGTCAACCCCATCGTCCAGCAGTGGAACGGCAACATCCAGCGCGATCTCGGCAAGGGTTTCCTCGTCGAAGCCGGCTACCTCGGCAGCAAGGGCAACCACCTCATCGATGGCGAATCGAACATGACCTACAACCAGTTGCCCGCGTCTTTCTTCGCACTCGGCAACCAGTTGCTCGGCTCCAACACCGTCCCCAATCCCTTCTTCGGCGTCATCACCAACCCCACCTCTTCACTCAGCCAGCCGCGCGTTGCCTACAATCAGTTGCTCCGCCAGTTCCCGCAATACACCTCTGTCAACGCATTCCGTAAGCCGCAGGCCAATTCGCTCTATCACTCCTTCACCGCCAGCGTCACCAAACGCTACAGCCACGGCCTCAATCTCCAGGTCAGCTACACCAACGGCAAATTAATCGACGATGCTTCGCAAGTGGTCACCTTCCTCGGCGCCGCCGGCACCAAGCAGGATTTCTATAACCGCCGCGCCGAGCGCTCCATCTCCGCCCAGGACGTCTCCCAGCGCTTCGTCATGAGTGCCAACTACGAACTCCCCTTCGGCCGCGGCCGTCACTTCCTCAACGCCGCTCCCAAGCCCGTGGATTGGGCTCTCGGTGGCTGGCAGGTCAACGGCATCGTCACCTTCCAAACCGCCGTCCCCCTCCAAATCGGCAACAACGGCAACTTCACCAATCTCGGCTCACCCGGCCAGCGTCCCAACAACAACGGCACTTCCGCCAGGAAAGACGGCCCCATCGCCGACCGCATCCTCTCCTACTTCGATCAATCCGTGTTTTCGCAGGCAGGCAATTTCACCTTCGGCAACACCTCCCGCACCTCACCCGATCTCCGCGGTCCCGGCACCCGAGCCTTTGACGCCTCCATCTTCAAGAAATTCACCATTCACGAACAAGTGAACACCGAATTCCGCATGGAAGCCTTCAACGCCTTCAATCACCCCATCTGGAACGCCCCAGGCACAACAGTCAACACCCCAGGCAGTTTCGGAGTCATCACCGCAAAGGGAGGCAATCGCAACCTCCAGATGGTCCTTCGCCTCACCTTCTAATGAAAGGCGGCGACGGGCCTCCGGCCGGTCGAGAGTTCAGCCTGGGAAGGATGAACAAAATCGTCACGCTTCGATCTTCAACCCACTGAAGATCCGGTACACAATCAACAACACCACCGCGCCGCCAACTGCCGCGCCATACCCCGTCACTGATCCGATACCCCAAAAATCCATCAGCCACCCCAGTGACGCGGTCATGCTTGCGCCGCACAAACCAACGCAAGCCGTCGCAAGCGCGCCTCCTCTATCGTTCGCAGGCATCACCCCGCGTCCCAAAAATCCAAGTACGGCGCCCAGCAGGGCTGTGGAAAACACGCTAACCATATCCTCAAATTGTACCCCACCACGCCATGAACCCATTTCCCCCTCATTCTCGCGGTTGCCAGTGAGGAGACAAACCAAATGAAAAACAAACTCATCGCACTCACCCTGATGGCCGCTTCCATTGCCTTCCCGGCCGCCAAAACCGAATCCGCCCTCCAGGTCGCCTTCCCCTTCAAAGCGGGCAACGTCCAATTCCCAGCCGGTTCCTACCGCGTCCGTCTCGAACCCATTCCCTCCGGCAGATACGTGCTCGTCTTCCGGAACGCGGACGGCAATCAGCAAATCGTCCTCCCTAGCGGCCGCATTCGTAACACCATGCCCACCGCAGCCGGCATCGGCTTCGTCTTCACCTGCGAAACCGAAGACAACTGCCAACTTCGCGAAATCCACAGTGGCGGCGGCCCGGCGTTCGAAATACAACCCTGACCCCGTTGATCTCTTTCACCCAACTTTTTCGCGCAGTCCATTGAGGAGAAAAAACCACAAATGAAAAAACTATTCATCACCCTCAGCCTTCTGGCCGCCCCGTTGGCTTTCCCATCCACCGTCGCCGAAACCACCATGCAGGCCCCCTTCGCCTTCAAAGCAGGCAGCCTCCAGTTGCCCGCCGGCGAATATCGCGTCCGCACCGAATTGAGCCCCTCCGGAGTCTATCGCCTCTACTTCCAGAGCTCCGCAGGCCAGCAGGTCGTCGTTCCCATGGTCCGCATCCACAACACCATGCCAACCTCCACCCGCACGGGCTTTGTTTTCCGTTGCGAAACCGACGACAACTGCCAGCTTCGCGAAGTCCACAGCGGCGGCGGCCCGGCCTTCCAGCTCGGCCGCTAACTCGCGTCTACTACGCGGCCTCCGCCTTCAGAGCCGCGCGCGTAAGCAAGCGGGCTTCCTACCGCCCCTGCTTCGCGATCTTCTCTAAAAACGCCCAATCGAGAAACGGATCGTTCGACTCCTTGCGCCATCGCAGCAACGCGTCCTTCATCCGTTTCTCCACCACGGCCAACTCCGCCTTACCCGCCAGATTCACAAACTCCACCGGGTCCTTCTCCAGATCGTACAGCTCAAACTCCGGTGGCTCGGCAAACGTATCAAACGCTTTGCGCGTGGCCGTCCCCTCATAGCGGGCCTCGCGCGAAATGGCGTAGGCGAAATCCCCGTCAATTCCCGTCGAGGGTTTCGCCTTCCCCGCCAGCACATTCTGAATCAGCTTGTACCGCTTGTCCCGTATCGCCCTCCGCGGATAAAACGGCCGGCTCCCGTGACAATGAAATTCCGCCGCCAGATACTCGCGCCACTTCCCCCCATTCACCGCCTTCCGCAGCGATTCCCCATGCATCGCCACCGGCGATCGCACTCCCGCCGCATCCAATATCGTCGGCAGAATATCCACCGTCGACACGAACTTCGTACTCACTTGCCCCGCCTTCGTCACCCCCGGCCAGCGCAGTAAAAACGGAATGCGCAACCCCGACTCATACACCGTCGTCTTCCCCCGCGCAAACGGCGGCCCATGATCCCCGCAAAACACCACCACCGTATTCCCCGCCTTCCCCGTTCGCTCCAATGCCTCCAGCAACAACCCCACACCCGTATCCAATCGCGCCACCGCATTCAGATAATTCGCCGTCCGCTCCCGCTCCGCCTCCGCATCCACCTGCTGAAAATCAAACAGCGTCTCCTTCGACGGCGCCACCGGCTTCTCCGGCAATCCATCCACCTGCGCCGGAAAAAACCACCCACCCGGCTTCTCCGCATCGCGAAACGCATGCGGGTCGGAATAATTCACCATCAGAAAAAACGGAGCATCCCCCGCGCTCCGCATGAACTCCTCCGCCTTCGGAGCCACCGCCTTCACTCTCCGCGTCGCCGCATTATCCGTATCCCGCATGTCCCACGGAAAGCTCTTCTCCGGCTCCACATGCAGCTTCCCCAATATCCCCGTCCGGTACCCGCCATGCTCCTTCAACAACGCCGGAATCGTCTTATCCCGCAAATTCTCGTGCAGCATAAAACCCGTATTCGCCAGTCCATACTGCCCGTTCGAATGCGGATACAACCCCGTAAACATCGCGCTCCGCGAAGGACTGCACGATGCCTGCGCCACGTACGCCGTCTCAAACCGCACCCCCGATGCCGCCAGCTTGTCCAGTTGCGGCGTACGGATCCGCCGCTCCCCATAGCAGTTCAACAACAACCCCAAATCATCCGCGGTGATAAACAAAATGTTCGGCCGCCGCGCCTGCGCCCAAAGCGCTCCACCAGTGATACCCGCCAAAAACGCTCTTCGCTGCATGTCACAAGCAATATCATAGAGAATCATGCCGCTGCTTCTCGCTCTTCTGCTCGCCTCTACTCTCTCCGCCCAAACCAAGCCGCTTCCCAAACTCACCGTCAGTGAGAACCGCCGCTTCCTCATGACCACCGAAGGCAAACCCTTCTTCTATCTCGCCGACACCGCATGGGAACTCTTCCATCGCCTCGATCGCAAACAAGCCGTCGAATACCTCACCAAACGCGCGTCCCAAGGCTACACCGCTATCCAAGCCGTCGCTCTCGCCGAACTCGACGGCATCACTGACCCCAACCCCAACGGCCATCTCCCCTTCGTCAACGAAGACCCCGCCAAACCCGTCGAAGCCTACTGGCAACACATCGACTACATCATCAATCAAGCCAATGCCCGCGGCCTCTACATCGCCCTTCTCCCCACCTGGGGCCGCTGGGTCAACAACACCGGCCGCGGCGATCGCTCCATCCTCACCCCATCCAACGCCCAAGCCTACGGCGAATTCCTCGGCCGCCGCTACGCGCGCAAAGGCATCATCTGGATCCTCGGTGGCGATCGCACCCCTACCGACTTCGAACCCACCTGGCGAGCCCTCGCCAAAGGCATCGCCATCGGAGTCTCCGGCAAAGAAGACTACGACGCCCTCCTCATGAGCTTCCATCCCCGCGGCGCCGAAACCTCCTCCACATGGTTCCACACCGCCCCCTGGCTCGACTTCAATATGCATCAAACCGGGCACGGTCTCGCCGAAAAAGTCATGTCCTGGGACCGCATCGCCAAAGACTACGCCCGCGAACCCATCAAGCCCGTCCTCGATGGCGAACCTCTCTATGAAGATCACCCGCTCGCCTTCCGCGCCCGCGACTACGGCTATTCCTTCGACGCCCACATCCGCCAGCGCGCCTACTGGTCGGTCTTCTCCGGCAGTTGCGGACACACCTACGGCAACCACTCCGTCTGGCAGATGTACGCCCCCAACCGCAAGCCCGTCAACGGTCCGCTCTTCTACTGGGACGAAGCCATCCACCGCCCCGGAGCCGCACAGATGCAACACCTCCGCCGCCTCATCGAATCAAGGCCGTACTTCTCCCGAATCCCAGACCAAACCCTGATCGTAGACGCCCTCACCGGAGCCGATCACATCGTAGCCACCAGAGGAGAAGGCTACGCCTTCATCTACAGTCCGCAAGGCCGCAGATTCACAGTCCACCTAACCAAACTAAAAGGCAATCAAATCAAACCCACCTGGTTCAATCCCAGAACCGGAACCCAAACCCCGCAATCCCCAATCCCCAACGAAGGCGCCCGCGAATTCACCCCTCCCTCTGAAGGCTTCGGCAGTGACTGGGTCCTGATCCTGGACATCCAAAACTAAATAATCTGCGTTCATCTGCGTTCATCTGTGGCCCATAATAAACGCCGGTCACACGGCACAATCCACCCCCAACCGAAACCAAATCAATAACTTAACCCGACCCACTGGCCGCTTACGCCCACATCCTCCCACATAATATAACCAGAAATCGAGGTTATATTCATGAAATCCAACCGCACCGAAGCCCAAAAGGAAGCCAGTCGCCGTAACGGCTCGCATTCCCGTGGAGCAACCTCAACCGAAGGCCGGGCCCGCTCCGCCCAAAACGCTACCCGTCACGGCTTGTTTTCCCCGCGCACGGTTCTCGCCAACGAGTCCCAGGAAGCCTTCGATCAACTCCACAATGCCTACCTCCACGAGTGGAACCCGCAAGGCCAATCCGAAACCGACCTCGTCCGCGACCTCACCGTCTATCGCTGGAAGCTCACCCGCGTCCGCAATCTCGAAGACGCGGCTCACGACTCCGAAATGTTCATCCAGCAGGAAGACTACGACCTCTGCTACGAAAAGCACGACCCCGCCATTCGTCATCACGACGCCGAGAACGCTCTGCATAACACTTCCCCAGGACTGCTCGAATTCTACGGCCGTTCCATCGCCCGTCTCCAGCGGCTCATCACCCGTGTCACCAACGACCTCATTCGCCTCCAGAAAATCCGCTGCGGCCATGCACCCATCCGCAACACCGAACCCATCGCAACACAAAACTGCGGAAACGAACCCGAGACCCCGCCAAATACCGGCAAAACCTACACCGAACCCGAAACTTTCACCTGGTCCTGCCACATCGACAAGACCAAACTCAACCCGCTCGTCTCGGCCAAGTACGTCAAAATGCCCGGCGAGCCCGATTTCGACGACTGGTATGAAAACTTCCGCAAATCTTCATGAGCAGACACTACTACGCACGCGGCAAAAATGGGAAACCACCTAAGCCGCATACGCGAAGTGTCTCCACAACCCCAAAAACAAAACCCGCGCTCCTCGACTTCGTCACCTCCTGTCTCAAACTCAACCCTGACCCCGAACAAACTCGCCTGCTAACCGAAGATCCCCATCGTTGCATCCTCAATTGCACCCGCCAGTGGGGCAAGTCCACCATCACCGCGGCCAAAGCCATCCACAAAGCACTCACCGAACCCGATTCACTCATCCTCGCTGTATCGCCATCCGCACGCCAGTCTTCTGAGTTCCTTCGCAAATGCCGGGCTTTCCTCAAAAAGGGCCGCGTCCGCATGACAACCAGCCGTCACGAAATTTCCATCAGCCTCCCCAATCGCTCCCGCATCATCGGTCTGCCCGCCAGTGAAGACCGCATCCGGGGCTACTCCGCGGTCTCGCTGCTCTTAATCGATGAAGCCGCCCGCGTTCCGGACAGCCTCTACACCGCGGTCCGTCCCGTGCTCGCCACTACCAACGGTCAACTCTGGCTCCTCTCCACGCCCAATGCCTGCTCCGGCTTCTTCTACCGCGAATGGGCCTCGCAAACCACTCCATGGTCCCGCTTCGAAATCCCTGCCTCGAATTGCCCTCGCATCAATCCCGAATTCCTCGAAGAAGAGCGCCGCGCCTATCCCGAAACAACATTCCTCCGCGAGTACTGCTGCCAGTTCGTCGACCCCGAAGGCACGGTCTTCCCTCATGACCTGCTCCATCAATCTCTCAGCGGCTCAAACTACTTCATCGGTGTGGACCTCGGCCAATCGCACGACTACACAGCCATCTCCATCCTGGAACGTCACGTTCATCACAGCGCCTTGCGCTATCTTCAGCGCATCCCGCTACAAACCTCCTACGAACAAATCGCCACAACCATCGTCGATATCACAAACCACCCATCGTTGGCTGGCAGTCCCAAACACCTCATCATCGACGGTTCCGGCGTCGGCGCGCCCGTCATCGAAAACATCCGGCAATCCTGCCCCAACGCCGCTCTGCACACCGTCATTCTCACGCCGGGCGCAAACCAGAAGCACAACGGTAACACCCATCACATCCCGCGCAACGAATTACTCAGCACCCTCGAAACAGGCTTCCAAAATCAATCGCTGCATATCTCAGGCGATCTCCCGCTTGCCCCTGCCCTCATCGAAGAGCTTCAAAACCTGCGCCGCCATCCAAGTCAAGGTTCTCCGCAACCAATTCGCCGCGCCATCCACGACGACTTGGTCTTCGCCACGGCGCTCGCTTACTGGAGTTCCACATGGTGATATACTGCACCCCAGCAAAAAGAGGGGGATTCTACCAAGTGCGTATTCTCGTCGCCGCTCTTCTTCTCTCCACCTGTCTTCGGGGTCAGGTGAACAAAAGCAACCTTACCGGCATCGTCCGCGATTCCAGCGGCGCCGGCGTTCCTGATGTCTCCATCAAACTCACCAACGTCGATACCGGCATCGCCCGTACCGAATCGAGCGACGCCAGCGGCTTCTACCGCTTCACGCTCGTCGATCGCGGCGTCTACCGCATGGAAGCCGAACGCCAGGGCTTCAAGCGTTTCACCCAAGGCGGCGTCGAGCTACTCACCGGCGAAACAACCACCATCGACATCTCTCTCGCACTTGGCCAAATCGCCGAGAGCGTCACCATCTCCGGCGAAGCAGCGCTCCTCCGCACCGAAACCGGAGCCCTCGGCACTACCGTCAATTCCAAGGTCATTAACGAACTCCCGCTGATTGGCCGCAACCCTTACGTCTTCCTCACCCTTTCGCCCGGCATTCAATATACCGGCGATCCCGGCGCGCTCAATCCCTGGGATGTCGCCGGACCTTCGGCTTTCGCCGCCTCCGGCTCCGAGTCCAAAAGCGAGTTCCTCCTCGATGGCATCCCCAACATGGGAACCAGCAATGTCTCGCTCTCACCCTCGCCCGACGCAGTCGAAGAAATGCGCGTCCAGACCAGCGCCTTCGATGCCGAGTTCGGCCACGCGGGCGCAGCCTTCGTCAACGTCACCACGCGCTCTGGCACCAACAACTATCACGGCACCGCTTATTGGTACCTCCGCAACGACAATCTCAACGCCAACAACTTCTTCAACAACCGCGTCGGCAGCCGCCAGAATGAGTTCAAACAGAACACCTACGGCGCCTCCTTCGGCGGTCCCTTCCGCTTCCCCAAACTCTACAACGGCAAAGATCGCACCCACTACTTCTTTAACTTCGAAGGCACGCAGATTCGCGGCAACGCCTTCGCTCGCGCCATCGTCCCTACCGAACTCGAACGCTCCGGCAACTTCTCTCAATCCCTCGATCGTTCCGGCCGGCCCTTCACCATCTTCGATCCAGCCACCACTACGGCTCAGGGCAACGGCTTCGTCCGCTCTCCGTTCCCTGGCAACATCGTTCCCACCCAGCGCTTCGATCCTGTCTCCGTCAATGCCCTCAAGTTCTACCCGCTCCCCAATCGCGTTCCTACATCGGGCAGTCTCCAGAACTTCGAGAACCCGCAGATCAACGGCCGCAAGTGGGCCAGTCTTGCTTCCCGTGTCGATCATCAGATCAATACGGCACAGAGCCTCTTCTTCCGCTACGGCTGGAACCATCGCACCGACCCATCCAGTGCCTTCTACGGCGAATCCTGCTGCCGCGCCGCCGGCAACCCCACCGACGGCCAGGATGAGTTCGAACGCGGCAACATCGGCGCCGGCGTCGGCTACACATGGGTTGTCAATCCCCGCACCGTCTTCGACGCCCGCATGGGCTTCACCCGCTACTTCGACGCCAACCTCATGTACGGCGAAGGCTTCAACATCGGCACCCTCGGTTTTCCCGATGCATTCGCCAAAAACATCGCTTTTGCCAACTTCCCCCGCTTCGCCATGACCGACGCCGATGTCGAAAATCTCGGCGCCGGCCGCGTGCCTTCCCGCACCTTCATCAATGTTTATAACCCCCAGGTCAACCTGCACTACACCATGAGCCGCCACGCCTTCAAATGGGGCTACCGCTACATGGTCAGCCAGCAGAATTCCTTCGGCCCCAATCGCTCCGCGGGAGTCTTCAACTTCGGCCGCACCCTCACCCAAGGCCCTGATCCCACGCGAGTCTCCGCCGGCGCGGGCCACAACTTCGCGGCTTTCCTCTTAGGCACGCCCAATAGCGGCTCCGTCGATATCAACGCATCGCCGGCACTGCAGGCCACCTATCACGCCACCTTCTTCCAGGACGATTGGAAAGCTACTTCGCGCCTCACGCTCAATCTCGGCCTTCGCTATGAACACGAAAATGGAGCCACCGATCGCTTCAACCGCGGCAACGCCGGCCTTGATCTCAACGTCGCCAGCCCCGTCGAAGCGCAGGCCAAAGCCAACTACGCGCGCTCCCCGATTCCCGAGCTCGCGGCACTCAACGTGAAGGGCGGCCTCCGCTTCCTAGCCACCGATCAAACCCCGCGCGAGCACCTCAACATGCCGTCAGCCATCTGGGCCCCGCGTGCGGGTTACGCCTACCGGCTCACGAACTGGATGGTCATGCGCGGCGGCTACGGCCTCTTCTACGTCCCCAACATCATCTCCAACTACCGCCTCGATGGCTTCTCCCTCACTACCCAAATGGTGACCTCGCTCGACGGAAATCTCACTCCGTTCAATACGCTGCGCAATCCCTTCCCCAATGGGCTATCGCAGCCTCCCGGCGCTTCCGGTGGCTTGCTCACCGGCGTCGGCCAATCCGTCACCGCGGGCGCTGCCGGCGGCTCCAATTTCCTCCCCAACTTCCGCCATGGCCTCAATCAACAGTTCTCCCAGGGCTTCCAGTTCGTGCTCCCCGGCAATCTCTCCATTCAGGCCAGCTACGTCGGTTCGCTCAACCAGCGCCTCACCATGTCGCGCAACATCAATCAATACCCCAATCAATTCCTCGACCTCCGTACGCGCCTCAATGCCTCGGTGCCGAATCCCTTCTTCGGTGTCATCACCGACCGCACCAGCGGCCTGAGCCAGGCCACAACCACCGTCCAGCAGTTGCTCCGGCCCTTCCCGCAATACACCGGCGTCACTCAATCGAGCCTGCCCTTCGGTCGATCGTCCTATCACTCCCTGCAACTCGAAATCAGCAAGCGCCTCGCTAGCGGCCTCTACTTCGGCGTCGCCTACACCAACTCGAAGCTGATGGAACTCACCTCTTACTTGAACGCGAACGATGCCAAACCCGAGAAGGTCATCTCCGATTCCGACCGCCCGCAGCGTCTAGTCACCCACGGCTATTACGAACTCCCCTTCGGCCAAGGCAAAAAGTTCATCAACTCCTCCAACGGCATCGTGAAACGCATCGTTGGCAACTGGCAGGCCAATTGGGTCTACACCGTCCAGTCCGGCGCGGCGCTCGCCTTTGGCGGCTCGGAACGTCTCACGCGTTCCACAAACAATCCCTACAACGTCGATCGTTACTTCGACACGGCACAGTTCACTCCGCAGCAACCGTTCACTCTGCGCTATTCCTCATCCCGCACCGCGGACTTGCGAGCCCCCGGCATCAACAAGTGGGACATTACATTCCAGAAAAGCGTCGTCGTACGCGAAGGCATGAGCTTCAAGGTACAAGCGGAGCTCTACAACGCCTTCAACCGCACTCACTTCGGAACGCCGAATACAACGGTCACCAGCACCAGCTTCGGCCGTATCACCGGCACGTTCCTCAATCCCCGTGAGATCCAGCTCTCGGGCCGCTTTACTTTTTAGCCTCTGGCGCCTTCCGGCCAACCTTGAACTCCGGTTTGTCCCGGGTGCCCTTCACCTGGAGATAGAACAAAGCCCCTGCCCCGTCCTTGGCAAAGATCGGATCCACGGGCTTCAACAATATCCGCTTCCAGCGCGACTTTACCATCTGTGACACCCGCGCCTGTGTCCGCACCGGCCCGGCAAAATCGACCAAATCATTTTCCATATCAAATGTTCCGGCCATTTCCAGTTCCGCTCCGGCGATCTGGAACAGCAGCCGGTGCAGTTTCAATACGCCGTGCTGCAAATCGAAAGCCCCGGCGAAATCCGATGGAATCCGTTCCAGCGTTGCATCGTTCGGCTTCCCCTGCGCCCGCCGGCTCAGATCGTCCAGCTTCGTCTGCACATCCGTGCTCGTGAACCGGCCGCCATTCAATTCGAATGTGCCGCTTACCGCGAGCCGCTTCGCATAATCTTCCTTACCCGGAGGCACGATCAGCTTCACCGTAAGCCCGATCCCCCCTTCAATCGGAGGCCGCTCGCCCTTTACCGCGAGCCGTAGAAAATCCTCCACATGCCCGTTCTTTGAGATCGCCGTCAAGGCCACGGTCTTGCCGCTTTCTCCAGTCCGGCGCTCCACCGCGCCTTGCACCCAGATGTCGCTCTTCCCTAAGCGGGCGTTCACCGGCTGCAGGATCGTATCGCCGTTCGTCCCATCCACAATCGCGTGGAACTTCGTATGAAGCGGCACCACGTTGCGCACTGCGTTCAACCGAAAATCGGGGACAGTTGCTTCCCCATCCACAATGATCTGATTCAGCCGGCCGTCGAACTTGCCGGTCGAATGCAGAATCCCGGCGATGCTCTTGAACACGCTCAAATCGGCCTTCTGGAAGACATAGCTTCCGGTCACCGGCGATTCCCCCGGGTCCTCGGCATCAAACGGCCCGAACGTTCCGTTGCTGTCAATCAGTCCCGGCGGCTTCGGATTCGTCAAGATCGCCTGATACTGCAGCGGCCGCCGTGCTCCCACGGAGAGCACGCGCAGTTGCTTCATATCGAACTCAAGCGGCGCGCGGCCCTCCTTCTTCGGAAGAATCACCAAACGCATTCCGTCCAGGTTGATTTCGTCCACAAACACCGGATCGCTTTTCAACTTCGGCTTCGCTTCTCCACTTTTGTTCCCCGTGATCTTCGGGCGCTGGCCCTTCGGCGGAATCACCAACTCGAAACCATCAATGCGCACTTGGCGAATTCGCAAAGGAGCCTTCGCCGCGCTCGCTACTTCGAAGTCGAACTTCAACTGCTTCATCGTCACGATCGGCGGAATATCCGTTCGGCCCTGATGCCGCAAACGGATGCCGCTCGCCGTCACTTCAAGGAATAAGCCGCGGCCCCGCGAGAAGAACAGTCCCCAAGGGCTCACCGCCGGTGAAGTAATCTGCAACGATCCTAATTCGACCGTCGCGTCGAAACGGTCTTCCAGATACGCGATCGTCTGTTCGCGTAGATAAGGCCCTAACCTGCGGCTTAGCCGGAGTCCGGCAATAACCACTACAGACGCCGCAATGGCGAACACCACTACGATGACAACGATCCATTTCGTTCGCTTACTCAATCCTTTCAGCCTCCCACATGTTGATATACTTTGGGCTGAAGCCTCTTTTGTTCGTGTAGCCCCCATGGAAGAACGCAGGAATCTAACGCTCCCCGCAATTCTCGATGCCAGGCCAGAGCCTCGCGCGGAAGAGGAAACGAAACCTGGAAACTATTTCGTCTCCAACTACCCTCCTTATTCCTTCTGGAATGCTGAGGATGTGAAGAACGCTTTTGTTACCTTTGAACGGCCCGCGGCGCCTGGAACTCCACTCGGGGTCTACGTCCACATTCCCTTCTGCCGCAAGCGCTGCCACTTTTGCTACTTCAAGGTCTACACCGACAAGAACTCGAGCGACGTGCAGAACTACCTCGACTCCGTCGCGCATGAATTGGAACTCTACGCGAAGAAGCCGTTTCTCGCGAATCGCAAACCGACATTTATTTACTTCGGCGGCGGCACGCCATCCTACATTTCTTCCGATCAGCTCGGCCGCCTCGTCGAGCGCATGAAGCAATTGCTTCCGTGGGACGAAGCGCAGGAAGTCGCCTTTGAATGCGAGCCCGGCACGCTCACTGAGGGCAAGCTCAAAGTCATTAAAGACATCGGCGTCACGCGCCTCAGTCTCGGCATTGAAAACTACGATGACGAGATCCTCAAGCTCAACGGCCGCGCGCACGGCTCGAAGCAAATCGACAAAGCCTACGAACTGGCTCGCGCTCTCGGCTTCGCGCAGATCAACATCGATCTGATCGCAGGCATGGTCGGCGAGACCGAAGAGAACTGGCGCGAATGCGTCGCCAAGACCGTTGCCCTTTCGCCCGAAAGCGTCACCATCTATCAGATGGAGGTGCCTTACAATACGACGATCTTCAAGGAAATGCGCGTCAACGGCCGCGAGGTCGCTCCCGTCGCTTCCTGGAAAACCAAGCGCGATTGGGTCAACTACGCCTTCGGCGAATTGGAGAAGGCGGGCTACACCGTCGGCAGCGCCTACACCGCGGTGAAAGACCCTTCGAAGACGAAGTTCCTCTATCGCGATCTGCTCTGGCGCGGCGCCGACATGCTTGGACTCGGCGTCGCCTCGTTCTCCCACGTGCAAGGCACTCACTTCCAGAACGAGCACGAAATCGACATCTATCGCCAACGCGTCGACAACGGCGAACTGCCCATTTTACGGGCTCTCACGCCATCCTCCGATGACCGGCTCATCCGCGAGTTGGTCCTGCAAATGAAACTCGGCCGCGTCCGCTCCGAATACTTCACTGGCAAGTTCGGCGTCGATATTAAGGAGCGCTTCGCTCCTTCCATCGACAAGCTGCAGAGTGACGGATACCTGATCGTTGAGCCCGACGGGCTCAGTCTCAATCGCGAAGGGCTGCTGCAAGTAGACCGGCTGCTGCCGGAATTCTTCCGCCCCGAACATCGCGTGGCACGGCGGGTTTGAACGTTGAACAGCGCATTACGAGCCCTCATCGACAAAATCGTTCCGGCGAACCCCTTCTACACGGCGAAGCTCAACGGCCTCGATTCAGTTCCCTTCACGACGAAGCAGGAACTGATTGAAGATCAACTGAACAATCCGCCGTTCGGCACAAACCTCACGTACCCCGTGGATCGCTACACGCGCTTCTGTCAAACCAGCGCGACCACGGGCCGGCCGATGCGCTGGCTCGATACGCCCGAAAGCTGGAATTGGATGCTCGGCAATTGGGATCGCGTCTACGAAGCCGCCGGCGTGACGGCCTCCGATCGCATCTTCTTCGCCTTCTCCTTCGGCCCATTCCTGGGCTTCTGGACGGCCTTCGACGCAGCGGCCCGGCTCGGCTGCCTCTGCATCCCCGGAGGCGGCATGCGCAGCGCGGCCCGCTTGCGCGTGATGCTCGACACGAAGGCCACTGTGCTCTGCTGCACGCCCACCTACGCCATTCACTTGGCGGAAGCGGCTGCCGCAGAGCAGATCGACATGAACGAGATGTGCGTGCGCGCCATCCTCGTAGCCGGCGAGCCCGGAGGCAGCATTCCCGGCACTCGCGCGCGCATTGAGAAACTCTGGCCGGGTGCTCGCGTCGTCGATCACCACGGCATGTCGGAGGTTGGTCCGGTCAGTTACGGCTGCCCGTCGCGGCCCGGCGTGTTGCACATCATCGAGTCGAGCTACATCGCCGAAGTCGTCGATCCACGGTCCGGCCTCACCCTCGGGCCAGGGTCAAGCGGCGAACTCGTACTCACGAGCCTCGGCCGCATCGGCTCACCGCTCCTGCGCTATCGCACCGGCGACCTCGTGCAGGCCGCACAGCCCGGCGTCTGCGAATGCGGCTCAAAGGACATGGCCCTTGAAGGCGGCATCCTCGGGCGCACCGACGATATGGTGGTTGTCCGCGGCGTGAACGTCTACCCCGGAGCGGTGGAGGACGTCGTTCGCAAAGTCAGCGGAATTGCGGAATATCAGGTCCGAATATCTGTTGAACGATCGCTGGTCGAACTGCACCTCGACGCCGAGCCGGAGCCGGGCCACCGCGCCGATGCCGATCTCGTCCACCGGCTCGAAACGGCGCTCCGCGATGCATTGGCCTTGCGCATTCCGGTGAACATAGTCGAGCCCGGCACGCTGCCGCGCTTCGAGATGAAAGCCAAACGCTGGGTTCGGATCTAGCTCAGAATCTTGTGTGCGACGTTGCCTGCAACGTCGGTCAACCGGTGATTGCGGCCTCCGTAGAAGTAAGTGAGCCGCAGATGATCGAGGCCGAGGATGTGCAGCATCGTGGCGTGCATGTCGTGGACATGCATCCGGTCTTCCACGGCGTAGTAGCCGTATTCATCGGTGGCCCCGTGAGCGTAGCCGCCTTTGACGCCGGCGCCGGCCATCCACATGGAGTAGCCGTAGGGATTGTGATCGCGGCCATCGCCGGCCTGCGAAATGGGCGTGCGGCCGAATTCGCCGCCCCATACCACGAGCGTGTCTTTCAACAGGCCGTGGGCGTTGAGGTCTTTCAATAACCCGGAAATGGGTTTGTCCACCATCTTCGCCGTCCGCGTATGGAGGCGGATGAGTTCGCTGTGAGCGTCCCAGCCGACTTCGTTGCCGGGACCGTATTCGTGATTGATCTGGATGAAGCGCACGCCGCGCTGCGCCAATCGCCGGGCCATCAGGCACTGCCAGCCGAAGTCTTTCGACATGGGGTCGTCCATGCCATAGAGCTTCTTGGTGGCCTCGGATTCCTTGTCGATATCAAAAGCCTCGGGCGCTTCCGTCTGCATGCGGAAGGCGAGTTCGAAGGCCTGAATGCGCGCATCGAGTTCCGGATCCTGCGGGAACTGCTGGGCCGAGGCGCGGTTCATCTTCTGCAGCATGTCGAGTTCGTAGCGCTGCTGCTCGCGAGTGAGGCCTTTGTTTTCCAGGTACTCGATGGGGTCCTTCAATTCGTCGACCTTGATGCCGCCATGGGCCACCGCGGTGCCTTGATAGGCCGCGGGCAGAAAAGCGGAACTCCAGTTCTTGGCCCCGCCGTGTGACAGGCCGGGCTTGATCGTAATGTAGGCCGGCAGATTCTGATTCTCTGTGCCGAGTCCGTAAACCACCCACGCGCCCATGCCGGGCCGCGTGAAGGTATTCGAGCCCGTATGTAACTGCAGCACCGCGCCGCCGTGCGCGACGCTGTCGCCAACCATCGAACGCAGCACGCAGATGTCGTCGATGCAGGTGGCGACGTTCGGAAACAGTTCGCTGACAGGCAGCCCGCTTTGGCCGTAGCGCTGGAACTTCCAGGGCGAGCGGAATAGTGATCCCGTCTGGCCTTCGGCGAAGGTCAGCGGCCGTTTGAACGGCAGCGGCTTGCCATGGTCGCGGTCGAGCAGCGGCTTTGGATCGAAGGTATCCATGTGCGACGGGCCGCCGTGCATGAACAGAAAAATGATGCGCTTGGCCCGTGGCGTGAAATGGGGGGCGCGAGGGGAGAGTGGATTGGCCGTCCCCTCGGCCATCAGGGCCTGCAAGCCCACGAGGCCGAAGCCGCAGGCGGCTTGCCGCAACATCTGACGCCGGGAGGTGACCTTAGTGGACATAGAGAAAGTCGTTGGAGGAAATCATGGTTCGGATCAAACTCGTCCAAGCCTGTTCCCTGCCGCGGGCATTGGGAAACGCCTGCACGTAGTGAAGAGCATCGTTCACCAACTCGGCCGCGGCGGGCTTGCTGAGAATGCGGTCATAGGCACGCTGGACGCGCGTTGCATCGTCGAGCGAAGCATCGGCCAGCAGCCTTTCGGCCAGTGTCTGCGCGCGGGCGGCGACGAACTCGGAGTTCATCATGAACAGCGCTTGCGGCGCGACGTTGGTTTGCGTGCGGCCTTCGTTCGATGTGGTCGCATCGCCGAAGTCAAAGAGGTTGAGCATCGAAGGAAGATTGGACCGGCGCAGCGGCAGATACACCAAGCGGCGCTTGCTCTGATTCGGATCGAGGCTCTTGCGCCCCTCGGCGAATTCCTTATCGGTGCCTTCGCCTTCCATCATCTTCCCGAACATGGTGAAGTCGATGGTGCCGTCGATGGCAAGCAGCGAATCGCGGATTTCCTCGATGGCAAGGCGGCGCGGCGGGAAGTAGGAAAGCAGTCGATTTTCGGGGTCTTTGCTACGCGCTTCGGCCGAAGGCGCGCTGCGCATGCGATAGGTGTTCGAAGCAAGGATCAGCCGGTGCATGGCCTTGATGCTCCAGCCGCTGTCGATGAAGCGCTGGGCGAGCCAGTCGAGCAGTTCGGGGTTCGATGGCGCATCGCCGAGCTTACCGAAGTTGTTCGGCGTGCGCACAAGGCCTTCGCCGAAGTGCCATTGCCAGATGCGGTTCACCATCACTCGCGCGGTGAGCGGATTCGCCGCGTCGGCAATCCATTCGGCCATCTCGCGGCGGCCACTGCCCTTCGAGACCGCGGCGTCGTACTTACCGGCAATGACGGTGGGAAAACGCTTCTCGACGGGATCGCCCTTCGATTCGGGGTTGCCGCGTTGGAAGACATGCTGCTGGACGGGATCGCCTTCCCCGACGGCGCAGGCCAGTGGGGGCTCGGGCGGGCTGCTCTTCTTGAGTGCTTCGAGTTCGGCACGCAGCGTCACCAGCTTCGTGCGCGAGGTCTCCTGGAACAACGACTCGCGGTCCTTCTCCGGCATCTTGAAGGGGCCGGACGCGCCATTCACTTCGGTGAAGAAGCGATCGTCGCCAGGAAGAAACTTCGGTTCCTCGGGGGGCTTCTCGCCGCGCGCTTTCGCATCGGCAACGGCTTGCTTGTGCTTCTCACGGGCGTCGAGGCGGAACTTCTCCGTGGCGCGGTATTGCTCGTAATATTTGCGGGCCACGGCTTCGAGCTGGCTCTCCGGCGCCTGCTCCCATTCTTCGAGATGGGGGCGGCGCTCGCCGGTCGGCTTCAGATACTTGGTCCACTGCTCCACAACCCAAGGGTCCAGCGCAGGGTTGCCGCGCCGGGTGGCGAGCATGTACTCAGCCATGCGCGGCAGGAACTGCTTGCGATAACGAGCCTGCTCGGATCCGATGACGCCGTCGATCTCCTTCTGCTTGTCCTCGATGCGCTTCTTGTGGGCGTTCCATTCGCCGGCGGTCTTCGAATCGACCAAGGGCGCGAAGTAGAGCTGCGAGACGGTGCCTTCGAGTTTCGAAAGCTGCTTCGTGCTGGCGAAGATCGAGGCCAGCGAATAGTAGTCCTTGGTGGAGATGGGGTCGAACTTGTGATCGTGACAGCGGGCGCAGGCGATGGTCAATCCGAGGAAGGCCTTGCCCGCCACTTCGATCTGCTCGTCGACAATGTCATAAAACATTTTGACCTTGTCTTGTTCTGCGATGAGCTTGGGGCCGAGGGCGAGGAAGCCGGTGGCGACGATGCCTTTGACGTTGACGCCGCCGGGCGAAGGCAGCAGGTCGCCGGCGATCTGTTCGCGGATGAACTGATCGTAGGGCGTGTCGCGATTGAAGGATTCGATGACGTAGTCGCGATAGCGCCAGGCGTGCGGATAGCGATGATCTTCGTCGGCGCCGGTGGAATCGGCGTAGCGCGCGACATCCATCCAGTGGCGGCCCCAATGTTCGCCATAGCGCGGCGAGGCGAGCAGGCGCTCGATGTCGAGGGTGGCTTCGGTAGGCGGCAGGCCGGTGAGATCGAAGGCGATGCGGCGGTGCAGTGTACGCTCATCGGCGGGCGAGGCAGGCTGCAATCCGCGAGCTTCGAGCTTCGCCAGGATGAAGCGGTCAATCTCATTGCGCACCCAAGCCGCGTTGCGCACTTCTGGGACCGCAATCTTGCGCAGGGGTTGGAAGGACCAATGCTGCTTGCCGGCGGCGCCGCCCGCGGGTTGCGGATAGGGTGCACCCATCTCGACCCACTTGGAGACGGCGGCGATTTCGGCGTCCTTCAGCTTGCCCGTAGGCGGCATCTTCGTCTTGCCGTCGTAGCGCAAGGCCGCGGCAATCTTCGCGGCGTTGCTTTTGACGGCATCCGCAGCGGTGAGGTCGAGCGCGGCCATCGGCGATTTGCCGGAATGACAGGAGATACACTTCGATGCGAATAACGGGCGAACGCTGGTCTCAAACAGGTCGAGGCTGGTTTGGGCAGAGAGGGGCGTTGCCACCCCCAGAGCCCAAAGAACAACAGATAAACGCATCTTTATTTCTTAATACTGGTCATGTACGCCATGATCTTGAGGATGTCGTCCTGAGTGACCCGATTGCCAAAGGACTGCATCGCTCCGGTAGCTCCGGCGTAGATGACTTCGAAAGTGCCGACATCGTTGGCGACACGGGGATAGGTGAACGAATTGTCCACGATATTGGAGCCGATGCGGCCCGTGCCATCTTCGAGATGACATCCGGCGCACCACTGCATGTAGACGCGTTTACCGTCAGTGATGGCCTGCGAGTTACCACGGTACGGGTTCTTGCCCGTCTTCTGGAACTGCTGCACCTGCGGCGTAACGGTTTCGTTGGGATGCATGTTGAGCGCGACGGGGCGATTGTCGAGAGGGTGGAGGAACTGCGGCGCGCCGGAAGTGCTGGTGCTGCTGACCTGCGGCGCATCCTGCACGGTGCGCGCGGTTTCCTGACCCGGCTTCACTTCGCTCGCGGGAACGATCTTCCAGAGGGCTCCGGGCGGGTTGCCGAGCGGGCCGCGATCGGATGTGTAGAAGCAATAACAGTTGACGGCATAGACGTAGCCATCTTCGCCATTGCCACCGGCGGTGAACTGCAGCGCGGTGTGGGCGAGTTCCTGGAGTTGGAATTTGCGGCCATCCCAAGCGGTGCCGAAGACGCGGCCGGAGCACCAATCGCCGACGAGATAGACGCCGTTCATGCCGCCGTAATTGGCGACGCCGAGGCCTTCGATGGAGCAGCCCCATCCATCTTTAATGGGCTTCGCGCCGGGATAGGGTACTTCGTGCGGATACTCGGCGGCGGGCAGCACGCCGACCGTGGGGCACTTGTCGTTGGGGCCGGACATCGGATGGCACCACGAACCCTGCATACGGTTCCAACCGTAGTTCTCACCGCCCTTGCTTTCGGCCGGTTGGTAATGAATTTCTTCCCAGTGGTTCTGACCGACGTCGGCGATCCAGAGATCGCCGTTCTTGTCGTCGAAGGAAAACTCATAAGGGTTGCGCGAACCAAAGGCCCAGATTTCGGGGCGCACGCGGGTGCGGATCTTGGCGAAGTCCACTTCGCTGATGCCGAACAACTGCATGAGGCGCTCATCGCGGGCGCGGGCGAAGGGGTTCGATGCCGGGATCTTGTAGGGGATGGCGTCGTTGTCTTGCGTGTTGACGTCGATGCGCAGGATCTTGCCGAGGAGGCTGCTGAGGTCCTGGCCCGCATCGAGCGGATCGCCTTCCCAACCACCGTCGCCGCTGCCGATGTAGAGGTAGCCATCGCGGCCGAATTCGATCTGGCCGCCGTTGTGGTTGTAGTAAGGCTGCTCAATGCGCATGAGCACTTTCGCGGTTTGGTTGGTGCGCTCCGGCGTCATCACGTTGGGGCTTTTCGGGTCCACTTGAAAGCGCACGATGACGCCGTCGCCGTTGAACGGAAGCGAGGCGTAGTGAACGAAGAAGTAGCCGTTCTGTTTGAAGTTGGGATGGAAGGCGATGGAGTAGAGACCTTGTTCCACGAAGCCGGTCTGCACATCGCTGCCGAGCGGGTTGATCTTGGTGAGATCGAGGAAGGGCTCCTTCTGCACGGAGCCGTCTTTGTTCACGATCTTGACGCGGCCGACGCGTTCAGTGACGAACATACGGCCGGTGCCGTCCTTGGCGGAGGCCACGTTGGTGGGGTCGTAGAAGCCTTCGGCAACTTTGACGAGGGCGATCTTGGGATTGCCGGGGAGGCGTCCGCCGGGGCGAGCGACTTCATCTTTGGTCGCCGGCACACGCGGGCGGGACGACTGCGCCCCGAGAAAGGCGGAGCCGGTGAGCAGCAGCAATAGCAACGTGGTTCGTTTCGTGGAAGGCTTGGTGCGCATAAGCGGAATTTACCTATCATACATTTCCCAGGGAGGTGACGGGTTTTCCGGGCGGATTCCGCGTGTAGAGCATGACCCAGGGTTATCGAAACACGCATACCCCCAAGGCGCTCTACGATGCGTATCGCAATCTGACGGTGGAGTTGCCGGATCAGCAACTGCTGTACTTTGTCGACATCCGCGAGTATCGAAACTACGGGTTGCCGAACTCGGAGTACTCCTGCGTGGCGGGAGTAAAGGCGTATGAGAAGCTGGCGCGGGCGATTGTGAAGGATGGGAAGAAGCTGGGGCCACACGTCTTCGAGCTGACGCTGTTGCGCCGAGTCGTGGGGCCGCCGGCGGTGGATGATTCGTTGCCCGGATGGGGCGGCGGAGTGGCCGGCGAGAAGTTGATTGTGAACACGACGGACGTGATGCGGGCGTTTATCGGCAAGGGATCGCCGGATGAGATTGAGCTGGCGCTGCGGCTGGCGGTTTACTACGGGTTGGTGCGGCCGACGCTGGGCGAGTTGCAGGCTTACTGCAATGAGTACATCGGGCTTGATTGCAGCGGGTTCACCGGGGTCTATTACGGGGCTCCTTATCGGGGGAAGTCGTCGGTGGCTTACCGGACGCTGGGGAAGGAAGTGAAGGAACTGGCGGACATAGAACAAGGATGCGCGATTGTGTTTTTGAAGACGAATCACATTTCGGTGATTGATTCGGTGTATCGGGATTACGTGGTGAACGGGAAGAAGGTGGCCGTGGAATGCATGGTGGCGGAAGCGACGGCGGCGAAGATGGAGATGGATGATCCCAATGATGGGTTGAACTATTCGAGCTACACGATTTTGAAGAAGCCGAAGGGGTGGGACGTGACGCGGCGGATTATCAAGGGGGAGGAGATGAAGGATACGAACCCGACGGTGACGATTCGGAAGCTAGCGTGAGTGCAGGGGAATCGGGGAATAGTCGCGATCGGGCGGTCCAATGTGCTGAGTTGCAAGCGTGCTAAGGAGTGTCGCCCTCCGCGGGAACAGACAAGGAGGTTGGAGTCGAACGGGCGACTAGTGGCCGCAATCTGAATAGATGAGAGAGCGAATGGTTGTCCAATTGTCCTTGCAGGCAAGGCCATGACCCTTTGTCGTGATGGTCTTCAGGCGGAACTTTTTCTTGGGAGGCGCATCACTGCTCAGGGCGATTCGAATGCCATGCTCGACGAGGACACGCATCGGGACACCCTGCTCGGCGGCTTGATGCTTCAAGTCGCGGTGGAGGGAATCGGGAAGTTCGACGGTGACCTTCACTACTTCAGGGTAGCAATTAGCGCTTCTCCGGATAGCCCCACGGTGTTGGTCCAGTGCGGCGGGGCGGGGCGAAGCGGCGGCGGATGATGGCGAGTGCTTCGGCGTTGTGCTGTGTGCCGTATTCGAAGACAGCTCCTTCGCTTTTGAGGCGGCGCTGGAGATCGGCGATGTTGATGTCTTGCACGGCGGCTTTCGAGGAGATGGCGAGGGCGGCGGCGACTCCCGCGGCGTGGCCGATGATCATGTACTGCGGCTCCATGCGCATGGAGGAATAGGCGATGTGGCTGGCGGAGAAGCAGACGGGAACGAGGAGGTTGGTTGCCTCTTCGCGCTTCGGCGTGAGGACGCGATAGGCGATCTGATAGGGTTTGACGGGCACCTGGACGTCGCCTTCGTTTTCGACGAAGCCGCGGTCGTTGATGAAGCGCTGGAGGTTGTGCGAGTCGGAATTGTAGCTGCCCATGCCGATGACGTCTGGTTTCGTCAGGTCGGTCTGGAGGTCCTTCTGCGTGGAGACGAACGGGCCGACCATGCGGCGTGCTTCGCGGATGTAGAGCTGATGCGGCCAGTTGCCGGTGTCGGTGAATTCGTCTTTGGCGAGGCCCCATTCGCGCATCTGCTGTTGCAGGCTCGCCGGGACGCGCGGGTCGTTGGCGAGGAAGTAGTAGAAGCCTTTCTGGTAGTCTTCGTGCTCTTTCCAGAGGCGGGCTCGGGTGGCGTAATCGCCTTCGGGGTAGCCGTAGTTCTTGCCGATGTAGTCGGTGGAGAAGCCGCCGCGATTGTTGAAATCGGCTTTGTGATTCGGGATGACGCGGAGGAGGTTGATTTCGTTGATGTCGAGTGGACGGCCGAGATAGGGCGTCATGGCGGTGACGTAGAGAGCGAGCAGTTCGTAGCGCTTCACGTCGTAGTGATCGGGTTTGGGCCAGGGGACTTGGTTGGCGGGGTCTTTGCTGGCGACGACGCGGAAGTTGTAGGCCTGAATGCGGCGATCGGCGGAGCCGGGCTCGCCGCGAGGGGCGGTGGAGACTTCGGGCAAGACGTTGCCGTTGCGGTCTCGGGCGGGGATTTCGACGGCGAACTGATGGCTCGGCGTGCGGGCACGGACTCCGGCGAGATCCTCGTTGTACTGCTTCGTGCTTTCGCGGCCGAGGGTGTAGCTGACTTTGGCCTGGGCCATGAGATCGCCTTCGTATGTCGTGTCGGCGAAGATGCGGCCGGTGAAGCGCGCGCCGTTTTCCATGGTGATTTCGGCGATGGTGGTTCCGTTCTTGCGGACGCCGGTCTTTTCGCGGAGGCGGTGGCGCTGGAGGAGCGTGACGCCTGCTTCTTTTAGCATGTCGCGGAAGATGGCTTCGGCGACTTTGGGCTCGGGGGTCCAGGCGATTTCCTGGCCGTGCCAGGCGAGGTTGTAGTGGCGGCCGGCGCGGTAGTAGAACTCGAGGGCCATGCCGCCGATGACTTCGGGGCGGCCGATGTCGGTGCCGGAGAGACCGCCGCTGACGAGTCCGCCGACGTGGTCGCGCGGTTCGAGGAGGACGGTTTTGAGGCCCTGGCGCGCGCCGGAAACGGCGGTCATGACGCCGGCGGCATTGCCTCCGTAGACGATGAGGTCGTAGGACTGCTGGGCGATGGCGGAGGCGGCGGATAGGAGAAGGAGGAGGTATTTCATGATGTTGTTGTCATGCTAGATGGTGAGTGTCTGGCACCGAATCAAATTTAGGGCGCCGGTAGTTGGAAAACGTTGAGGGCTGTTCTCGACGGCACTGCGAATCGTTTCGAAGTCGGCGGGGTTGTTATGAACGAGCGTCATCCCGTTCACCATGGCGGTTGCGGCAATGATGGTGTCGAAACGCCATCGGGCCAGCCGTTCCGACTTGGATTCGGCAACGCGATGCGTTCGTTTGGGTGGAGTTGGTGGGTCGGGCACCAAAGCCATCAATTCGCCCGCAACCATGGATGCGGCGGTATCGACTGGATGGACGATGCGAGGGGAGTCGAGGTAAGCGAGTCGCGCCGATTCGATGAATGGACGACGGTCTGGAGCCGCAGCGCGCCAAAGCATGGAGTAGCCCCGCGTCCGTTCCAGCACTGTGATGGCCGACACGTGAACGGCATGCAGTTGCAGGTATTTGCGCCACCATGTTGCGGCAAGCGTATCTTGAGTTCGAGCAAACCAGCTTTCTGCGCTCGTGTCGAAAAGGAGTGGGCTGGAACTTGTTTCGCTCATTTGCGAGTGCGGGTTTTTGGTGTTCGCTTGGTTGGGTGCGGTTCGGCCACGATCCCGTCGAGCAGTAAGAGTTCTTCGGGAGAGAAGCCGGTGAACGCTTTTCGATACGACTGGAGAATGGTTTCCTTTCGTAGAGCCTGGACTTCTTCTCTGAGTCCACGCTGGAGAGCTTCGCCGACGACGGTGCTTAGGTTGACGTGACGTTTTCGGGCGATGCCTTCCGCCAAGTCCAGGCTGGAGGCCGGCAGCGTGAGAGTGGTTCGTCGCGATGCGTGGCGATTCATAGATGCATTTATTCTCGCATCAAAGTGTATCAGTTGGCTGTGAGCAATCTAAGATCGCATCGCTATTCCTTGCCTGGCAGCCTCGGCGACGCTTCGCAGGTGTCAGAGGAATCAGACGGAGTATTTCGAAAGGAGGGCGTCGATGGAGACGGTCTTCTTGTGAGCTACCCACGTTCGCATTTCGAGGTGGTGGGCGATGAGTTCCAGGCACACCTCATTGGAGCGACATCATTTAACTGCTCGCAGGTATTCGGAGGGATCTGAGCGTGTGCGCAATCGGATAAAATCGTCGGCGCTATGGATCCTGAAGTTGAACTTTACGCGGCTCGGTCAGGAGGGGAACTGGCTCTTCGCCAACTCCAAAAGTAAGCGGAGAGCCCGGTTTACGGACTCGGAATCTTTGAAGACCTTGGCAACATCAGCGTCCAACAGGACGATACTCGTGCCGGCCTTGTACTGCTCGTGGTGCTTGCCGCGGACTCCGGATGAGAAGTCGTACACGGGGCGCATTTCGTCATCGGTGTCCGCTGGGTGGCGAGTCATAGTCCACCTATTTAGCCGCAGGCCTGGAGGCCTACGTCACTCTGTTTCCGGGGGGATGTCTTTGCGGCCGACCCATTCGTCGTTGCCGTTGTCGTGGGGACGGGGGGCGACTCGGATTTTCTTGAGAATGGCTTCGATTTCGGCCACTACCTTTGGATTCTGGGCGGCGACGTTGGTTTGTTCTTTCGGATCCTTCGCGAGGTCGTAGAGATCGAGCGGGGCGCCGGGGGCGTTGCGGATGGCTTTCCAGTCGCCGAGGCGGACGGCTTGGGCGAGGGTGTTGGGACGGAAGTGCTTGGTCTTTCCTTCCCATCGTTCCTGCTCCCAATAGAGGGCTCGGCGGGGCATGGTTTTGCCGGTGAGGACGGGGACCATGGAGACACCGTCGATGTTGGCGGGAGGCTTGGCGCCGGCGATTTCGGCGGCTGTCGGCATGAAGTCGGCGAAGTACCACGGGGTCGCGTTGACCTTGCCCGCGGCGACTTTGCCGGGCCAGCGGACGATCATGGGGACGCGGATGCCGCCTTCCCAGAGGGAGCCTTTGAAGCCTCGGGCGCCGCGGTTAATTTCGAAGAACGAACCGTCTTTGTCGTCAGGCGGGGCGGGGCCTCCGTTGTCGGAGGTGCAGAAGACGATGGTGTTTTGCGTGAGGCCGTGTTTATCGAGGAGATCGAGGATGCGACCGAGTTCGGCATCGGCCATGGTGACCATGGCGGCGAAGGCTTTCTGGCCTTTCGTCCAGGGCTTGTCGCTGTAAGGCGCGTCGGAAGGAGGATGGAAGAGCGCGTGCGGCAAGGTGGGCGTGGCGTAGAGGAAGAACGGGCGGTTGCGGTTCTTCTCGATGAATTTGTACATGCGGTCGGCGATCAGGTCGGCGCTGTAGGTACCTTTCTTGCGGCCGATGTTGGCGGTGAGAGTTTGCTTCTCTTCGCCGTCGCGAAGGTATTCGGGCCAGTAGTTGTGGGCGTGGGTTTGATGGAGGTAGCCGTAGAACTCGTCGAAGCCCTGGCGGGTGGGGGCTCCGGTGGAGCCTGCATCGCCGAGTCCCCATTTGCCGAAGCCTCCTGTCGAGTAGCCTGCTTGCTTCAGGACTTCGGCGACGATGACGTCGTTGGGCTCGAAGGGAACGGTTTGGGCGTTGGCTCGGACGGGGGTGTGGCCGAGGTGTTGGCCGGTCATGAGGACGCTGCGGGATGGGGCGCAGACGGAGCCTCCGGCGTAGACCGCGGTGTAGCGCGTGCCTTCGCGGGCGAGGCGATCGGAATGCGGAGTTTGGATCTTTTCCTGGCCGTAGCAGCCGAGTCCGGCGCTGCCGAGATCGTCATACATGAACCAGACGATGTTGGGCGGACGGCGCTGGGCGAAGGCGAGCGTGGCCGTGGCGGCGAACAGGGACCGTCGGGTGATGCGGTGGGTGAGCATGGCGGTGATGTCAGTATACTCCGGTCCAGAAGAGGGCCTGTTTGCCGGGTTGGTCGTATTTGCGGATGAATTCGAGTTTGCCGTCGGATTGGATTCGAAATAGGGACAGGCTGGCGGGGGACATGTTGGCGACGACGAGGATGCGGCCGGAGGGATCGATGGTGAAGGTGCGGGGATGGATGCCGTGGGTGTCGGCGTTTTGGATGAGTGTGGGCTCGCCGGTTTTGGGATCGACGGAGTAGACGGCGATGGAGTTTTCGCCGCCGGCGGAGGTGGCGCGGTTGCCGAGATAGACGGTGCGGCCGTTGGGATGGAAGTGGATGGCGCTGGTGGCCTGGTTTTCCATGTGGGCCGGGTCCTTCAATGTTTCTTTGGTGAATAGGGGCTGAGGCTCGATGATGCGATAAACCTGGAGTTTGTTCTGGCGTTCGAGGGTGAGGTAGAGGAGGGGGAGTTTGGGATGAAAGTCGAGGTGACGGGGTTGGAAGTTGAAACCTTTGTTGGGTGCTACGGCGGGCAGATTGGTAAGTTTGCCGTTGTCGAACTTGTAGACCTGGAGCGAGCCGGGGTCTTCGGGCTTGGTGGCGGTGGGCGCGTTGCCTCGGGCGGGGATGATGACGAGTTTGTTGGTGGGGTCGATGCGGACTTGATGGGCGTAGATGCCGTAGTTGAGGTTGGGGGCTTGCGGGACTTCGGCACCGAGAGTGCCGTCGGGCGCGATGCGGTGGACGGTGGCTTTGCTCGGCTGGTTGTAGGCGGCGATTAAGTATTGGCCGGTGTGATCGACGGTGATGAAGACGGAGCGAGCGGGGAGAGTGATGGGGTGGCCGTGTTGCTGGAGGGCTCCGGTCTGTTTGTTGACCTGGAAGGCGGTGACGCCGTGGCGGTCTGTGGCTTTGCCGGAATTGTTGCTCCAGGTGACGTAGAGGATGGGCCGTTTGGGATGCGGCCAGGCTTCCTGGACGTTTTGCGGAAGCGTGACGGCGGACAGTTTGTTGAGCGTGCCCTGGTTGGTGTCGAGCGAATAGGTAGTGAGTTCGGGGCCGAGAGCGGCGAGCAGGAGAATGGTGGGGAGCATTTCCTGCAAGTATAGTCCGGCTGGGCGCGGCTGGTTAGCGGCAGCGCCAGGCGATCTGAATGGAAAGGGCGCCGGAGATTGCGGTGGGCAGGGTGGAGGGCCCGGTGACCCGAACGACCGTACGGTCGCCGGCGTTGATCAAAGCAGTGGAAGTGGTGTTACTGCAACTGGAACCACCGCTAGCGATGCTGCAACTGAGGGACGAGTCGGCGCCGTTGACGCGGACGGTGAAGGTAGTGGTGGAGCCGGCCGCGTTGGCATTCCAGAGGACGTAGAGGTCGCCGAAGGTGCAGGCGGACGGCATGACGGATTCGGCCTCGGACTCGGTGCTGCGGGAGGAGTTGGTGTTAGGGCCCAAGTGACGTGGGAGTGAGAGGAGGGCTCCGGCGATGTTGGTGACCATGAAGATGGCGCCGCCGCCGGCGCCGGCGGCTCCGGTAGCTCCGGTAGGGCCGGTGGGGCCGGGGACGCTGGAAGCTGCGCCAGTGGCTCCGGTGGCTCCGGTGGGCCCGGTCGCGCCGGTTGTACCGTTGGATCCGTTTGTACCGTTGGATCCGTTTGTACCGTTGGAGCCGGTTGGGCCTGTTGGTCCGGTGGGACCTGAGGTTCCGGATGAGCCTGTAGATCCGGTTGGGCCAGCGGGGCCGGTGGGTCCTGTGGGGCCGGGGACAGTGGAGGCTGCGCCAGTTGGTCCGGCGGCTCCGGTGAGGCCAGTAGGGCCGGTTGCACCGGGAGTACCGGCAGTGCCTGTGGCGCCGGTGGGTCCGATGGGCCCGGCGGCTCCGGTCGCGCCGGCGAGGCCGGTGAGTCCCGTGGGTCCGGTTGCGCCGGGAGTACCGGCAGTGCCTGTGACGCCGGTAGCGCCGGTAGCGCCAGTGGATCCTATGGGACCGGTCGCTCCGATGGCGCCAGTGAGACCGGTGGAGCCGGTTGCGCCGGGAGTGCCGGCAGCACCAGTAGCGCCGGTGGGTCCTATGGGACCGGTGGTTCCGATGGCGCCGGTGAGACCGGTGGAGCCGGTTGCGCCGGGAGTGCCGGCAGCACCAGTAGCGCCGGTGGGTCCTACGGGACCGGTCGCTCCGATGGCGCCGGTGATGCCGGTAGAGCCGGTGGGGCCGGTTGCACCGTTGGCGCCGTTGGTTCCATTAGCGCCGGGGGGCCCAGCGGGGCCGGGCGTGGTGGAGGAAGCTCCTGTTGCTCCGGTGGGGCCTGTTGGCCCGGTCGGGCCGGTGGGTCCCGAGAATCCGGAGACTGCGCCGGTTGTGCCATCGGAGTAGTAGCCGTTGATGTCGATGATGATGTTGGTGGGATCGGTGACGTAGACGGTGATTGCGCCGCCGGTGCCCGCGGGAACTACGGCGGCGTTGGCGACGATGCGCCCATCGAAGGAGTTGAGGACGGAAACATTCGGGACGGCGGAGCCGGTGGGATAGGCAGTGAGATAAGCGAGAGGACGCTGGGGAAGGACGGTGAAGTTGAGGGAATAGGCGCGGGCGCCGGATGGGATTCCGCAGCGGCCGGCGGGAATGGGAATGTCGCGCTGCGAGGAGGCGGCGAAGGAGGGCGGGCCGAAGGCGCCGGTGAAACCGAGTTGAGCGTATTCGGCTCGGGTATCGACGAGGCGGCAGGGAGTGACCGCGACGAGGCTCAATGGGCCGGTGATGGCGGCGGCGCGGGTATCCTTAGTGTCGTTGAAGGAGGGAGGCGCGTACCAGTTGGTGAGGGGGATGGGGTCCTGGGCACTGACGACGGAATGAGCCATGGTGGCTAAGAGGCACAGGCGGGCGGATGTGGTTGTCACAAATGATCCTGTGTGATTGGTGCCTTTTGCGGGGAATTCCTCTCACTCGCGAGGTGAGAATCGCAAGTATAATGGCTGCAACGGAGGCTGTTTCCCGAGGACGCTGGTGAAATTTTTGCCAGGAGGCCTTTTTATGGTTGCCTTCACACGGCGGGCGTTGCTGCCCGTTCTTGCCGCGCCTGCGATTCTGCCGGCGGTCCTTTATAAACAACGCAACATCCTGAGTAAGGATTGGAACGCGGAGAAGGTGGCAGGTGCGCTGCTTCCCGCGAAGGAATGGAAACCGCTGCCGCGCTTTGCGGATCGGGCTGCTTGGGAAGGATTGCCTGGCGATGTGCGCGGGCGGATTGTGGACGAGGCATCGGCGTTGCAGAAGGAGCCGTGGGAATCGCTGCCTGCGTCGGTGTATCTGGATTTTGCGCGGAATGGGAACCGGTCGCGGTATGAGCGGATCCGGTTTGCGCGGCGTGGCAAGTTGAACCTGCTGGCGGTGGCGGAGTGTATTGAGGGCAAGGGCCGTTTTCTCGATAGTGTGACGGAAGGCGTGTGGCTGGAGTGCGAGGAAAGCTCGTGGGTGCTGCCGGCGCATATCCGCGTGCAGAAGGCGGGGAATGGGTTGCCGGACGTGACGGAGCCGGTGGTGGATTTGTTTGCGGCGGAGAGCGGGGCGCAGATCAGTTGGTTGTATTATTTGCTGGGTGCGGAGTTGGGGCGCGTGTCGCCGCTGGTGCCGAAGCGGATGAAGCATGAAGTGCATGCGCGGATTCTGGCGCCGTGTTTGGAACGGAATGATTTTGGATGGATGGGATTGAAGAGCTCGGATCATTCGCTGAATAACTGGACACCGTGGATTAATTCGAACTGGCTGACTTGCGCGCTGCTGCTGGAAGACGATCCGGCGCGGCGGGCGGCGCATGTGGCGAAGAGCCTGCGGAGCGTGGATGAGTATTTGTCGGACATGCCGGATGATGGCGGCTGCGATGAGGGGCCGGGCTATTGGGGAAGGGCCGGGGCTTCGTTGTTTGATTGTCTGGAGTTGCTCGATTCGGCTTCGGGTGGACGGATGAAGTGGTGGAAGGAGCCGCTGGTGCGGGAGATTGGGCGGTATATCGTAAAGGCGCATATTGCGGGGAAATGGATGGTAAATTTCGCGGATGCGTCGGCGCATGCGACTCCGGATGGAGCGCTGGTGTGGCGGTATGGGAAGGCGATTGGGGATCGGGAGATGATGGAGTACGGCGCGTGGGCAGCGCAAGGGCAGCGGGGATTCGACGGGCATGATAGCCCGGCGCGCGGGTTGATGAAGCTGTTCTTGAATGCGGGGATGAAGGAGACCGAGGCGCGGGCTCCACTGCCGGTGGAGAACTGGCTGCCGGATTTGAATGTGCTGTTTGCGCGGCAGGCGGCGGGGAGCGATCGCGGGTTTTATCTGGCGGCGAAGGGTGGGCACAACGCCGAGAGCCACAATCACAATGATGTCGGGAATTTCATTGTGTTTCTGGATGGGCAGCCGGTGCTGGTGGATGTGGGCGTGGAGACGTACACGGCGAAGACATTCTCCGCGCAGCGTTATGAAATTTGGACGATGCAATCGGGGTGGCACAATTGCCCGACGGTGAATGGGGTGATGCAGGCTCCGGGGCGGATGTTCCGCGCTCGCGATGTGCAGTTCAAGGGCGGGGCGGTGAGTGAAGTGTCGATGGATCTGGCGGGGACGTATCCGGCGGAGGCGAAGGTGGAGCGGCTGCGGCGGGCAATGCGGCTCGATCGGAAGGCGGCGGCTGTTGTAGTGGAGGATGGGTTTGCACTGCGCGGCGCGGGAGCGATGGAGTGGAATTTCATTACTCCTGTGCGGCCGGGTGTGGGCGATGCGGGGCGTGTTTCGCTGGCGGCGGGCGCGGTGCTGCGATATGACGCGGCGCTGTTGTCGGCTGCGGTGGATGAGCATGAAGCGACTGATGGGCGGTTGAAGGATATTTGGGGTGGGAAGATGTTTCGGGTGCGTTTGGCGTTGAAAGCTGCGCGGGCGGAGGGTTCGGTGAAATTCACTGTGGAACGGGGTTGGACGCTATACTCTGACGCATGGTGATGTGGATTGTCGGGCTTTTTGTGGCGCTTGCGCCGGCGCAGGAGGTGTCGCAGAGCGGGCTGCGGTTGAAGGATCCGCGGCCGGTGATTGCGTTGGCGGAACGGGCGAAGTCGGCGATGGCGGCGAGCGTGCATCCGCTGGCGACTGAGGCGGCGCTGGAGGTGATGCGCAAAGGCGGGAACGCGGTGGATGCGGCGGTGGCGATCGCGTTTGTGCTGGCGGTGGTGCATCCTGAGGCGGGCAATATTGCGGGCGGCGGGTTTTTGATGGCGCAGATGGCGGACGGGAAGAACACGGTCATTGATTATGCGTTTCAAACTCCGGGTGCGTTTTCGCCGGGGATTTTCAAGGGTGAGCGGTTGACAAGCGTCGGATATAAGACGATCGGGATTCCAGGGACACCGGCTGGGATGGGGATGGTGCACGCGAAGTTCGGGAAGTTGAAATGGGCGGAGTGTCTGGAACCGGCTCGGCGGTTGGCGAAGGATGGGTTTCCCGCGTCGCAGAGGATGGAGATTATTTTGAAACTGCAGGTGCCGGTGATGAAGCAGTTTGCAGAGACGGCGCGGGTGTTTTTGAAGGGGAGCGATCAGCCGCTGCAGCAGGGTGAACTGGTGGTGCAGAAGGAACTGGCGGAGACGATTGCTCGGATGCAGAAGCATGGGTGGAAGGAGTTTTATACGGGGGAGACGGCTCGGCGGATGGTGGCGGATTTCGCTGCGCATGGGGGGATTGTGACGGCGGCGGATTTGGCGCAGTATCAGGCTATTGAGAAGCAGCCGCTGCGGGTGGATTATCGCGGGTATCCGGTGCTGGTAACGCCTCCGCATTCGGGTGGTGGGACGGTGTTGGCTGTGTCGCTGGGAGTGCTGGCGCGATTTGATTTGAAGCTGGGGATGGAGGGATCTTCGCGGGCCCGGCACTTGCAGATTGAAGCGATGCGCGCGGGGAATGCGGCGGAGCGGCTGTTGACGCGAGGGACGCATACGGCGGAGCAACTGACGGCGGCGGCGTATTTGGATGAGGCGGCTCGCGGGGTGTCGTTGGATCGGGCGGGGGCGGGGGTTTCGGATGGCGCGGGTGGCGGGGAGTCGGCGGATACGACGCATTTCACGGTGGCGGATCCGTTTGGGAATGTGGTGTCGAATACCTACACGCTGAATGGGTTTTATGGGAGCCAGGTGATTGCGAAGGGGACGGGGGTGTTGATGAACAACTACATGAGCCCGTCGCGGAGGGTGAAGCCGCTGGAGCGGATTTATTCGAGCATGACGCCGACGGTGCTGCTCAGGAAGGATGGGAAGCCGTGGGCGGCGTTCGGGTCGCCGGGGTCGCAGACGATTCCGAGCACGGTGATGCAAATTGTGACGAATTTAGTGGATTTTCAGATGGGATTGCGGGATGCGGTGGAGTATCCGCGGATTCATTTTGGGGGACGGGGGGCTGTTGATGCGGAGCCGGGGGCTTTGGTGTTGGATGTGGCGGAGAGGTTGCGGGGGATGGGGCATGTGTTGAGCGGGAGCTTTCGATCGCAGGGGGATGTGAATGCGGTGCTGGTGGAGGAAGGGGGATGGAAACAGGGGTGGGCGGATGGACGGCGGGGCGGGGTTGTGCGGGGGTATTAGGGGTGCGAGCACATAAGCTTTCGACGCATGACGGAACAAAGTTCTCCTCGACAAACACAAATCGGATCTTCGGGAGTACTGGATTCAGAAGAGAGTGTTGGCCGCGCAGTGGTGGGAACGATATGAGTGGCCGAAAGGAACTTCGGCTGCCGAGAAGCAGTCGTGATCATGGACGGGGATAATGGTCGAGACCTTGGTAAACTAGGCGAACCGTGTACGGATTAAGCGAAGGAAGTAATCCTGAGATTCAGGGGGCACCGGCTCAGGTTGTAAGTGCTGAAACGGTACGGCATTGAAAACTATTTTTCGAGGTCTGCGTGCGAGGCGGTTCTGCAGCGCGACTTGTCGCGCTATTTCCCCATACCCGAGCGCGTGAAGATCGAAGATCACTTCAGTGATCCGCAAGGACAAGGGTTGGCGTCGTTTTACAAGAGGGGGCTCAACGAGAGGATTGTGGAGCATCTCTGTTTCGCAGACATAGCGGGTACCGATTTGGCGCAGATCATCGAAGACGTCAAGGCGAGAGCTATCAGTTTCGAAGGCTGAACTCTTGTTGCTTTCTGGCCTCGGAAGGGGACGGTCACTCGAAGGCTGCCGTATCCGTAGATCCTATGGCTCCCTTTGGTTCTTAGCAGAGTGAAGCCCGCGCGGAGGAGGGCACGCTCGGCGTCGCGAGCGTCCCATCGCGGAATCTTAGGCATGTACCTCGACGGTGGTGGTGAGGATTTCGCGACTGAGGAGGACATCGCGCTCCGATTCGGGCAGAGTCTCGAGGTAGAGCTCGATTGCTTCCTTGATGTTGGCGAGCGTTTCTTCGAGAGTCTGGCCTTGGGATTGGCAACCCTTGAGTTCGGGGCACCAAGCGTAGAAGCCGTGCTCGTCCTTCTCGACTACCACGCTGGCTTTTCGACGCATATCTTAGTCTAGCCTTACCTGCTAGGGTGCGCACGTCTGCGGAATCGGTTGGGAACTATGTTGGCGCTCGTTGGATCGGGCGGGGAATGTAGATACGAATGGGACGGGGGCGTTGATGAACAATTACATGAGCCCGTCGCGTAGGGTGACGGGCGGGGTGGTGCGGGGGTATTGAATGAGTTCGGGAAGCACGTGCGTACAATAGGCGTGTGCCCCGCATGCAAGTCTACCTGCCCGCAGACCTCTACGAAATCGTGAAGGGGAAGCGACTCCCGGCATCCGAGCTACTTCAGGACGCAGTGCGCAACGGGGGGCGCCGCCGGAAGTTACAGTCGGCCAGTCGTCGTTACACAACCGAACTTGCGGCGCAGGTGGGCCAGCCCGCACCTCGAGAACGCAGCCGCGCAGTGGACTTGGCGCAACGAATCGCCAGTCGCAACAATCGGAAGGCAAACTAGGAGCCCGTGTCTAAAGGCTCGAACAACCGCTTGCTCACGCGCGCGGCTCAGAAACGGCAGACTGAAGTCTGCCCCACAATCTGGAGTGGCTAGCCCCATGCGGCAGGTTTTTGCACAGACCGTCACGCGCGCGGCTCAGCTACTGCGACTCGCTCGCCGTGGCATATGCGGAACCCAGGGCGATTAGAGTGTCTTCAGGAACGCGATGAGGGCGGCGCGGTCGTCCGCCGATAGTTTCAGACCGAACTCGTGCCCGGGGACCGCTCCACGGGGCGCGCTGCGGTTCTTCGGTACGAACTCCGGTTTCAAGCGCGCGGGATCGAGCCACTCTTCTAGAGTGTCGACCCAGCCGCCATGCCCAAGGGCGTTGCGATACCACAGGCCCCGGAGCGACGGCACCTTGTAAAAGCCGGTGCCGCGGCGCGTGGTCAAGGCGAGCGTGGGATCGGTGCCGACCGAAACGTTTAACACATCCGAGGAGCGCTTCATCTCCTCTGGTACGGTGAAGCCTTTGGCCGGCGTCAGCTTGTTGTTGGTGTAGAGCGGCGCCGGGTGGCAGCCTGCGCACCCCTGCTGGAGGAAAATCTTCTCTCCGCGCCGGGAAAGTGTACTGGGTTGATTCGGGTTCGGCGGAGGCTGCAGCGAGTAAATGTAAAGGGCGAGAGCGTAGAGTTGTTCGTCGCTATAACGAGTGCCTATTTCCGAACTGAAAGCGGTGGCTTTGGCGCTCGGCTGGAAGTCGCCGAAATGGGCGAGCGTATCGAGACCTTGGTTGGTAATCGCATAACGGGCCAGATCGCCGATGTCGCGATGCCGGGCGAATCCGGTGGCATCGAGGAACTTGCGGTCGCGGAGGCCGATGAGGGAAGGGATATGGGGCGGCGCGAACTCGCTGGTGCCTTGGCGCGGGAGGACACCTTGCCGGCTCACGGCCAGGTGTTGCAATGCGACCTCCTTGGTCAGGCGGGCGAAGTAGCTTTCTTTGGGTTCCACCCAGGGGGCGCCGTAGAGAATCCAGGATCGTTCCTGGTAGGCGCGAAGCGACTCGGGGGTGCGCTTGCGGGCCCTTTCCAAGCGTTCCTCCGTTGCCGGGAAATCAAACACGCCTTGCGCCCCACGCAAATAGGAGCCATCGGGCATCACCCGCGTATGGCAGCCGGCGCAGGCGTTGATCCCAATCTCCAGCACACCCTTCTTCCGGATGATGTAGCGAGCGCCGGGCACAAAGAAAGGCAGGGTGCCGTCGGCATTAGGAGGGAGAGGCGTGGGAAAGAAAACATCCTTCTCGGGCGCGGGAAACAGAAGCGGCTCGGAATCGAAGACAAGCTGGCCCGCCGCAATCCAGTCGGCTTCGCTGCGCAATCTGGCGGGGTCGAAGATAACTTCCGGTTCCAGCGTTTTGAGGTGTTCGCGATAGCCGGCCGGCTCCCGTCCTGGTGCGTACACGGGATAGGTTTTGTAGATTGGGCGCACCTTGAGCGCGTAGTATTCCGCCGAATTCATATGGCGGGGCGAATAGCGTGGATTGGCGAGCGGAACCTCGAAGCTTTCCACCTGGGGATCGTTCCAGAACTTGGGAATACTGGGAGAGAAGGATTGCGCTGACGTGGCAGGCGGGGCGAGGAGCACGGCAGCGAGCACCAGCATTGATAGCGTTCGGGGAACGATTCGCATCCGTTTATTTTACGAGTTGCCGTCGCCCTGAGGGGCAAGAGATGATTGCGAATGGAGGATCGACATTGCGCGCGCGCCCAATCCACGGGTTTTCAGGATTCCCTTCTTGATCGGCTGGTTGGAAAGTGGGTGCTCGATGGTACGATCGCCGGGAAGAGTACGACGCACGATATCGTTTCCGAGTGGGTGTTAAGGGATCGGGCATGGGAAGCGAGAGGGCGATGCCTGGCAGTGGTCCATAGACAATGACACGGGTGGGAAGACCAAAGCCTTCGCACGGGTGAAAGTCACAAGGAAATAGATGTGCGTTCCGGGTTCGGCAATCTTTTTTGGGCCACAGATTCGAACCGATGCCCACCGATCGAATTCTTCGGCGATGCGGCGGTTCGAGGCTGGGGGCCTCCGGCCTGACAAGGTCGGATGACGGCGATGTTGCCGGCGGAGACGTTGTGGCTCTTTGCTCCGGTGACTGCGGCGCCGCGGGGTTCGCCTTCCGATTCCTGTTTTGCGTTGACGATGGTTCCGCCGAGCTGGAGGGAACCGGATCCGGTTTGGACGAGGTAAATATCAGTGCAGTTGGCGTGGGCTTCCCAGGGTCCGGTGCGTCCTTTGAAGAGGACGAAGTTGACGGTGAAGTTGTCCTGGGTGTGGAGAGGGGCGTTGGCTTCGGTGCGGGCGATGGTGGAGTCGATTTCCGCCTTCTTCACTACGTCGCCCATTTGGCCTGGGACGGGACGAATTCCGGCGGGGGCTTTGCGGCCGGGAGCGAGGGGATTGATTTGGATGGCGATGAATTCGAGGGTTCCGGCGCTGGGTTGAATGGTGTAGGCCGTGCGGCGCGGGATGCGGATGAGATCGCCTGGGCCGATGGTGGAGCTGCGTTGTGCAATGGTGAGGCTGGCGGAGCCTTGGCGAATGGAGAGAAGCTGATCGAAGGGTTCACCGGCGGTGCTTTGTTGCGGCCGGCGGAGTGTGATCCGTTGCATGGTGTAGCCGGCGCCGGAGAGCTTGGATGATGCGGGGTTCCAGATGCCTGGAGCTTCGCTGAATAGCGGATGCGCGGTGAGAAGGACGAGCAGCAGCAACATGGCCGCTCATTCTACTGGAAGATGCGGCGGAAGAGTTCTTCGGCGATGCGGCGGTTGTCCTGGGTGTAGAGGTATTCGTTGTAGAGCCAGGGGTCGCCGAGGGCGATGACGCGGCCGGCGCCGTGTTGGACGGAGACCATCATGGGTGTCTGGCGCTCGGCTAAGAGTGTTTCGGAGGTGGAGGCAGTGATTCGTAATGGGGCGAGATCGACGCCGTAGAATTTGAGGCCGGGTGTGAACCAGCCATTCGCGGGCGTGGAGAGCGTGAGTTTGGAATTGCCGTTGGCGTCGGCGTGCTTGCGCTCTTCGAATTCGATGCCGAAGCGGCGGGCGAGGGCGTTCATGCGGGGGAATTCGGAGTTGCCGGGGTCGTTGCCGAGTAAGAGAAGTGTTCCGCCGCGCTTGACCCATTCGGCTGTCGCGTCAATTTCGGGATCGGTGATGTAGTTGGGTGACGCGGATTCCTGCGGCGTGTCGGGATCGACAACGATCAGGACGTCGATGCCTTGCAGAGTTTTTGCAGTGAACGCGGCGCTGACGGTGCGCGTGGCTGCGCCGAAGCCGTTGATCATGCGGCCGAGGCCGGAGAAGCCGCCTTGATATGTGCCGTCCCAGGCGTAGTGCGGTTGCGGCTCTTTGTTGTGCCAGCCATCGACGGCGACGACCTTGCTGGTCTTCGTGTTGTAGACGGGATTGGCGAAGGCGGGATTGCCGGCGATGTCCCAGACGGCGAGGCGAGCCCAGCGCCAGTTGGGTGTATCGGCGTCGAATTGCAGTTTGTGCTTTCCGAATTCGTGAGTCGTTTCGAGTGATTGGATTTTGCGGAAAGTGTTCTGGCCGTCGCCCCAGACGAGTTCGGCGAATTGGAGGGGGAGCGTGTAGGCGAGATCGGCGGTGACGTGGAGCGTGCCGGGTTTGGTTTCTTTGATGGAGTGTTCGGGCATGAGCACTTCGCCGGTGGAGACGAAGAAATCGCCCTTGGCCATGGCATCGAGCACTGCGCCGTAGTTGTCGTAGGTGGGGAGCTGCGGGAGGCGGACGTAGTTGATGTTCATGTGGGCGTAGAGCTCGTGGGTGTGGTCGATTTGGAAGACATCGACTTCGGCAAGAAGCTTTTTGCGAAGGCCCCAGTTGCTCATGTCGTCGAGGAGTTTGAGGGAGCGCTCGCCCTGACGGGGGGATGACATGTCGGCGGGCATTTGTTTCCAACCGGCACCGACGTAGGTGTCGTCGAGGAAGTGCTCGGTGTAGCGGATATCGTCGGGGAAGGTTTTCGAGCCTTTGGTGCGGGGATGGGTTTGATAGGCGAAGCCGTGCTCTTTGCGGACCATGTCGAGGAGGGCTTTGGAATTGCCGATGGTGTAGACGCTGCCGTAGCCGGGGACTTCGGCTTTGGTGGACTTCGTGCCGGGCTTAGCCATGAACCAATAGACGGGCTTGGGGAAGGAGACGGCCCAGTGGCCGCCGTAGTGGACGTTGGCCTCTTCGGAGGGCATGAGGAGGAAATCGCTGGTTGTTTGCGCGCGGCAGAAATCGAAGTAAGCTTTGAGCTCCTTGAGGCGGAGTTCGGTTTGGTCTTGCGGGTGGCCGTCGCCGTGGAAGTCGGCGATGATGGCGCCGTCGACGCCGAGGCTTTGCAGGACGGGCTTGAAGGGCGGCACCCAGGATGCGCCTTTCTCCATGGCTTGCACGGTGTAGGCGTAGTGCCAGTGGGGGGCGATGGTTTTGTAGCCATCGATGCGAGGGAAGCGGTCGCGGTTGGTGTAGCGGGGGACTTCGTCGAGGACGGCGCGCGGCTCGGCGTCGCTGAGGAGGAAGAAGACGTTCATGCGTTGCTGGGTGCCCGGGGGTGCGTTCATCCATGGGTAGTAGCGCGAGTTGTCATCAGGGAGCTGGCGGATGCCGAGGTAGACCTGTCCGCGCCAGGCGGTGTGCCAGAGGAAGCCCATGTCTGTGGTGAAATCGCGAGGCATGTAATATTTGTGCGGCGTGGGAAAGACGGCGATGCTGCCGCCCTGGGCGCGGGCCGCGAGGGTGCGGTATTTGACGCGGACGGGGATCTTTTCGGAGACGTTGGGATGTTCGGTCTGGAGCTTGCCGTTGTGGTCGTAGTAAGTGATTTCGGACTCCATGTTGCCGCCGGGGCGCGCGTCGCGGGGGACGGCCATGCGGAGGCCGGCGTCGTAGAAGTAGGCCGTGTCGGGCTCATTGGTGGAGGCGACCGCGGCCTGCTGGATGAGGCGGCTGCCGGGGTAGAAGACGTAGCGGATGGAGCCTTTGAAGATGCCCATTTGAAAGCCGTCGAATGTCACTTCGACGCGATCGCCGAGGGTTTCGGCGCGGGCAGCGGTGAGTTGGAGCTGGCCTTGGAAGTTGCGCGTGCCGTCGGGGTGGGAAGGCGGGAAGTCAAAGAACTCGTCGAAGCCGCCGCGGCGCTTTCCGGTTTGCGCGTTGTAGATGGGGGCGGCGTTTTGCACCACGGTTGTGCCGCCGACTTTGAATGCGGCGATGAGCGGGCGGTTGGGTTCGAGATTGAAGGATGCCTCCCAATCGCGATTGGAGGCGTCTTTCCAGCGGACGAGAGCGAGGTCACCTTCTTTGACGACGGTGACGGGGCCGGGACGGACTGCGCTGGTATCGAACGGCACGGGCGCGGCACCGGCGAGCGATGCGGAAGCGAGGACGAGTTTCAGGAGATGGCGCATGTTTCTTGATTGGATCAGAACTTGAGACGGACCTGGAAGAGGAGGAAGCGCATGGTGCTGGAGGTGTTGTTGGTGACGCGGCCGAAGTTAGTGGAGAGCGGGTCGAGGTTGGGGTTTTCAAATTGCGAGCGGTTGGCGGCGTTGAGGGCATCCATGCGGAATTGGAGGGTGAGCGATTCGCGGAGGCGGAAGTCGCGCTGGATGTTGGCGTCGATGCGATTGAGGCCGTCGCCGCGGACGCCATTGACGCGGGTGGGGAAGACGCGGGCCTGGAATGCGGCGGGGGTGCGTGCCGAGTTGCGCTCGAAGTTGTCGGTGTTGAACCAGCGATCGAGGGTGCGGGTTCCGGTGTTGATGGCGGAGAGCTCGCCGTAGTAATAGAGGTTGCCCCAATCGAGGAGCGCGCCGGGCTGCCATTCGTAGGTGCCTGCAACCTGCCAGCCTCCGAGGAAGGCGCTGGCGACGCCGGAGCGGGCATAGGCGCGGCCACGGCCAAAGGGGAGCTCAAAGATGCCGGTGGCGGCGAAGCGCTGAGGGACGCCAGCGTTCGATTGACGCCAACTGGGTAGCGGGTCGAATTCATTGTGGTAATACAGCCTGTCGCGTTCGTAGAGCGCGGTGTAGTTGGCGTTGAAGGTGAAGCCACGGGAGAAGCGGCGTTGGAAGCTGGCTTCGATGGAATGCGTTTTGACCTTGCCGTCGGTGCTGGAGGAATCGGAGATGTTGTTCATGTGGGAGAACGGACGGAGCAACATGTGTTTGGGAATGGTGGCGCTGGTGAAGTAGCCGCGCGAAGAAAGCGCCTGATACTGGATTGGATTGGAGGCTTGTAGATCGGTGAAGTTTTGGACGCGGTAGGGATTGGTGACGTTTGAATTGAGGTTGGTGGCGAGGGCGGCGTTTCTGACCGACGTGGTGTTCCAGAATTGGCCGGGGAGAGAATCGAGGCGGCGAGCGAGGCGGATCTGGTCGGAGTAACTGCCGGCGTAGCCGACGGTGGCCACCATATTGCTGCCGAGCTGGCGTTGGACATCGACGCGCCAGCGGTGTTGACGGGCTCGGGGGACGTTTTCGCCGAAGAAGCCCCAACCGGCGCCAGTGCGTGCGAGGAGGCCTTGCGCTGCGCCGACGGGGGCATCGAAGCGGGTGCCATCGGCTCGAGTGGGGAAGGGATTGGTGAGCGGGGAGACGCCTGTTTGCGGGTTGCCGGAGAGCCATGTCTGGCCGAAGTCATTGGTGATGGGGCTGACGGTGGCGCGGCTGAAACCGGATTGATCGGGGCCGACGTTCTGGGCGTTGAGCGTGTCGAAGTAGATGCCGTAGCCGCCGCGGATGACGGTGCGGTTGTTGAGTTGATAGGCGGCGCCGAAGCGGGGGAGGAACATGAACTCGGTGGATTGGAGGGCGTTGCGGGCTCCGTTGACGCCGGGATAGATGGAACCGCCGAGGACGGAGAAACTGGAGGCGGCGAGTTCGGGAATGGGTGCGCGGGCGTAGGCGGCTTGGGCGGCATCGGTGATGGGGAGTTTCGCGGTGGGATCAAACCAGCCGATGACGCGGTTGTAGCGTTCGGTGCGGCCCCACTCGCTTTCCATGCGGAGGCCGAGCATGAGTGTGAGACGCGAGGTGGCGCGCCAGGAATCCTGCACGAACCATCCGGCGTAGGGATTGCGGAGGAAGTAATTGCCGTTGCTATCGAGGCTGGCGGAGGCGGGGAGGCCCATGAGGAAGGCGGCGTAGCTGTGGCCGAGGTTGGCGGCGACGGTGAGCCCGTCTTCTTCCTTGCTGGTGAACTTGTTGGTGAAGTTGAAACGGCCGTTCACTTCGCCGGGGTTGCCGCCGGAGCGGCGATGATCGCGCACGTCGATGCCCGCGGTGAAGGTATGGGATCCGCGGATGTGGGTGAGATTGATTTTGGTGGAGGCGAGGACGAAGTTGGTCCAGGCGGGGACGGCCTGGCCGAGGGTGTCGTAACCGTTGATGGCCATGATGGGGAGGGCGTGATTTTCGCCTGCGACCTGATCGAGGTAGGAGGGGAGGCCGACGTCGCTTGGTTTGAATGCAGTGGCGACGGAGGTGAGAATGTTGCCTTCGCGGAAGTGGTTGATGGCGGCCTGGACATCGAGGACGGTGTTGCTGTTGGGAGTGAAGACGTAGTTGGCGGTGAGGCCGCTGTTGTTGCGATTGACGCCGTTGGTCTGGAGGCCACGGGCGGTTTCGAAGGTCCAGTCCTGGCGGTCTTCGCGGTACTTGAGCCAGGACCAGCGGCCGAAGAAGCGGTGCTTCTCGGAGCGGTTGTAGTCGAAGCGATTGGCGAGCGCGCCGTAGCTCCAGTTGTAGGGCTCGGCGACACCGAGGTAGTTGTTGAGGGGCTCGAGATTGGCGGCGGCGGGAGGATTGTTGGGGTTGGGGAAGAACTTCGAGTAGGTGGCGTTGGCGGGGCTGACGATGCGGGAGGTGGGAAGAATGTTGCCTGCGATGGGATCGCGAATGAGGTGGCCGGGGCGGGCGGGATCGGCACGGACGGTGAGGGGATCGTAGAGTTGATAGCGCGGGCCGATGGCGAGGAGGTCTGAGAAATTGCCGCCGCGGTGGGCGAGTGAGGGGACGGTGTGATTGAAGGTGGACTCGGTGGTTTTCTTGTCTTCGAAGCCGTCGTAGCTGAAAAAGAAGAAGAGCTTGTTGCGGCCGTTGACGATTTTGGGAATGACGATGGGGCCGCCGAGTGTTCCGGCGTAGTTATTGGAATGGCCGGAGGGCTGCTTGGGGGAATTGCGGAGTTGATTGGCGAGGGCGGTGTTGCCGGCGGCTTCGGCGGCGGAGATGTTGCGGTAGTACTGCTGCTTGACGAAGAAGCGGGTGCCGTTCCAGCGCTGCTGCCAGTGCTGTTCGGTGAGGGCTCCGTGGAGGGAGTTGCTGCCGGACTTGGTCATGACGGAGACGGTCATGCCGGTGGTGTGGCCGATGGAGGCGTCGAAATTGGTGGATTCGACCTTAAACTCCTGGATGGTAGTGGAGTAAGGGAGGTAGGCGGCGGAGTAGCCTGCGCCCATGTTGGGGACGCCGTCAATGGACCAGTCGTTGCCGCCGACGTTGCCTGCGTTGTGCGCTTCGGCGGTGCCACCGAGGGCGTTGACGCCGTTGTAGCGGCGATTGGCGCTGGCCTGGATGCCGGGGACGAGTTTGATGAGCATGAGCGGGGAGTTGTTGAATGTCGGAAGATCAGTGACGCTGCGATTTTCCATGATTCGTCCGGCACTGACGCTGGAGGCTTCGAGGAGGGGGGCCTCGGCACTGACGGAGACGGTTTCGGCTGTTTCACCGATGGCGAGTTGGATGTCGATTTCGACGCGTGAGCTGATGGAGAGCTGGATGCCGGAGCGGACCGTTTTCTTGAAGCCCTGCATTTCGCCGGTGACCTGGTAGTTGCCGGGGAGGAGGAGATTCGCCTCGTAGTATCCGGTTTCGTTGGAGCGGAGGCGCGTTGTGGCGTTGGTATCGACGTTGGTGACGAGGATTTCGGCGGCGACGACTGCGGCGTTTTGCGCGTCGAGAACGCGGCCGAAGATGGTGCTTCGGGTTTCTTGCGCGTGGAGGGAGAACGCGGTGAGAAGGATAAGGCAGGAGATCTTCATGGTCAGCACCTCATTTGGGATTAGACAGTGTGTTGAATCTATCTGACCGGGTGGCCGGAGTCAAGGGGATTTTGTATTTTGATGGGTTGGCGTTTTACAATGTGAAACGATGAAAGCGAAGCATGGACCGGCGGGCGTGAGGGTGTTGCATAAGGCGATTGATATTTTGGATGTGGTGAGGCGGTCGCCGGAGGGGATTGGGCTGGCGGGGTTGACGGAGTTATCGGGCATGCCGAAGCCGACGGTGTACCGGATTCTGGCGACGCTGGAGTCGCGGGGTTATCTGGAGCGGGATGGGGAATTGAACTATCGTGTGTCGCGGAAGTTGTTTGAAGAGCCTCGGGACACGGGGTTCGAGCAGCGGCTGCTGCGGGCGGCGCGTCCGGTGATGGAGAAACTGGCTGAGAGCTGTAAGGAGACTGTGAATCTGGGGGTTTTGGATGGTGGGGAAGTATTGGTGATTGACACGGTGGAGAGCAAGCAGGCGGTGCGGATGACGTCGAAGATCGGGAACCGGCGTTATCCGCATTCGACGGGGTTGGGGAAAGTGCTGCTGTCGGATTTGCCGGAGCGGGAGGCGTTGCGGCTGGTGCGATCGAAGGGGATGCCGAAGTTCACGGCGGCGACGATCGTGCGGGAGAAGGATTTGATTGTGGAGTTGGAGAGAGTGCGGACGCAGGGGTATGCGATGGATAGCATGGAGAACGAGCCGGATGGGCGGTGTATCGCGGCGCCGGTGATGAATGGGCAGAAGAAGGTGATAGCGGGGTTGAGTATATCGGGGCCGTTACCACGGATGACGTTGACGCGGGCGAAGGGGATGTTGAAGGAGTTGGTGGGGGCTTGTAGGGTGATTGGGGCGGGGT
>JAFDVS010000113.1:0-8436 GCA_018268935.1 Acidobacteriota bacterium | reverse complement strand
CAGATGGAAACAGATGAACACGGATTTTGAAGTTAGGGGGATGTGGATCTTCGGGGGCGGCGGCGTGGGTTGGTCCAGTTCTCCACTGAGAGGTTTGAGAAATTGGCGAAATCACGATCGTTTGCGGTGTCGAGGGTTAGGTTGTGAATGACGGCGATGGCGGCGATCTGGCCGTCAACGAAAGGTGCAGGGCGTCCCGCTTTCTCTAGTCGTGCTCTTTCGGTCCCATGCCAGTCTGCCGCGGCTTCGTCATACGGAAGGATCGGAAATGAGTGAACCACGTCTCGCAGGTAGGCTTCCAGGGCGGTGCGGCGCTTCCCTTTTGGAAGGCGTTTGCAACCGAAAGTGAGTTCGTGCCAGATGGGGGACGCGATGGCACAATGGGGCCCCAATTCGATGAGGTGCTCTACAACATGTGGGTTGGGTTGCTTCCATGTTGGGATGGAGACGATGCTCGTGTCGAGCAGATAGCGGAGCATCAGAGGTCCACTTTTCGGCCTGGATTGCGGTCGCGCAGAGACGATGCGAAGTCTGGATCGAGGCCGACCTCAGAAAGGTTGTACTTGTCCAGGAACTGCTGATAGACATGGCGGAAGTGCTGCTGCTTTCCGCGGAGGCGCTCGAACTCTTGAGTGGAGAGGATCACGGCGACTGGCTGGCCGCGGCGCGTGAGTTCCACGTGCATGCCGGAGGCGGCCTGGTTGACGACGGCCGGGAGTTTCGCACGTGCCTGGGCAATAGAGTATCGTGATGCCATGATTTAAATGTACATCTTAATGTACATCTTGTCGACAACCGGAACTGACTGTGCATGCGTCGATGGCATCAAGAACTTGGTGAATGATTTTCGGGTTGAGGTTGGTTGAGGCCGTGTTTTGTTCGAGGGCTTCGCCCTGGGGACTGGCAGCCTTTGAGCTCAGGGCACCAATGTGTAAGAGGAACAGCAGGTGCTGTGAGTGAACTGGTAGACTCACTTATCGGTATGGATCAATTTGCAATTGGCGTGGACTTGGGCGGAACGAATCTGCGAGCGGCGGCGGTGTCGGCGTCGGGGGAGATGATTGAGAAAGTGGCGGCGAGCACGGATTTGACGCAGGGTCCGGAGCGGGTGGTAGACGATATCTGCGCGTGCATCGCTTCGGTGCGGGACCGGCAGCGCGGACGGAGATTGGCGGGGGTTGGGATTGGAGTGCCGGGGTTCATTCGGATCGCGGAGGGGTTTATTGTGGGCTCGCATAATTTGCCTCCGCTGAATAACTACCCGATTCGGGATGCGATTGAGAAACGGTTGGGGACTCCGGTGGTGCTGGAGAATGATGCGAATGCGGCGGCGATGGGGGAGAAGTGGATGGGGGCGGGACGCGATGTGGATGACCTGGTGCTGCTGACTCTGGGTACGGGGATTGGAGGCGGGATCATTTCGCATGGGCGCGTGCTGCATGGGTTTGTGGGAATGGCCGGGGAGTTGGGGCATCTGACGGTGGTGCCGAATGGGAATCCGTGCGGATGCGGGAATGTGGGGTGTCTGGAGAAACATGCGTCGGCGACGGCGATTGAGAGCATGGCGAATCTGATGGCGCTGGGGGATCATCTTTCGGCGAAGGATGTGTATGACCTGGCGGTGAGTGGGGAAGAACGGGCGGTGCGGATCTTCGAGAGCATGGGACAGGCGCTGGGGATCGCGATTGCGATGCTGGTGAATGTTTTTAATTACCCGTTGTATTTGATGAGCGGCGGGGCGCTGGCTGCGTGGGACTTTTTCTATCCGGCACTGGAGAAGGAGGTGCGATGGCGGAGTTTCTCTTATCGGAATACGCATACTCGCATCGCGAAGGCGGAGTTGGGGAGCGAAGCGGGGTTGTATGGGGCGGCGTATCTGCCTTTGCAGGCGCAGAAGGCTCAGGATAGTTAGGGGGAAAGTGTGGGCTGTCGCGGCGGCCTGCGGCCGAGGCAGACCACAAAAAGCGATGGTCTCCACAGTTTCGTGCGGGGCTTTGGGGCTGGGAATTTGAGAGGTTGGGGTAGAAGGGAGATCGAGTATGACGCGGCGGGAGTGGGCGAGGCGGGCGTTGCCGCTGCTTTCGATGCAGGCGGGGAGTGCGTTTGCTTATGATTTGTTGATTCGCGGGGGACATGTGATCGACCCGTCGCAGAATCTGTCGGCGGTGCGGGATGTGGCGATTGCGGGCGGGAAGATTGCGCGGGTGGCGGAGAATCTGAGTCCGGCTGTGGCCCGGCAGACGCTGGATGCGCGGGGGAAGATTGTGACTCCGGGGCTCGTCGATGTGCATGTGCATGTATATGACGGAGTGGCTCCGTTGGGGATACCGGCGGATCCGAATTGCATTGCGAAAGGCGCGACGACGGTGGTGGACGCGGGGTCAGCGGGAGCGCACACGTTTCCGGGGTTGCGGCAGTATGTGGTGCGAATGGTGGAGACGCGGGTTTTCGCGTTGTTGAATATTTCGGTGGTGGGGCAATCGACGTTGTCGACGGACAATCCGTTTGGGGAATTGCTGGATTTGCGGTACGCGAATCCGAAGCTGGCGATCCGGACGATTGAGCAGAATCGCGACGTGATTTTGGGGGTAAAAATCCGGCTGACGAAAAATATTGCGGGGGAGAACGATCTGCGGGCGCTGGCGCTGGCGCAGGAAGCGGCGCAGGCGGTGAATCTGCCGCTGATGGTGCATATCGGCGGGACGCATTCTCCGGTGGAGGCGATTGTGTCGCGGCTGCGGAAGGGGGATTTGATCACGCATAGTTTTAGGGGCGGCGATGGCGGGATATTGGACGGGCGAGGGCGGGTGATCGGTGAGGTACGGAAGGCGATGGAGAACGGAGTGCTGCTGGATGTGGGGCACGGCGCGGGGAGCTTTTCGTTTGCGACGGCGGAAGCTACGTTCCGGCAGGAGATTTATCCGGGGACGATATCGAGCGACGTACACCAGTTCAATGTCGATGGTCCGGTATTTGATCTGGCAACGACGTTGTCGAAGTTTTTGTTATTGGGGATGAGCCTGGAGGAAGTGGTGCGGCGGGCGACGTGGAACCCGGCGCAGGCATTTCCATTTCCGCATCAGCCGGGGACATTGAAGGTTGGAGCGGTTGGAGATGTGGCGGTGTTCGAGATGAGGGAAGGCAAATGGGTGTTCACGGATTCGCTGGGGGCGACGCGAACCGGGGAGCGCAGGTTGACACCGGTAGCCACGGTGAAGGCGGGGAGAGTGTACGGAAATGCAGTGATTCCGGTAGTTCGGGTCTGAAACGGAATACGGGGCGGTTATGTTATGATGCATCGAACGTATTAGGGGATATGTCACATAAAGCAGCACTGCCGCGCATCTGCATTGCGCTCGGGCTTCCAAGTATTGAGAAGCTGAATTCGTATGCAAAACAGGAAGCGGAAGCGGGGGAAACCTTCCTTGAGTTCCGGCTGGACTACCTGCCGCAGCCGATGCAAGGGGTACGGCTGATCAAGGATTTTTTATCGCGGTATCCGCAGTGCACGATTCTGGCGACATGCCGGCGGCATCAAAATCACGGACATTTTAACGGCAGCATCGAAGAGCAACTGAGCATTCTGCACGCGGCGATCGATGCAGGGGCACGCGCGGTGGACCTGGAGATTGAGAGCGCGGAAGGTGTGCAGCCGAAGCTGGAGAGCATCCGGGGGCGAGCGTGGCTGGTGGTGAGCTATCACAACTTTGGCGGGACGCCATCGCTTGACGCGGTGATGCGGCGGATGAACAAAGTGCCGGCCGATGCCTACAAACTGGTGAGCACGGCGCGGAAGCCGACGGACAACGTAAAGGTGTTGTCGTTGTTCCGGAGTTCACCGCGGAGTCCTCTTATTCTGCTGGCGATGGGTGAGACGGGATTTCCGACGCGGGTATTATCGACGGCGATGGGCGGGCTGTACACGTATGCTTCGCCATCGGCGACGGAAGGGACAGCGGCGGGGCAGGTGTCGGCAAAGATGCTGCGGAACCTGTTCCGGGTGGAGAAATTCACGAAAGCGGCGAAGGTGTATGGGGTGATTGCCGATCCGGTGCGGCATTCGATATCGCCGGCGGTACACAACCGGGCGTTTCAATCGAAGCGGATCGACAGTGTATATCTGCCGTTTCTGGTGCATCCGCCGCAATTGAAGGATTTCTTTCTGTTCGCGAGCAAGATGCCGATTGCGGGTTTTAGCGTAACGATTCCGCACAAGCAGAAGATACTGCGGTATCTGGACATAGTGGATCCGCTGGCGCGGCGGATTGGGGCGGTGAACACGGTATTCCGGAAGAACGGGAAATGGCGCGGGTTGAATACGGACGTGCAGGGGATCATCGGGCCGTTGAGCAAGAAAATACGGCTGGGGAAATCGAGTGTGCTGGTGGTGGGCAATGGTGGGGCGGCGCGCGGGGCGGCGTTTGCGCTGGCCGATAGCGGGGCGAAGGTAGCGATTGTGGGACGCAATGCGGACCGGGTGCGGGCGCTGGCGAAGGCGTGCAATGCCGAGGCGCTGATGCGGGATCAATTGAACTCGCGGTATTTCGACGCGGTGATTCATGCGACTCCGCTGGGGATGTATCCGCATGTGAACGAGTGCTTCTTTGAGGACCGGATTCCTGGGGAGATTGTGTTTGACATGGTGTACAACCCTCGGGAGACGATGTTGTTGAAGCGTGCGGGGGAGCAGAACAAGGTGATTATTGACGGGCTGCAGATGTTTCTGGAACAGGCGGCGCTGCAATTTGAGACATGGACGGGGGAGAATGCTCCGCGGGCGGCGATGGAGAAGGCGGCGTTGGAGGCGTTGGGGGTAGGGTAGGCGGACTGGCGATTGGATTGCAGCGTATTCCGTTGCTATGTCCGGCCGCCGATTTGTTCGCTTCGCTATGCGGGTGATTGGTGCGCACGTGGTGACCTACGTTGGTGTGGGAGCGCTAGCGTACGCGCTGGTGACGCATGAGTTCTTCGACGATTCGAGCGGCCTGTTTGCGAAGGTGATGCGTACGCCGGGCGAGCCCGCGCTGTGGAACCATGTAATGCGGTGGATGCTTCCCTTGCAGGTGGTTCGGGGTGTTCTGATTGCGCTGGTGCTCTATCCGTTCCTTTCCACTTTGCGGTCCTGGAGCTATGGCAAACGGGTTGCGGCGGTTGCGGGCTTATACGTTGTGCTGGGCCAGTGGGCGAGCACGGTGGCGGGTTCGGGCACGATCGAGGGATGGCTGATACTGAGACCGGAGTTCACGGCGGCGGGAATCGTGTGGAAGGCGATGATCGAAGGAGTGGTGCAGGGGGTAGCGTTCGCGGCAGTGCTGGGCGTGCTGGAGCGACGGGATTCCATTCGAGGGTTGGGGTGAGGTTCTTTGGTGCTTGGATTGCTCTTTGGTTCGTGTATGTCGGGCACTAATGGTGATTCTCTATTCTCCCTTCATGGGTTGACTGCGGTTGTGGTTGGCGGAGGCGGGGTGCTGGCGGGGACGATGGCGATGGGGTTGGCGAAGGCGGGCGCGAATGTGGCCGTGGTCGATAACAATGTGGAAAACGCGCGGATGCGGGCAAGCGCGATTGCGCAGTTGGGGCGGCAGTCGACGGCAATTCAGTGCGATGCGACCAGTAAGGCGCAATTGGAAGCGGCTCGGGATCGGGTGCTGACCGAATTTGGACAAGTGGATGTGCTGATTAATGCGGCGGGAATCAATTCGGCGACACCGTTTTTCGAGATCACGGAAGCGGAATGGCAGCGGATCCTGGATGTGGATTTGAAGAGCGTGTTTTTCGCCTGCCAGGTGTTTGGGAAGTGGATGGTGGCGCGGGGGAAAGGGTCGATCATCAACATTTCGTCGGCGTCGTCGGGGCCCCCGTTGTCGAAAGTGATGACGTATGCGGTGGCGAAGGCGGGAGTGAATCAGATCACGATGTTTCTGGCGCAGGATTTCGCACCTTTTGGAGTGCGGGTAAATGCGATTTTGCCGGGATTTTTTCCGGCGGAACAAAACCGGCGAATTCTGACGGAAGAGCGGGTGGCAAGCATTATGCGGCATACGCCGATGCACCGGTTTGGAGAAGCAGATGAACTGGTGGGAGCTGCGGTTTATCTGGCGTCACCGCAGGCATCGGGGTTTGTGACGGGGTCGATTTTACGGGTAGACGGTGGTTTTTTGGCGATGACGATTTAGGGGTCGGCCTTCGGCCGAAGGCAGACCACAAGATACGATGGTCTGCCCCACAAGGAGTGGTTAGTTGAGTTCGTCGCCGCATTCGGCAAAGCAGGCTAGGATGGCTTTGTCGGGGGAGACGGGTTCGTCTGGGGATACTACTTCGACTACTTCGGCCCAGGCGAAGAAGTGTGAGTCGTGGGAGTCGTCGGCGACCAGACCGAGTTGGGAGACTTCCTTGAGGACGAGCGGGGAATCGGCGGCTGCAACGTGGTCTCTGCAAATGATGCGCACGGGTTTACCGATGAGGCTATTGAGGAACGGGCTGTCGCTCATGACTGATTTGCAGGCACGCGGAGTTCCAATTGGGAGTGGTTTGGGATGCTAGGTGTAGGGGCGTGCGGTGGAGTGCGGAATGCGGGTTTTCGCGCAATCCTCGCGATTTGGCCCAGTGTTGCGGGCTATTCCGTGGCTCCGGCGGCCTTGAGATCGGCGATGATGCCGGGGTCGCCGAGCTTGAGGGCGAGTGAGAGGGGAGTGGCTCCGTTTTTGGCGCGGATGCCAGGGTTGGCGCCTTTGGCGAGGAGGCGGCGGACGGCATCACGGCGGCCGGTTTGGACGGCGAGTGCGATGGGAGTCATGCCGTTGTTGTGGACGGTGTTGACGTCCGCGCCGGAATCGAGGAGGAACTCAAAGACGGGCGCGGCGGGTTCGGCTCCGGCGACGGCGTGACTGAGGAGCGGGATGCCGTGGGCTCCACGGAGGCGGATGGAGTTGGGAAGGAGTTGGAGGGAGAGCTTGACGAAGGCGAGTTCGCCGAGCATGGCGGCGGCGAGGAGGTCGAGGCGTGCGCCGGAATCGAGGAGGAAGCGGGCCATGTCGTGACTGCCGGTGTGGGCGGCGGCCTGGAGAGCGCCTTCCCAGTCGCCGGCGCCCCAGTCGTAGGAGGAGTGGATCAATTCGGGGCTTTGCTTGAGGAGGGCGCGCATGGGGTCGAGTTTGCGCTGATGGGCTTTGGCCACCCAGTCTTTGACGAGGTTTGTGTCTTGTTGGGCAGGCGCGGGCGCGGCGGTTTGGGCCAAGGCGGGTGCGGCCGGGACGGCGAGGAGCGCCTGGCGGCGGGTTGGTCGAAGGGTCATGGTGGAATAGTAACGGGAGGGCGGGCAAAGCGGGGCGAAGTTCTATATGAGTTGATAAGTGGTTTGGATCAGGGAGATTACAAGGGCGCCTGCACTGCGCGGATGACGGGATCGAAGGCTTGGACGATGCGGCGGGGCACTTCGGAGAGGGCAGTGGGGGATAGGTTGACGAGGACGACCTTGCGATGGCGCTGGTCAGGGAGGGTGATGAGTTGGGCGAAGACTTCGACACCGCCTGGGGCGGGGCGGAGGGAGCCGCTGATGGTGAACGGGGTTTTGAGGTTGGCGCCGATGGCGGCGAGATCGCGCTGGGAGCGCGGTTGGATGAGGCGGGCGTCGTTGCCGATGACGGCGTAGGCGGGGGCGCCGTTTTTGAATCCGGCTTCGGTGAGGTCGGCGATCAAGGAATCGGTGAGGACTTCGGCGAGCTTGTCGTATTGGGGGTCGCCGGTGTTGTTGTCGAGGCGGAAGACGGCGACGGCGGGTGGGGAAGGGCGAGTTTGGAAGCGCCAGAAAGCGGTACCGGCGAGGAGGATGAGCAGGGGGAGGAGAAGGTAGAGGTAGCGGGGTTTGGAGATGGGAGGCGGGAGTGGCGCTGGGGCGGCGGTGATGATGGGGGCGATGAACTGGTAGCCCTTGCGGGGCACGGTTTTGATGTAGCGGGGGGATTCGGCGGAGTCGCGAAGGGCGGAGCGGACTTGGGCGATGCAGAAATTGAGGCCGCTGTCGAAGTCGACGAAGGTTTCCGAGCCCCAGAGGGCGTCGCGGAGTGTTTCGCGGGAGACGATGGCGCCGTTGTGGGAGAGGAGGAGGTGGAGGGCTTGGGCGGGTTGGCGCTGGAGCTTGATGGGGACGCCATCGCGGGAGAGGAGGGCTTGATCCGAATCGAACTGGAAGAGGCCGAATCGGTATTGGGGCATAGGGATATTGTGACTCTTCCGGGTGGTGGGCGACGGGGGGATAGCGTTTGGTAGCAGCCGGTGTCTAAAGGCTCGAACAACCGCTTGCTGACGTGCGCGGCTCAAAAACGGGAGAGGGCAGAAGACCGCTCCCTCACGGTCGCGGCTCTGAAACGGCAGACTGAAGTCTGCCCCACAATCTGGAGTGGCTATCTCCATGCGGCAGGTTTTTTCACAGACTCT
>JAFDVS010000112.1 GCA_018268935.1 Acidobacteriota bacterium | reverse complement strand
GCCGAACGCCTCGTCCAATTCCCGCCCACGCCGCCCGACAATCTCTTCGATAGCGGCCTCATCCGCCGCAACGCCGCCAAAGCCGACATCTCCGTGAAGGGCGTGAAGAAGCTCTACCTCATCGTCGAAAACGTCGATTCCTACGATCCCAAACGCGTTGTCCCCATCTGGAAAGACGCCGTCTTCATCAAAGGCAAAGACAGCACGCCGCTCAAAGACCTGCTCAACGGCATCGATCCCGAAAATCTAAAACTGCCCACAACACTCACCATCGATCTCGCCGGCAAAAAGTTCGATCGCTTCCAGGCCACGGCCACCGTCGCCAAGCAGAGCATGGAATCCGACATCGGCCCCGCCATCCGATTCTTCATCTTCGATCAGGAGCCCGATCCGAAACAGAAAGTTCGCGTCGCCCGCGACACACCAGTGGAACGCCCGCGCGATCGCTACGGCCCCGATTCGCTCATCACCCGCCTCTATCGTCACGCCCTGCAGCGCGACCCGGCCGACACCGAACGCCAGGTGGCCGCGTCCATTCTCGGCCCCAAACTGGAAATCGACCCCGTGGAAGATTTCCTCTGGATGCTGCTCCAATCGCCCGAATTTCAATACATCCGGTAACACCCATGAAGGAACAGGAACTCGTCCAATCATTGACTCGCCGCGGCTTCATGAGCGCCGCCGGTTCGGCCATGCTCTCCGCGCTCACCGCCGGAAGCCCGCGCGAATTGAAAGCCTACGCCAAGCCCGAAGCCAAAGCCGACACCATGATCCTGCTCTGGATGGCGGGCGGCATGGCGCAAACCGAAACCTTCGACCCCAAAGCCTACACGCCCTTCGAAAAAGGCCTCGAATCGAAGCGCGTGCTCAGCACCTTCCCCGCCATCGACACCGTCGTCGACAACATCAAGCTCTCGCAAGGCCTGGAGAACGTCGCCAAAATCATGGATCGCGCCACGCTGGTGCGCACCTATCAGGCCGGCGATCTCGGCTTCATCCTCCACTCGCGCCATCAATATCACTGGCACACCGGCTACGCGCCACCACTCTCCGTCGCCGCGCCGCACCTGGGTTCGATGATCGCCCGCACCCTCGGCCCGCGCAACGCCGATGTCCCCGCATTCATCGACATCGGCCAGAACCTCGACATCGGCGCAGAAAGCGACGCCGTCAAAGCGTTCCACACCGCCGGATTCCTTGGCTCCGAATACGGTCCGTTCCTTGTCCCCGATCCCGCCGAAGCAGCAGCAGCCGTGCGCCCGCCCGCGCACATCACCACCTCGCGCTTCGAACGCCGCCAGCAGCAATACCGCAAGCTGCTCGAAGCCAATCCCGTGCTGCGTCACGGCAGCGACTACCAGCAGCAATCGCTGCTCCGCTCCGTCGAGAACGCCTATCGCCTCATGAGTTCCCCCGCAGCCAAGGCCTTCGATATTTCCCTCGAACCAAAAGCCAGCTACGACAAATACAACACCAGCCGCTTCGGACTCGGCTGCCTCCTCGCCCGCCGCCTCACCGAAGCCGGCGCGCGCTTCATCGAAATCACCACCGAGTACATCCCCTTCCGCCATTGGGACACCCACGAAAACGGCCACACTCGCGCCCGTGACATGAAAAAGGAGATCGATCTCCCCATCGCTCAACTCGTGCTTGATCTCGAACAGCGCGGCCTCCTCGACCGCACCTTGATCGTCCTCGCCAGCGAGTTCGGCCGCGACATGATCACCGAAGGCAAGCCCGGCCGCGAAGTGAAGGATCAGGTGAAGCAGCCCGAAGTGATGCAGGAACTGAAGCACTACGGCATGCATCGCCACTTCAGCGAAGCGGGCTCCGTGCTCTTAATCGGCGGCGGCATGAAGAAAGGCTTCCTCTACGGCACAACGGCCGATGAGCGCCCCTGCAAAGTCGTGGACAAACCCATCAGGATCGAAGACCTCCACGCCACGCTCTACACCGCCATGGGCATCGCACCCGATCACGCCTACGAAGTCGAAAAGCGCCCCTTCCACGTCACCAAAGACGGCAAGGGCAAACCCGTGATGGAGCTCTTCGCGTGACCTTCACGGAGTTCCTGCAACTCAAGGTCATCGAATCCACCGCAACCAGCGTCACCATCGAGTGCCCGCTCCAGCCTTTCTACTTCAACCCCGACGGTTCCCTTCACGGCGGCCTCATCGCCACCATCGCCGATGAAGCCGTCTGGTACGCCCTGGAACACGTCCTCAACCAGACACGTCACTCCACCACCGTCGAGCTAAAGGTCAACTACCTCCGCGCCGCCGCCAACACCGCAGTCCTCCGCGCCAAAGCCAACCTCGTCAAAACCGGCAAAACACTCGTAGTCGGCACCGTCGAACTCACCGACGAGCGCGGCACACTTTGCGCCATCGCCACCGTCACCTATATGCTCCTCGGTTCGAAGTGATACTAGAGGCTATGGATCTCTGGGCACTCAGCGACCTCTGCACTCCGTGGTGCATCCACACCGTGGCCACCCTCCGCATCGCCGAACACATCGACAGTGGAACACACGACATCGCGCAACTCGCCGCCGCCGCGCAGTGCGACGCCTACGTGCTCGGCCGCATCCTCGATCACCTCGTCACCAAAGAGGTCTTCGATCAGCCGTCCCCGAATCACTACACCCTCAACGACACCTCGCGTCAACTCCTCGACGCAGGCACGCGCATCGGCCTTGACCTCGAAGGTTTCGGTGGACGCATGGCCCACTCCTGGAGCACCATGCTCGCCTACGTCCGCACCGGCGTCCCCGCCTATGACGATATCTTCGGCCGCCCCTTCTGGGATGATCTCGACGAGCATCCCGAAATCGGCGCGCAATTCGACGCACTCATGGGTCCCGCCGGTCACGGCCAACCGAACCCATCCTTCCCAATCACCGGCGGATGGGACGGCATCCAAACCATCGCCGACGTCGGCGGAGGCACCGGCGCGATGCTTGCCGGCATTCTCAAACTCCATCCCCACCTCAAAGGCACCCTCGTCGATCAACCACGCACCGTGGCTCTATCAGGGCCAGTCTTCACCGAAGCCGACGTCGCAGACCGTGTCACCATAGTAGGCCAGAGCTTCTTCGATCCACTCCCCGCCGGCCTCGATCTATACCTCCTGAAAGGCATCCTCAACGATTGGCCCGATCGCGAAGCCATCGCCATCCTCAAACGCTGCGCGCAGGCTGCCGGAACAAAAGGCCGTGTAATTGTTTTAGGCGGAATCGTCCCCGAAGGTAACCTCCGCCCCCTGATGATCGAGATGATCCTCGTGGGAGGCAAGCACCGCACACCCACCGAATTCAGCGCCTTGGCCGCGCAGGCCGGTCTGGAAACAATCATCCACGAAACCGGCAGCGGCGCGCTCCTCGCCGAATGCCACCGGCACTAAGCGCTACTCTGTTACCATGCGATCCCTGGCGTTGGCGCTACTAACTTTCGCCGCCTTCCCACAGCAGCAGGAAGACGCCGTCATCCGCATCACCGTCAACCTCGTCCAGGTGGACGCGGTCGTCACCGATTCCAAAGGCAACCACATCTCCAACCTCGAAGCCAACGACTTCGAACTGCTCCAGGACGGCAAGCCGCAAAAAATCACCAGCTTTCAATTCATCCGCACCCAGCCCGCGCAGATCGCCGAAACCAAACCCGCCACGCCCGGCGCGCCGCCTCCTCCACCCACGCCCCTAAAGCCAAACCAAATCCAGCGCACCATCGCCGTAGTCGTCGACGACCTCGGCATGTCCTGGGAAAGCATGGCCTACGCCCAGCAGGCGCTGAAGAAATTCGTCAATGAGAAAATCCAGCCCGGCGATCTGGTCGCCGTCGTCCGCACCGGCGCCGGCATGGGAGCGCTCCAAAGCTTCACCTCCGACAAACGCCAGATGCTCGCCGCCGTCGATCGTGTCAAGTGGAACCCGCTCGGCCGAGGCGGCATCAGCGCCTTTGGCAATCGCGACGAAGAGGAAGAGGAAGCCTTCGCCACCCTCGACAATTTCCGCGACCGCATCTTCTCCGTCGGCACACTCGGCGCCATCAACTACGTCGTCAACGGACTCCGCGAACTGCCCGGCCGAAAAAGCGTCGTCCTCCTCTCCGACGGCATGCGCATCCTCGACAACCAGGGCAACACCGACATGGTGCTCGAATCCCTGCGCAAACTCACCGACCTCGCCAACCGCGCCGGCGTCGTCATCTACACCCTCGACTCGCGCGGCCTCCCCACTCTGCAAACAACCGCCAACGAACGCGGCCCCCGCGACCGCAATCCCATCACCGCGTCCGACCGCATGCAGCGCCGCCGCACCGATTACTTCGAATCACAAAACGGCTTGCACTACCTCGCCACCGAAACCGGAGGCATCTTCTACCGCGACTCCAACGACATCGCCGGTAGCCTGGCCAAAGTCCTCGACGACCAGCAAGGCTACTACCTCCTTGGCTATTCCCCCGGCGAAGCCACGTTCAACCGGAGCTATCACAAGATCCAGGTCAAGGTGAAACGCGCCGGACTCACCGTCCGCTCCCGCACCGGATTCCTCGGCATCCCCGACACCAACGCTAAGCCCACCCCGCGCACTCGCCAGCAACAAATGCTGGCCGCCCTCACTTCCCCCTTCGGAACCGGAGGAGTCCCCATCCGTCTCACCGCGCTCTATTCGGAAAACGCCAAGTCCGGTTCGTTCGTCAGTTCCCTGCTCCACATCGATGTCAGCCAACTCCCGTTTCAGCAGGATGCAGAAGGCTGGTACAAAGCCAACATCGATGCCTTGCTGATCACCTTCGGCGACAACGGCGCGGCCATCGACGAAAGCGACAAAACGTTCACCATCAGCTTGCGTGGCAACAGCTACGAGGTCGCACGCCGCAACGGGCTCATCTACACCATGCATCACCCCATCAAGCAGCCCGGAGCCTATCAACTTCGCGCCGTCATCCGCGACGCAGCCAGCGGCAAGGTGGGCTCCGCCAGCCAGTTCATCGAAGTGCCCGACATCAAAAAGGGCCGCCTCGCCATGTCCGGCCTATATCTGCGCACGCCCGCCGACAAAACCCAGATCGCAGAAGGGCAGCAAGCGCCGCAAGACCCGAAGGCCAACCCCATCCTCCGCACCTTCCGACAAGGGCAGCAACTCATCTACATTTTCCAAATCCTCAACGCCAAACTCGACAGCGGCAAAAAGCCGCAAATCGACATCCAGGCCAGCGTCTATCGCGATGGCAAGCGAGTCTTTGAAGGAAAGAAACTACCCTATCAACCCGGCGACACCTTCGACCCGAAGCGCATGCTGACCGCCGGCCAACTGCGCCTCGGGGCCGAACTCACTCCTGGCGAATACATGCTGCAAGTGCGCATCACAGATCGCTTGGCGAAAGAAAAACAGAACACCGCCGTCCAGTGGATCGACTTCCAACTCGATCCGCGCTAGCTATGCAACTTCCGAAAAATCTTCAAACACTGCTCCGACGCTTCAAACGGAGGAATGTCCGCCCCCTCCTGCTCCACCAGGTAATGTTCAATTCCACCCACTGACTCCGCGGCCTTGAACAATTCCTTCCACGGAGCATCGCCTTCGCCCAGCAACACGCGATAGCCCTTGCCCTTGCTCGACCATTCCTTGCAATGCATCGATCCAATCCGGCCCGGATTCTTCTTGATCCACGCCACCGGATCCACGCCCGCTTCAATACACGTGCCCACGTCCAACTGCAGCACCACGCTCTTGTCCGTATTCTTCGCCAGCACTTCCATCGGCATCGTGCCTTCCACCGGCTTGAACTCCGTCTGGTGATTGTGGAACCCAGGGCGCATCCCTGCCGGCTTCAGCTTCAGCGATGCTTCGTTCAAAACATCGGCCACCTTCTTCCAGCCATCCAGACCCTGCACGCGCCCGGCGCTGGCCATCACCACCTGCTTGCTGCCCAGAATCTGATTCAGTTCGATCGTCTTGCCGATGCTTTCCGCACTCAACGCGCGAGAGCTATTGTGCGTGGACAGGCATTTGATCTTCAAATCGTCCATCAGCTTCCGCATGTCCTTGGTCTGCTCAATCGACCACTCGGTGTAAGGGGAATAGAACTCAACGGTCTCATACCCCATCTTGGCGACACGCTTCACGGTGCCCATCAGATCCTGCTTCAGTTCATCACGCACGGAGAACAGTTCCAGGCCGACAGGAACCTTTTTCGCCGCGAACGCCAGCGGGGTTGCCGCGGCTGCGGCGAGTAGGGAACGGCGGGATATATGTTGTGCCATCGCCATCGAAGATAGCACGCGGCGCATCGGCCTTACACCCAGTGTTACCCTACATTCCATGTTGCGACGAACCCTGCTGTCGATACTCGCGGCCTCGCTCCTCGCCCCAGCCGCAAATCACGGCCAGCTCGATCAGATCATCGAAGAAACCCGCCGCGCTTTCCAGGTGCCCGGCCTCGCCGTCGCCATCGTTCACAACGATGCGGTCATCTACGCCAAAGGCTTCGGTGTCAAATCGCTCAGCACCAACGCGCCGGTAACTACTTCCACACGGTTCGCCATCGCCTCCACCACCAAAGCATTCACCACCGCGGCCATGGGCCTTCTGGTCGACGAAGGCAAGATGAACTGGGACGATCCCGTGCGCAAACACGTCCCCTTCTTCCGCCTCAGTGACCCGCTGGCCAATGAGAACGTCACCCTCCGCGATATCGTCTCCCATCGCACCGGACTCTCGCGTCACGATAACCTCTGGTACAACTCGCCCTGGTCGCGCGAAGAGATCATCCGCAAGATCGGCCTCGTCCCCCTCACCAAGCCTTTCCGCAGCGCCTACCAGTATCAGAACATCATGTTCCTCACCGCCGGTTACGCGGTCGGCCTGACCAGCGCCAAGGGCTGGGAAGGCTTCCTGCGCGAGCGCATCCTCGAACCGCTCGGCATGCGCAACACCGATTTCTCCGCGCACGACGCCATGAAAGCCCCCGACGCCGCCACGCCCTACGAACTGCGTGAAAACAAGGTCACCGATGTTCCCTGGCTGATCATGGACAACCTCGGTCCCGCCGGCTCCATGAATTCCTCCGTCGACGATCTGTCCCGCTGGGTGCGCATGCAATTGAACGAAGGCGTCTTCGAGGGCAAGCGCATCATCAAAGCCGCCACTTTAAAGGAAACGCACACCCCGCAAACGCCCATCCGCATGGACGATCCGAACATGCGCACCGTGAACGACGGCACGCACATGATGGCCTATGGACTCGGCTGGACCATCCAGGATTACCGCGGCCATCGCATGGTCTCCCACGGCGGCGCAATCAACGGCTTCCGTGCCCAAGTGGCACTCCTGCCGGATGAAAAGTACGGCATCATCCTGCTCTCCAACCTGGGCAGCATCAACATGGTGGAATGCCTGCGCACCGCCATCGCCGATCACCTCCTCGCCCTGCCCGAAACCAACTGGAACGCGAAATACCTCGCCGTGGCGCAGGCCCGCGATGAGGCATCGAAGAAACAGCTCGCCGAGCGCGATGCCAAGCGCCAAACCAATACCAAGCCATCGCACCAACTGAGCGCCTACAGCGGAGCCTACACTCATCCCGCCTACGGCGAGGCGCACCTCTCCGCAACCGCTTCCGGGCTCGAATTGCAGTGGTCCAACTGGAAAACACCGCTCGAACATTTTCACTTCGATACGTTTCACGTCAAAGGCGGCGCCACGCCCCTGCGCGATTCACTCATCCAATTCCAGCTCAAGCCCACCGGCGAAGTGGAAAGCGTCCAATTCCTCGACCAAACCTTCCGGAGAAAACAGTAGATGCGATTCATCCTATGGACACTGGCGGCGCTCCTCCCTGCCCAGGAACCCGCACTCGATCGTCTGCAAAAAGAAGTGGAGCGCCTCGCCGAAGCCGGCGGCGTCGTCGGTGTCACCGCATTGCATGTCGAATCCGGCCGCCGCATCTCCCTCCGCGGCGCCGAAGGCTTCCCCATGGCCTCCACCGTGAAAGTCCCACTCGCCGTGCAGCTCCTCACCATGGTCGATGAAGGCAAACTCCGCCTCGACACCATGGTTCCCTTCGAACCGAAAGACCTCCACCCCGGCTCCGGCACCATCACCGATCTGTTCAACAAGCCCGGTGTCTCGCTCTCCATCCGCAACCTGATGGAGCTGATGCTGCTCATCTCCGACAACTCCGCCACCGACGTTCTCCTCCGCATCGCCGGAGGTGGCGATGCCGTCAACGCGCGTCTCCGCACGCTCGGCATCAGCGGCATTCGCGTCGATCGCCCCACCGCCCTCCTCATCGCCGATGCCGGCGGTTACCGCGACAAGCTGCCTCCCGAACAGGACTGGACTCCACAAGCCTTCGGCAAGGCCGGACGCGCCACATCGCCCACCGAGCGCAGCCAGGCACGCACCCGTTTCCAGGATGATCCCCGCGACACCTCCACGCCCGATGGCATGGCCGCGCTCCTGCTGCGCATCCACCGGAAAGACATTCTGAAGCCCGACTCTGCTGCTCTGCTCCTCGACATCATGGAGCGCTGCCGTACCGGCGCTACACGCATCAAGGGGCTGCTGCCCGTCAACACCACCGTGGCGCACAAGACCGGATCCATGTCCATGGTCGCCAACGATGTCGGCATCATGAAACTTCCCGGTGACGCAGGCCACGTCGTCATCGCCGCCTTCACCAAAAAATTCGAAGACACAACCAAAGGCGAACGCGCCATAGCCGATATCTCCCGCGCCGTTCACGACTACTTCGTCTTCCAACCGCAAGGCCCCGTCAACTACAACGCCCTCGCCGATCAAATCGTGAAATCGCTGTCCCCGCGCGAAGGAGAGCGCTACTACGTCCGCCCCGATCCTTCCTACTTCCTCCCTCTCGCCCACATGGTCCGCGAAAAACTGCGCGCCGCCAAAGCGATCGAAACCGCGCAACTCGACGATGCCCAGATCTACCTCTGGCTCCCGCTCCAACCCGGCGGTCCAGGCTTGCCAACCGCCGAACGCGAACGCCTCAAACGCTGGACCGATCAAGGGGGCCCGCGCCGGCAAATCCACTTCCACTGGGGTGAAGGCAGCGTTTACTCCGACGGCCTCTACGGCAAACACACACCCATCTTCGACGCGCTCTATCAGGACGCACTCACCATCGACTACGCGAAACTCTCCGCCTCGCAAGATCACGTCATCGCCCAACTCAAGAGCGGCGTCATCCGTGTGAGGACTCCCGAAGGCACCAACGTCACCTTCCGCACCGCCGACCGGCCCTTTAACAAGCAGGATGGCGATGCCTCCGCCGCCCGCGCCGAAAAAGCCCGCACCCGCATCGATCGCGATATCGAACTCCCCGCGGGCGTCGTTCGTGTCGCCCCGCTCGAAGAAACAGTGAACGGCATCATCGTCATCCCCGAAGCCCGCGTCGGCAGCGACACCGCGCGCCAAATCCGTCTCACCGTCGTCAAAGGCGTCATCACCAAAGTCGAAGCAAAGGAAAACCTCGCCGCCCTCGAAGCCTACCTTAAACAAGGAGGCGAGGCAGCCCGCCGCTTCCGTGAATTCGCCATCGGCGTCAACCCCACACTCGCTCCGCAACAAGGCGCAAGAGCGCTCCCCTACTACGGCTACGGCAGCGGTGTGGTCCGCCTCTCCCTCGGCGACAACGAAGAAGTCGGCGGCAAAGTCCGCGGCGGCTTCGTCCGCTGGTTCTTCTTCCCCAACGCATCCGTCGATGTCAACAACCGGCCACTCTCGCTTTCTGTAAACTAGTCGCCATGAAGGTGACTCGACGCTCTTTTCTCGCAACCGCCGCCGCCGCCCTGCCGGCGTCCGGTAAATCCTACGCCTACGAACTCGGCGTCACGGATTGGAACTTGCGGCTCACCGGCAAACTGGAAGCAGTAGCGCTCGCCGCTCGCGTTGGATTCGCGGGCGTGCAGGTGTCCCTCGGGCGCAAGCCGGTGGACAACAGGCTGCCGCTCGACAACGACGAACTCATCACTCAATACAAAGCCGAGGCAAAGAAGCACAACATCAAACTGATGGGCACCTGCCTCGACATCCTCCACGTCAACTACCTCAAGAACGACAAGCTCGGCGCAAAGTGGGTGGCCGATTCCATCCCCATCACCAAAAAACTCGGCATCAAGGTCATCCTCCTCCCCTTCTTCGGGAAAGGCGCACTCGAAACGCAGGCTGAAAAAGAATACGTCGGCGATGTGCTGCGCGACATCGCTCCCGAAGCGGAAAAGCAGGGCGTCATCCTCGGCCTCGAAGACACCATCTCCGCTGAAGACAACGTCCGCATCGCCGAACGCACCAAATCGAAAGCCGTCGTCACCTACTACGACATCGGCAACTCCTCGCGCAACGGCTTCGACCCGGTGAAAGAAATCCGCTGGCTCGGCAAAAAGCGCATCTGCCAGATCCACCTCAAAGACAACCCCGGCTACCTCGGCGAAGGCAAGATCGACATGCCCGCAGTACTGAAGGCCATGCGCGACATCGGCTTCGATCAGTACGCCGTGCTCGAAACCGACTCCCCTTCAAAGAACGTGGAAGCGGATATGAAACGGAACCTCACTTATCTTCTGAAATTGCTCCATGCGTAACATCATCTGCTTGCTTCTGGCAGCCGCCGTCTCCCCGGCGCAGCAGGCCATCGACAACTATCTCTCCACGCTCGCCGAGTCAGCCTTCCGCGCCCGCTCCGAAGTGGTCTTGAAGCTCACCCGAGCCGAAGCCGAAAAGCGCCGCGAGGAAATCCGCGCCAAAATCCTCGCCCAGATCGGCGGCTACCCATCCACGAAAAGCCCGCTCAACGCGCGCATCACCGGCGCCTTCCAGCGCAATGGCTATCGCGTCGAAAACGTCATCTACGAATCGCTGCCGCGCTTCTACGTCACCGCAAACCTCTATCTGCCCCAAGGCCCCGGCCCCTTCCCTGCTCTCATCGGCGTCGCCGGCCACAGCAACAACGGCAAAGCCTCGGCCACCTATCAACACGTGTGGATCAGCATGGCAAAGCGCGGCTATGTCGTCCTCGCCATCGATCCGCCGGGGCAGGGGGAGCGCCTCGAAACGCTCGACAAATTCACCAACATCCCCCGCGCCGGCGCGGGCACCTCCGAACACACGCACAACGGAATGCAGCTTCTCCTCACGGGCGCGCACATCGCCCGCTACGAAAGCTGGGACGGCGTGCGCGCCTTCGATTACCTCGCCTCGCGCAAGGAAGTCGACGCCAAACGCATCGCCGTGGCAGGCAACTCCGGCGGCGGTACGCAAGCCGCCTATCTCTCCGTCCTCGATCCGCGCCTCGCCGCGATCGTCTCTTCCTGCTACATGACCTCGTGGAAAGAGCTCTGGTACAAACCCGGCCCGCAAGACGCTGAGCAAGTCTTCCCCGGCTTCCTCAAAGATCACCTCGACTTCCCCGACTTCGCCTTCGCCGCCGCGCCGCGTCCCTTCATGATGACCACCGCCATCCGCGACTTCTTCCCCATCGAAGGCGCACGCCGCACCCGCGACGAGATCCGCTCCTTCTTCCGCCTCTTCGATGTCGAAGCCAAGGCAGGCTACTTCGAATTCGATGACACACATGGCTGGTCGAAGCCGCGCCGCGAAGCAGCCTACCGCTTCTTCGATCAGTGGCTCAAAGGCACTGGCACCGATGGCGCCGAGCCCGAACTCACCACCGAACCCGAGCAGCTCTTATACGCCGCCCCGCGCGGGCAGGTGCTGGCCACCATGGAAGGCGAAACCACCCAATCCATCAACGCCCGCGAAGCCATGGCCATGTATCCCAAACGCACCGCCGCGGCCAAAGGCGTCACCCGCGGGCTCATCGAAGCCCGCCTCAAACTCGACGCCAACCAACCTCGCTTCCACGAGTCCACTCTCGATCCGCAGGCAAACCCAAAAGCCCCCGTCATCGTCGCCCTCAACGCCACCAAAGCCGACACCGCTGAAATGCGCGCCGCCGGCCATGCCGTGCTCAGCATCCAGTTCCCGTCCTCCGATCCCACCCGCGCCGGTTACACCAGCCAATACCAGACCGCCAGCCGCGCCTTCCTTGTCGGACGCACCCTGCTCGGGTTGCAAGTAGCGGATGTCTTGAAAGCGATCGATGGCATCGCCGACCCCGCCCGCATCCGTCTCTACGGCCGAGGCAACGCCGCCGTTGTAGCACTGCACGCCGCTGCCCTCAGCCCCAAGGTTTCCAGCGTCGCGCTCGAAGCCATGCCCCTTAGCTATCTCGCCATCACCCAGGCCAAGCTCCATCGCGGCCTCGTCGAAATCATCGTGCCCGGCATCCTCAAGGACTATGATCTCCCCGACCTCGCCGCTGCCATCGCGCCGCGCCCCGTCTATCTCACCGACACGCGCGATCCGGCGGGCATCCCGTTGCTCGAAGCACCTGTGCGCGCCGCTTATCCGAAATCGCACGTGCAGTATCGCCCGGAAGGCTGGACGTTCGCCAAAGTCTACGAGGCTTGGCTACGCTGATCACGGCGAGTATCGATACAATTTGCAGACCACCTGCATTAGAATTCCAGTGACAAATGATTCAACATTCCTCATAATATAGTCCAGTATACGGAGGAGTGCTTGTTTTGCCGGAAATCGCTTTTGGGCTCCTGATCGCCGCCCCGTCATCAGACCATGCCCTCATCATGTTGGATAGCGAGAAGTGTGTCGCCTACACCAGCGCTGGCATTGAAAACCTCCTCGGTTACAGCACCGCGGAGTGCAACGCACGCCAGTTGAACTTTCTCTTCGCAGGCGACAGCATCCAGGCGCACGACGCTCTGCTGGAACAGTGCCGCGGCAGTGGGGAAGTGCATCGCAAGTTGTGGATCCAGCCGAAGCAAAACAACCCGTTTCCCGCACAAATCACCTACTTTTCCCTGGAAAGCCGCTCTTTCGAGCCAGGACGCTGGGACCGGACCTGGATGGACTCCGTCGCCGAGGCCATTGTCGCGGTCGATGAGCATGGCCGCATCGTATGGGGAAACCCGCAGGCGTTCGCCATGTTCGGTTACGGCCGAAGCGAATTGGTTGGGCGTGGCATTGAGGATCTCATTCCCCGCAAGTATCGCAATGCCCACCAGACCTACCGCAACTCCTTCTCCCAAGACCCGACGCAACGTCCCATGGGACAGGGAATGGATGTCGTGGCACTGCGCCGCAACGGCGAGGAGTTCCCCGTTGAGGTGAGCCTCAGTTACATCCGGCAACAAGGACAGATGATCGCGCTCGCCTTCATCTCCGACATCAGCGAACGCAAGCGCACCGAAGCAAAGCTCCAGCAGAGCGACGAAATGCACCGCCGCCTGTTCTGGGAATCCCCTCAACCCCTCTTCGTCTACGACCCCTTGACCCTGCGCTTCCTCATGGTCAACCACGCCGCCGCTGAGTTCCTCGGATATACCAAAGAAGAACTGACGCAGATGACCTTGGACGATATCCGCCCACCCGGTGAAATGCCCCCGGCCGCGGAGGTCGTCCCACGCCTGCCCTCCTTCCGCGCCAAGCTCACCTGGAGGGTTCGCCGTAAGGACGGCATCCAACTCCACGTCGAATCCTTCGGCAACACCATCGACCTCGGCGGAGCCATCGCCCGCCTCGTCCTGCTCAACGATGTCACAAACCGCATCGCCCTCGAAAGCGATCTCGTGGCCACGCGCGATCAATACCAATCCCTCGCCGCGCGCATCATTCAAATGCAGGAAGAAGAGCGCAAGCACCTCTCGCGCGAAATCCACGATTCGCTCGGACAGGATCTGGCCGCGCTCCGCTATCAACTCCAGGCCATTGGCAGAACCCTTGGGCAGGATGACCACAGCCTCGACTCCGCTGTGGCCACCTGTAACACGCTCCTCATTCGCCTCCGCGAGATTGCCTCTCACCTCCGCCCGCCCGTCCTCGATCACCTCACTGCCGCCGAAGCCGTGGAGTGGCTGGTCGATCAATTCGCCAAACGAACCCGAATCGTCCTCCGCAAAGAGATTCCCCTCGAATGCCCGCCCGCCTCCGAAGAGGTCCGGCTCGCCATCTTCCGCGTCTGCCAGGAATCGCTCACCAACATCATCCGCCACAGCAAGGCACAAACCGCCTCAGTCAAGGTTTCTATTGGAGACGATTTCGAACTCCGCATCGATGACGATGGCAGCGGCTTTGAATCCTCCTCCATGCGCACCCAATCGTTGGGCTTGCTCGGCATGCGCGAACGAAGCGAGTTGATCGGCGGCACCCTCGCCATAGAAAGTTCTCCCGGAAATGGCACTTCCGTTATTTTTCGACTACCCGGCCGGCTCTTTAGTAAAACGTGATGACCAAATGCAACATGTCCATCCTGGTAATTGATGATCACGACATGATACTTCGGGGCGCGGCCGCCACCCTGCACGAAGAGATCCCCGGCGCTCAGGTAGTCGTTGCCCGTACCGCCTCCGAAGCCCTCGAGAAAGCCGCCGCGGAACACTTCGCCGCGATCGTCGCCGATCTCAATCTCCCCGGCCGTGGCGGCCTCGACATGATCCGCCAGATGCGCCGCCTCGCGCCCAGGTCCCCCATCATCGTTCACTCCATGCACACTGAAGAGCAATTCGGCCTCGCCGCAATGCGTGCCGGCGCAAGAGGCTACGTCTGCAAGGCCGACGGTGGCGATCTCCTCGCCAAAGCCGTGCGGACCGTCATCTCCGGGCGAGCCTTCGTCTCCGATGATCTCCTCAACCGCCTCGCCTTCCTTGCCTCCGACCCCGATTGCGCCGACCCGCATGAGCAGCTCTCTGACCGTGAACTGGAAGTCTACCGCCTCATCGTCGACGGCAAATCAGGCAAGGAAATCGCTCATCAACTTTCACTCAGCCCCAAGACCGTCAGCACCTACCGGGCTCGCCTGCTGGAAAAAATGCGGATGCAAACCGAAAGCGAGCTCTTTCGCTACGCTCTGGAACGCCGCCTCTTTTCCACGGACTGACCCATATGTCAGATTAGCCCTACACCCGGAATCGGACCAGTCTGCGCCCAGCTTCAGCACCCACCCTCTTTACCCGCCAGGGTCAAAAGCTCGCATACTAGGATCAGGTGTAATGTGAGGATCGTCATCATCGAGGATTCCATCCCAGTACAAAACATGCTGGCAGACGCACTGTCGCCGCTGCCCGGCTTGGAAATTAGCGGTGTCGCCGACACCTGCAGCGAGGCCCTCGCTTTAGTTCGCACCCACCTGCCCGCAATCGTCACGTTGGACCTCACCCTCAAAGACGGCAGCAGCATCCCCTACATCCCCAAATTGCTCGCCGCCCGTCCGGGCCTCATGATTATCGTGTTCAGCCTGAATGTTGACCCCGTCATTCAGGCCAAAGTGCTCCAGAGCGGAGCCGCACACTGCTTCGATAAGACGCAGGGTGCGGATCCAATCGTGGAGGCCGTCAAAGCGGGTACTGTAACTACCTCCTTTTAGGGGGAGTGGCCTGCGCGACTCTCCTTACAGTCCTTTCAGTCCATTCCGTATTCTTTCCAAACACCTACTCCTTTATGCTTGGAACTACCCAAGCAGAATCTTGTCAGGAGTTAGCAGTCCCCATGCAGTCCACTTCCACTTCCGGGTTCGATCCCCTCAGCGAGCCCAACCTTACCAAAAGTCTCAATCTCGTCAAAGCCATTGCCGCGGAAATCCAGCGCAAGCTGCCGCGTTCGGTCGAATTCGACGACCTCTATCAGAACGGCGTCCTCGGCCTGATGGAAGCAGTCAAGAAGTACGATGGCAGCAAAGGTGTTCCCTTCATGCCCTACGCCCGCTTCCGCATCCGCGGCGCCATTCTCGACGGTTTGCGCAAGACCGATCAGTTGAGCCGCCACCACCGCAAGATGGCGAAGCTGGCTTCCGAAACCGACGCCGTGCCCGTGCCCATCACCGTCAGCGCCTCCGCCTCGCGCCTCCCCGGAGGCAGCGAAAGCAACTCCATCGAAGCCAACCTCCCCGCCGATCCATCCGAATCCCCCTATTATCAATTTCAAAGCGAACAATCCCGCCGCCTCCTCAACAGCGCCCTCGATGAATTGCCCGAACGCTACCGCCACATGATGCATCTCCTCTTTCACGAAGGCTTACGGGCAAGCGAAGTGGCCCGCCGCTTCCAGGTCAATGAGAGCCGCGTATCGCAAATGCGAGGCAGCGCCCTCCGCCGCATCTCCGCCAAGTTCGAACAGCACGGTCTCCGCTGCACCGACTTCCTCGAAGCCGCCAGCTAAAAGAAAAAACGCAACCCGACCTGCGCCTGAAACGGATTCCCCACCTGCTGGTTATTCGCATCATACGTCCCATCCGGCAGCTTCAATCTCTGGAACCGCGGGTCCACCGGAGCCGCCGTCCCTATCTCCGTGATCCCCGGCCCATAGAACGACGCATTCGGCCCGAACACCACATTGTCGATCCCCAACATATTGAACAGCTCCACCGAAAACTGCAGCCGCCGCGTCTCCCCAAGCCCAAAGTTACGCAACACCCGCAAGTCGTTAAACGTCACCTCCCGATTGCGGAACGAATTGCGCGCAAACGGCACGCCCGGCGCCGAGTACGGGCGGTCAATGCCGGATAAATCCTCGTTCAGATCATTCAATGTCCGTGCATTCATCGGCGCCCCGCTGCGTAACCGGAAGATCAGCGCCGTCTCAAAACCCCATGGCAGTTGCACCAACACATTCGACGTGAACTGATGCTTCGCATCCAGATTCGAGTACCCGTAGTCGGGCCGGAAATTCGAAGGATCGTCGTAGTTCAGCGCACTCGCATCGCGCTCGGAATCGTCATCCGAATAGTTGGACGACAGCGTGTAGAAGGCCGACAACTGCAACCGCTTCTTGCGATATTGCCCGCTCACCGTCATCCCTCGATACAGCGACCGTGCCGAGCTCTCCCGCACCGTAATCGTCCCCAGCGTGGCAATCGGCCGCAAGCGGCCCTGCGTGCGCAATCCATATACAGCGCGTCCGTCCCCGGCACGGATCACAGGCGCCGGAAGATTGTAGTCGCGATTGCGATGCAGGTGCACCGTGTTCACGTAGTTCCACTGCACCCCGGCCACCAGGCTGCCTGTCACTTCCTTTTCCACGCCAAACCCCGCCTGGTAACTGCCCGGATTGCGATAATCCGATCCCATCATCGTTAATCCGATTCCCGCAAACGGATCGCGAGCCGTACCTCCCGCCGCCAGTGCCGCTGCCCGCTGCACCGTCTCCACCGGAATCACCGGCAAACTCCCTAACGGCGTGCGATTCAGATCCACCCCCACCGCCAGCAGTTGCTGGTATACGGTCTGCGTCGCCGTCGGCGCCAGGGTGATCGAAACATCGCCCGGTGGATTACGCAGATTGTTGGTATGCCCGGAATACAGCAGGAGCGGCGTCGCCGCATAGAACAACCCCGTGTGAGCCCGGATCACCATCCGCCGCGCGCCGGCAAAGGGGACAAACGCCACTCCAAGCCGGGGCATCCACTGGTTGAGCCGGTTCGCAATCCGGTCCGTCTCGAGCACTGCGCCGTTGGGAAACCGGAACCCGCGCAGTTTCTCCGCCACCGCCGTGTTGCTCGCCTCCACCCGCGGATTCCACTGCCCTTCCCACCGCAGCCCGTAATCGAGCGTCACCTTGCGATGCAACCGGTAGCTGTCCTGCCCGTAAAAGGCAAATTGCTGCACGCCATAATCGGCCAGCAGATTCCCGATCTGCCGCGCGTAAGTCACCTCGCGCCCGTCAAAGCGGTCCTGCCCCGGCGCAGTGGAAAGCAGCGTCAGGATGCGCGTCACATCGGCCGTCACCGTGAACGCGCCGAATTGGTTCAGCCCGAACGACTGGCTGGTAGTGATGCGGCTGTAATCCACGCCGAACTTCAGTGTGTGCGCCCCCCGGATCACCGAAAGACCATCCGTCACCTGGTATCGCAAATCGTCCTGCACGGTGGGCAGGAAATTCCGCGCTCCAAACGAACCCACTGGCGTAGCCGTCACCGTCGGTATCTCCGCATTGGCCACGCGAGGACGAATCTCGTATGACCCGGAAAACTTGAAATCATTGACCGCGCGCGGGCTCAGCAAATGCGTGTATTGCAGTGTGCCCATGTGCGTCCGATCTTTCTCCGTGCCTTCGTTGCTCAATGCAGAATTCGTTACCGGCGTCAACGCTCCGCCCGTCGATACGGCGTTGCGTTCCCGCGAATCGCTGAAGTTGTAGCGCAGTGTCAGCCGGTGCCCGCCCGCCAGATGCGCGTCGGTGCGCCACGTCACTGCGGAAGCGCGGTTCGTTTGATCGAACGGCTGTTCCTGCTCCCGAAAGAATGCCAGCGCTTCCTGTGTCGCCGCTGTTGGCGTGCGCGTCAGCAATTGCGCGAACAGCACCTGCCGCGGCGTCTCGGCGCGCTGCTGTTCGAAGGCCGCAAACCAGAACAGCCGGTTCGTGCGCACCGGTCCCCCCGCTGACCCGCCATATTGCTGCAGCGTCTCCGAAGGCCGCCGGTCCACAATCGGATTGCGCCCGCTCCACTGGCTCGGCCGCCGCTGATAGAACCCGTCGCCGTGCAGCGAGTTTCCTCCCGACCGCGTGATCGCGTTCAGAATCCCGCCCGTCGACCGTCCATACTCCGCCGCATACCCCGTCACCACTACTTGAAATTCTTCAATCGCGCTCTGCGGAATGGTGAAGCTGAAATTCGATCGCTCCCCGCCGCGAATTCCGCCAAAGAACGGCTGGTTGTAATCCGCCCCATCGAGCATTACATTGGCGTTCACGCCGCGCTGCCCCGCGAACGACAATTGCTGCCGAGCCGGTTCCACCTGCACCGCCGGCGTCAAGGTTCCGAAATCCTGAAAACGCCGTCCATTAATCGGCAGATTCACAATCGCATTGCGCTGCACCACCGCGGATGGCGCGGGCAGCGCCACATTGAGCAGCGTATCCACTACATCGAGCACCGTGTTCACCGGCTGCACCTGCAGTTGCACATCCACCCCTACCGCCGAGCCGACACTCAGCACCACCCCTTCCACCGATGCCGCGGCAAACCCCGCCGCATTCGCTGTCAGCCGGTAGCGCCCCGGATCCAGTTGCAGCACGCGGTATCGTCCAGCAGCATCGCTCACCGCATCGCGAGCCGCCGCCGTATCGACATTCACCACCGTGAGCTTCGCTCCCACAACGGGGGCGTGGCCGGGACCGTAAACCGTACCCAGCAATTGAGCGCGGTTGGCGTCGCCCTGCGCGGCAAGAAGAATGGCGAATGTGAGCAGAAGAGAGGACAATCGCAAGCATCACCTCAGGAACAGGAGCACCCGTACTACTCTTTCTATGCTAACCTGACTTTCGCAGTTCGA
>JAFDVS010000111.1:8782-45710 GCA_018268935.1 Acidobacteriota bacterium | reverse complement strand
CGCAGCCGATGACGCCCGCGCCGACCACCGTCAGCGTGCGCGGCATCTTGTCCAGCCGCAGGATGTCGTCGCTTGTGAAAATGCGCTGTTCGTCGAAGGGAATGTGGGAATCGAGCGTAGTCTCCGTTCCCACGGCGATCATCACGTTTTTCGCCGTAACTGTCCGCATGGTATGCGAATCGGGGCTTTCCAGCCGCACCGTGTGGGCATCGACGAACGAGCCGGTAGCGGAAATGACGTCCACACGATTGCGGATCAATTGGTGCCTGGTGACATCCACTTCGTGCCGGATGACCTGGTCGGCGCGCTTCACCAGGTCGTCCATGGTGATGTTCTGCTTCACCGCATAGGATGCGCCATAGAAGTTCCGCTCGCGATAGCCGGACAGATAGAGCACCGCCTCGCGCAGCGTTTTGCTCGGGATCGTGCCGGTGTTGATGCACACGCCGCCCACCACGGCCTTCTTCTCGACAACCGCAACACGCTTGTCCAGCTTCGCAGCCTGAATGGCGGCCCGTTGCCCCGCCGGTCCTGAGCCCAGGACCACCAGATCGTAATCGAATTCTGTACGCACAGCCCTCCCCTTCTACTGCCGAACACAGGTTCGCAATAGTTCCATATTAAAGAACTCGGCACAGAACTGTCTTTCCTTAAGGTTTTCTAGCGGCCGTCTATTCCACGTTCACTTTCACCGGCTGTTCGATGAGTTTGGGATCGGCGCCGGTGGTCAGCAGCATCATGCTGAAGCGTCCAGCCTTGGTGCCGGCGGGCACCCGGAATTTGATGGAGGCGGCCGATTGCTGGACGATCTGTAATTTGATATCCGACGTGCCGTCAGTAATATAGATCTCAGTAACGGCGTTTTTGTCCAGATTTTCTCCGCTTACCGTGGCCTCCGCACCGGCCTTGACGGTAGCGGGTTCGACGGAGTTCATCCGGGCCATGCCCTGAGCACCGAGCAAGGCTAGCAGGGAAGATAAACACACGAAAAGCGTATACAGTTTTGCAAGCCTCATAGTGTTGCTCCGTCTACATGCTAAGCCCATTTGTGGTGGAATGCAACCGATCCACCAGTGAATATTCCGTTACAAAAAAGGCCCGTCAAGTTGACACAACTTGACGGGCCGGAGACTTGCTCGGAGGATAGAAATCGGTATCGGAAAAACGCTCTAGCGCTCCTGGGCGATATGGAGTCCTTTGTGGATCGCGTAGAGGGCCAGCTCCAGGCGATCGGATACACCGAGTTTGTCGAAGATGTTGTGCAGGTGGTTCTTCACCGTCTGCTCACTGATGAACATCTTCTCGGCCATTTCCTTGTTCTTGTAACCCTGCGCCACCAGTTGCACGATTTCGCGCTCCCTGGTGCTGAGGGGCGACCGCTCCCTTGCCTTGCCGTTGGAAGAGCCGCTCAATGCGTCCGCAGGTGAGGCAAATTGCCGCATCACGGCCGCCGTGGTGTGCGAATCGAGCCAGATCTCGCCCGCGTTCACCTTGCGGATCGACTTCACGATCAACTCCGGCGCCGTCTGCTTGAGTACAATGCCCGAACAGCCCAGCTTCATTGCCTGCACAAACTCGTTCTTATCGTCCGAAGCCGTGAGAACAATGACTTTGGTCCGCCGCCCGGTCTGCTGCAGCGATTGCAGCACGCTGAGCCCGTCCAGGTTCGGCATCCGCAAATCGAGCAGCAGAACGTCCGGCTCATGCTCCTGCATCAGCTCGAGCACCTGCCGCCCGTCACATGCCTCGCCTACGACTTTGATGTCGTCTTCAAGTAAAAGTAGCTTTTTCAGTCCGTCACGAACGATAGGATGGTCGTCGGCAATCAACACGCGGATGAACTTCGTTTCCACTGGTGCTTCCTGCAACCCTTCCGGGGTAAGTTCGGGAACTGTGGTTGTGCCCTGATTCATAACCGGTTCCTCCTTTGCATACGACTTGATTCTATGGTTAGTTCTAGTACTCGGTCAATCCTTGTTCCCCCTAGGTCGAAAAGCACCACGCCTTAGAACTGAGGCAGGGAATACCTGATTCTGATCTACGGAAATGGTGCTAGGGAGGGCCGGTTTGCGCCTGTTTGAAAGCAATTGCTATTTTTCATGGGCTTGCCACCGTTGTCGAAAACGTGCATCATAGCCCCATCGGTTTGCCTGCCGCAAAAGGAGCCAGGATGCTTATGGATAATCGAAATTTCTCCCACGAGCCGGATCGGCGGCTTTTTCTCAAAACGGCCGCGCTTGGTGCAGCCGCGCTCGCCGCCTACGCCGGAACGAAGAACGACTCGGAAACACTCGTCACTACTTTCTACAAGAGCCTCACACCGGAACAACAGAAGGGGATCTGCTTCCCCTTCGACCACGAACTCCGTTCGAAGGTGGACAACAATTGGCACATCACGCCGATGAAAATCGCCCAGTTCTTCACGCCCGACCAGCAAGCAATGGTGGAAGAGATTTTTCGCAAGCTCCACAATCCCGAATTCGCCGGCCGCGTGATGCAACACCTCAAGGATGATGATAAGGGGATCGGCAACTATTCCGTGGCTTTGTTCGGGAAACCCGGCTCCGGCAAATTCGAATTCGTGCTCACCGGGCGGCATTGCACGGCGCGCTGCGACGGCGACTCGGTGGAGGGCGCGGCCTTCGGAGGCCCCATCTTCTACGGCCATCAATGCGGCCCCGATTTCACCGAACGCCCCGATCATCCCGGCAATATCTACTGGTATCAGGGCCAGCGCGCCAACGAAGTGTACAAAGCCCTCGACGGCAAGCAGCGCAAACTGGCCTTACTTGGCGATCCGCGCAAGGAAGAAAAGACGGCCACGATCAAACTCAAGCCCAAGGGGCAACTGGACGGCATCCCTGTGGCAGACATGAGCAAGGATCAACGGAAGCTGGTGGAGCAGGTGCTCGCCGACCTTCTGCTTCCCTTCCGCAAGAAAGACGTGGACGAGGCCCTGAAGATTATCAAAGCCTCCGGCGGCGTGGAGTCGCTTTCCATGGCGTTCTACCAGAACCTCGACCTGGGTGTCGACAAGGTATGGGACGTGTGGCAACTGGAAAGCCCGAACATGGTCTGGTATTTCCGCGGCCATCCGCACGTGCACACCTGGGTGCACATCAAGGCTTAGGCAAGCCGAAGGTGAGAATGTTCGAACCGGCGGCAAGCGTGACATACTGCTCCCCGTCAATGGAGTAGGTCATCGGGGATGTCTTGATGGTGGCGTTCAACGGAACGCGCCACAACGTCTTGCCGTCGCGTTCGTCCGCCGCCACGAAGTATCCGCTTGGATCGCCGTAGAACAGCAGCCCGCCCGCCGTACCCAGAATCCCCGCGACACGCTTGCCGTCGATTGGGCCTTCCTGGGGGATTTCGAAGGCAATCTTCCCCGTCTCGATATCGATCGCGCGCAGGTATTTGCGTCCCGGCGGAACAGGCGGAAGCTGATTCTTCCAACTCCCCGGCCGCAGCCGCACCGTGCACGATTCCGTCGCCATCACGTAGTAATATTTCGTCACCGGGCTGAACGCAGTGCCGTTCCAGTTGGTGGCGTGATCGGGGCAGCCCAGATCCGATGGCGGCAGTTTGATTGGCCGCCCGTCCGGCCCGATGCCGCTCGCCCAGGTCACGCGATGCATGAACGATTTCGCCAGCAGCAGCTTTCCGTTCGTGCGGTCAAAGACGTAGAAGAAGCCGTTGCGATTGGCGTGCAGCAGCAATTTGCGCGGCTGGCCTTGATACACGGTGTCCACCAACACGTTGGGCTCCGTGGCATCCCAATCGTGGGTATCGTGCGGCGTGAACTGGTAATACCATTTCATCTTTCCGGTGCCGGGATCGAGCGCCAGCACCGAATCGGTGTAGAGGTTGTCTCCGCCGCGCTGGCTGTCGTCCGAGTTGGGATACGGATTGCCCGTGGCCCAGAACAGTGTGTCGGTCTGCTGATCGTAAGAGCCGGTGAGCCACGTGGATCCGCCACCGAGTTTGTAGGCAGTGCCTTGCCACGTCTCGATGCCGGGTTCGCCTTCGGCCGGTACCGTCCAGGTTTTCCACACGCGCTCCCCAGTGGTGGCTTTGTAGGCGGCGACGAAGCCGCGGATGCCCCAATCGCCGCCGGCCACGCCGGCAATCACCAGGTCCTTCACCACCAATGGCGCAACCGTGCCGCCGTAGCGCTGCGGTTCATGCGGCATCACTGCTTCCCACACCAGGCGCCCCGTGATCCGGTTCAACGCCAGCAAATGCGCATCGTCCGTGACGAAGAAGATGTTGTCGCCCAGAATCGCCACGCCGCGGTTCGATCCCAATGACGGGTCCGAAACCAGCCCCGGCGTGCGCGGGCGTCCGTATTGCCAGATCTGGTAACCCGTCTTCGGATCGAGAGCGTACACCTGATTCGGGCCGGTGACATACATGATGCCGCCCGCTACCACCGGCACGGTTTCCAGGCCGAAGTAGCGCATGTTCTCGCGGAAGTATGGCGTGTCGGGCAAGAACTGCGTCCACAGAGGAATGGAAAAACTCCACTTGAGCGCCAGTTTCCCCACATTCGCTTTGTCGATCTGCGTCAGTTTGCTGTAACGATTGCCGCTGAGGTTGCCGTTGTAAGTGAGCCAATCGCCCGGCGCGGGATTCAACAGGTTCGAGAACTCGATCCCCCCGGCCACCGGAGGCTGCGGGATCGCTGAGGATTCCGGCTTTACTCCGGTCAGACTGCCGAGAAAGGCGATGAGGTTCTGCACATCGTTGTCCGATGCCTTCAATGCAGGCATGTGCGACGCCTTCTCTTCTTCGATGCGCGTTACCTGATCCATCGACAGCGGGTGCAGCTTCCCGTTCAACTCCTGCAGTGCGATGTCATACCTGCTCTTGCTGCGGATGAACCCGCGCAGCTTGCCGCCGTTCTTCAGATGCAATGTGGCCAGTGCGTAGCCATTGGCGATCGCAGCGCTTGGGGTGAGCAAGGAATCGCGAAGCTGATCGGCGGTGAGATTGCGCGCTACCTCGGAAAGATCAGGACCGATGGCCGTGCCGCTGCCCGCGGCCATGTGGCACGTCGAGCATTTGCCCTGCCCAAAGAAAAAGGCGCGGCCTGCTGCTTTGTCGCCGGGAAGTTTCACATCGGCGGCCGAAGCGTTGAGGGACACCACCAGGGATACCAGGGCATCCACCGTGGCATCAGGCAGTGCGAATGGCGGCATGCCGGCCGAAGGCACGCCTTTGACGATAGTGTTGCGGAGTTGCTGCGTGGTGCGGCGGCGCAGTCGGAAGTTGCCGGAAAGCCCCGGCCCCTGCTGCGTGCCGCGCGCATCCAATCCATGGCAGCCCGCGCAGAGTTTATCGTACGTCGGGCGAATGTCGGAAGCCGGCGCTTGCGGCCATGCGGTCACCGGCAGTAACCACAGGCCGGACAACAATGCAATTCGAGTGGCGGTCATCTGATTCTGTGATTACACCACACGCGCCCGCTATCATGGTTCCTTCATGTTTGTTGTTCTTCTCTGTATTTGGTGGCAACTGGCGGCGCAATCGCCCACGGCTTCCCCGAAGCCGGCCGAGGCTGAAGAGGCGAAGCCCGTGGCCGTGGAAGGCGCCGATGCCCGCAAGCGCGTCGAATTGAATCTGCTCGGCAAGGCCGATACCAGCGCCGGCGAAAGCCGCCGCAATGAGAACGTACAGTTCAACCTCATCGATAACAATGCGCTGAAGGAACTGAACGTGCGGCTGGGCGCGAGCGCCACCATTGTCCAGGAGTTCAGCGCGGATCGTACCTACTTCAGCAGCGAGTTCGGCAATGCTCCTTCGGCTGTGCTTGCGCTCTCGCCGGCGGCGCGGCTGGGCTGGCACGGCAATCTTTTCTTCAATCATCTGAACAGTGTTTTCAGCGCGCGCTCGTTCTTTCAGGTCGGCCCGGTGCGTCCTGCCCTGGAGCATCGTTACGGCTTTCAAACCGGGCTGCGGCCCTGGCGTGGCGGCTATCTCTCTGTGACCGGCGCACAGGATAAGCTGCGCGGCAATGTCAATGGCAACGTGCTGGTGCCGCTGCTGGAAGAACGTACGCCTCTGACGGCGAATCCGGCTGAGCGAGCGCTGCTGTCGCGCTTCTTTGCTGCTTTTCCGTTGCCCAACCGGGGCGATGTGTATTCGCGCGCGTTGAATGCCAATGCCGTGCAGCACATCGACAACGAGGAAGCCGGCGGGCGTCTGGAGCAGGATCTGTCGGCGAAGGATCGCCTGCTGACGAGCTACCAGTTCATCGGGCAAAGCGTGGATGCATTTCAATTGGTAGCCGGGCAGAATCCCGATACGCGCACGAAATCGCACCGCGCGCGCATTACATGGTTGCGGCAATGGAGCCCGGCTACTTCCGTTTCCGTGAGCGCTGGGTTTGACCGTGTGGGCTCGCTGCTGGTGCCCGATGAAGACGCTGTTGGACCGATGGTGTCCACCGCGGGTTTGACCACGCTCGGTCCCACCGGGAACATTCCGATCAATCGCGCCCAGAACATCTACCGCTACTCCGGTCAGTGGCAACAGACTCGTGGCCGCCATCGATGGATCGCCGGGGGTGCTGTAGCGCGGCGGCAGTTCAACGGTATTGAGACCGACACCCACCGCGGCTTCATCTCGTTCAGCAACGACTATGGCCGCACGGGGATTGAGAACATGCGCATCGGCACTCCGACGCAGTACATCATTTCCGTCGGCGATCCGTATCGCGGCATGCGCCAATGGATGCCCGCTGTCTACCTCGGCGATACGTGGAAGGCCAGCACACGGCTCACGGTGCAATGGGGGCTCCGCTATGAATGGCTGCCCACTCCGGTTGAGGTGAACCGCCGCGATCGCCTCGCTTACGACTGCGATTGCAACAATGTGCTGCCCTCGCTCGGGCTCGCCTACGCACTGCCCGGCGATTGGGGCGTTCTGCGCACGGCGGGCACCGTGCAGTACGGAGAGATCATTCCCGCATCCTATTCGCAGGGCCGCTTCTCGCCTCCCAGCAGCACGAAGTTCGCTATTCCCGCGCCCGACCTGCTCGATCCGCTGCGGGCGCTGAAGACCACCGGCGCACAGCCCGACGCCAAGGGCAACCTCTATCTGCTCGATCCCGAACTGGCCTCGCCCTACGCCTATCAGTACAACTTCAGTTGGGAGCCGCGCTTCTGGAATGCCTGGCGTCTGCAACTGGGCTACGCCGGCAGCCGCATGCACAAGCTTCTGGTGATGTGGTACCTGAACCGCGCGCATCCAGTGCCCGGGATTGTCCAGACCACGGCCACCATCAATCAGCGCCGCGCCAACGCCGATCTCGCCGAGATTCGCTGGGTGCTGAATGGATCGCGCGGCTACTTCAATGCAGGCCGTGTCTCAGTCATTGCGCCGCGCTGGAAGGGGCTGACGCTCGATATGGCGTACTGGTTCAGCAAAGCGATGGACCTTGGCGCGGATTACACCAACACCGGCTATGATGCCGACACGCGGCAATCGCGCAGCCAGTCGGAGTATGAAACGCACCGCGATCGAAAAGCCGTCAGCCTCTTCCATCAGCCGCATGCGTTTCTTGTGCGCGGCAGTTATCAGATCCCTGCGCCCGCGGCGTACAAGGCCGTGTTCGCCAATTGGAATATTTCCACCGTCGCGTTGCTGAAGACCGGTACGCCGTTCATGGTGACGACGCTCGATGGCCCCGGATTCGGCAATGTCGATGGCAACGGCAACGACCGGCCGAACCTGCTGGATCCTTCGGTGCTGGGGCGCACCATCGGCGACCCCGATACGTCGCGCCAATTACTTCCCGCCTCTGCGTTCACCCGCATCGCGCCTGGCGCGGAGACGGGGAATCTCGGGGCCAATACGTTTCGCCGCGGCTCCATCGCCAACCTCAATGCTGCATTGACACGGGCCTGGAAGCTCTCCAATGAAGCGCGTCTGAGCTTCCGCGCCGAGTCCATCAATCTGCTCAACCGGCCGCAGTTCGCCGAGCCCGGAGCTGTCTGGGGCACGCCGGAATTCGGCATCATCACCAATACGTTGAATGAAGGCCGCACGTTCCGCTTCGGCCTCGGATTGAACTGGTAGTGGCGCGGGCCTCCGGCCGGCGCGTAACTATTCCCCGGATCGCAACGCAGCCAAAGTAACGGGACGAAATCGAATCTTTCGAAACCGCACAAGGCATCCATCCCCCGTAGGCGACTGCACCAGAAACCCAGCCTGCATCGGCCCTTCCTGCAACCGGAATGCCCGCACCATGTGCCAGTAGCTGCCGTCCGTCGAGTAGTGGAATACGCAGCCCGGGCCGCGCCGCCCCACCCGCAAGTGGATCCGATGCTCCGTCATCGCCACGCTGTTGCAGTCATCCGAAGCGCCGCGCGTCACTACCGAAACTACCATCGGCTGGCCCTGCGGCGAATACTCGTAGCACAGCTTCGCCCAGTGATCGGCATCCTGCCATAGCAGCAGCACTCCCGCATCGAACTGGGAAGCGAACTCCACGGTCACTTCCGCTTCCAGGAGAAAATCGCCGGACGTGGGGAACAGCAGCCTGGGAGCGCTGTTCAACTTGCGGTCACTGAGCGGATCGGTGAACAGATCCGTCTGCTCCGGGGCTTGGCCCGTCAATACGCCGTCCCTAATAGTCCAGGCTTCCGGTGATGCCGTCTCCAACCCAACGGGAATCGTCTCGATTTGCATTCCTCCACATCATACCGATCCGCGCTACACTGAGTGCGCCGCCATGCTGGAAATTCACGATCTGCGCAAAGCCTATGGGGATTTTATTGCGGTTCAAAATCTCACATTGCGTGCTTCGGGCGGCGAAGTGTTCGGCCTGCTCGGACCCAACGGCGCCGGCAAGACGACCACCATCCACTGCATCGGCGGATTGCTCACTCCCACCTCCGGCCACATCCGCGTCAATGGCCACGACGTCGTGAGTGAAGGACGCAAGGCGCGCGCCTCGCTCGGCGTTGCCCCCCAAGAAATCGCGCTGTACGAAGAACTCAGTGCAAAGGAGAACCTGGAATATTGGGGCGCGGCGCAGGGCTTGTCTAGCGCTGAACTCCGCCAGCGTATCCCCGAAGTGCTGGAGCATGTCGGCCTGCTCGACCGCGCCAAGGATCCGGTGAAGAACTTCTCCGGAGGCATGAAGCGCCGCATGAACTTCGCCTGCGGCATCGTGCATCATCCGAAAGTGCTGCTGCTCGATGAACCGACGGCAGGCGTGGATCCGCAGAGCCGTGTCCGCCTTCTCGACCTGGTCCGCGCCCAGGCTCGCGCGGGAGCCTGCGTGCTCTACACCACCCACTACATGGAGGAGGCCGAAAGCCTTTGCGACAGGCTGGCTATTGTCGATCACGGAAAGCTCATTGCGCAAGGCACCTTGACCGAACTGCGCGCCATGCTGGGCGAGCGCGATCTCGTCCGCCTTACCGGCGTCTTTCCCTCGCCACCGGCGCCCGATGGCATCGAGGTTCTGCAGCACTCCGAAGATTCCCTTACCCTCTCCGTTGCTCAAGCCGCCATGCGGTTGCCCGAAATCTTCGCCGCGATCGCTCGCGCGGGCGGCGAAGTGCGCGGCGCCACCGTGACGCAGCCGAGCCTCGAATCCCTCTTCATCAAACTCACCGGAAAGGAACTGCGCGAATAGATGCGATTCCTTCTGGCCAGCGCGCGCAAAGATCTGCTGCACATCGTTCGGGACCCGGCGGGGCTGGCCGTCTGGATCGGCGTGCCACTGGTGCTGCTGGCGCTGATCACCTCCGTCTTCGGGCGCGAGAAAATCACGCCTAAAGGCAAGCTGCTGATCGCTGACCAGGATGACTCCCTCGTCAGCCGCCTCTTCACGTCTGCTTTCTCGCAAGGTGAACTGGCCAAGATGATCGACACCGAAAAAGTGGATGGCGCCGAAGGCCGCCGCCGCATGGATCGCGGCGATGCCTCCGCCTTGCTGATCGTCCCCAAGGGCCTGGGCGATGCGTTCCTCGCGCGCAAGCCATTCCAGTTGCAGTTGCTCAAGAATCCTTCGCAAGCCATCCTGCCGGAGATGGTGGAAGAAGTACTCTCCGTGCTCACCGAAGGCGCGTTTTACCTGCAGCAGGCAACGGGTGACGAACTCACGCTGTTCCAGGCAAGGCCCACCGATGCGGCGATTGCCGAAGCGAGCCTGCGCTTCCGCAAACTGGGCGATGCCGTGCGTAGCCTGATGGACCCGATGCTGATCGACGTGCGCACGAAGTTGCCCCCGCAGCAGCCGGTCAAACGCACTCCCCTCGGCGCGATGATGTTGCCCGGAATGCTGATGCTGGCCATGCTGTTCACCGCGCAAGGCATGTGCGCCGAGATCTGGCGCGAAAAGATGAATGGCACGCTGCGCCGCATCGCCATGGCGCCCGAAGCCGTCTCGCAGTGGCTGCTCGGAAAGGTCCTGGCGGCGGTCATCATGCTGGTGCTGCTGAATAGCATCACGCTTCTCGGCGGAGCCTTCGCCCTCAACGCCTCCTATGCGCGTCCCATTGGGACTCTGTGCTGGTCCGTGTTCTCCGGCGCGATGATCTATCTTGCTATCGCCGCGCTTCAGTTCTACTCCTCGAGCGACCGTGCCTCGGCCACGTTCACCAATCTGTTGATTCTGCCGTTGGCGCTGGCCGGCGGCAGTATGGCGCCGCTTGAGTCGTTGCCTGCCTCCATCGCGCGCATCGGACGCATGACTCCCAATGGCGCGGCTGTGGATCAGATGCGCCACCTCATTGAAGGCGACGCCGATCCTTGGCGCCTGCTGACAGTGGCGGCGGCGCTTCTTGCGCTCGGCGCTGTGGGCTTTGCCCTCAGCATGCTCGCCCTCAGGCGCGGATTCGCGGCGGAGCACTAACCCATGCGCGACACCTGGTTCATCGCCCGTACCGATCTGACTCGCTTGCTGGTGCATCGCGAAGTCGTCTTGTGGACCTTCGTCATGCCGCTCGTCTTCTTCTACTTCATGACCGCCGTGAATCGCGGTATGACAGGCAGGGGGGAATCCAAAGACCGTCTCGGCGTGCTCGCGCCGCCCAACTCCGGCTATCTCACTTCACTTCTGAAAGCGCGCCTGGAGCAGCGCAACTTCGATGTCCGCATCGTCGATTCGGAAGCCGCGCTGCAGCCCTTCTCCCGCCGCTTGCGCATTCCCGCTGAGTTCACTGCAGCGGTCTCCGCGAAGCGCCCGGTGGTTCTCGAGTTCGAGCGCGGCGCTACCGGCATGAACGGCGATTTCGACGAACTGCGCGTGAAGCGTGCCGTCTATCAGTTGCTGGCCGATTGCGGGTTGCTCCTGATCTCCGGCTCGCCCATCTCCGAGCCGCAGATTGCCGGCCTGAGCACGCGCCCGCGCCTCATCACCGTGGAAAGCCGCGCCGCCGGCAAGCGTCTCGATCCGCCGTCCGGCGCGGAACAAGGAGTGCCCGGCACCATGGTGATGTTCACCTTGCTCGTGTCGTTCACTACCGGCGCGATCAGCCTGGTCATCCAACGACGCACCGGCACTTTGCGCAGGCTCGCTTTCGCGCCGCTCAGCCGTGGCGCCATCGTCGCCGGAAAATGGGGCGCGCGTTGGCTGCTGGCTTCCGTGCAATTGGTCTACGCCATGGTGGTGGGCGCCGTGGTGTTTCACGTGCGCTGGGGCAATCAATTGCCCATGATCGTTGCCGTGCTGCTCTGCTACGCCGCGCTGTGCGCGAGCCTCGGTATGCTGCTCGGCAACTTCGCCCGCAATGAAAAGCAGACCATCGGCTTTGGTGTGGTGGCCAGCAATCTGCTTGCCGCGCTGGGCGGTTGCTGGTGGCCCATCGAGGTGACTCCCGTGTGGGCCCAATCCGTGGCCATCTGCCTGCCAACCGGATGGGCCATGGACGCCATGCACAAGCTGATCTCGTTTGAAATGCCAGCCACCAGTGTGCTGCCGCATATCTTCGCCATGCTTGCCGGCGCCCTGCTCGCCGGTTGGATGATCGCCCGCCGCTTCCGCTTCGAGTGAGTGAAACCCGTCTCTTTAATCGCTGGTGCGGAAGCAGTACAGCATGCCCGTCGTCCGCACGTACATCTTCCCATCGAGCAGCGCCGGAGTCGCTTTGCACCCATCGCCAAGATCGTTCACCCGCAGCACTTCCCACTGCGCCCCGGCGCGCAGCACAGCCGCCTTGCCGTCTTCGCTGATCACCAGAATCCGGCCCTTCGCCGCAACCGGCGACATGTAGTAAGTGCCCAATGCCCCTTGCAGCCGGCCCTGCTTCAATACCTCGCCGGACTTCGGATCGTAGGAGGTGAACACCCCGCCTTCCTTCAGCGTGTACAACACATCCTGATAGGCCAGCGGCGAAGGCACATTGGGCAGAGACTTCGAGTTCTTCCACAGAAAACCGGAATCGGTGATGTCGCCTTTTCCTCCGATGCGGTAGGCGCGCAGCGCGCTCTCGCCTTGGCGCCGCTCCTGCAATTGCTGCCAGTCACGCTCTTCAAGGAAACCCGTGTTGTCCAAGTCGAGATACTCATCGAAGCGCGCTTTCACCTTCGGATCGACAATCTCATCCTTCGACAGTTTCCCGTCCTTGTTTTTGTCGAGATCGCGCAGCGCATCGGCGAACGGCGGCACTATTTCCTGTTCGCCCGGGTTCGACTCCGCCGACATAGTGACGAAAAACACCATGTCGCCTGACACCACCGGAGTTGGCTTCACTTGCCACGGCAGCCGGCGGATCCACCAGATCTCATTGCCCGTGCGGAGATCGTAACCGGATAGCCGGAACGAACCGGCCAGCAAAACCTGCGCCGCTCCGCCCGCGGGCTGATACAACACCGGAGTCGCGTAACCGCGCTGCGCATGCGGCCGCTCCTTGCGCCACAGCACCTTGCCCGTATTCTTGTCGATCGCCAGCAGGAACGACCCCGTGTCCTGATCGCAAGCCATCAGCAGCGTGTGGCCGGAAAGTATCGGCGATGAGCCGTGCCCAAACGGGTTGTTGAACGGGCCCAGCGCCATGCGCCACAGTTCATTGCCATCCGGCCCATAGGCGAGCAATCCGAAATCCTGAAAGAACGAATAGACGTTCTTGCCATCGGTGACTGGTGATGCCGATGACGGCCCGTTCGCCGGCCGTTCGATTTCCTGCTTGCGCGGGCGTGGCGCTTCCCTGCGCCAGAGAATGCGTCCCGATGCGCGATCCACGGCGAACGTGAACAGCTTCTCGCCCTCCACGCCGGTTAGATAAATGCGATCCGCCGTCAACACCGGCGAAGAGTGCCCTGTCGGCACCGCGGTCTTCCATACCACGTTCTGCTCCGGACCGAAAGCGAGTGGAATGCCGGTCTCTTCCGTCACGCCCGTAGCGTTCGGCCCGCGAAACTGTGTCCAATCGGCGGCGCAAAGCACTGCGGGAAAGAAGAGAGCAGCAACCCGGTAGCCCATGTTTTCTTGTATCACGGTTCTATACTGGCTACTGGCCATGTACACACACCCACGCGACGAAATCCTGGCGACCATTGAGCGCATCTATCGCAACCGCATGACCACTACTTCCGGCGGCAATCTCTCCATTCGCGAAGAAAACGGCGATATCTGGATCACGCCCGCTCGCATCGACAAGGGTAGCCTGCGCCGCGAGGATATCGTGCTGGTGCGCGCCAACGGCGAAGTGGAAGGGCTCCATCCGCCATCGTCGGAGCTGCCGTTCCACCGCGAGATCTACTCTCAGCGCCCCGATGTGCGTGGCATCGTGCATGCGCATCCGGTGGCGCTGGTCGCCTTCAGCGTGGTGGGCAAGGTGCCCGATACGCATCTCTTTCATCAGGCTCGCCAGGTGTGCGGCGAGGCCGGCTTTGCGCCCTATCAACTCCCCGGTTCACTCGCTCTCGGCCGCAACGTGGCCCAGACCTTCCACCACGGCTTCAACTGTGTGATCCTCGAAAACCACGGCGTGGTGACCGTGGGCAACAGCTTGCCCGAAGCCTTCCACCGCTTTGAGACGCTCGAATTCACCGCGAAGACAATCATCAAGGCGAGCCACCTCGGCCCCATTCGCTATCTGTCGGAAGAGGACATTGCGCTCCCCGGACAGCGCGAGGCCGCGAGCGTCATCGAAACGCCGCACCAGCCCTCAAGCGATGAGCTGGAACTCCGCCGCAAGCTTTGTGAGTTCATCCAGCGCGCCTATCGCCAGCGGCTGTTCATCAGCACACAAGGCAGCTTTTCCGCACGCCTCGGCGATGGGTTTCTCATCACGCCGTACCGCGTCGATCGGGGCATGATCGAGGCTGCCGACCTGGTGCTGGTCCGTGGCGGCGTTGCACAAGCGGGCCAGGCGCCAAGCCGCGCCGCTGGGATGCACGAAGAGATCTACGCCCGTCATCCGCACATCGGCGCGATCATCAATGCCTATCCCGTCAATGCCACCGCATTCAGCGTCACCGGTGTCGATCTCGATTCGCGCACCATCCCCGAAAGCTACATCGTGCTGCGCCGCGTCCACCGCTTACGCTATGGTTTGCAGTTTCACGGGTTGGAGGAACTCGCCTCGGCTTTCACGCCCGATCAACCCGTCGCGCTGCTCGAAAACGACGGCGTGCTCGTCACGGGCCGCGATGTGCTCGACGCCTTTGACAAACTGGAAGTGCTCGAGTCCACCGCCGAGGCACTCATCAACTCCCGCCCGCTGGGCGAACTGGCGCCTATGTCCGACGCCGTCATTGAAGAATTGGAAAGGGTATTTCTCAAGTGATTCTGCTCAAGAATGGAACAATCATCGACGGGACGGGCGGGCCTGCCCGCGGCGGAGATGTATGGCTCGATGGCGATCGCATTGCCGCCCCTGCGCCGGATGCGCGCCCCGAGCGCACCATCGACTGCACGGGGCTCACCATCACCCCTGGCTTCATTGACATTCATTCCCACTCCGACGTCATGGTGCTCGAGAATGATCGCGCCAAGGCCGATCAGGGCGTGACCAGCGAAGTCGTCGGCAACTGCGGATTCAGCCCCTACCCCGCCGGCCCGATGGAAAACGCGGTTTCCGAGTATGGCCGTGGCATCCTCTACGGCCCGCCCAAGTGGGGCTGGCCCAATGCCGCCGAGTATCTCGATGAAGTGCGGCGCAACGCGCGGCTCGCGTCCATCTGGTCGCTCGTTGGGCACGGTTCGCTCCGTACCGCGCATGCAGGCCCGAAGCAAGGTCCGCTCGAAACGAAGCAGGTCGACGCCATGGCGGCCGATCTCGACGACGCGCTCACGGCCGGCGCGTGCGGCTTTTCCACCGGCTTCATGTACGCGCCCGGTTCCAGCGCCCCGCGCGAGGAGATCATCCGCCTGCTCCATGTCGTGGCCCGCCACAAAAAAATCTACGCCACCCACATGCGCAGCTATTCGTTCCAACTCCTGGAGTCCATCGATGAGCAACTCGATCTCGCCCGTGAAACCGGTGTGAAGCTGCAGTTGTCGCATCTGCAGGCCGTGGGCCGCGCCAATTGGGACAAGCAGCGTTACGCGCTGGATAAGATCGCCGAAGCGCGCCAGACAGGCGTGGATGTCGAGTTCGATATCTATCCCTACCAGGCCGGCAGCACCGTGCTCACACAGTTGCTCCCGCAGTGGGCTCTCAATGGCGGCGTCGAAACCATGCTCCGCCGACTCAAGGAGGATCGCCCGCGCATCGCCAGGGAAACCGTGGAAAGCATGGCCCAACGTTGGGAGGATGTCTATGTCGCCTCCGTTGGTTCGCAGGCCGGGCAGCATTGGGTGGGCAAGAATTTCGCCCAAATCGCCGAGGCCAGGAAACTGGAGCCCGTCGAGTGTGTGTTCCAAATCCTGGAAGAAGAGAATGGCGAAGTGAATATGCTCAGCTTCAACCAGAGCGAGGATAACCTGCGCCAGTTGATCCAACACCCGCTTTGCACCGTGATCAGCGATGGGTTCTACGTGAAGGGCCGCCCGCATCCGCGCCTCTACGGCACGTTCCCTCACCTGCTGGGAGAAATGGTGCGCGAAAAGAAGTGGATGCCGCTCGAAGAAGCCGTTTACCGCATCACCGGCAAACCCGCCGCCCGCTTCCGCATGGAAGGGCGGGGAAGCCTGTCGCCCGGCAGTTACGCCGATGTCACGGTCTTCGACGCTGCCCACATCCGCGCCAAAGCCACTTACGAAGACCCTCGCCAACAACCCGAAGGCATTCGCTTCGTCTTCCGCAACGGTCAACAAACGCTTTGAGGGCGGAGCCTGCCCCGCCCCCAACCGCTACACCAAACAATCACGGCGTCGTGTCTAACTGCGCTTGCGGTGATACAAACCCACCGCTATCAACCCCGAACTGATGAATAGCAGCGAAGCCGGTTCCGGAATCGGCGGCGTCGGATCAGGATCGGCTGTCGCCGACAACATCTGCACCCGGAGCCCCGATGGATTCCCTCCAAAAGGAATGACCTGGTTGTACACAATGAAGTCCAACGCATTCAGCCCAGCCGTAAAGTTGGCATTGTTTACCCCGTGCGCGATGGAGACCGGCGTCAGCGACAGCGCATTCTGCCCGTTGTTCCCTGAAGAACCAATCGTCGTCGATACGTTGCACACCGGATCGGATGCTGAGGCAATCCCGCACAGCCGGATGTGCGACAACAAACCACCACCGTTGTTGCTGTTGTTGTCACTCAACCAGGCAAGCTGGATATTCGCCGTGTTATACAGCAATCCCAGGCTGCTGAAGTCGAATACCATCCGGTATACGTAGAAATCCGTCGAGCTGGCATACACCTCCACGTTCGGAGCCGTGCCTCCCACCAGCGGGTTCGACTGGTTGCTGCGAGGCCCAATCCACGAGGAACTGCCGTCGTTGTTCAACCATGTGCCCGTGAAGGGATATTGCCCGCCCGGATCCTGCACTACGTAACTGTTGGTGCCGAACGGCGCCCCGCCATCCTGCGTGCACGACGCGCCCGAACAGCCAAGCGGCGTGTAAAGCAATGCGAAGTGTGGGTCGATGCTTGCCGGTACGTTGGTTGCAATCAGCGTTCCTCCATTGGAGAATCCGCTGCTCCATACCCCGTTACTGACATGCATGAAGGACGCAGCCTGAACGGTCAACGCCATCAGACTGGCCAAAAAAATGAGTCTCATCAGGCGGTGTCCTGCGCCTGGAGCGAATGTGTTTCTGTGGTTCATTTCCTCTCGTCGTGGGCTAGTACGCATGGGAGATGCGAGCTACCCCACGATTCACATCGGCACATCGTCCAATGGGAAATAGAAACAGAAATTGGATATATGGAAAATGAATAAGAAATCTTTTGTATGATTTCCGTATGCGGCGCGCGCCCCTCAGTTCTTCCCCCAGAACGCAAAGACCACCGCGCCAAGTATGCACACAAACGCCATCACGTAGTTCCACCGCAGCGATTCGCCCAGGTAAAAATAGGCGAACGCCACGAACACGCAGAGCGTGATCACCTCCTGCAGTATCTTTAATTGGTAAGCGGAAAACTTCCCATACCCCAGCCGGTTGCCGGGCACTTGCAGGCAGTATTCCGGAAACGCAATCAGCCAGCTGATGAGGATCACGCGCCACAGGTCCGTGCTGCGATGCTTCAAGTGGCCGTACCACGCCACGGTCATGAATAGATTCGATCCCAGGAGTAGAAGAATAGTCGGCATTGTCTCACTGTAACAGTGAGAGAGCGGCGGGCACGATTTCCACCAGCGGCAGCTTCCGTAAATCGTGGCCCGCGCCCGGTACCTCGATCAGCCGCGCCGCTACGGGGAGCAGAGTCAGCGCTTCACGCAATTCGCCGATCGTGCCAAATGGATCCTTCGTTCCGTGCACGAACAACGCCGGAGTCCGCAGGGCAGGGAAGTGGTCCGTCCGCAATTGCTGCGGCTTATCCGGCGGATGCAAAGGATAGCTCAGCAGCAATGACGCTTCCGCCACCGAAGGATCTTCCGCCAGCAGCATGCTCGCCTGCCGCCCGCCATAGGAATGTCCACCCAGAATCACTCGCTTCGCCCCCAACTCCCGCACAGCCGCCACGGCCCGCCTCAGCCCATCGCGATCCAACCCCGCCCGGGAAGGGTGCGGGGGCTTGTTCGCCAGCCGGAACGGCAGATGAATCCGCAACGCCAGCACGCCCGCGTCGCAAAACGCCGCCGCTGACTGAATGATCTGAGGAGCATCGGCATTCGATCCTGCCCCATGCCCCAACACGATCGCCGTCTCCACCGCGCTATCCGGCCGGTGCAGATAGCCGCTCACACCATCTGTCTCAAACGCCTCGCCACGGGGAATGATCTTCGCCATATCAGAACGGCCACACCCGTTCCACCGTCTTCGACAGCATCCAGCTCTTGTCTTCCTCGTTGAGGAACTTCATTTCATCGCGCACCACTGCCAGTGTCTGTTCATACTTGGCCCGATGCTCGCTCACCGGCCAATCGGTGCCCCACATCAGCCGCCGTGGTCCGAAGGCATCATACAGCCGCTTCACCTGCTCGTGCGTATCGCGCCACGGAAATTCCTGCTTCGACAATGACCATGTGTGCGAGATCTTTACGAACAGCTTCGGATACCGTTTCAAAGCGATCAGCTTCTCCAACTCCTGCGGCTTGTCGATCGGCGAATCCGCCATGTGGTCCACCACGACGGTCAGATCCGGATGCTTCTCAATCAGCGCCGCCGCGTCTCCGCACCGCGTCACCGGCATCAGCAACGTCATGGGCACTTTCAGATCCTCGCAGCGTTTCCACAGCGGCGGCATCAACGGACCCTTGATCCAATCGCCCGCCGCCGATGCGGCAGGACTCAGCCGCACACCGCGGAATCGCTGTTCCTTTACCAGCTTCGACAAATGATCCGGCGCCGCCGGATCTTCCGGATTCACTCGCGCCACGCCATGAAACATCTTCGGATACTGCTTCAGCACCGAAGCCAGATACGAATTGTCCCAGCGATAGTGAATCACCTGGATGATCACCGTGCGCTCAACGTTGTTCTTCTTCATCAACTCCAGCAGCATCTCCGCACTGGCGTCTTTATCCGGCGGATTCTTCGTCTCCGCGGCCCACGGGAAATGTGGATCTTTCTTCCACACGTGGACGTGCGAATCGACAATGCGGTACTTGGGCGCCGCCGACGCCACTAGCGGCGAAGCGGCAAGAAGCGCGGCGGAGAATTCGCGTCGGTGCATAGGCGGTTTTTATAATACTAGCTTGACCTCGCTTCCGGTTGATTCGCTTCTCCCCCAAATCCTCGCCACGTTGCGGGACCATTCCTGCCTCGTGCTGGAAGCGCCTCCCGGAGCCGGCAAAACCACGCGAGTGCCTCCCGCCTTGCTCGACATCGTGAAAGGCGAAGTGTGGGTGCTGGAGCCGCGCCGCCTGGCCGCCCGCCTGGCCGCCCGCCGCGTTGCCTCTGAACGCGGAGAAGCGTTGGGCGAAACCACCGGCTATCAGGTTCGCTTCGAACAGGTGGCCGGTCCGCGCACGCGCCTGCGCTTCCTCACCGAAGGCGTGCTCACCCGCCGCATCGTTTCCGATCCGCATCTGCACGGCGTTGACATCGTGGTGCTTGATGAATTCCATGAGCGCCACCTCGACACCGATCTTGCGCTGGCGCTGCTGCGCCGCCTGCAATTGGGCCCGCGTAAAGATCTGAAGCTCGTCGTCATGTCGGCCACGCTCGATGCCTCACCCATCGCGCAGTATCTCGGCGCATGTCCTGTGCTGCGCAGCGAAGGCCGGTTGTTTGACATGACAATGCAGTACAAGCCGCATTCCGCCGCGCCTCTGGAAGAACAAGTCAGCGCTGCCGTGGAGTCGCTGCTGGCGCAAAAGATCCCCGGCGACATCCTCGTCTTTCTTCCCGGCGCCGCCGAAATCCAGCGATCCCTGCGCGCATTGGAGCCCGCCGCGCGCCGTCACGATCTGCTGCTTGCTCCGCTCCACGGCGATCTCGCCCCCGAAGAGCAGGATCGCGCCGTGCAGCCCGCCGCGCAGCGCAAAGTAATTCTCTCCACCAACGTCGCCGAAAGCTCGGTGACCATCGAAGGCGTGCGCGCCGTTGTCGATTCGGGCCTGGCGCGCGTTGCCTCGCACTCGCCCTGGAGCGGCCTGCCCGTGCTCAGCGTGAAGAAGATCAGCCAGGCATCGGCCACGCAACGCGCGGGACGCGCCGCCCGCACTGGCCCTGGCATCGTGGTTCGGCTCTACCCCGAAGAGGATTTCCTCCGCCGCCCGCCACGCGACACTCCCGAAATCGCCCGTCTCGATCTCACCGAAATGGCGCTCTCGCTGCATGCGCTTGGCGTGACGCGCTTCGACAAACTCGCCTGGCTTGATGATCCCCCGCAACTCGCCGTCGATGCAGCCGAGGAGTTGCTCCGCCGCCTCGGCGCGCTCAGCCCCGAAGGCCGCCTCACCAAGACCGGGAAAGCGATGACGCAGTGCCCGCTCACGCCGCGGCTCGGCCGTTTGGTTGTCGAAGCCATCGAGCGTGGCATCGGTGACGATGGAGCACTCGCCGCCGCTCTGCTCAGCCTCGGCGCGCGATTGCCCTCCGAAATACGTCATCCCACCGAGTCCGACGTCATCGCCCTGATGGAGGGCAGCTATCCGCCTATGACCAAGCGGCTGGTTTCCTCCATCCGCAGTGCCATGGCGATTCGTCCCAGCAAAGCGAAGCACGACAACGATCTCCTGCTGGCCGTGCTCACTGCATTCCCTGACCGCGTGGCGCGCCGCCGCAATCGCGACGAGTTGCTGCTCGCCGGAGGCGGCTCGGCTGTACTCTCCACATCCAGCACCGTGCGCGATCCCGAACTGATGGTGGCCATCGACATCGAAGAGCGCAAGGAACGCGGCCAGCCGCTGGTGCGTCTCGCCAGTGGCATTCATGCCGAATGGTTGCTCGATCTGTTTCCTGACCGTGTCACAGACCGCAGCGGCGTCGAGTGGAATCGCACCGCCGAACGCGTCGAAGCCTCCAGCGCCTTGCTCTACGATGGCCTCGTCATCGAAGAAAGCCGCGGCGGCCGCGTCGATGAAGAACTCGCCGCGCAGATGCTCGCTACCAAGGCTCGTGAAGCCGGCCTTGTGCGCTTCGCCGATCTCGATGAACTGCGCGCCACACAAGATCGCATCAACTTCGCCGCCGCGCACTCCCCCATTGAGCCGCTGGATGAACCGGAAATGCTCGATGCGCTCGCCGCGCTCTGCGCCGGCAAGAAGAGCTTCTCCGAACTCGAAGCCGAGACCCGCGACGGCGGCCTCGCCTCGTACCTCCTCAACACCCGCAATCGCCGCCTGCTCGAAGAAGTGGCCCCGGAACGTTTTCAATTCCGCAGCGGGCGCAGCGCCAAAATCGAATACGCCGCGGGTCAGCCGCCTCGCCTTGGCGCGCGCATGCAGGAATTCTTCGGTATGAAAGATACGCCCCGCGTAGCCCGTGGCGCGGTGCCCTTGGTGCTGCTGTTGCTTGCCCCCAGTCAGCGGCCGGTGCAGACCACATCCGATCTCGCCGGATTCTGGGAACGCTGGTATCCGCAGGTGCGCAAGGAACTGATGCGCCGCTACCCCAAACACGCCTGGCCGGAAAAGCCCGTCTAATCCTTCTTCAGCTTCTTCGTCATCCGCAATTCGTTGTGCTCACCCGGCTTGATCTTGTACTCCACTTCATCCATCACCAGCTTCATCATGCGCATGCCGAGCCCGCCGCTGCGGCGTTCTTCCACCAGCCGCTTCAGCTCCTTCTGCTCAATGGAGCCCGGGTCCCACCCCTTGCCGGTATCCACCACCTCAATCGTGATCGCGTCGCCATCCAGGCGCGCCCGCACGATCACCTCCTTGGTCTGATCCAGCCCATAGGCGTGCTCAATCACATTGGCGCACGCCTCATCGACGGCGAGTTCCACCATCGACAATTCCGTCTCCGCCAACCCGGCCTGCTTGCCGATATTGGCCACGAAATCGCGGATCAGCGACAGATTCTCGGTCGAAGAGGGGACGTGTAAGAGGAACCGCCGTTCGAAATTTTCCATGTATCACCCTTGCTGGAATCGGGCCACGGCTTCCGGCACGTTGCCGACGATGTCAAACAACGACTGAAACCCGAGGATCTCGAACACCTGCAGAACCTTGGGAATCACACCACTAATCTTGATGTCGCCTCCGGCGTCTCGAATTTCTTCGATGAAGCTCATAAACACCCCGAGCCCCGCCGACGAGATGTAGGTGAGCTTTTCGCAATGAATCACGATCTGCTTGCGACCGGCATTGATCTCTTTTTGAATAGCCTCTTCAAACTGCGGCGCGGTGTGCGCGTCCAGAAAGCCTTCCAACGTGAGAACGGCAATGCCATCCTGCTCAGACGCGGTGACGGAAAATGAATTAGCCAAACGATAGTCTCCTCTGTATAGATATCACTTTGCCTGCAAAATCAAAAGTGTAGCGTCATCATGCGACGGCTCGGTACCCGTAAATACGCCCAGGTCGGACTTGATCTCGCCCAACATCGCGTCCGCGTCCAGCCGCGCCGCGCGTTCCACAACATGCTGCAGCCGCTCTTCGCCATACTGCTCCAGCCGCTCATTCATCGCTTCCGTGACGCCATCGGAATAGAGCACCAGAGTATCGCCAGGCTGCAACTGCACCTGCCCCGGCTTTACGCCGCGATCGAACATCGCCGGGCCCGCCAGCCCTAGGCCGATCCCCGGCGGATTCAGATAACGCGCCTTGCCCGCCGCGGCTTCGTACAGCAGCGCGGGATTGTGCCCCGCGCGAATCAGGTCCACGGTGCGCGTCTCGCTGTCCACCGCCGCCAGTACGGCGGTGACGAACACCTTCTTCCGGCAAGCCACATGCAAATGCCGGTTGACCTTCCGCGCCAGGTCCGTCACATCTTCCGATTCCGGCGAAGCAGCGGCAATCAACCCCTTCGTCAGCGTCATGTATAAAGCGGCAGGCATGCCCTTGCCCGAAACATCAGCCACGCACAAGCCCGTCTTCCCTCCGGGCAACGCGAAGTAATCGTATAAATCCCCGCCCACGTCTTTCGCCGGCTGGCACGATGCCGCCAGCGCAAACCCGGGAATGGATGGCGGCGTACTCGGCAGCATGCGCTGCTGCGCCTGTTGCGCCAGGCTGAATTCGGCTTTCAGCCGTTCCCGCTGGGACAAAAAACTCTGCGCAATCGGATCCTCCGGCTCGGCTTCATAGCCCTTGCGGCTTACCTGCCAGGCTGCCAGCCAGATCAATCCAAGCCCGGCCAACACTCCGAATCCGTGCGCATGCAGTGCCGCCGAACCATCCAGCAGGCTCGCCGCGGTCCACAGCGCGGTGCAACCTTTCAATGCGCTGAGCGCGGCCAGCAGGTCATAGCGCAGATAAACCAACACTCCACTCACCACCAGCAGCACCGAGGTCGCAGTCGTTCCTTCCGGCCCCGCATTCACCGGAGCGACGAAATACACCGCCAAACTCGCTGCCGGTACAAATACCAGCAACGAAACCAGGCGCGCGGGGAATCGCTGCGAAACCAGCGGCAACAGCGTGGCCAGCAGAAACGTCGGAAACAAATCGAACGGAGGCGTAAACGCATTCACACCGGGCGCATTGGAAAAGCGCGTGGCCCACCCGGCTGTGGTTTGCAGATAGGAATCCGGGAAGAGACGGCTCAACACAACCGCGCTCGGAATCACCGCCAGCACGCCCGACCACAGCAGGCCCTGCGACACGGAACGTCCCACCTCCAAAGCGCGAAAATTCCACTGCAGCAGCAGGCGGAACGCGCGCCAGCGGCTCCATTCAAACTCCCGCGCGGCGCGCTGGCCCACGCCGATGTAGACGAAAGCTCCCAACCCGGTGAGAAACAGCCCGCCAAACACAATCTTCGTTGCCGCCCCTGGCGCCAGTCCGCGCATCTCAATCAACAGCACCGGTATCGACGGCAATAGATACAGCAGCGCCGCGCGCCACGCCAGCTTACGGTCCAGCGTGCGGCGCATCCAACCGAAAATCAGCATTCCGCCGAGAATCGGCGCGCCCAGAAACGCGATGGTCGCTCCTACGATAGTCTTAGCCTCGCCCATGCCACGCGTGGTGTGATGAAACTCGCGCCGCACCGCTTCGTCAAACGAGGGGCGAATCACCGCATCGCGCACGGCGCCGGCCGAATCCACACGTACGGAAATCAGCCACCGCACGCGCGGATCGCTTTCCGTTGGCGCCAGCCATTGAAACTCCGATTCCCCGCGTGCTTCCGGCGTCACCGGAAAACGCCCGGCATATGGCCCGGCCAGCGCCGCGAATGCCGCCTTCGCATTCTCGCTCGCGCTTTGTTCCGTGGCTTCGGTGCGCCGCCTGCTGCGTGATCTGCTGGTTGAGCGAATCGCCACCACCCGGCTGTCCTGGCTGAAAGTGACCGTGATGTCTCCGCGCCCGTCGCGCCCGGAATACAGCAAGTCCAACGTCTGCGCGGAGAGTAGATTGTCAAACGGCGTCCGTGCATAACGCCGCTGCCACAGAAACAGCGTGTCGCGAGTCTGCGAGTTGTACACCCACGACCACGACGAAATATCCAGTTTCAGCACACGCCGCACCTGCTCGGTCGCGATGCGGTGCATCTCCGTCCGGTCCCAGCGAGTCTCCTCCGCATGTGAGGCGTTGGCTTTGGGATAGAGCAGTGCGAACGCGGCAAAGCCCGCCAGCGCGGCTATGAGGAGTCCGGCGCGCTCCAGCTTCATGCCACCTGCTCCATCGATTTCGCCGCCGGTCCTTCCACTGTGCACACCATCACCGTCACGTCATCAGTCAACTTGCGCTTCCCCATCCGCCCGCGCCGCGACAATTGAATGATCGACTCGAGAAACTCCGCTGCCGGCTGCCACTGCAATCCGCCCAGCTTCTTCTGCAGCCAGCGATCCGTGCCCGTGCGATCCGGCTCACCGATCAGCCGGCTCAGCCCGTTTGTATAGACCACCACGCGGTGCTCTGGCGATAGGGTCGCGAAGCCCTCCCACATGGTGATTCCCGGATCGTTGTATCGCACCTCTTGAATCGGATTCGCGGCGCCGGCAATCAGCACGCAGGGCGTACTGCCGAACCGCGCATACCGAAGCGAGCGCGTGGCCACATCCACTGTGAGAAAACAGATGCCCTCTCCCGATGCGCCCTCCAACTCCTTGCCCAGCGTGGCGCGCAGCGAGCGCAGCGTCTCGATCGGGCTCAATCCTTCCTGCGCCTTGTGCATCAGAAAGCCCTTGGCCAATGCGATGGTCAGCGCGGTAGCCAGTCCCATGCCGCCGCCATCGATGATCAGCACTCCCAGGCGCGTGCGCGAAATGGGGAAGTAATCGTAGAAGTCGCCGTTCACGGTCTCTGCAGCGCTGCAGGAGGCGGCTACATGCAACCCGTCCATCACCGGTGGTCCCACCGGCAGCAAGCGCAGTTGCGCTTCCTTTGCCGCCGCCACTTCCGATTCCAACTGCTGCCGTTCGTAGATTTCGCTCGCGTAAGTGGGGCGCACCGCCGCCGGATCCACCACCCGCCCATAGAACGCGCACACTGTCTGCGCCGCAATCCACAGCACCGTGATAGAGGCTACCCACACTCCATGTTCGAACCACTGCGGTGACACCTGGCTCAGCCCCACGAATTGCACGAACAAGGGGAAGCCCACCGCGACGACGACGCTCGCGAACAAATCCACGCCCAGGAACGCCGCCACCACCGCGCCGGCGCGGATCGCCGCCAACAACGCAGCCTGCAGGCCCGCGAACGGTTCGCTCATCAGGTAGGCCGCTGTGGTCAATGTGCAGGCCGTGAAAATCGCCCACGCCAGCCACCGCTTGCGCACACGCCGCTCCAGAATCGACAGCGGGCACAACAGCCCAGCCAGGCACTGCATGATGCCGATGCTCAAGGCGGTGATCAGCAGCGAAAGCCACGGCAGCCGTGAGAACAGATAGTTGTATCCGGCCAACCCATCCATTCCCGGTGTGGCGGAGCCCATCAGCACGTACAGCCCATTGCGCAACAGCAGAGCCCAGGCCAGCAGCACCGTGCCCAGCACCACGGACCGGCCCACATTCCGCGTGAATACCTTCCCGCTCAAGAATGCATCCAGCGAAGTCAGGTGCCCCGGCCTCGTCTCCCGCAAATCGCCTTCCGCCGCCGCGTAAGCCAATCCCGCGGCCTGGCCCGCCAGGTATCCGAAGATCACCACAAGCAAAATCGGTACCCAGTAGGGAATCGTGATGTCGGCGTTGTTGATCTGTACCGGTTCGTCCTCCAGCATCACTTGCGATGCCAGAAACGCGGCGATGATCGCCGTCACCACGAACATGCGCTGCCGGGAAATCTCTTTCTGCGCACGCCGCTTGAAATAGCGCGCCAGCATGAACACAAACAGCGTCGGCAGGTAAGGGAGATAGATGTTGCGAGCCGTGCGGCTCTCCTTCACCGAACTCTCGCCCTTATCGGAAAGATCGAATGAGAGCGAGCGCTCCGTGATCTGGTTGCCGCGCAGATTCAACCGCACGCTTCCCGTCACCTCCGCTACCCCCTGGATCCGTAAGTCGCAGGAATAGCTCTGCGAATCACCGCGCGAATCTTTCCGCGAGACCAGTTCGCACTTGCCCTTCTCTAATCCGCGGTAGTTGCCCACGAATTCATCCACTGCCGCAGCCGCCTTCTGCTGCGCGGCCGCATCCGCCAGCGGCGCGCCGAAATTGTGATCCTCCGGGAAGTACAATCGGTACCCCGTTACCCGCCCTGTTGGATCCAGCGAGACACGCGTCGTGCGCAACCCTTCGTTGTCTTCAAACAGCACCTTGACTTCAAGCCATGGCCCGGCCGTTCGCAGCATCTGTTCGCCTGCCGGCTTCACTCGCGCCAGGTAGCGATAGATGGCCATTGCATCGTCCGAGTCCACCGTGGTGCGCAGGTCCATCAAATCGACTCCACGCTGCTCCAGGAACTGCCGTGCAATCTGAATTGCTTCGTCCCGGTCAATCGCGATGACAGCCGGAACGTGGCTCTGGATACGCCACTGCAAAAAGAGGCCGGCGGCCATCGCCAGCGGGGCCAGCAGAATCAACACAGCCCACACGCGCTGCAGCTTCGGCGAAAGCTGCTTGTCCCAAAGCAGAGTGTTGGTGAGGCGCTCTAGCATGGTCCGCGCTTGACGATCATCAAGGTGATGTCGTCAAATTGTGGCGCATCGCCGGCAAAGGCGTCAATGGCGTCAAAGACATTCTGCACGATCGCTGCCGAAGGCTCGGCGGCTTTCGCCCGCAGACATTCCGTCAGCCGGTCCGTGCCAAACTCATCTTCCGCGAGATTTTGTGCTTCGCTCACGCCATCGCTATAGATGGCCAGAATGTCTCCCGGGTTGAACTGGAAGGTGACCTCTTTAAACAGCTTCATCGGGAATTGCCCCAGTGCGAGCCCCGGCCCATCCAGCATTTCCACCGAATTATCCGCCCGCAGCAGCACTGCCGCATTGTGGCCGCAATTGACGAATCGGCACGCACCCGTCGGCGGGTCAATGGCGCAGAGAAACGCCGTGGCGAATTTGTTCGATGGCGTCGTCGCGTACAGCAGTTCATTGGCGATGCCCGAAATTTCCAGCAGCGATGTCTCCCGCCGCAGCAGCGAGCGCAGCGTCGCCTGAATAATCGACATCAGCAGTGCCGCCGAAATTCCTTTGCCCGAAATGTCCGCCACACACAGCAGATGCGGATCCGTAGGCGCAGTGCCGCTGAACGGCAGCACGTCATAGTAATCGCCGCCCACCTGCTTCGCCTGCCGGTTGCGCGCCGCAATATCGAGCCCTTCGAGCGGCGGCAGCGACTTCGGAAACAGATCGCGCTGAATCGTCGCCGCCAGCTCCAGTTCTTTCTCCAATTGCTGCCGCGCCAGCGTATCGCGGAAGTGCCAGGCATTCTCCAACGCCACCGCGGCCTGCGCCGCCAATCCCGCGCCGAATTCCAGATCGGCGTCGCGATACACCATGCCTCGCATGCGCGGTCCGCACACCATCAGGCCCAGCGTCGCTTCCTGCGTGCGCAGCGGAATCAGCAGCGATCCATCGGGAATGCGCAGCGCCTCCAGCAGGTCTTTGTCCACGTGCGTTGCCAATCGCGGCTCAGCCATTTCCTGCAAACGCTCGCGCCACGGCGCAACGTCGCCCAGATCAATGCCTTTTTGCCGCACCACCGTGGGCTGCCCGTCTTTATAGGCCGCAATCGCGTACTTCGACAACGCCCACCGCCCGGCCAGCGTCAATCCCACCAGTTGCGCTACTTCATCCGGATCGAGCGTCGCCGCCAGCCCGCGCCCCAGATCGAGCAGCGCCCGCAATTCCTGGATCCGTTGATCGAGCAGATGATTCGCCGCCCGCGCCGCATCGTGCGCCTGCGCGTTCGAAATCACGCTCGCCGCTACGCCCAGTAGCGCCTGTAGAAACTCGCCCTCTTCCGGCTTGAACTCCACCGCCAACCCGCCCACTGCCAGAACGCCTACCGGGCTGTCCTCCGCGCCGATGGGAAAAAATCGCTCCAACCCCGACTCGCGCGCCGCTTCTTCTGAATACACCGATCCCGCGGCCAACGCATTCGCGCCCCGCACCAATTCCACTCGCAGCACGCCATCGCGCTTTTCCACCGCAATCAAGCCGCGCCGCGCCAGCAGCCGGCCCATCGCCGTCCGCAGCAGATGCTTCAGAATGACATCCAGTTCCAGTGAGGATTGCAGCAGTTTTGCGGACTCCAGCAGCGCTTCGAGACGCGAGACATCAAACCCAGTGGCCATGCCCTGTCAGGATAGCGCTAGTGTGCCTTCAAATGCAGATCGAACCACTCCCGCGCCAGTTGCTGCGCCTGCTTTCGGGCTTCGTAATAGATACCGTAATGCGTGATATTCGGAATCGTGATCAATCGCTTCGGTCCTGTGTGCCGCGTATGCGCCTTGACCGCGTGATCCCGATTATCGAACAGCTCTTCCTTCTCCGCGATGACAAATTGCATGGCGCACTTCGGTGCCCGCCCGATATCCTCCACCGGTGCGTAATCCGCAAACCGTGACCGGATCGGCGCACCGCGTAACTTCCCCAACTCCTGCGCCAGCGGAGCCGGATACCCGATCTCTCCCCGCGCCCGCTTCGTCGAATCTTCCAGGAACTTCGCTTTGTCCATGGCTACGATGCCCCGCCCATCGAGCGACCCCACCTGGCTATGAACCGCCTTCACCCGCGCATCGCGCGCCGCCGCCCACACCACCAGCCCGCCCGAAAAGCTGCTGCCCCACAACCCCAGCCGCTCCATATCGGCCATCGGCTCACCCGCCATCCAATGAATCGCATTCAGCCAGTCCGCCCCGAAATCGAGCGGGTCCACCACCTCGCGCACTTCCTTCACCTGCGCCTGAAACGTTTCCCCCTTCTTATGTTCCGGCGCCGGCGCGGCCAACAGAAGCCGGGCATCGCTCTCTCCCCAACCGCGGTAGTCAAACGCGACCACGAAATAGCCCGCCTTCGCCAGGTCAATCGCATCCGGCCGCAGCGCGCGCATCGCCCCGCCCCAACCATGCGCCATCAGCACCGTGGGCAGTTTCTTCCCCGCATTCGATTTGAGAAAATACTTCTCCGCCGCCATCCGCGTGCCTTCGCTGTAGATGGAGGCCTGCTCCATGTGGATGTCGGCCGGAACTTGCGCCTGCACAGCGGCGCTATACAAAAGGAAGGCTATCGGCAAGGCCCATTGCATACCCACGTAGGGTATCACCGCGCCGCGCCCTCTACTTGCAGTCTTTCCCCGTGCAAACGCGCTCCCCGATCTTCATCGGCGCGCCCAGCCGGTTCGGATCATTGATCGACGGCCGCATGACGACGGTGGTCTCCACCAGTTGTTCCCCCGATTTGCGTTGTTCAATCACCTGCCGCTCCAGCAGCGGAGGCGTCGCCGATTGCACCACACGTCCCGGCACATTGCGATACACATCCACTTCCTTCGTCTCGGTGCCGTCGGCGTTCTTCTTCACCCGCGCCACCGATTGCTGCGTCAATTCCAGTTTCCCCATCTGCGTCGATTCATACTGCGCGGTATTCTCCACCCGCTGCCCGTTCTGCTCTCCGGCATTCGTCACCACGCGGAACGTCTCCACAAATCGCCCCGACGGATCCTTACGAAACGTGGTCGTATCCGACTGCGCCGAAGTCTTGTCTTCCGTCGCCACGCGAGTTTTCCGTTCCACCACATCCATCGTTCCGTTCAACGTGGGCCGTTCCACCTGCACATTGGCATTGGTCGTGTTCCCGCTCTTGCTCGCCTGCGTCGTGACGCGTTCCATCAACTCAAACCGTCCGTTCAGATCGCTGCGAAACGTATCGACGGTGCTGGACACGGACCCATCGGCGTTCTTGCGTTCGTTGATCTGCTGTTTCTCCGCCATCCCCGGGCGCCCGTTCGGATCGAACTTCCTGGTAATCCGCTCCACCACCCGTCCGTTGGCATCTTCGCGAATCACGCGCTCTTCCACCGATTCGAGCGGCACCATCCGCCCGTTGACGGATTGCGTCATCTCGGTGCGAGTGGTCACCCCGCCCGATGTCGACGTGGAGTAAGTGGCATCCGCCATCCGCCTCCCGTTCAAATCGGTAGTGTAGGTGGCCGTCTGCTGCGCACCGGCAGGCAGGCACAGGAAGGCGAAGAAGACGCAGTACGTCCGCATACCACAAGCCTAAGAAGAAACGGCTAGCATTTCAATCCAGCGAACACCTTAGCGGATCCTGTGGAACAATGAAGCAATGAAACACCGATTTTCCGCCACTGTATGGCGCGAAGGCGACTGGTATGTCGCCCAGTGTCTCAACCTGGATATCGCCAGCCAGGGTGAATCCGAGCAAGAAGCTCTGGACAACCTCAAGGAGGCGTTAGAACTCTACTTCGAACCGCCCCAGGCAACCCGCCCCCCACTGGTGAGGACCATCGAGGTTGAGGTTGGCGCGGCTTCGCCCGCTCCCTTTCCGCGAAGTCAACCATGTCAAGTTCATCCGCCGCAAAGATGCAGCAGTGGATACGGCGATCGTCCCGAAAAAAACTGGGGATCCCCATTGGTACCCCTCCGCAGCACTCTCAACTAGGCTCACATTGACGTGGAGCGCTGGGGGAAACTCTCAGAACATGATCAAGGTCAACATTTACTAAGCCAAGACTCACCTCTCACGCTACATCGATCTCGTTGCCCAAGGTGAAGTCGTCGTCATTTGGCGCCGCAACCAGCCTGTAGCCGAACTCCGTTCCGTTAAATCCTTGCCGGCCCGCCGGACGCGCGTTGCCGGACTGCTTAAAGATGTACAGTGGGAAGCCGGCGCGTTCGCTCCAATGTCACATGAGGAGATCGAAGACTTTTGAGGGCGCTCTATCTTCCCACCCCCCCACCCCCACAAGCGGTACACTTGATCTCGGTACCGCCATGACACGCCGCACCTTCTCCTCCTCCCTGGCCGCTCCGGCCGTCCTCTCCGCCGCCAGTCAGACCAAATCCAAGCCTCGCAAGGGCAATCTCCGCCAGTCCGACTGCCGCTGGTGCTACAAGGACATCCCCCTCGAAGATCTCGCCCGTGAGTGCGCCCGCATGGGCCTCATCGGCATCGATCTCCTTACTGGGACATGTGGAAGGATGAGGAATGAAACATCGGTTTTCGGCCACTGTATGGCGCGATGGCGATTGGTATGTCGCCCAGTGTCTCATTCTGGACATCGTCAGCCAAGGCGAAGCCGAGGAAGCGGTGCTGGATAACCTCAAAGAAGAGCTGGAATTTTACTTCGACTCGCCACAATCAACAATCCCCACTCGTCAAGATGATCTAGATTCTTGTTTTGGATCCTGGCTTGCGGGGCTGCCGACGGCACAACGCGGTAAATGAACTTCGTGCCAACTGTGTAACACGACTTGACTGTATGCTCCATGTATGTTTAAGTTGGTTTACTTCTGACCGTTGGAGATCAAGGCACATGGAAGGGATCCCAGAGTCTTTTTGTAGAAATCATTTGGTAATGCTACCTAACGGGGCAAAAATTCTTATCCAACTCGTACCATCCAATGAGAGTGTTGATGCTGATGCTTCTGCGTTTGAAGGCCTGCCTGAAAATGTTTCACTCGATGGCCTATGGAACGTAGTCGCCGGATTTGCAGAGTTGGCAGAGAACGCTTTTAAAAAGGTCAAGCCAAACAAGCTCGGTATCGAATTCGGTGTTGACGTAACTGCCGAAGCGGGCACTCTCACCGCCCTGATCGTGAAGGGGGCAGGAAAGGCAACCATAAAGATCTCGATGCAGTGGGAGAACTCTTGATGCTATGCGTGACCAATTTGAGGACCTTGCCGTTATTGTTAGAACGGAACGAACTATCGGGTCAGGGTTCTTTGTCGCTCCCAACAAAGTGCTTACATGCGCGCATGTTGTCGGTCGGGTCGGTTCCACCGTTGAGATCATTTGGCGCGCAGAGTCGAAGATTGGTCACGTACTCCATAGGTTCGATGCGCTGAGTGAGGCAAGTGATTTTCTCTTGCCTGACGTCGCAATTGTTCAGGTGGACCTGGGTACGCATCCGTTGGCAGAGCTATCCTCGGATTGCCGAACAGGCGATCCGCTGTATGCTTATGGATTCACCCCTGACATGCCTGGCGGCGAATCTGTTCTTGGCGAATGCGAGGGATATGCCAATCCGCGAAGTGACGCGGCTGATCTATCGAATTTGATCAAGATCAAAGCGACTCAAATCAAACGAGGAATGAGCGGCTCCCCTGTGCGCAATGAGCGAACCCAAAAAGTCTGCGGAATGCTGAAGAGGACTCGCGGTGACAAGGGCGACCTTGGCGGCTTCGCCATTCGAATTCCCGTAGTTATCAAACTCCTCCCAGAACTGCAGATTGCTGCGGCGCGAGACTTATTCGACGGGCTGACAAATCAGGTTCCAGTTCGAAATTTCGTTGCTTACTATCTTGGGGCTGGTCATTCTCCCCGTCCGTTCGGGGGGCGTCGTGCAGAACTTGACCGACTCAGTTCCTGGTTGAACAATCCGGATGGGGTTCCCTATTTCCTGATTGCAGCAAATGCCGGCGTCGGCAAGTCAGCACTGGTGGCCCATTGGGTTAGTCAGACCGCCGCGTTGGCTACGGAGTGGGCGGTGGTCTATTACCCTATCAGCGCTCGCTTTCAAACCAATGGAGAATATGATGTGTTTCGGTCGATCGTTGGCCGACTCTCAGCCTTAAGAAGCGACCCTCCCCTTTCATTGAAGGATGCACAGGAGGCGAAAGAGAGGTTTCACTCGCTTCTCCTGAAACCGGTGCAGCCGAAGAGCAAGTTACTTCTGGTGCTGGATGGTGTTGACGAATGTTGTGGTTGGTCAGTCGGTAGTTGGTTGTTGCCGGCAACTCCGCCTCCTCACCTCCGAGTGTTGGTCACCGCAAGGGGACAGAGTCATGAATGGTTGCGCAATTTGGGCTTGAAGCAGAAGCAGGCGATAAGTTTGGCTCTGAATCCGCTTGATAAAGTAGGAATTGCAGACGTACTTGTAAAAATGGGCGACCCTCTATCGCGGTTGTCTGGCAGTATAGATATTGTCGAGTCATTATTTCGACTCACCCAAGGAGATCCGCTCCTGATTGGTCTCTATATTGAAGAGCTGCTCAAGTTTGTTGATGTGCCGTCTCGTCTCGATCAAGTCGATCTCAATCAAATAGATCCAGGGCTCGCAGGCTACTTCGAGAGTTATTGGCTGCCCGAACAGAGGCGGATTTGGCAAGGCAAGGATAATTTTGCCGAAGCACGAGTAGTGCGATTTTTGGGGCTTTCATGTGTAGCTTTTGGCCCGATCAAGTCTCGCGAATTGATTGCGATCGATCCGGAAATGTTCCCAAGCGCCGGAGTTGTTCAAAGTGTCGTCGAGACGCTGCGTCGATTTGTGGTTGGTGACGGCCGAGATTCTGGTTTCGTCTTTAGTCATCCACGGCTTGGGCAGTATTTTGCCGAAGAGTTTTTTAATGCTGCCTATCTAAGCAATTGCCGCTCTCTGCTGTTAGACTGGTGCCAGGTTGCTCTAGCTGATCTGGTTTGCGGTCAGCAAGAACCTAGTCAGACTCCCGAATATATCGTGAAATGGTACGTCACGCATCTCGAAAGCGGCGACTATTCACTCGACTCGCTATTGCCACTTGTGACAAGGCAGTGGTATTTGTGCTGGCAAGCAGTGGCAAAGGCGCCAACCGGCTTTATCTCGGATTTGCATCGCATATGGCGCATGTCTTCGAAATTGGGAACTCCGGCGCTCGCTATGTTGCTCCGGATTGGGCTCTTCCAGTCAAGCCTCGCTGCCTCCAATGCTAAGACCACGTTCGATCTTTTTGAACAGTGCGTGATTCACTCTATTATCGAGCCACCGTTCGCTGCTGCATTCGCTCGTCAGCAGAGGGATCCGATTCTTAGAGCGAAATGCCTGATAGCCACATCACGTTTTTATCATCAGGAGCACGATGAGTTGCTCCTAGAGGCGCTGCTAGCGGTACGTGCAGTTGGAACCGACGAGGAGAAATGTAAGATTCTGGTTGAGGTCGCAAAACACTGTAGTGCTGAAGATACTCGGCCGTTGGATCTGGCGGTCGATATTGCTGCAACTTTGGGTGATGCAGAGCGCGTATCGGCGTTGGCTGCATTGGCGCCTCGACACCGACCTCCAACTTCGGTCACCTTGTTTCACGCGGCGCTGGATGTTGTTGCGAGAGCTTGTACCCCAACCGCAAAGGCAAAGATGTTGAATGATATCGCCAATTACCCATCGATGTTTCGAGGTGTTGCCATTGACCAGATGCTCAACCTCGTTGGTGATCTTCAAGCTCAGGATTCTACAATCGTCTTCGACCTCATTGAAAAGGCCTGGTTCTTTGAGGAACAACAAAAGAAAAAGCTTCTTGTGGCTATATCAGAGCACGCCGACTGGAGATCTGTCGATGCCATCGGCCTTGCTGCGGCAAGACAACCTGCATTCTATCTTGATATCGACGTCAGGGCGGCACTGGCGAGTTTGCTACTGCGTATGGGCGAGACGTCTGGGCTGAGCGGGTTATGTTGGTGGCTCACGCTTGCACCAAGCACAGAAAGACAGGAGATTCTCGCGGTAGTTCGCAAGCTTTCGGAGGATATGGACATCTCTGAAGCACCCATTGAGCTCGTTGACTTTAGGCTGAAAGAGGCAGATAGTGCCCAGCTAGAAAGTATTGTTGATTCTGAGATTGAGGGGGCGTGCAAGCAAAACTATCCAAGTTTTAGGCTCTACTATCTGTTGGCTCGTGTGGTTGGGGTCCTTCGAGATAGGATTTTCGCCGCGATTGTCGACTTATCTCGCCAACAACAAGAGCCTTGGGCGCGGGCCTTTGAACTTCGAAGAGCTTTTGATGTTGCAGGCAGCAAGGATTGTGATTCGCTCGCTGGAGAGATTGTCGAGGCGGCCCGACAATGTCGAGAGCCCGAGCAACGCGTTCGGTATCTCCTTTACACGTCAGAAATCGTTGTTGCTGCGCGATCAAAGGATCTCTTAGCGGAGGCAATTGCCGAACTTCCTCTTTGTGGAAATGCTGAGCGACAAGCTGAGCTATTGCTGTCAGTTGCCTCCTCCATTAAGAATGAAGCTCTGATTAGACAACTGCTGGCAATAGCACTTGATACGGCGAGGTTGATCTCCGACGAAGACTCTAGAGCTATCTTCTTAGCATCTCTTTCCGCTTACAACAGTGACCACCGAAATCGTCTCTTGAGCGATGCCGTTGCGTTGGCGCGTCGTGCAAACAAGGCAGTGAGTTTCGCCGCAGTGGGTTCACGATTCGAGGGCGACGACCGTCGGGTGTTCTTTGCTGAGGCCATTAGCGTTGCCGCACAGGTACTCGATCCTTTCGAGAAGGCTAAGGCTATGAACGGTGTTCTGAATACAATAGGCACCGACGTTAGCGACCTAGTGGATGAGATTCTCCAGTGCGCTTGGGGTATCGGTGAAGACTTTGGCCTCGTTGAAGTCTTGCTGCGCGTCGCCGAGTACATCACCCTCGATAAGCTGGATGACTTTGTCGAAGTAGGGTACAAAATGCGAAGCGATTATAACAGGGCTCTAATGCTTGGAGGGCTTGCATACCGGTTTCAAGAGCCCAAGCGCTCGCAGTTCTTGATGGAGGCTCTGGCGATTGCACGGGCTATTCCCAGCGATCACAATCGCGCTTACGTGCTATCGTCCCTCATCCAGCAGTTTCCATCATCCATGAAGAGCGACCTCGTGACTGAAGCCATGAGTGCTGTAAAGGGCGCGAGCGAAATCTGGGCTCTGCCCTTCACGGCCCGAACAGCGGCGTTCATGGATGAGCCCACGCGATCACAGGTGCTCCGTGGGGTGCTAGATGCATCGAAAACATTGCACATCACGCTCAAAGCCAGGGTTCATCTGGAATTGATAAATGCCGCAGATGCTGAATTCATCCGTAACCATCTGACTGATATCAATCGGGGGATCGCGGAACTTGCCGATGGCTCCATTGACCTGAGCGCCATTATTGGGCGCATAGCGGCGAGATGGGATGAGATCTGCATAGGCCGGGAGGATTCAGGCGCCAAGCTTCTGATCGATCTTCTGGAAGCTATTTCCAAGTGTGACAGAGCGCATTTCTTGATTGGCGTCGAGCCCTTGTTGCCAGTCATAGTGAAACTTGGAGACAACGCGGTTACGGGTGAATGCGAAACCGCGCTCCGCGACGTGGTGACCTTATGGCCTTGACAAGCGTTGAGTCTCCGCATCACTCATTTCGGAGTTAAACTATTACCGCCATGACACGCCGCACCTTCTCCTTCTCCCTGGCCGCTCCGGCCGTCCTCTCCGCCGCCAGTCAGA
>JAFDVS010000111.1:0-8696 GCA_018268935.1 Acidobacteriota bacterium | reverse complement strand
CATGGGCCTCATCGGCATCGATCTGCTCACCCCTGAAGAATGGCCCGTTGTCCAGAAATACGGGCTCACCCCCACCATGGCTTCCGGCGTCTCCACCATCGCCGACGGCGTCAACCGCATCGAAAACCACGACAAGATCGAAGCCCAGCTCCGCGACATGTACACCAAAGCCAAAGCCGCCGGAGTCACCAACATCATCATCTTCTCCGGCAATCGCAAAGGCATGTCCGACGAGCAGGGCATGGACAACTGCGTCAAATTCTTCAACAAAGTGAAAGCCGAAGCCGAAGACAAGGGCCTCATCATCAACATGGAACTCCTCAACTCCAAGGTCAACCACAAAGACTACATGTGCGACCTTTCGAAATGGGGCGTCGAAATGTGCAAGCGCACGGGCTCGCCCAACGTCAAATTGCTCTACGACATCTACCACATGCAAATCATGGAGGGCGATGTTATCCGCACCATTAAGGACAACATCCAGTACTTCGGCCACTTCCACACCGGAGGCGTCCCCGGCCGCAACGAAATCGACTCCACCCAGGAACTCTACTACCCGGCCATCGCCCAAGCCATCCTCGCCACCGGCTACAAAGGCTACTTCGCCCACGAGTTCATCCCTAAACGCACGCCGCTCACTTCACTCGACGAAGCCACCACGCTCTGCGATCTGTAAATGAAACGCGCCATCCTCGCTCTCACCTTCCTGGCCGCGCTCGCCTGGGCGCAGTTCCGCGAATCGGGCCTTGCCTCCATCGCCGCGCGCCTCGAAGTCACCACGGAGCCCCTCCTCCCGGCCCGCGTCTATCTCTTCAAGAACAACCGCCCCTTCCGTCTCAGCCCTGTCGATGCCATGCTCCCGCTCCGCACCGACACCTTCTATCGCGAACGCCTCTGGCTCCGTACGCCCACTCCCGCCACACTCGAAGTCACCTCCAACGACATCTCGCACTTCTTCCTGCTCAAAGGCAAAGCCGGGTTCGATCTTCCCGCGGGCGAATACCGCATCGAAGCCTATCGCGGCCTCGCCTACAAGCCCGTCATCCAAACCTTCACCCTCGATGCAGGCAAGACCACCAACCTCAAACTCAGGCTCGAAGACTGGACCAACGGCGAATCGAAACGCTATCTCTCCAGCGACGATCACATCCACCTCATCCGAGCCCCCCAGGAAGACCCGATCTTCCTCGATTGGCTCGAAGCCGAGGATCTCTCCGTCGGCAACTTCCTCCAGCTTCAGCGCCAGATGGATGCCGCCACGCAGTACGGCTTCGGTCCAAAGGCCGAAGCGAAGCGCACGGCAAACTCCATCCGCTCCGGCCACGAATCGCGCTCCGAATTCTTCGGCCACATCAACATCCTCGGTGGCCGCGAACTCATCCGCCCCTTAAGCGTCGGCAAGATGTACGCCAACACTCCCGAAACATTTCCTTATCCATTTGTTTTATTCGATCAAGGCCGCAAACTAGGCGCCACCGTCGGCTTCGCTCACTTCCGAGGCTCCACGCCGCACTCCAGTTTCATCATGGACGTGGCCCTCGGCTCACTCCAATTCACCGAAGTCTTCCAATTCGGCAAGCTCTGGAAGGACGAGTGGTACGAAATCCTCAACGCTGGTTTCAAGCTCACCGGAGTCGCAGGCAGCGACTTCCCCGTCGCCCTCAATCGCTGGACTAGCGAGAAACAATGGTCCCGCTGGCTCCCGCTGCTCGGCCCCGAACGCCTCATGATCCGTGCCGCCGCGGGTCCATCCGCCTATGAGGCCTGGGCCAAGGGCGTCCGCAACGGCGAAGGCTTCGTCACCAACGGGCCGCTCATCGATCTCAAAATCAGCGGCAACCAGGCCACAGCCACAACGCGCTTCTTCCGGCCGCTGGACCGGCTGGAAATCGTCGCCAACGGCCAAGTCATCGCCACCGCGGGTCCCGGCCCAAGCCTCACCACGCAAGCCGCCATTCCCGCCAATGGCCCCGTCTGGATCGCCGCCCGAGCCATTGCCAAGCCCGACACCGAAGGCACGCCAGACATCCAGGCGCACACCAATCCGCACTACATCCGCTGGACCGGCGAGCCCCCCAAGCGCGACGCCCGCGCGCAGCTCGCCGCCCGCTGGCAGGCTGAGATTGACTATTACCAGACCGCTCCGCTCGTCTTCCCGAACGATGCCGAGCGCCGCACCTTCTTCGATCGCGCCCAGCAAGCCCTCGCCATCCTTCGTAAATAGTGACGGGTTTCGGGCGCCGTTTTCGCCTATATCAAAGAGAGGACCTATGCCTCCTGCTGCTCGCCTTTCAGACATGCACACTTGCCCGATGGTCACCGGCGTGGTGCCCCACGTCGGCGGGCCGATTCTGCCTCCTTGCTGCCCCACCGTCATAACCGGCGGCCTGCCTCAGGCAAGAGTCGGTGATATGTTGGTGTGCGCCGGTGGGCCGGACGTCATCGCAGTTGGTTCTCCCACCGTAATCGTCGGCGGCATGATGGCGGCCCGCTTGGGCGATCTCACCGTTCACGGTGGCGTGATTGTCGTGGGGTGTCCCACCGTGATTATCGGTGAAGTAGGCGCAGGCGCAGGCGGCCCCTCCAGTGCAGCCGCTGCCGCCATTGTCACCGCCACCGCCGCAGCTTCTCGCGAAGCTCTCAAAGATCCGCCTTCTGACTCCCCGCAGTCCAGCGCCCTGCAGGAGGCTGCCAACGAAGGCAGCCCGCTTGTGGAGAAATGTCCCTATGCAGACCACTGAGACCGCTGGTTGGCATCAGGAAACGCCCTTCACCGCCGGCATCCGCAACGCGTTGCGCACGGTCTGGACGGTGCGCGAAGAGCACCTTCTCGTCATGCTCGATGGCGCCCATATCCCCAACCTCCACTACTTGCTGCGCGAACTCAACATCCCGCATCTGGCGCTCTTCCGCGAAAGCCCCGAAGAGAACATCCGCCACGTCACCCCCTACATTGCCCGTTTCTCGCCCAGTGAAATCTTCCTTCACTGGATGACGATGTTCCGCAATATCCTCGAAACGGCCCTATTCATTACCTCCACCGCCCCGCTCGAACAGACGCACGCCCACCTCCGCCGCTTCCTTCTCGTCAAAGACGACACCGGCCGCCAGGTCTACTTCCGCTTCTGGGATCCGCGCGTCATTGCGCCTTTCCTTCAGTCCGCGACTCCCGAGGAACGCCGCTGGTTTTGCGGCCCCATTCGCTGCGTAGCCTATTTCGACAAAGAGAAATTTCAAGCCGAATCCAAAGTGCAGCTCCTCAACTGGCGCATGCCGCCCGAACTCGCGGCCGCGCCGCTCAAGCCGCTCCCCGATGTGCACCGGCCCTTTCAATTCCGCCCCGAACAGATGCGCCACTTTGAAAAGCAGGTGCTCGAAAGCTACGACGAGCGCCTCGTGGCCTTCCTCAAGGAGCGCTATCCCAAACAGCTCGGCGAAGCCAAACCCGAGCAACTCAAGAAACTTGTCCTCGACGCACGCGGAGCAGGCCCCAAAATCGGCCTCGAATCCGGCCGTGAGATCACGCACTTCGCCGAGCTGATGGTCATCGGCCTCGACGACGCGCGCATCCGGGCCATTCGCTCGCTCGCGCCCAAAGGCCGCACCGAAGCTCTTGCCGCCATGGTTGAGGACGCCAGGAAGGAACAGAAATGAGCACCAGTCCTCCCGGTGGAGGCACGCCGCCCGGCGGCGCTTGTATTCCCTGCACCACCGGCAATCTTCATGTCCGCGTGTTTCTCCAAACCGTGTGCTGGGACACCGATCCCGTGCTCGGCGAGAATACCCCTGACCGACCATTTCACAGCCCCTTTGTCTACATCAGCGGGCCCACCAGTAAGCCCCGCCAGTCCTCTATCAACGGCGAAGCATTCTTCTCTGGACTCGCCCCCGGCACCTATTCCGTTCGCGTGGAAAAGACTGATTTCGACGATGTCTCGCAGGAAATCCACGACAAGCACCCCATCGTTGCTTCCTTCACCAGTGACCTCCTCGACAACCATTACGAAGTCACGGCGCATAACACCACCGAAGCTGTCCGCGTCATGCGCCGCAAAGTAGATACCAGCCACGCCCCCGTCGGTTCGAAACACCTCGAATGTACTCGCAAGCACGCCGTGAAGACTCCCGGCGTGCCCGGCACCCGTTCCATCTGGATGCCCATCTTCTGGTTCGGGCAGAGCGAGCCCTGGATCATGTGGCTGCGCGATCTGCTCTGGGTCGGCTGCATGATCACCATGATCGTCGCCCTCGCCACCAGCAATTACCTGATGGGTGCCTTCTTCGCTTCCTTCGGCGCCTATCTGCTCACTGTGATCTTCGGCGAGATCCCTGGAGTCATCGCCATTACTCTGGCCGGCGTCGGGTGGATCGTCATCATGGTGGTATCGGCTATAGAATACGCATTCGGCGGCCATCCCTCTCCCATCTGGATCTGTTTCCTCAATGCTACCTGGGCCGGCTTTCTCTATGCGCTGGCGGTGGGCCGCACCAGACAGTTCTACAACAGCGAAAAACTCCACATCATCATCGGCGGCATCATTGGTTGTGTGCTCGGAATCGTGCTTCTCTTCGTCTTCGGTGGAGTGGGCTGGCCCGATGACACTGCGGGCCAGGTCGGCATCGTGTTCCTCATCATCCTGCTCGCCATACTTGCCTTCGTCTTCGCCGCCGTGGCCGCCATGCTCGGGCATGTCTTCATGAACGACAACAAGCTGGAAGGCACGCTCATCTGGCTGGATAACTTCCTGCTCCCCTATGCCGGCGAGCACTACTGCGTGCAAGGCCATCGCGGCTTCATCAGTCACTCCATTCTGAACGCCGATCAGGAGTTCTCCTACGATTGGGAATTCCCGCTTGGCACGCCCATCCTCAATTCCAAGGAAGGGCACATCATCCAGGACATCGTCGAGACGCATGACGGCTTCCAGGGCGTGAACTTGTTTGGATGGCAGATCGCGGGCAACGGCAATCAGAACGCCAACGAAATCAAGATCCGCCACTTCGACGGCACCATCGCCAACTATCTCCACCTCAAGAAGGGTGGCGTCACGGCTATCGTTCCGGACATGCGCACCGCCGTGCATGGCGACGGCGGCAGCTATTCCGGTGAACCCCTTCATGCTCACCTCGGCACACGCATCGCCGAAGCCGGCAACGTCGGCATCAGCATGTTCTCGCACCTCCACTACATGGTCGATCGCCGTCTGGACGAAACACCCGCCGCCGGCGAAGTTTCCATGCGCCGCCCCGTCAAATTCAAGGATGCCGACACCGCGCGCCACGGCAACCGCTGCTACAGCATGCGCAAGTACCTATCGGCCAACCTCGACGCCGGTCCGGTCAAAGTCCTCGATCACTATCCCCCGTTCAAACCCGGCGGCACACCCACGGACGGCTCGCAATTTCCGGCAGGCCCAATGCCTCCGCCCGCGCCCGGTGCTCCCGGCATGGGAGACATGCCGCCACCGCCCAGTCCACCTTCGCCGCCGCCTGGTGGCCCTCCCGGTGGTCCGCCTATCCCGCCCGGCGCACCGACACCTCCGACTATCTGAGCCCCCGTTGTGGGGCAGGCGCTTTCGCCTGCCTCCTAAAACTCGATCTTTCCTCCTAGCTGCAACTGCCGTTCCCGCGACGCAGTCCCCAGCACCTGCCCAAAATTGGGCTGCGACAGGTTCGCCACCGGATTCGCATACCGCACATGATTGAATGCGTTGAACGCCTCCAGCCGGATCTGCAGCCGCGTCGACTCCCGCAGCCCCAACCGGAATGATCGGAACAACGAAAGATCGAAGTTCACGTTCCCATCTCCGCGCAGGATATTTCGCCCCGCGTTGCCGAACGTGAACGCAGCCGGCGCGGCAAACGCAGCCGTATTGAACCAGCGCCCCGTTGTGGGCGAATCCAGCCGTGGCGATCCCACCACGTTCGGCCGCATATATCCGCTCTGGTTCCCCGTGTTGGCAATATCCCCATTCACGTTCACCGTGAACGGCTGCCCCGAATGCAGCGTCATGATCGTGTTGATCTGCCACCCGCCGGCAATCGCCCGCATCGCCGCCGGCCCCGTCTTTCCCAACGGCAGATCGTAGGTCACGCTCGCATTCAGAATATGTGGCAGGTCCGTGGATGACACGCTCCGCTCATTGTTGAAGTGATACGGATCCTGCACCGAACATCCTTCCACTCCAAAGAATCCGTCACAGCCCAGCGTGATCGACTTCGACCACGTGTAGTTCACCAGGTACGACAACCCTGTCGAAAACCGCCGCCGCCACTGCGCCTGCAGCGAATGATAGTTGCTCCGCCCCCAACTGCGGTCGAAGTTCGTCGGCGTAATATACGGGAACGGCCGGCGAGCTGCCGCATTCCCCGCCGCCGCTCCCACCGCCACATTGTAGAAGCCGCCAACCGGAAGCCGCGTGTTCCCCGATCCGACATAATTCAACGCGATCAGCTCATTCGCCCCCACCTGCCGCTGTACGCCGATATTCCACTGCGCCGACTTGCTGTTCTTAAAATACGGATCAATGAAAAATGCTCCGTCATTGAACGGTGTCGCCGCGGGCGTCGTCGCCGACGGAAATGGATTCTTGCCCGATAGCGATGGCGTCGGCTGCGCCGTTGTCGGCAGATTGAAATTCGTCGACAACCGCCGTCCCACGTCCGGCCACGTGTGCCCGATGTTTTGCGAGAACTGCGTGATGCCCGCCCAACTGTCGAAGAACATCCCGAACGATCCGCGCAGCACCATCTTCTGATCCAGCTTGTAGGCGATGCCGATCCTCGGCTGCCAGTTGTCCGTAAAATTCGGAACCAGCCGCCCCCGCGCATCCAGCTCCACGTTCGCCGGCAGCGTCGCCGACGGCAAACACGGAGCCGTGCCCACTTCCGCGCATGTCTTCGGAATTGCTTGCAGCAGGTAGCGCCCGCCGATCATGTCCATGTTTCCCGTCGCAATCGTCCGGTCGCTTTCCCGCCCGATAGGTGGAACCCTCGTGTAGTCGTAGCGCAAGCCCAGATTCAACGTCAGCCGCGGCGTCACCTTCCACGAGTCCTGCGCATAAAAGCCGAAAATTCCCCCAAAACGCGTGTACTTGGCGAAGTCCCGCCGGTCCGCGCCAAACGGCACGTTCAACAGGAACGACGCCAGCGGACTCCCCGTCTGCGCCTGATTGTTCGGGTCCGCCGTGTTCGGTGAATCGAAGTTGATCCCGTGATCCGACAGCAGCGTCAGAAACTTGTTGTGGCTGAACTCCCCTCCGAACTTCCATTCGTGCCGCCCCATGATCCGTGTGTAGTTCGTCTTGTACGAAGTCACCTGCGTCGGATGCGAATAACCCGCCACTTCGCCGCCGGAAAAGAACTGCGCCACGTTGATGCCCGGCATGATCACCGCCCCAGACCGAAACGCGCAACAGAATTCCCGATTCACTCCTGATGCGCCCACCGCGTCGATTCCTTCCCGGAACCGCGATCCGTTCGGCCGCTGCACCACCGTGTATCCCACCTGTGTCTGCAGCACACTCGACGGCGAAAACGTGTGCACCCAGCTTCCTCCCGCATTCACCGTGAAGAACTCCTCAAAGCTCGTCAGCGTCTGCCGCCCGCCCGATCCCGTCCGGTCGTAGAATTGTCCTGACCAGCGGAACCACGTAAAATCCTTCGCCGTCAGCGTGTGATCGAAGCGCCCCGAATACTCCTCCTGATTGATCACAGTCGGTGTGAAATCCAGTTGATTGCGGTCCGCCACTCCCGTCACAATCGCCCCAGGCACCGTCGCCTTCAAGTACGCCAGCCATCCCGTGTCCAGCCGCGATGCCGGAAGCTGGTTCCCCGTGAAGGGCGTTCGCAGGAAGGTCCCCGGCCGGTCCGGATTCACCCGCGTCGAGAAGGGATCGAAGATCTGCCGCGGCCAGTCGCTCAAGTCCCCGCGCAGGTTCGCGTCCGTCGGCACGCGGTACAGCGAGTTCGCCGGAGTGCGGTTGCGGAACCCCTGATAGCTCAGAAAGAAGAATGTCTTGTTCTGGCCCTTATAGCCCGGCAACACCACCGGTCCTCCCAGTGTCGTGCCGAACATGTTCTGCCGCAGCGGCGTCTTCACCGCCCGGAACGGATTGCGCGCATCCAACGCATCATTGCGCAGAAACTCCCACGCCGATGCATGAAACTGATTCGTCCCCGACTTGGTCACCACATTGATCGTCCCGCCCGTCGACATCCCGAATTCGGCCTGATCGTTGTGCGACTGCACCTTGAACTCCTGCACCGCGTCCACAATCGGAGGCACCGCGTACGTCGACATGAACACTCCGATGTTCGATAGTCCATCCAGAAAGAAAAGATTCGACCGGTTGCTCTGCCCGTTGATCGACGGATACGTCAATTGCCCCACCGCCGTCGATTGCCCGCCGCCCGCGTTCTGGCCCACCGAGATCGGCGATGCCCCCGGCGATAGCGCCAGCAACTGCGTAAAGTTGCGCCCGTTCAGCGGCAGGTCCAGAACCTGCTTCGATTCCACTACCGTCCCCAACTCCGCCGTCGATGCCTGCAACTCCACCGCGGTTGCCGCCACATTCACCGTTTGCTCAATCTGTCCCACCTCCAGCGTCAGGTCGAACGTCGCCGTGCGATTCACTTCCAAAACAAACTGCGCCGTCCGGATCTGCCGGAATCCCGCCTTCTGTGCCTCAATCACA
>JAFDVS010000110.1 GCA_018268935.1 Acidobacteriota bacterium | reverse complement strand
GGCGGCCCCATCAAAAAGAACAAGCTCTTCTTCTTTAGCGATTGGGAGCGCACCACCCGCCGCCGCGCCGTCACCGCCCTTCGCACCTTGCCCACCGCCGCCATGCGTCAGGGCAACTTCGCCGGAACCGGCGCCACCATCTTCGATCCCAACTCCGGCGCCGCCAACGGAACCGGCCGCACCCCCTTCGCCAACAATGTCGTCCCCTCCAACCGCATTGACCCCGCTGCCACCTACATGCAGAACCTGATCCCGCAGCCCAATCAGCCGGTGTTCCCAAACAATTACCTCGCCGTCGGCCGCTACACCGCCCTGCGCGACAACCTCGATTTCAAGGTCAACTACATCCCCACCGAAAAGCTCCAGATGTTCACCCGCTACAGCTTCTCACCCACGGAGTTCTTCGATCCTCCGTCTCTCGGCGAAGCCCTCGGTGATGCCACCGGCGGCGGCCAGCCCGGCCGCGCACCCGGCCTCATTCAAACCGCTGGCATCGGTGGAACCTACACCATTTCTCCCACCGTGCTCTTCGATGCCAACGTAGGCTACACGCGCCTCCGCCTCAGCGCCGAAAACATCGACCTCGGCAAGAACTACGGTCTCGACGATCTGAAAATTCCCGGCACCAACGGCCCCAACCGCCTCCAGAGCGGTTTCCCGCGCTTCACCTTCAACACCTTCTCGAGCATCGGCAATCCCAACGTCTCGAACCCGTTCCTCTTCCGCGATCCGCAATACGTGGCCAGCGCCAATCTCGGCTGGACCCGCAAAGCCCACTCCCTCCGCTTCGGCTTCGAGTACAGCAAGTACGACATCAACCACTTCCAGCCCCAGGCCTCCAACGGACCCCGCGGCGGCTTCAACTTCAACGGTGGACTCACCTCCCTCAACGGCGGCGCCGCCACCCAAAGCTTCAATAGCTGGGCCGATTTCCTCCTCGGCCTGCCCAACGGCATGGGCAAAGACGTGCAGTACCTCAATCCCGCCACCGTGCGCATGCCTTCCTATGGCCTCTACGTCCGTGACAACTGGCAGGTCAACCGCAAGCTGACCCTCAACTACGGCATGCGCTATGAATACTACGCCGCTCCGCGCCGGGATCATTGGGCCGGTGAGCGCTACGATCCCAACACCGATCGCGTCTACCGTGGCGGTTACGATGTCGGCAAAGGCCAGCTCGCGCCGCGCCTCGGCATCGCCTATCGTATGAACGAAAAGACGGTCATCCGCGTCGGCGCGGGCATCAGTATCGATCCCAATTCGTTCCGTTACCTCCGCGATGATTATCCGGCCACCATTTCCACCCAGTACTCCGGCGCCAGCAGCTTCCAGTCTGCGGGCACACTGCGCACCGGCATCCCCGAGGTCGTCGGCCCCGATCTTTCCCAGAACGAATTCCCGCTGCCCCTGGCCGTCGGCACCACCACCTTCCCGCAAGTCTTCAACCGAGGCTATGTGGAAAGCTGGAACGCCACCATCCAGCGCGACATCGGCAGCGGCTTCAACGTCCAGGCCGCCTACGTCGGCAGCCGCGCCATCCGCCAGACCGTCAATCAGAACATCAACGCCGCGGGACCCGGCGGCGGCAACAATGGCCGCGCCCTCTTCCCCAAATTCGGCCGCATCTCCAACATCACCCTCCACACGCCCTTCGATACGGTGACCTATGACGGTCTCCAGATGCAGGCCACCCGCCGCGTCGGCGCCATGATGCTCGGAGCCTCCTACACCTACTCGAAGACGCTCAGCTACGGCGACGACACCGATTCCGGTCTCACCTGGAACTGGGTCCCCATGCTCCAGCGCAATCGCGCTCTGGCCGGCTTCGATCGCACCCAGAACTTCCAGTTCTATGGCAACTACGAACTCCCCTTCGGCAAAGGCAAGAAGATGGCTACCGATGGCGTTCTTTCCGTTCTCGCCGGTGGCTGGCAAGTCAACTGGATACTCAGCCGCATGTCCGGCACTCCCTTCACTGTGGGCACTTCCGGCACCTCCGTCAACGCTCCTGGCAACACGCAAACCGCCGATCAGGTCAAAGACACGGTCGCCATCCTTGGCGGACACGGCGTCGGCTCATCCTACTTCGACCCGCTCGCCTTCAAAGCCGTCACCGACGTCCGCTTCGGCAACACCGGCCGCAACATCCTCCGCGGGCCCGGCTTCTTCAACATCGACGCCAGCCTCTTCCGCAACTTCCGCATGACCGAACGCTTCGGCCTCCAGATTCGTGGCGAAATGTTCGGTGTCACCAACACGCCGCAGTTCAATAACCCCGGCGCAACGGTGTCCAACATGACGTTGAACAACGACGGTTCCATCCGCGCTCTCAACGGCTACACCGAAATCACCGGAGCCGGTGGCGAACGCCAGATCCGCTTTGCCGCCAAATTCACCTTCTGAAGCAACAACGGGGCGGGTGATGAGCCCGCCCCGGTCCGCTGCTATTGTCTACTGACAGGCCTTCACCGCCTGGAACAGATACATCCGTTGTTCCATCCAGATCCCTCCCAACCGCGCGTTCAACCTCACCCACATCAGCCTTCCATCACACGGTAGATGCGGCGCCTGGACCGTCGTCTCACTCGTTGCATGGCGATCCCACCACCGCCCGCTTCCGCGTCCGCCACCGCTATCGGATTCAGCAAGTAGAGCAGATGCTTCCCGTCCGGCGAGACCTTCGGCACATGGCCGCCGGCAATCAGTAGCTCCGGCTTCGCGCCTCCCCCGCTCGTTCGCAGGCGGTAAATCCCCGCCGGCTGCCGGTCCGATTCAAACACAACAAACTCACCCTGCGGGCCTAGCGACGGATAGCGATCCCTCGCCGCATCGTGCGTCAACTGGACCGCCGTCTTTCCGTTCAATGGGCGTAACCACAGATGCGATGTTCCCGGTTCCTCTCCCCGCTGCGAGAACGCTACCCAATCCCCATCCGCGCTGATCGACATCTCTCGCTCCACACCCTGCCCCAACACAATCGTGGCCGGTGCCGGCTTGGCCCAATACCCCGCCGCCGCCAACACCAGCGCCATGACAACGCCAATCAAAGCGCTCCGGCGGCCCAGCGACGCAGCGGTTCGCGACCCCGAGGCCAGCACAGCCTTCCGCATCTCCATCGCATCCCCATACCGGTCCTTCCGATCCTCCGCCGTGGCCCGCCGCTCCACTCCGCTTCCCACCGGTCCCACCAGCTTCCCGTACAGGACTCCCAACGAATAGATATCGGCCCGCGCGTCCACAGCCTTCCCGCTGACCAGTTCCGGGCAGGAGTAGCCCGGCGTGAAGCTCCGCATCACCGTCTGCGGCGATTGCGCCGCGCCCTCCGGTTCCACCATTCGCGCCGTGCCGAAGTCCAGCAGGCGCGCCCGCCCTGTCCCATCCACAAGAATGTTCGATGGCTTGATGTCCCGATGAATCACCCGCTGCGAATGCGCGTAGCTCACCGCGTCCAGCACTTGCGTGAACAGCCGCCGCCGTTCTTCCGCGCTCAGCCGTTCGCGTTCGCAGTAAACGTCGATGTGTTCCCCATCCACATACTCCATCACCAGGTACGGCGACCCGTCCGCCTGAACCCCGCCATCGAGTATCCGCACCACTCCCGGATGCTCCAGCGAAGCCAGTATCTGCCGCTCTCTCCGGAAATGATCGCGAGCGGCCGGACTCAGTGCCCAGCCGCTCAGCAGTTTCACCGCGACTTGTTTCTCAAACTCCCCATCCGCGCGCTCCGCCAGCCACACCACGCCCATGCCCCCACGCCCGATCACACGGATCCCACGGTATTCGCCGAATAGCGGCAGCGCTTCGCCCCTTTGCGTGCGCGCCTGCAACTCCTCATCGCTGGCCAGCAGTGCTTCTATCGTCTGGCGTAAACCGGGCCTGCCGGCACAGACGCCATCCAGATAGCTTTCGCGCTCCCGCTCATCAACAATGGCCGTGGCTGCGTCGAAGACCTCTTGGAGCAGGATGCGGTCTTCTGGCGTGAGGGGAGAGCCCACCTGCATAAGCCTACCAGAAGCCTCGCTTCAGCTCAGAAGCTTGCGAGCCCCCAGCAGCAACAACCCCGCCGCTCCCAGCACCCATGACGCCGGCTCCGGAACATCGGAAAGCGGCGCCGTTTCCGTCAGCAGTACATCGTCCACCACGGATCCACTGTTTCCACCCGTGCTATTCAGCGCGCGCAACGTGATGTGTACACCGGTCTCATTCGCTGCCGCCACGAATTGCAACTGCCGGTTCGTCCACAGGTAACCGGTCGAACTGGTCTGCACGTCCGAGAACGACAATGTCTGTGACCCCAACGTGGCTGCATTGTTTAATGTCGCGCTGGCAAATGCCCCCGATGCCGCGGAGCGGAACGTCAGCGTGTACGTATTGCCGGCCACCAGGTTGAACGTCGGCACCGATTGGATGGTTCCCAATGCTCCACCACCCACCAGGTCCACACAATTGTTGTTCGCCTCGGCATTGCAGGTGAAGAACGACCCGTTCAGATTCCCCACTGTGTCCACAGTCCCTGCCGTGACCCGGAAATTCGAGCCCGGTATCGGATTGCCCGTCCCCGTCGTGTAGTTGGCGTGAGGCGTAGTGCCGTTGAAATTCTCACTGAGCAGCGTCGCCGCCCCGGCGAGCCCCGTCAGGGAACAAAGTGTGGCTGCGGCGGCAATGCGCGCCAGCCAGGCTTGAGAGAGCATGTTGCAGTCTTCCTCCATTTGGATGAGCCAGGGGACTTCGTATGCCCCCTTACTTCCAACACTCGGTTTCAGTCTGCAAAATGACTCAATTTTTCGGATGAAGCCGGCAATTCAGCCACGCCAGCGCAAATCGCACCTGGCGGTCTATCGTCGCCTTGGAAAGTTCCAGTACTTCCGCCGCCTCCTGCGACGTGAATCCGAAAAAGTACCGCAGCTCCACTGCCCGTACCGTTTCCGGATAATGTTCTTCCAATTCCCCCATCGCCGCCTCCAGATCGAGCGTTGCCGGGTCCGTCGGCGGCCCCACCCACCCCAACTCCGCATTCAACGGAATATGCTCCAGTTCCGCTCCGCGCTTTTCCGCCTTCGCCGCCCGCGCCTGATCGGCCAGAATGTTTCGCATCACCCGCGCCGAAAACACGAAAAAGTGCCGCCTGTCCTGCAGAGACACCCGCTGCATTTGCAGCAACTCGACAAACAATTGCCCAACTAGTTCCGTCACTTGCAGGCCATTGCCCATGCCGCGGCGAACATAGGCTCCCGCCACCGTGCGCAATTCGTCGTAGACCAGCGGCGTGAGCTCGGTAAACGCCAAGGCGTCGCCCTGCCTCCATCGCCCCAGCAGGACCGTGACTTCCCCTTGGCGCATCGTGTGTAATCTATCATGGCCGCCGCAACCCCGCAATGGAACTCAACGTTTCCTTCTCGGATTCCTACCCTTGCGCCAGCCGCCGCCGCAGCCAGGCCTGCGCATACCGCAGATCATGCCGCACCGCGTGTACCGACATCCCTAACGCCTCCGCCGTCTCTTCCGCCGTCAATCCACCGAAGTAGCGCATCTCAATCAATCGGGCCAACGCGTCATCCTCTTCCGCTAACTCCTGGATCGCTGTATTCAACTCAATCAAATCCAGCGGAGCCATCCCCGGCTCGCTCTCAATCTCCAGACTGGTCATCGGAACCGGTGTGCGGTCCCCCCCGCGCTTCTGCGATCCCCGCGCTCGTGCATAATCCACCAGCACCTGCCGCATCACACGCGACGCCACCGCCAGAAAATGCACCTCGCCCGTGAACTGCCGTCCCTGAAAATCCGAAAGCTTCAGGTACGCCTCATGCACCAGCGCCGTCGGCTGCAGCGTGTGGTTTGACCGTTCGCTCCGCAGTTGCCGCGAAGCAATCCGATACAACTCCTGATACAGCACGGCCGAGAGCTCGTTGAACGCCGACTCATCGCCCGTCCGCAGGCGCTCAAACAAAACCTGCATTTCACGTTTGATCTGTTCCATGCCCTCAGCGGGCTCATTGCGGGGCGTACTCACACAAAGCATTGTCATCGCTCCTTGATTGAAATGTCTACTCGCGCCCCCCCCCACTCACACCGCGCCAATCCCCCACTCACACCGCGCCAATCCCCCACTCACGCCACGCCAACCCTACTGAGCCGCGCGCGTAAGCAAGCGGTCGCCGCGGCCCCTACTGTTCCGCCCGATAAAACACATAATCCGTCACATACGGAACCATCACCGTCGAGCCCACCTGCGCTGCTTCACTGCAACCCGTCGCCGGAGCCACTCCACCAGCCGTGTTCACACGCTGGATGAACGTCGTCCAACCCATCAGGTTGCTCCCATTCAGCCCATCGCGCTTGCCCACCACTTCCAGCAGCAGCCACGGAATCGCACCCGGCGCAACATAATTGCTATCCGTCGAATTGGCAATCGCGCGTCCCCACACGGCGCTCGAATCGAGCGAGCTTTGCCATGTCGCTCGCGGCGTCCCGTTCTCCCCAGGGTTCGGACTCAAATAATGCGTCGTGATCTGCTTATGCACTTCCGTGTTGATAAACCGGTGGCTCACAAACAAAGTCGCCTGCGGCGAATGAAACGTCCATGCCAGCCCATTCGCGGTGGGAAGGCAAACATAATTCTGCGTCCCGATCGCCTGACCCTTCATGAAGGCTACGTTCCCGGCTGGTGGCTTCAGATTCTCCGGTATCTTTAGCGTCGCGGTCTCGGCAAAGGCCGGCAGCGCAAGCAGCGCCGGTGCAAAAACGGCCATCGCAAGTGTGATCTTCATTCGTTTCCTCATTTCTTTCATTCCCTGAGTCTGCTGTGCATCCTCATGACAACAAGCGGTTTTCAGCGTAAAACCGAGCAGAATTTTTTTTCGATTCGTCATGATCCAATTCCCCTTCCCGTTCTCGCGTATACAGTCCAAGCGGAGGTTTTCCAAACGGTGAACGGCACAGTACGCCGGCTGTTTCTCGAACTGATCGACGTTCCCACCGAGGAGCGCGACAAGATCCTGTCCGAGCGCCAGGTATCGGAGGAGGTGCGACGCGAACTGGAGTCGCTTCTCGGCTTCGACGCCACACAGAGCAAAGCCCTTACCGGGCGTGTGTGCGAAGCCTTTGACCTGGCGCTCGACCCTGCCGTCGAACCTGTCCCCGAATTCTGTGGCGCCTACCGCCTCCTTCACCCCATCGGCTCCGGAGGCATGGGCGCCGTCTACCTCGCCGAACGCCACGACGGCGAAATCGAACAGCGCGTCGCCGTAAAACTCCTCCGCCCCGGTTCAGACCGCCCTGCCTTCCGCGAACGCTTCCTCCGCGAGCGCCAGTTGCTCGCTTATCTGAATCACCCCTCCATCACCCGCCTCATCGATGCAGGCCACACCCCCGACGGACGCCCCTTCCTCGTCATGGAATACATCGAAGGCGTCCGCATCGACGAATACGCCAACGGCCTCGAACTCCAGGGCGTCCTCAAACTCTTCCTCCGTGTCTGCGACGGCGTCTCCCACGCCCACCGCCACCTCATCGTTCATCGCGACCTGAAACCCTCCAACATCCTCGTCGATGAGTCCGGCCAACCCAAATTGCTCGATTTCGGTATCGCCAAACTCCTCGATGGTCCCTCCGACGAAACCCGCACGGTGGAGCGTATGCTCACCCCCAACTACGCCAGCCCCGAGCAAAAGCGCGGCGATGTGCAAACCACCGCCACCGATGTCTATTCGCTGGGCGCAGTGCTCCATCGTCTGCTCACCGGGCGTGCTCCTTGCGAGCTTCCCGCTGCGGCGCTCAGCCTGCCTCGCGATGTAGAACACATCCTGCGCAAAGCCCTCCGCGAAGAGCCCGAAGAGCGCTATGCCTCGGTCGATGCGCTTGCCGCCGACATCATCGCCTTTCTCGAATCGCGCCCTGTCGAAGCACGCTCCGGCGACAAGCTCTATCGCTTCCGCAAATTCGTCCGCCGCTATCGTGCGCCGCTCGCCGCGGCTGCCATGATCGCCATCACGCTCATCGCCGGCATCGAGATCGCCAACTACCAGCGCCGCCTTGCCCAGAAGCGTTTCCAGCAAGTCCGCCAGTTGGCAAATCGTGTCCTTCTCCTTGACCAGGTAGTCGGAGGTCTTCAGAACTCCACCCGTGCCCGCAAGGAAATCGTCACTCTCTCCAAGGAATATCTCGAAGCCCTCGGCGGTGAAGCCCGCGACGATCAGGACTTGGCCCTCGAAGTGGGCGAAGCCTATTCGCTCCTTGCCCGCACCCAAGGCATCTCCGTCGTTGCCAACCTCGGCCAGCATCGCGAGGCCGAAGCCAGTCTCCAGAAAGCCACAACCTTCGTCGAACCCGTCCTCCACTATCACCCCAACCATCGCCGTGCTTTGCTCACCGCGGCCCGCATCCACCATGACCGCATGATCCTTGCCGAAACCGAACGCCGCACCGAAGATGCGGTCACCGAAGCCGCCAAATCCCTCGCCTACGTCGATCGCCTCCTCGCCTCGCCGGAATTGCAGGATTCGGAACGCGAAGCCATCTCCGAGTTTCTCTACCACGTGGCCCTATCGTTCAAAAACGTAAACCGCGCGCCTCAAGCCATCGCCTACGCCCGCCGATCCATCGACACCGCAGAGCGACTTTCAGATCCACACCAGCGGCTCTGCATGGGCTGGAGCCTCTTGGCCGATCTGTTGCGCATCACCGGCGATCTCGAAGGAGCACTGGCCGCCATCCAACAGGCTCGCGACCACCTCGGCAGCGCCACCTTCACTAACGAAATGGCTCGCCGCAATGCCTGGTTCACCGTCCTCTTCCGCGAAGGCCGCATCCTCGGTGCGGGCAGTGGCATGAGTCTGCTCCGCACCAATGAAGCCATCTCTTTGTTTGAGAAGGCCTTCGCCATCACCGACGATTGGACCAAGAGCGACCGCGAAGATGCCTGGAGCCGCCTGCTGCTGGCCCCCGTCGCCCGTGAGCTTGGCTTCGTCCTTCGCGATCGCAATCCCGAACGCGCACTCCAGGTCTACGATTACACCTTGAGCCGCGTCGCCGAAGTGCACAACAATACCGAGGCCCGCCGCGTGGAAGTGGAACTGCTCTCCGGTTCCAGCTATGCACTGCGCCGCCTCCACCGTGTCTCCGAAGCCAAGGCCCGCATCGACGAAGCCTTCCGCATCATGGGCGAAACCGGCGACTACCCGTCAGAACGTGTCATCCCCAACCAGCAGACCGACGCCGCTCTCCGCGCACTCGCCGATCACTACGCCGAAACCGGCGAGCCCGAACGCGCTGCCGCCGTCTACAACGAACTGCTCCGGAAAATGATCGCCGATAACGCAAATCCGGAAAGCGATCTCCGTCACGCCGTCGCCTTCTCTTCCCTCTATAAATCCCTCGCTGCGATTGACCATGGCCAAACCGAATCGCTCACCGCCGCCCGCGTCGCCCTCTGGCGTAACTGGCAGCGCAGATCACCCACCAACGGCTACATGCGCCGTGAACTCGAACTGGCGCAACACAGCCTTCAACACTAGCCCGGCGCGGATCGCCCGTCATTTCCCCCCAAGGAACGCTACCATCAATGCATGTATTCTGCTCTTCTTCTGGGACTCCTTAGCGCCGCGTCTGCCTTCGCCCAAACCAACCCCCTCCGCTCGGTCAGCAACTTCGTCCGCCAGCTCGCCGAGCGTGTAGAACCCGCCGTCGTCCAGATCCACTCCGTCGGTTTCACCGCCAGCGAAAAGTCCGCCCTCCAACTCCAGTCCAACCGCAGCACCGGCTCCGGCGCCATCGTCGACCCCGAAGGCTTCATCATCACCAATGCCCACGTGGTGGGTACCGCCCGTAACGTCCAGGTCACCCTTCCGCAGCGCGCCACCGAACGCGACCGCTTCCATTCCGTCCTCAAACCCTCCGGCAAGATAGTCGCCGCCGAAGTCGTCGGCATCGACCGCGAAACCGACATCGCCGTGTTGAAGGTCCCCGACCGTGGCCTCCCTCACCTCCAACTCGCCGACTCGGAGCAGGTACACCAGGGCGACTTCGTCTTTGCCGCCGGCAGCCCCCTCGGCCTCGATAACTCCATCTCCATGGGCATCGTCAGTTCCGTGGCCCGCCAGATCCGCCCCGACGACCCGATGATCTACATCCAAACCGACGCCCCGGTCAACCCCGGCAACAGCGGCGGCCCCCTCCTCGACGCCGATGGCCGCATCGTCGGCATCAACACCTTCATCCTCACCCAGTCCGGTGGCAGCGAAGGCCTCGGCTTCGCCGTCCCCAGCAACATCGTCAACAGTGTCTATCAGCAGATCCGCAAATCCGGGCGTGTCCGCCGCGGTCAGGTGGGAGTAGTCGCGCAATCCATCACGCCGTCGCTCGCCGCGGCTCTCAAACTCAAACAAGATTGGGGCGTCCTCGTCGCCGATGTCGCCTCCGGCAGCGCAGCCGAATCCGCCGGCCTCGAAATCAAAGACATCATCCTCACCCTCAACGGCAAAACCATGGAGAACGCCCGCCAGTTCGGTGTCAACATCTATCAGAGCGCCGATCAGACCGTCACCGTGGAACTCCTCCGTGGCGATCGCAAGCTCGAGAAAAAAATGGCCGTCCTTGAGCGCCCCCGCGACCCGGACCGCATCCTCTCCCTCCTCAGCCGCGATTCCAACGTCCCTCGCCTCGGCGTCATGATCGTCGAACTCGACGAAAAGGTCACCCCGCTCCTCCCCCCGCTACGCCGCCTGAGCGGAGTCGTTGTTGCCGGCCTCGCCTCCACCGCCGCCGAAATCTCCGAAACATTACTGCCCGGAGATGTCATCTACGAATTGAACAACACCGCCATCCGCAACATCGCCGGCCTCAAGTCCGCGCTCGAAGCAATCCCCGCCACGCAACCCATCGCCCTCCTCATCGAGCGCCAGGGCCAACTCCAATATCTCCTCATGGAACCCCACTAATCGGTGGCGACGGGCCTCCAGGCCGGTCGCAGCGGCCCAAGGGGCCGCCCTCTACCTTCGCGGCGTAATCTGCGGAGTCACGCGCCGCCCCGCATATGCAAACCGTTTCTCCAACATCCCCCAATCCAACTCCAACCCCAACCCGGGCTTCTCACTCGCCAGCACTCCACCACCCGACTGCGCAACCATGGTCCCGCGCGTGACCTCCGCAAAGATCGACTCACTCCCCCCATCCCACTCCTGTGCCAGAAGGTTCCGCACCGGCATCATCGAATGCAACGAAGCCATATGCGCCACCGGCCCGTACCACATATGCGGCGCCATCTCTCCGCCATAAATCTCGCACAGCGCCGCGATCTTCCGCATCTCCGTGATCCCGCCGCAATGAATCACATCCGGCTGCAGAATCCGAGCCCCCTTGGCATCGAGCAACGCCTTGAAATCATACCGCGTCAACAACCCTTCGCCGCCAGCCAGCGTCACCGGACTCCGCGCGGCAATCTCCCCCAACACCGCCGGATTCTCCCGCAGCACAGGTTCCTCGATAAACCAAGGCCGGTAGGGAGCCACCGCCTCCGCGAATGCCAAAGCAGAACGCACCGTGAATGTTTCAAACATTTCCAGCGCAATCTCGAAGTCCGGCCCACCCGCCTTGCGCACTGCCGCGATATCCGCCACCGTCCGCCGGATCCGCTCCTGCTCGTTGTCATGCCGCGGCACCACCCACTTCACCGCGCCCCAGCCCTTCGCCTTCGAATGCTCCGTCCACGCCGCCCAGCCCGCTTCCGTCCGATCCTTCACTCCGTGGTCCCAATGGCTGTAATAAGCCCGCAGCCGCTTCGCCTGCGACGCCCCCAGCAGCCGCCAAACCGGTTCGCCGAGCCGCTTGCCCTCCAGATCCCACAGCGCGATATCCACTGCCGCCAGCGCCGTCATCAACACCGATCCATCCCGCCACCGCGATAACTGGTGATAGATCCGGTTCCAGTGATCCTCCACCCCCGAGGTCACCTGTCCCATCAGGTGCGGTTCCAGCCAGCGGATCGCCTGTTCCACAATCTCCACCCGGTAGGGCAGGGAACCTTCGCCCAGGCCAATCAGCCCGCCATCGGTCACTATCTCCAAAAACAGATAGTCCCGATTCCCAATCGTGTGCTTGTGTGTTCGAAAGGAACTGATCTTGGGCAGCGCCGCCGCCCGTGCCGCCGCCAGCGAGCACCAACTCAGGAACGCCCGCCGCGAAACCACGCTACTTCTTGCCCCAGCCCTCGTAAACCTTGGCCGCATGGTAGTTGGTCACCTTCGCCTCATTGCGGGCCACTTCGTAATACACCGCGCGCAGCAATTGATCCTTGCGGTTGATCAACTGATCGCGAATGCTCTGCTGCACCCGCGGATCCGCCAACTCGCGCTGTCCGGCCGGCTCCTTCGAGATCACCTTCAAAACCCGGTAGCCTTCCTCCGTCTTGATCGGAGGCGAAATCTGTCCCGGTGAAAGCGACATCACCATCTTCCGCAAATCCGGATTCGCCTTCTCCAGCGACGATTCGCCGATGAAACCAAGATCCCCGCCATTGGCCGCCGTATTCGGATCCTCGGAGAAATTCTGCGCCAGCGCCGAGAAATCTTCGCCGCCGCGCGCCCGCTGTTCCAGGGTGAGAATCTTCTTCCGGGCCTGTTCATCGTTCGTCGCCTTGTCGCCCTTCAGATTGCGCACCGTCGAATCCGGCCGCGGCGTCACCAGCAATTGCGCCAGGTGTACGTGCGGCTCCGCCAGATGGAAGCTCGCCTTGTTGGCGTTGTAGAACTCCGTCACCTCTTTATCGGTGATGTTGATCTTCGACGTGATCTCCTTATTGAACAGCTTCTGAATACTCAAATCGCGCCGCAACTGCGACTTCAAATCGTCCACCGTCATGTTGCGCGCCTGCAACTGCTTCTGGAACTCCTCCTGCGTATACGGAGTCTTCAGTTCGTTGAACTTCGCCTCCATTTCGGAGTCCGTTGCCATCAGGTTCGACTTCTCCGCCCGCTGCAGCATGATCTCGTTGTCCACCATCGTCCGCAGCAGTTCCAGCTTCTGGTAGGTGACCTGATCCTCGCTCGGCTTCTCGCTCATGTTCCCGAACTGAAACCGGTACTGCTTGTCCAATTCGGCGTAGCTGATCGCGCGATCGTTCACCTTCGCCGCGGTATCGGGAGGTGGGGCCTGGGTGCAGGCGGACAGAAGAAGAAAAGCCGCGGCTGGGGCGACTCGGGTTAGCCGGATGCGCATGAGGCTCCTATTTTAACCCATCGGCGGTGCTCCCAGATACCGCGCGCCGCACCCCGCACTATGCCAAAATAGAAGGTTCCCACCCGTATTAAGGAACATTGTTATCAAGGGACTCTTATGTCAGAAATCACCAAAATTGTAGGCAGAGAAATTCTCGATTCGCGTGGCAACCCGACCGTCGAGGCCGATGTTTATCTGGCCGACGGCAGCATGGGCCGCGCCGCCGTACCTTCCGGCGCTTCCACCGGCGAGCATGAAGCCGTGGAATTGCGCGACGGCGTGAAGAATCGCTACCTCGGCAAGGGCACCCAGAAGGCAGTGAAGAACATTAACACTGCCATCACCAAGGCCCTCCTCGGCCTCGACGCCGACGACCAGGCTGGCATCGATCAAACGATGCTCGATCTCGATGGCACCGCCAACAAAAAGAAGCTCGGCGCCAACGCGCTGCTCGCCGTCTCCATGGCCAACGCCAAGGCCGCCGCCGCTTCCCATCGCACACCCTTATACCGCTACCTCGGCGGTGTTTCCGGCAACGTCCTCCCCGTGCCGCTGATGAACATCCTCAATGGCGGCGCACACGCCGACAACTCCGTCGACGTGCAGGAATTCATGATCGCCCCACACGGCGCCTCCACCTTCGCTGACGCCCTCCGCATGGGCGCCGAAGTGTTCCACACCCTTAAGTCCGTGCTCAAAAAGGGCGGCTATTCCACTTCCGTCGGTGACGAGGGCGGCTTCGCTCCCAACCTCAAGTCCAACAAGGAAGCCCTCGACGTCATCATGGAAGCCATCACCAAGGCGGGCTACAAGCCCGGCGCCCAGATCTCCCTCGCCCTCGATTGCGCCTCCAGCGAATTCTACGACAAGTCGAAGAAAGCCTACGTCTTCAAAAAGTCCGACCAGAGTGCCCGCTCCTCCGCCGAACTCGTCGAGTTCTGGGCCGCCTGGGTCGCCGAATACCCCATCCTCTCCATCGAAGACGGCATGGATGAGAACGACTGGAACGGCTGGAAGCTGATGACCGATCAACTCGGCGGCAAAGTTCAGATCGTCGGCGACGACCTCTTCGTCACCAACACCGAACGCCTCGCCAAGGGCATCGCCACCGGCACCGCCAACTCCATCCTCGTTAAGGTGAACCAGATCGGCACCCTTACCGAAACGCTCAACGCCATCCGCATGGCAACGCAAGCCCACTACACGTCCATCATTTCGCACCGCTCGGGCGAAACCGAAGACGCCTTCATCGCCGACCTCGCCGTCGCCACCAATGCGGGTCAGATCAAGACCGGCTCGGCCAGCCGTACCGATCGCATCTGCAAATACAACCAGCTTCTCCGCATCGAACAGGAACTCGGCTCGGCTGCCAAGTATGCAGGCCGTTCGGCATTCCATCAATAGGATTCCATGAGCAAAAAACCCGTCGTCCTGACGATCCTCGATGGTTTCGGCCACAGCGAAATCACCGAAGGCAACGCCGTGTACCACGCGCGCAAGCCCAACTTCGATCATCTCTGGAAGACTTATCCCCACACTTTCATTGAAGCCAGCGGCCCTTGGGTAGGATTACCCGAGGGCCAGATGGGCAACTCCGAAGTCGGCCACCTCAACATCGGCGCCGGCCGCATCATCCACATGGATGTCACCAAGATCGACCTCATGATTCTCAACGGCGAACTGTACAAGAATCAGGTGCTGCTCGATCTCATGGCCCACGCCCGCGGACGCCGTCTCCATCTCATGGGCCTGCTCAGCGATGGCGGCGTGCACTCGCACATTGAACATCTCTTTGCTCTCGTGGCCATGGCCAAGCGCGAAGGCGTCACCGACGTCGCCATCCATTGCTTTATGGATGGCCGCGACACTCCGCCCCATTCCGGCATCGGCTACATCGAGCAATTGCAGAAAAAGCTCGAAGTCATTGGCGTCGGCCACATCGCCACCGTCGTCGGCCGCTACTATGCGATGGACCGCGACAAGCGTTGGGAGCGTGTCGAACTCGCCTACAACGCCCTCGTCAACGGCGATGCCGAAAAGAACACCGATCCCGCCGCGGCTGTGAAAGCTTCCTACGAAGCCGGTGTCACCGACGAGTTCATCAAACCCGTCGTCATCACCAACTCAGCCGGAGAGCCCACCGGCCTCATCCGCGACGAAGACGCCGTGCTCTTCTACAACTTCCGTGCCGATCGCGGCCGCGAGTTGACCATGGCCCTGCGCGATGAAAAGCTCACCCAGCCTTCCCGCGCCAATATGCCGAAGAAGCTGCACTACGTCACCATGACGCAGTATGCCCGCGACTTCGGCGTGCCCTTCGTCATCACCAACGAACCACCCGAGCATACGCTCGGCGCCATTCTCAGCGCCAACGGCTTGAAGAACCTGCGCACCGCGGAAACCGAAAAGTATCCGCACGTGACCTACTTCTTCAACGGCGGCATCGAGAAATCGTACGAAGGCGAAGACCGAGCCCTCGTCGCCTCACCCAAGGTTGCCACCTACGATCTGCAGCCCGAAATGAGCGCCAAGGGTGTTTGCGACATCGTCTGCAACGGCCTTGAAACCGACAGCTTCGACGTCATCATCGTCAACTTCGCCAACCCGGACATGGTCGGCCACACCGGCGTGTTCGAAGCGGCGGTGAAGGCGGTGGAAACCTGCGACGAAATGCTCGGCCGCATCTACCCGTTGATCAAAGCCAAAAACGGAGCCTGGATCGTCACTGCCGATCACGGCAACTCCGAGACAATGATTGACCCGGTAACCAAGGGCCCGCATACGTACCACACCACGAACCCCGTTCCGCTGGTGCTGGCGAGCGAGCACAACATCCCGCTTCGCAGCGGCTGCTCGTTACGCGACATCAGCCCCACGATCCTCGGCCTTCTCGGTATTCCCCAACCCAAGGACATGTCCGGCCAGGACCTCCGCCTCATCGGCGACTAATTCGACTGGTTATCAGTAGTTATCAGTGGCGCAGGCCATCGTACCCGTGGCCTGCGTCTAACTAGTCTGTAAGCCTCACGCATCGAATACAAACGATGTTCCCTTCCGGGTCCACCAAATCAAACTCCACATGCTCCTGCTGCCACCCGCGCACAACGATGGCAGCACCTAGCGCCTCAATGCGCGCACGCGCCGCCCGCAGATCCGCGGTCTCCAAAGTCAGCTTCACCGGAACCTCTTCCCGAGGCAACGGCGGAGTCGCAATCTCAATCTGCTCCGCAATCGCACGCGGCACTGCATGCAGGCAAAACGCCGCTTCGCCCGTTGCGAACTCCGCCCACATGTCCGTCCATTCCGTGTTGTGCGGCGCCACGCCCAGCAACGCCGCATAGAAATCCCTCATCCGCGGAAAGTCCTTCACATAGATCATGGCGCCCCTGAGAGTCATATTCCCATTCTCTCAACTTCACCGAATCGTGAGATGCTGCAAGGGATGATGCTTGCCGCGCTGCTCCTCTCTGCTCTCCCCGCGACGGCACAGGTGCGCCCCATGCGCACGGATGAGATCCCCGAACCCATCCGCCGCGAAGGCTGGCTCTCTGAGATCAATGCCGCCACGGCACAGCGCCTGCGCGACGGCGAATGGGACCACGTCATCTTCTACGCCCTGCAATCGCAACGCTTCACAACGCTCGCGCCAATCGAACCCGCCCGCAGCGCCAAGGCATTCCACGATTCCAGCGCCATCCCCCCGGATGCCGCCAAGCGCCTCGAAGCCTTCTTCGATGCCAAGCCCCAAGCAGAACGCTACCAACGAATGCGCCGCATGGTCCAATCCCTCGCCCAACTCCGCACCGAGTACCAGCGCGCCATGAGCTTCCTCTACGAGAAGGAGTGGGCCTCCCGCGCGCGCCAGGGCGCATCGCGCCGCGACTTCATCGCCACCCTCTACCAAACCCGGGGCCACTCCACTGACACCGAACTCCGCGCCACCTACGGCGTCCACATCGGCCTCTCCCTGCTCCCAACCCCTGAGAAAAAGATCCGCCGCGTCCTCCTCATCGGCCCTGGCCTCGATTGGGCCCCTCGTACTGCTTTAAAAGAAGACACACCTCCACAGAGCTACCAGCCCTACGCCCTCGCCGATTCCCTCATTCGCCTCGGCCTCGCCACGCCGGATAGCCTCACCATCGACTGCATCGACATCAACCCGCGCGTCATCGAGCACATCAACGCCTTCGCTGCCTCGCCGCGCCGCTTGTCGCTTCTCTATGCCCACGGCGACGCCGACTGGAACAGCTACTTCGACAAGCTCGGCGATACCGCCGGCCGGCGCGAAGGCGCCATCTACACCGTCCATAAAGCCATCGCCGAAAACATCCGTGCCCTGCGCATGAACCTGCTCACCGAACGGCTCACCGAAACCTACGACCTCGCCATCGCCACCAACGTGCTGCTCTATTTCAACGACAACGAACTCGGCCTCGCGTTCGCCAACATCGCCCTCGCACTCAAGCCCGGCGGATATCTGTTCCACAACGATCTGCGCCCCGCCATCGAACAGTGGGCGCAATCCCTGCAACTGCCCGCGATTCATGCTCGCACGGTGCGCCTCGATCCGTCGCGCGAACTCTACGATGGTGTGGTGCTGCATCAACGCAGCGAATAAGAGCGTTATTTCATGTGCGAAATACGCGCCAGCCGGAACGGCGGAACATCCGTCTTCTTCGCCGCAGTGAACTCGATGACGATGCGATCGCCCTCCACCACATCGCTCCAGAAGCTGCCGTTCTCCATCAATGTCTGCGCCGTGTATGGCCCGTAACAATGCTTGCCGTCATCCTCGCAAACACGAGCCTTCCCATCGCCGGCCTGAAACGAAGCAAACTCCACCCGCAGCGACTTCGCGCCCGGTGATTCAATCTCCAGGCTCCACACGGGCTGTCCCGAGGCACCCTTCTTCCACTTGCCCTTCTTGATGGCATCGGAGGGCAGCGGGCGATGTACGCCCGCCACCTTCGGTGTCCCCGTGGCATTCAGCAGTCGCAGTTCTTCCGCCGTCAGTGGCTTCAGTTTCAATGCGCCCTGCATCAGAAACGGCACTGCCAGTATCGCAGCAAGACCGATGCGCATCGCACTACTCCCGCACCACGCCGCGAATGCGTTTCTTCGGCTCCAGCACCTGATCCTGCTTCTGCTTCAGCCGCTTCTCCAGCCCATCCGCGCCCGGCTGCGCCTTCTCCCGCAACATGTCGCCCTCGCCCGTGAACGGCTCCTCAAACTTGCGATCGGCCTCCGATTCCGTGGCGGTCGCGAACTCCACCGTCGCCGTCACCGTGCCCGTCACCGCGATGCCGCGAGTGAACTGCGCCACGCTGATGAAGTACTGTCCGGCCCGCAGCGGCGGGCTGCTTCGCAGATCCACTACCACGGTCTCATCCGATTGCCGCGACGTGGACGCATACTCGGCCACTACGTTGCCGTCTCCATCCACCTCCGTGTTGGAGCCCAGCCGCACGAACAGGTCCGTATCCGCCGTCGGCACGTCGGACTTCAACTGCACCGTCAACCGCGACGCCCCTTGCGGCACGTCGATGCGGAAGCTGCGGTTGCCACTGAACAACGTCGGCGAATCTACCGCGGGCAGCGCGAACTTCACGCCCACTCCGGAAGAGAGCACCGTGACCGCGTTCGGCTCCGTCGTATTGGCAGGCATGGCCACCGTGGCCGTGATCGTCCCCGTTGCCTCCACATCGCGCGTGAATAGCGCCAGCGCAATGAAGTAAGTGCCTGCCTGCAATGCCGGTGTGCTGGTGGGCAGAATCGAGATCGTCTCCGACCCCAGCGGCCCTTCTGAGCTGTGATCGAACACCGGCCGCCCTTCCGAGATCGACACATCGGAGCCGGCCCTCGCGAACACATCCACGTCCGCATCCACCGGCGTCGCCGTCACCAACCGGATGTCCAACCGCGAAGCACCCTGCGGCACTTCGATCCGGAACCCGCGGTTGCCGGTAAACAGCGTGGCATTCGAAACGGGCCCAATGCGGAACCCTGCCGGTACACCCGATGTCAGCGTTACCGGACCCGTCGCCGGAGCAGTACCCGTCGAAACTGTCGCCGTCAAAGTGCACTGCGCCGTCACTCCCGTCGTAAACAACGCATAGGAGATGAAGTAGGGCCCGGGCTTCAATGCCGTGCCCGTGATTACGATCGTCTCGTTCCCATCCGGACCCTCGCTGCGCGCATCGGCCACCACACGTCCGCTTTCGATCGCCGTATCCTGGCCCGCGCGAGCGAACAGATCCACATCCGCCGTCGCCGGTGTCGTCGCCAGCTTGATCTCCAGACGCGTTGCGTTCTCCGGAACATTAATCGTGAAACTGTTCTCGCCCCGGAACAGCGTCGCGCTGTTCACTGGCCCGATGCTGAACGTCCGCGCCTGCCCCGATACCAGCGTGTTGCCCGCCGGCGGCGGCGTCGTCGATCCGCCGGTCACCGTTGCCGTGAGCACCACCGGGATCGAAGTGTTGGTCGAAAACACGCCATAGGCTATGAAGTACGTTCCGGGTGTCAACTGCGCCCCGGAGATGGTTACCGTTTCATTGGCGTCATTATTCTCTGAGCGGAAGTCCGCGGTTACACGGCCGCCTTCCAGAACGACATCCTGCCCCCGCCGCACATACAGATCGACATCGGCATTGGTGGTTGAACGCAACGCTACCTCCAGCCGAGTTGCCCCCTGCGGCACCGTAATCGTGAAGCTGTTGTCCCCTCGGAACAACGTGGGGCTCGTCACCGGAGCGATCGTGAATGTGCGCGGCTGTCCCGAAGTCAACGCCTGCCCAGTGCCGCCCGGATTCCCGCTGCCGCCACCCGTGGTCACCGTTGCCGTCAAGGTGGCCTGCACGGTCACATCGCGAGTGAATATTCCCAGCGCAATAAAGTAGGTCCCGGCCGTCAACTGCGTTCCGGTAATGGTCACCGTCTCGTTGGCGTCATTGTTCTCGGAACGGAAGTCTGCCGTCACCCGGCCGCTGGCGAGCGCGACATCCTGCCCTCTCCGCACATACAGGTCGATGTCGGCGCTCGAAGCCGAGCGCAGCGTGATCTCCAGCCGTGTCGCGCCCTGCGGCACGCTGACCGTGAAACTATTCTCCCCGTTGAACAGCGTCGCTTCCGCCACCGGCCCAACAGTGATCGCACGGCCCTGCCCCGAAGTGAGCGGTCCGCCGAGCGGTGCAGCCGGCGGAGCCGTCGGTGTATTTGGCGCCTCAGACCGGCCTTCGAAAATGTCGCTCACCAGCGGATAAAAGTTCGAGAAGCGCCCGTAGTTATCGGCGAACGGCAACATCGCGCAATACTGCGCCGGCGAGTCCGCCTTCGGCCCATGGCTCAGCATGCCCACCAGTGTAAGGCTGCTCGTGAACAACCCTGATCCCGACGAGCCGCCTTCCGTCAATCCACCGCCATTCCACAACGCGCCCACAAACGTGGCCAGATCTTTCCCCGTGAACCGGACCGCATTCTGCGACACACCGAATGAGATGCGCTTGAAGTCGCCCGCCGGATGATGGATGCCCGTTACATTGAGCCCTGCCGCCACCGGGTTCGGATCCCAGCCGGAAAAGTTCACCCCGCTCGGCGGCGCCGCGGCCAGCCGCAGCAGCGTCGCATCGCCCGATGAAACCGGAGTGCCCGTGATATAGCGGCTGCCCAGCGTGCGCGGCACATCGCGCCGGTTGGGCGGCGTGCCATTGCAGGTCGAGGTCTGATAGAACCAGAACGTGTTCACCGTCCGCGCCACCGTGTCGTTATCGATGCAATGCTGCGCCGTGAGGAACCACGGCACCTTCGTGTCCGTGCGCGTATTCACCAGCGTCCCCGAACAGACGAAGCTGCTGCCCCCCGTTTCAAACACCAGGTGACCCACGGCCTTGGCCGTCTCCGCCCATTCCGGCGAACAGGTCACGTCCAGGTTGCACGAAGCCGCCGCTCCGCGAAGCTCCGCCTGCTTCGTATCGGCGAAGCGCGGAATGCCGTCCCCGGTAAGATGCGAAAGCTCCGTGACCGTGAACGGTGGCAGCGCCGCCGAGTCCATCGGCGAGGCCGGCTCATACTCGATCACCAGCGACTCATTCAATACAATGTCGCTCCAGAAATCGCCGTCCCCAAAGGGGCCTTTTCCCGTGTACGGGCCATGGATCTCGGCCTCGTCCCCTGTCCCGTCATGGACCCACAACTGGCCCGAACCGATGTCAAATTGTGTAAAGTGAACCCTCAGCCCCGCTGCCCCGGCTGACTGCAGCCCGGCACGCCAGATGCTTCTGCCACCCACATCATCGAGCCTCGACCCCTGCAAAAAGGACGGCTCAATCTTGCGATGCAACCCGGCGAACGACACCCCCTCCGGAGCCTTGGCTTTGTTCATGGCGATCTCGGCCGCCGGCAGAGGGTTCAGGCGATGCTCTACCAGGGGCCGCAGAGCAACCCTGCGGCTGGGTAGCTGCAGTCTCCTATCCTTCTGAATACGCTCCACTTCAGGATTCAAGAAGCGGAGTGGCCTGGCTGTGCGCAGGGTTTGGGCCTGAGCCGCCAAAGCGAAAACGGTGTAAAGAAGTGTCAAGGCTCGCATCGCGGTTTCATTGTACATCGGCCAAAGGTGATGAAAGATGATGAATCCTGTGGACAAAACGTTACAGCCGGGTATAATAGTTTTATCAGGATAAAATAATGCAACACATCATCGCGTTTGAAGGAACACGGCGCATCGCCGAAGGATCGCTGGCGGAAGTGACGGTCGCCGCCAAGCGGCTGCTCTTCGACGGCACGGACAAGCCCGTACTGCTGTTCGATTGTGACACAGGGCAGCAAGTGGATATCGATTACAGAGTGGAGGTGGAGCTCCCCGAGCCCGAAGTCCGCAAAGTAGGCCGGCCGAAGCTGGGCGTCGTAGCCCGCGAAGTGACCCTTCTGCCGAGGCACTGGGAATGGCTCTCCAGCCAGCCGGGCGGAGCCTCGGTAGCCCTGCGCAAGTTGGTGGAAGAAGCCCGCAAGAAGAGCGAAGGCAAAGACCGGATGCGCAAGGCAAAGGAAGCCACCTACCGTTTCGTGACCTCGATGGCCGGCAATGAGCCGGGCTATGAAGAGGCTTTGCGAGCCCTATTCGCCGCCGACAAGGAGCGCTTCACAATGTACGCCTCGGCCTGGCCCGCCGATGTGAAGGAGCACGCGGTGAAGATGGCCGGGCCGGCGTTTGAGGGCGGCGAATAAATGTCCGCCGCCATCACTGCTTCAGTGCCGGCTGTGAAGGTCATCGACATCTCGTTTGTGTCGCGCCTCTTCAAGCCAGTGCATATTGCTGCGACGTATCTGTTGGTGGCTGGGGCGGGTGAGAGCCTGATACGGATTGCGGCGGCGATCATCGCGGCCAAATCCCTGGCTGAATTGTTATTCCTAGTCCCGTTCGGATGCCTGAGAGCGTGGCAGGTAGTCATTGGATGGAGGAATCTGGGTATTCCTGCCTTCGCCTCGCCGACCGTATTGCTGTCCGTGCTCATCATCGGTGGGGTAGCCGAACTGTTTCTGTCCTTGCTTATTGCCGTCACCCAGTCTGGAGAGAATTTTCTAATTGCGTTCCTTGCGCTGTGCTCGGGATTGTTCGATTTCGGAGCGGCGGCGGCTATCATTCTCATTCGACGGCATCGACTACGCGGAGCGGATATGACAATCTCTGATCTGCTGCGATTCGTACAGGAGCATACAAAATGGCTGGTTCCGTTGTTCCCAAGATCAATGAGCAAAAGGCACGGCACAGCCTGTGGAAAGCAGCTCTGTTTTTTGGGCTGTTAGGCTTCGTTGGTAAGTTCGTATCTCACTACAGTCCGGTTCTTGCTCTCTCGCTATGGAGTTCAGTGGGTCTGTTTGGCTATCGCTTTCTCGTGATGGCTCGTTACTATTGGCAGCCCAATCCGGTTCTGGCCAGAGAAATCGACTCGAGGCAGCCCGTGCTCTATCTGCGATCATTCCTCGATGATGAACTTCCTCACGCTGGTCATCCCGCGGGAGCCTTTTTGGATTTTTCACTGGAGAATCGGCTGGCCGCGCATTTCGGGTCGATTGGACCATTTTTCGCCCTCGCGGCGCCGGGCGATAACCAACCCCGCATCGGTGCAATCCGGGCGGCGTTGGATGACCGCTCCTGGAGAGGATCGGTGCTCGATCTGATGGCCGAGTCACAATGGATCCTGGTTGTCGCGGGGAGCACGGACTGGCTTGGTTGGGAGTTCCGGAGAGTGGTTGCCATGGGACATTTGCCGAAAGTCATCGTGCTCTTTCCGGAGAAAGCCGCTCGCGAGGATCCACTGTTGCTTGCAAGCAGGCTGGCAACTGTGAGGGATGCACTCTCCGATACCGCTTGGGCCAGGGCGTTGGAGAATCTTCCTGATGCCGCCTCGCTACGCGCGATCGCGTTCCTCCCGGACGGAGCGGCGGCGATCGTCACCAGTTCGGCGCGAAACCGGGAATCTTATGTTCTGGGGGCGATGTTGGCGCAGTGGTTCTTGCAGACCTCCTGGGAGAGAGGAAAGCTTTCGACTCGGGAGACGATCTTCTGTGGAGAGTGCGGAGCGAAGATGGCAGTCTGGCGCGTTCGATGCCCCTCCTGCGGCGAGTTCAGTTGGAACGCGGATATGTGATTTTGATACTTGGGGTTCGTGTCTGGCAGGGTATGCCTCAGCCGGGCCCGCCGATGTGAAGCAGCAGGCGTTGAAGATGGCTGAGCCGGCGTTTGAAGCCTAGTTGTTCGCCCTGCGTGTCTTCACAGCTTTCAACAGCTTCCGGTTGGAGTCCCGGAATTCCCTGGCCAGTTGGATGCCGGCTTCCACCTGGGACTCCTTCAGTTTCCGCGGGTCAATCTGATTGAGCTTCGCAACAACCGCCTTGCGGCGCTGCCATGCCCGTCCTTCATTGGGTTCCATCAACGTTACTCCACGATCGCCTGCATGACCGCGTTTTCAAAGTCGCGGTCCAACTGCCGGTCGGGGTTGTCCGTCTGAATCATCATAACGCCCGCCAGCTTCTCTTTGGGGTCGACCCAGAAATGCGTCCCATAAGCTCCGTCCCAACCAAAGCTTCCCGCCGACATGCGGTAGCCGGCGCGCACCGGGTCGGTGACCAGCTGAACGCTCAAGCCGTAGGCGCGGCCGGCCGAACGCCCCTGTACGGTGTCCGGGACGAAGGCCGACGCCATCCACTCCACGGTCTTGGGGCTGAGGATCCGCTTGCCGTTCCAACTACCTCCGGCGGCTAGCATCATGGCGAACTGCGCGTAGTCCTCTGCCGTGGAAACCAGGCCTCCCGCGCCGGAGAAATACGTTTTGCTTTGCAGCCGGTTGGGGCTCGCCACTTTCTGCAGTGTGCCGTCCGCGCGGTGATAGGCGGTGGCAACGCGAGGCCAATTGTCGTCGCCAGGATGAAACGCCGTGGTCTTCATCCCAAGCGGAGCAAAAAGATTGTCTTTGAGGAACTGATCGAAGGAAACACCAGAGGCCACTTCCACCACCCGCCCCAGCGTATCGAATCCCGCCAGCGGGCTATACGCCCAGCGCGAGCCCGGCTGGAAGTCGAGCGGCACGGCGGCGTATTGCGGAATGATTTGGGCCAATGTGCTGGAAGCGAGCCCCTCGAACATCTTTCTTGTTTCGGCGGTGCCGACGGGCCCGCTGGCTAATCCCGAAACATGCGTCAGCAGATCCTGGATGGTGATTTCCCGCACCGCGGGGATGGTGTAATACTTGGGCGGCGCCGACGCCGCGGCCGCGCCGGGGCCGGAGTCCGTCACCGCCACTTTCATCCCCTTCAACTCCGGAATGAACTTCGACACCGGGTCGTTGAGGCGCACCTTCCCTTGTTCAATCAGCATCAGAATCGCCACGCCCGCCACGGGTTTCGACATGGAAAAGACACGGAAGATGGCGTCCTTGCTCATCGGCCGTTTCGCTTCGATATCCATCAGGCCGTGCGACTGGAGATGGGCGATGCGCCCGTTGCGGGCTACCAACGTCACCGCACCGGAGATATTGCGCGCATCGATGTGGCGCTGGATGGTTTCCCCGACTCGGATCAGCCGGTCGGAAGAGAAGCCCGCGGTCTCCGGCTTGACCACTTCGGATGCGGCAAGCAGTGGGAGGAGGGCGAACAGAAACAGGGTAGGCTTCCAGGACATGGTGTGCAGTGTAGCGTATTGTAAGCTTGCCGGCAGGTGGGCATTGACTACTGAGTGGAGGCGCAGCATACTCGAAGCATCCGCGTCTGCTGGTAAGGAGAAGCGCCATGCTTCACTTCATTGGTGCGCTTTGGTTTTGTTGGGTCGCGGCCCTGGCGCCGGCGCAGACTACGGGCCAGATCATGGCGACAGGGAACGGACCCCCCACTTTGGAAACGCTTGCGCCAGGGCAGGTGACTACCCTGTTTGTCGTCGGCCTCAAAGTTCCCAATGCAACCGCCTCAGGCATCCCACTGCCGACCACACTTTCCGGGCTCACCGTCCATGTGTCGGGCCCAGTGCAAGCCAAGGGCTATCCGGAGCGGCTGCCTCTGTTCAGCGTTCGTACCTATGATGGTTGTTTCGGGTTGGGCCCCTGCCCGTTGACGTTTGTTACGGTGCAAATCCCGACCGAGCCCACTTGTGTGCCAACAACGGGATGGCCGAACGAGTGCACGATGGGATCCCTCCCGATTGTAGGTCTCACCGTGGAGCACAGCGGCGGGAGAGGGCCCACTACCTCGATCGTCGTCTCCGGGTCGAAGCCTCATTTTTTGAATTCCTGTGATACGGTCTTTGGGAGCTATGGCGGATTTTGCCAGCAATTTGTCACGCATCCCAGCGGGCAGCCTGTGACAGGGTCCAATCCGGCGCGGGCAGGTGAGACGATCGTCATGTATGCCATCGGCCTTGGCCCGACGCAGCTGGCGGTGAAGTCGGGAGAGGCGGCCACGGAGGATGCGCCTGTTCAAATTCCTCCCCCACTGTTGCTCAGCTACAAGGCTGCGCCTCCACCGTCGCCGCCGGCTCCGCCCGGCGCCATTTGGATTCCCACCGGGTGGATCATCCCTATTTACGCCGGGCTTGTGAAGGGTGCGGTGGGGTTGTATCAGATCAACGTCAAACTACCGGACGAGTTTCCACCGGAGGCCACCATTTGCCAGCCTTCCAACTCATCGCTGGACGGGAACTTCAGGCTGTCCATCGGTATGGGATATTTCGGCGAGACGGCGCGTGCCGACCACATTGCCTTCTGCATGTCGCCCTGATGGGGCCTGATGGGGATATTTCGGCCTTCAAAAACTGAGAACCAGGTGCCAGATGTAGAAATAGGCCAGCGCATCCGTGTTCTGCCAGATCTGCCGGCAGAGTTCCGGATCACCGGGAATAGCGGGAATCTCCGCACGCTTCACCTCCCACGGCAGGCAGGCGCCGGCCGGGACTCTTCCTTCTGGCCAAGTGGGCGCGGGCGGCCGGTTATCCGGTGGCGGTGGCGGCGCGGCGTCGTTGGGTGAGTTGCTGTAAACACCATACTCGCGGGTGAAATCGGTCATCGCCTTCACATTGGCCACCGTGGCGTCGTTCTGCATGATGGCCGAAGCGTCCATGATGTAGCCGCCGTTTTCCCCGCACGTGTCGATGAGATACTTCACCTGCTTCTTCACGTCCTCCGGGGTGCCGAACGCCAGTGTCGCATTGGGCACTCCACCGCTGAGGGCGAATTTGTGGCCCAGCTTCTGCGCGCAGAGTGCAGGATCGCCGCGATCCACGTGATAGATGATCGACCCCGCCGGCAGCGTGGCGAAGTCGTCGAGATGCGCGTCCCACTTGCCTTCGGCGTAGAACAGCGTCTGGTTGCCCTGCGCCCAGATGGCTTCGACAATCGGCCGCAACGTCGGCCAGTAGATTTGTTTGAAGTGCTGGTAGGAGATGAACGGCACACAGCCGCGGTGCATCCAGATGGGGATGGGGATATTTCGGCCCGGATCGAGCCCGGAAAGCGCGATGAAGCCCAGATGCGGCATCAAGGCCTGGCATGCCTTCTCCACTTTGTCCGGAATTTCCATTAAATCAAACGCGAGGCCGAGGTAGCCGCGGAATTTATCCGCCAATATGTCGAGAGGCGCCTTCAGCATCCCGCTGATAGCCGACACCGTGCCGCATTCGTTCTTCATGCGCTCAATCTGCGGCCCGAACGCCGTGAAGTAATTCGCCATCGCCCACGTGGAGCGCACCAGCGCAACGTCGCGCCGGTAGGAACTGACGGCGTATTCCGAAGAAATGCGCGGCAGCCACGTGTTGTAGAGGAACGCCACCGGATCGTCGATCAGTTCGTCGTATTCCTCGCGGCGCATCCAGGCTTTGTCCTGCTCCGGCTCGCGATACTGAAAGCCGACTTCGGGGCCGACGTCGATGCCAGGGATGCCGTAGTAGCGGAGCCCGGCGGCCTGCGCCAACCCCGTCCAGACGTACACCATGTTCGGCACGGCGGCATCCCAATCGAAGCCCTTGCAGCAGGCGATCACCGAATCGAACGCCTGGTTGTAGTCATGCGTCACCTGCTGCGCCGTGTGGCCGGAATAGACAGCAGTGAACTCGGCGGCGAAGGGGCGGATGGGCACGCGATCGGGCTTCGCGTTGCGTCCCGCGGTGACGTAGCGGTTCAGCCGCTGAGCATAGAGCTGTTGAGTATCCATGGAGTTCTTTACTTAAAGGAGTTTGGTTTCGCCCGGAATGAAGACCGGATAGATGCCATCGGGGCCGGGCTTCACCGGCGGCGGCATTTCGAGCGAAACGTCTTCCGGCTTCGGCGCGTGGTAAAACCGCGATTCGTTGATTTGCTGCCAGGTGACCTGTTTGCCCGTGTAGCAGGAGAATTGGCCCATCAGCGTGATGAGCGTGCTGCGCACCATGTAGTCGCCATTGTGGATCGGCTTCGAGTTGCGAATCGAGTCAAACAGCGCGACATGCTCCAAATCATAAGCGTTGTTTTTTGTTTTGGGACCGGTGTGCTCCCAATTGACGGCGCCTTCGATGCGGAGCTTGAGCAGATCGCAGCGGCCCTTGCTGCCGAGAATGAGGCTGGAGTTGTCGTTGTAGCATTCCGGGATCGTCCGGCAATAGGCGTACACGCGCACGCCTTTCGCGAATTCGTAAACCACCGAGTGGTGATCGAACACATCGCCGTAAATCTCGCCCTTCAGCGTGGAACGCCCGCCCATGCCCCAGGCGCTGAGCGGCGCGGCGTTGCCGAGCGCCCAGGAAGAACGGTCCAGGTTGTGGATCAGCGTCTGTGGAACATCGTCGCCGCTGAGCCAGTGGAAGTGATACTGATTGCTGCCCTGGTAGAGGATTTCCTTCATGCCCGGGCGGCGCGGGTAGAGCACGTAGGGCGGCCGTAGCCAGGTCTCCTGGATGGCGATAATCTCGCCGATGGCGCCGTCGTGGACGCGCTGCATGGTCTCGCGATAGCCCGGATGATAGCGGCTCTGCAGGCCGGAGACCACGGAGAGCGATTTGCGTTTCGCCTCGGCCAGCGCCTCGCGCAGC
>JAFDVS010000010.1 GCA_018268935.1 Acidobacteriota bacterium | reverse complement strand
CTTGCAGGCCCACAGGTAGCCGCCGCTCCACTTCAGGTTCGCTGCCACCATATCGTCGATCAGGCGGTGTTCGTAGGTGAGCCCTTTGGCTTCGAACTGCTGCTTGAACTCGGCGTCGAAGATCTCCTGGAACAGGTTCTTGAAACGCCCGTCGTAGGCTTTCAAGATGGTGTTCTTCGAGGACAGGTAGACCGGATAGTTGCGGCCCAGAGCGTAGTTGAAGCAGGCGCGGGCGAAGCCGCTGATCGAGCTGTCGAGGTTGAACATGCCGAGCGCAATGCCGGGGCCGTTCGTCTTGATGATCTCGCGCTCAATGGGGGCGCCGCCGTCGGCCGGAGTCCAACTCAGCTTCAATGTGCCTGCGCCGGGAAACGTGAAGTCCTGCGCGCGGTATTGATCACCGAAGCCGTGACGGGCTACCACTACCGGCTTGTCCCAATGGGGCACGATGCGCGGCACGTTGCGGCAGATGATCGGCTCGCGGAAGATGGTGCCGTCCAGGATGTTGCGGATGGTGCCGTTCGGGCTGCGCCACATCTGCTTCAGTCCGAACTCCTTCACGCGCGCTTCATCGGGCGTGATGGTGGCGCACTTCACGGCCACGCCATACTGCTTGGCCGCGTTTGCCGAATCGATCGTGATCTGATCGTTCGTTTCGTCGCGCTTTTGCACCGAGAGGTCGTAGTACTTGAGATCGATATCGAGGTAGGGAAGGATGAGACGTTCGCGAATCCATTGCCAGATGATCCGAGTCATCTCGTCGCCGTCCATCTCGACGACGGGATTCTTTACCTTGATTTTTGCCATGACCCATCATTATCTCCAAAACGAAGGCCCAAAATCCATGAGACAACCGGCCGTCCGCGACGACTAGGATCTATAGAGGTCGAAGTCTTATGTTCCTCTACCGACTCTTCGATAGGCTCCGCCATTGGGCCCGGCTGCGGCGCTGGGAACCCAGCCATGCCTGGGGCCGCCGCGGCGAAGATCTGGCCCACCGCTTCCTGCAGCGCAAGGGCTATACGATTGTGGCCCGTAACTATCGCACACGCTCCGGTTCCGGAGAAGTGGATCTGATTGGCTGGGACGGCGAGGCGCTGGCCTTCATTGAGGTGAAAACGCGCGCCACCGAAGAGTACGGATCGCCGGAAAGCGCGGTGGATGCCGACAAGCAGCACCATATCCTGATCGCTGCCCGGGACTACTCGCGGCGAACCGGCATTGAGTGGGATCTGGCGCGTTTCGACATTGTGAGCATCGTACTGACTTCGCCTCCCGGCATCCGGTTGGAAAAAGGTGCGTTCTCCAAATCACAGTCGCACTGGCCCATAGCGGTATAATGCAATCTTTCGATTCGAGGACCGATTGCCTGAACTACGCAAAGACCCAGTGACCGGAAGATGGGTCATCATCGCCAGCGACCGCAGCCGCCGCCCTTCCGACTTCTCCCGCGAGACGGTGAAGATGCACGGCGGACGCTTCTGCCCGTTCTGTCCGGGGAATGAACTGAAGACACCACCCGAGGTGCTTTCCTACCGCTCGCATGGCGAAGCCAATCAGCCGGGGTGGAACATCCGTGTGGTGCCCAACAAGTTTCCCGCCTTACGTGTGGAAGGCACGTTGGAGCGGCATGGCGAAGGCATGTACGACAAGATGGACGGTGTCGGTGCGCACGAAGTAATTGTCGAGACTGCGGATCACATGACCACTTTCGGCGATCTGCCCGAGAAGCAGATTGAGAGCGTGTTCTGGGCTTTCCGCGACCGCACGCTTGACCTGAAACGCGACCTGCGGCTGCGCTACATCCTGTTCTTCAAGAACCACGGCGAGCCGGCGGGTGCGACGCTGGAGCATTCGCATTCCCAGTTGATCGCGCTGCCTGTGGTGCCGAAGCGCGTGCTGGAGGAACTGGAAGGTTCGAAGCGCTACTACGACTTCAAGGAGCGATGTGTCTATTGCGACATGGTGCGGCAAGAGGCCGAAAGCGGAGCGCGGATCGTAGTGGAGACCGAGAAGTTCCTGGCGATCTGCCCCTATGCGCCGCGGTTCCCGTTTGAGACATGGATCATCCCGCGCAAGCACAGTTCGCATTTTGAGACCGCCGATGCGCCGCTGCTGGAGAACCTGGCTTGGGTGATGCGCACGGTGATCCGCAAGCAGGATCGCGTGTTGGAGAGCCCGCCCTATAACTTCGTGATGCATACTGCGCCAGTGCATGAGGCGCATATGCCGCACTATCACTGGCATCTGGAAGTGATCCCGAAGCTGACGAAGGTGGCAGGGTTTGAATGGGGTACAGGGTTCTATTTGAATCCGACTCCGCCGGAAGAGGCGGCGCGGTATTTGCGGGACGCGGGGTTGTCGTAGCCGCTTACTCGAGGAAGTATTGCGGGTGGTCGCGAAGGAGAGCTTTGACGGCGGAATCGGGCTTCTCCGCTTCGAGGACGCATTTGGCTAAGCCGTGCAGGCCGTTGACGGTTACCTTGTCATCTGTTTGTGAGACACGGTAGGCCATGCGTGCACCGCGCTCTGCGGCGAGACGGTCGAGGGGCCAGTCGTTGTTGGGAAGCAAGTGCATGCCGCCTTCTTGCCCGATCAATACTGTCATGGATTCGCTCGTGACGAAGCCCGTTGCCGCAGAGGCGACTGCTGCTTCCATGATTCTTGCCGCGTTGTCCCAGAAGAGGCTCACCCCTCACTTATCGCCTCGGGGGCTGCTTCCTTGAACTGTGATGGGCAAGCGCCGAGATAGTGGCCACAGCGCAGGCAATGCGAGCCTTCGCGGAGCGGAAAGTGCAATCCTGCCTGTGCTTCGCGCAGGGCACGCACCTGGGCTCGTGCTTCGTCGATGGCTTCAGGGCCGAGTCCCACTCGGACGGCGACGCCGGTGCGCAGATACCAAAGGATGGCGGCGTCGGGTAGCCGGCCCGTCAGACGCTGTAATGCGAGCGCGTACAGGCGCAGTTGTGGACGGTAGCGCGAGGCGTGCTTCCATTCCTCGCCCATGGTGACCTGATCGGATTTGTAGTCGAGCAGGATCAACTCGCCCCCTTCTTCGAACCAAAGGTCGACCTGGCCGCGGAGGATCATGCCTTCGAGATCGATTAAGAAGTCGTACTCGCGGCCGATGCGTGTGGCGCGGGCGGCACGGCGGCCCCATTCGCTTTCTTCGAAGCCTCGTGCCATTGCGGTGGCGGCATCCGGCGGATTGTCGACCGGAGTGCCGGCGAGCAGTTCGTGGACGAGGACACCGAACTCTGAGGCCGACCATTCGCCAGTGTCGGCGACTTCCGCTCCCTCACGGTCGCGGCTCTGAAGGGGTTCGAGGCCCAGGTATCGGGAGAGGTAGTATTGCCGCGGGCAGAAGGCATGCTGGGCGACGCTGGTGACAGGGGCGACTGCTTCCTGCTCGCCTTCACGCGGAGGGCGATCGACGATCAGAACTTCATTGAGAGCCGTGCCGGCTTCGCGCCGCGAGATGGCGGGCGTGACCTGGCGTGTGTGGGTGAGGACGACGTTGTTCAGTGTTTCGGAGTGCTCGCGCTCCGGCTTCTCCGAAGGGAGGCGCAGCCCGTTGCATACATGCTTGGCCCAATCGCCGCTGCCGGTGGGGCCGGCCGTGAGGATGAGGTGCTCCTCGGCGCGCGTCATGGCGACGTACAGCAGGCGGTCTTCTTCGCCTGCTTCGAGGCGCTTCTTGTTGGCGCAGACGCGGAGATGCACGGGATCAGAGATGCCTGCGCGCTCGGTGGGATGGCGCCAGGTGATGCCGAGTTCGTGCTGCTCATTGAAGCAGAAGACAGGTTCACGGCTCTGCGCCCCATTGCGGAGTGCAGCGATGAAGACAATGGGGAACTCGAGGCCCTTGGCCGCATGCACGGACATGAGCTTCACGGAGTTGACCACTTCTTCGGCGCCGGCTTCGGCTTGCGAGCCGGACTCGCGCCACTCTTTGAGCTCTTCGGACAGCTCGCCGATAGTGCAGGGGCGGCGCGAGAAGCGCTCGCGGAGCATGCCGAGCAGCTTGGCGACATTGGCCTTCGGGCGCGCGGCGAGGCCTTCCATGTAAGCCGACTCATCGAGCACCCGTTGCAGCAGAGCATCGGGAGATGTGTTGCCTGAGGCCGCGCGCTGCTCGTTGAGCAGGTTGCGGAACCAGGTGAGGCGTTCGTCATCGGAGGCTTCAATGGCGCGGATCAGCTCTTCTTTGCCGAGCCTGAGGCGGAGCAGTAACTCATCCGTGATTCCCACCAGCGGGGAACGGAGCACAGTGACGAGCGCGATCTCATCGAGCGGATTGGCGAGCACGCCGAGCCATGCCATCAGGTCGCGCACTTCGCGGGTTTCGTAGAACGACCGGCCGCCGCTGACTGTGCAGGGGATGCCGTATTCATCGAGCGCCTGTTGCACGGCAGCGAGCGAGTTGATGGTGCGGGCGAGCACGGACATGTCCGAGTAGCGCGCGTTGCGCTGCTCGCCGGGCTTACCGACGAGCAGTGTGCCTTCGAGCTGGCGAATGCGGTTGGCGATCCAGCGAGCTTCGGTGCGCGCGGCGTCGTCATCGGGATGGCCTGCGTAGGTGCAGGTGAACTCGATGGAGGGCTCCTGCTTCGGCGGATACTCGCGCAGGGCCTGGAGGCGGTGCATCTCAACGCCGCCGCTAAGGAATGGCGTTACCGTGTTCACTGCATCGATGACCACGGCGCGGGAGCGGTAGTTCTCATGCAGTTCGTCGACGAACTTGCCTGCGGCGGCGAGTGAGTTGCGGTAGTCCTGAAAGACGCTGGGGTCGGCGTGCCGGAAGTAGTAGATGGACTGGTTGATGTCGCCGACGGCGAACAGCGAATCGGGCTTGCGGACCAGATCGACCAGGCGCCACTGGAGGCGGTTGGTGTCCTGGAGTTCGTCCATCAACACTTGATCGAAGCTGTCGCGAACGCGTTGACGGAGGGCACTGTTCTCTTCGAGCAGGCGGATGGCGTGTTCCTGCAGGTCTTCGAAGTCGAGCATGCCTGCATCGCGCTTGGCCTCGTGGTACCCGCTGTGGATGCGGCGCAGAGCTTCGAGGCAGACGTCGTAGAGCGGCTGGCGCTCTGCGAGCAGGATTGCGCCTTTGGCCAAGGGAATGTGCTTCTCGTGCAGTTCCTTGGCTGCTTCTCGTGCACGCGAGCCGGACTTGAGCCCCTTGAGCGCGGGGATGGCGTCGAGCATGGCCAGCTTGTCGCGCCAGGTGGTGACCGAGGGCATGCCTGCCACGCGGCGAGCCCATTGCTGCAGGCGTTGATGCGGGTCCTTGTGCTTCGGATTGCCGAAGGGCAGCGGTTCGGAGACGATGACGCGGGCTTCCTGCTGGACGTTGGCCCAGCCATCGTCAGTGGGTTGCGGAGCATGCAGGGATTCGATGTTGACGCCTGCGGAACGCGCTTCGGCGTAGAGATCGAGCAGGGCCTGGGCGAGATCGGATGCGCCGGTGTTGAGTTGGAGCAGCAGTGCTCGCATGGCCGCCGGTTGTTCGGCGAGCATGGCGTCGAGCACGGCGTCGGCAGTGCGCCGGCCGAGGATGCGGGCTTGTGGTTCGTCGAGCAGGCGGAAGTCGGGATCGACCGCGGCGGCGATGGCGTTCTCTTTGAGGAGACGGGTGCAGAAGCCGTGGATGGTGGAGACCCAGGCGCGCTCCATCTGCTGGCGCATTTCGCCGGTGGAGGCGACGGACTCCATAAGGCGCTTCTTGATTTCGGTGGCTGCCTTTTCGGTGAAGGTGACAGCGAGGATGCGCTGCGGGTGGATGCCTTTCGCTTCGACCAGCCAGCGGAAGCGCTCAATGAGAACGCGGGTCTTGCCCGAGCCGGGGCCGGCGACGACACAGACATCCTGGCCCCACCGTTCGACGGCGGCCTGTTGTTTGGGATTGAGGGAGATGCTCACTGGCCGCCTCCGGCGATGCGGACCAGAGGGGCGGGCGCGGGCTGCGTTTCTACGCGGCAGGCATCGCGGAAGGAGCACCATTCGCACTTGCGGCGGTCGGCGGGCGCGGCTTGGATCTCGCCTTTGGCGATGCGCTCGGCGACGCTGCGGCTGCCATCGAGGGCGGTGTTGACGATCTCACGGAGGCGCTCTTCGCTGGCCGATTCGCCGAGGTCCTGCCAACCGAAGGCGGGCAGGTGCCAGCCGTCCCAACTGACTTCGCCGCGAAGGCCGCAGTAGAGCATGCCGGCGGCGGGTTGACGGAAGAGCTTCTCTGCGGCCCAGAGATAGAGGCCGCCCTGGACGAGGTCGCCGCTTTCGTGTTCGCGGACACGGGCGCGGACGCGTTCGCGGCGGGAGTACTTGTAGTCGATGACGACGAGGCCACGGCCTGCGACTTGAGCCACGCGGTCGATCTTGCCGGTGATGCGGATGCCTTCTTCGAGCTTGATGTCGAAGGTGTTCTCGACCGCGATGGTGGCGGCTCCGGTGAGCGGCGGGCTTTCGAGGAAGCGGCGCAGGTTGGCGTCGAGTTCGAGGCGGACGCGCTCGGTGAGGCAGCCGTGGGGAAGCGCATTCTCGCGAATGGCCTCAGAGAAGCGCCGGGTGAAGATCTCTTCGACGAACAAGGGCGAGCCTTCGGTTTCGGCCAGCGTGGCGTGCAGGATGTTGCCCTGGAGGAGGAAGTCGAGGCGTTCGTGCGGCCGGGGCGGCGGGTCCTTGAGTTTGAGGGCATGCCGGGCGAAGTATTGATAGGGGCACTGGAGGTAGGTTTCGATGGCCGTGGGCGATAGCTTGGCGCGCAGTTTCTTGAGGGCGTTGAGGAGGTCGTTGGACGTGATGGCGGCTGGGCCAGTGGAGGCTTTCGGCCAGCGGGAAGGGACGCGGCAGGCTCGTGCGCGCTGGGGCCGCTCGCCTTGTGGGAGGAAGAACGAGGGCAGGGTTTCCTCGCCCTTTTCGTTGGTGCGCGGATAGCTGAGGGTGAGATGCTGGCTGGCGACGGCGGTGGCTGTCTCGAAGAGGATGGACTCCTCGCGCTGGCGCTCGGCGGAGGTGCGGAGGGTGATGCCGTGGGCGCGCAGGGCGAGGCGATCGTCGTCGGTGAGAATCGGGTGGCTGGAATGATAGCGCGGGAAGGATCGCTCCGTCATGCCGCAGAGGAATACTACGGGAAGTTCCCACTGGCGGGCTTCGTAGACATCGAGCACGTGGACCACATTGCGGCGCTGGTCACGGTCGTTGATGGGGATGTGGGGGCAGATCTCGATGAGATGGCCGGTGAACTCGCGGAGAGTGAGTGGCTCATCGGGTTGCAGGGCTGCCGCGGTGGTTTCGAGCGCTTCCTGCCAGGCGGCGAGGGCGGAGAGCAGTTCACGCCATTCGAGGACTTGCTCCTGGGGGACTTCGTCGGTGAATGCGGGCAGGGCGATGAGGCGGCGGAGTGTGGCCAGTTGCTTCGCCCACTCGACGGGGGTGTGCGAGGCGGTGCGCCAGGGCTCGTAGTCGCGCCAGGAGGCTAGCGCTTCGAGTTCGGTGGGGAAGCCGTGCGCGGGGAGACGGCGGCGGAGAGCGAAGTCCGCGGCGTCCCCGTGCGGGGTGCCGGCTAGGGGGCAGAAGCGCATGCCGAGCAGGGGGAGGAGAAGCTCGTAATCCCAGCCTGAGAGGAAGGCTTCGAGGAAACCGATGAGGAAGCGGCGGACGGGGTGGGTATCGAACGTCTTGGGGAAGTAGAAGCGGGCCGGGATGCCGAAGCGGTGGAGCGTGGTCTTGAGGATAGGGCCGTAGGGATGTTCGCTGCGGAGGACGATGCCGATTTCGCGGAAGGGGTGGCCTTCGGCGGCAAGGTTGACGATACGGCGGGCGATCTCCTCTGCTTCTTCGAGTTCGCTGGAACTGTTGAAAAGTGATGAATGGGGTGCGGCGGGCTTGGGTTCGTTCCTTGATTTTTCGAACCCGAGGGCGCTGAGCGAGCGGATGCTTTCGGCGGCGCCGTCCCATTCGGGGAGGGAAAGGAGGATCTCAGAGGGGGATAGCGCTTCGAGGATGGCCAGTTCGGCAGGTGTAAAGGCGTAAAAACCTGTAAAGTAGACGCGGCGCCAGGGGAGTGGCATGGACTTGAGGCGGGCGGCCGCAGCCTGCAGGCGGCGGGCTCGCAGCCAGTATCCGCGGGTTTCCACTTCCGCCGCGACGGCTTCGTAAACCTGTTGAAAGGATTGAGCTTCAGCTCCAAGGCCGGCTGCGGACAGGGTGGAGGGAAGGCATCCGGCCGTGGAGACTTCTTCGACCAGGCCGGCAAGCATTCGGCGCAGGCCAGGGGATTCGGAGAGCGATTGAAAGCCGGGCGGCGGGTTTACAGCCAGTTGGCGGGCGACAATGCGATCGAGGAGTGCGGGGGTAGCGGCCGGCAGGTCAGCGACGAGAGGCTTTACAAATCTTGACAGGGTGACGACACTGTCAGGGCGCACGAAAAGGCCCTCGCGGGCGAAGGAATGGCGCAGGTGCTCAGCGAGTGTCGCGGTGGGTGTGAGCAGGCACACATCCTGACGGTTTTGCTGCAGATCATGGCGGAAGGCCTCGACGGGGGAGAGGCTTGGGTTCGTTTTGTAATTTCGAAGCAACACGGGGCGGAAATCGAAAAGTGATGAAAAGTGATGAAACCTAATTATCCCTGTTTTTGCACTAGGCGAAGGTAAGTCAAAAGCCTGGGTTCTATTCATTATGCATGGAAGGCTGCCGATAGAAGACAAGATGTCAACAATTGTCAAACGGAACCTGCTTGGCCTGGCGTTTTTGCTGTGCCTGGCCTCTGCGATGTACCACGGCTTTCTGATGGTGGCGCTGGCGGAGAAGGGGCAGGTGGTATCGCACCTGGTGTTTCGGGTTGGCTTTTCGATGCTGGTGGGAGGGTGGTTCATCTACCAGTTCCTGATGGTGCGGGAAGAAGCGCAGGCAGCCACGGACAAGGCGTTTGCCTCGATCGTGGTGTTGTGGGGGTCGCCCCAGTTGTTGACAGCGGAAGGGCTGCGGCGGGCGGTGCAGGAAGGGTTGGGGATTTCGGTGCCCGAAGATGCGGTGACAGGGAATGCCAGTTCGTTGCTTTGGCGGTACCGGGAGCATACTTTTGCCATTCAGAACCAGCGTGGGCCGTATGACAAGGCAGCGATTCGAGACGCGCGGTGTCTGCCGGATACGCAATTACGGGATGCGCTGGACAATTACATGGGATGGATGTCGGTGGAGTTGATCCAGTTTCCCGACGGAGAATCGATTGAGGCGTCATACCGGTATATGGGTCCGGTGGTGGCGGAACTGACGGGGCACCAGGCGGTGGCGCTTCATTTTCCGGCGGCTGGGTATTGGTCGGCGTGGCAGGAAACGCATGATGCGCTGCTGCGGAGTGCGGATCCGCTGGCGCAAGTGGAGTCGGATGGTGTGCCGGATGATTTCGAGATTCCGGATGGCGAACCGGCGCTGCTGCTGGCGGCGGAGCAGGCCCGTTCGCGCTGGCCGGAATTTGTGACGGCATTCCGGTCTCGGGATAATACGCAGTCGTATTTTGTGAAAATCCGGCTGGAGGAGGGGGAAGAAGAGGAATTTCCGTGGTTGTCGGTGTCCGAGGTTGAGGATGGGGCGCTGGTCGGAACGCTGGATGCGGAGACCGCGACGTTGTCGTATCCACCAGGAATGCCGATTGAAGCGAAGCTGGAAGATGTGTGGGATTGGATGATTGTGCCCGCCGGCGGGGCCGCGCCGATTGGGTATTTCGGGCAAGAGGCGCTGTCGAACGCTTACGCGGGTTGATGGAGGGTTGAGGGCCGGGGCACGCTGAGCTTTCCGTGTGGCTCTGATGGAACTGCAACGTGGCCGGCCCTCCCGATACCTTTGTCGCATGGACGGAGGGGATGGTTGGGTGGGATTTGGGGTAAATGGGTGATATTGTGGGGATTATTTTGTAGATTTGAGGGTGACCGCAGGGCGAACGCGATTGGCGCTGGGGGCGACACTGAAGAAGAGGAATAGCCGCTATGATGATGGATATGGGCACTCTTCGCATCACCGAAGCTGAACTCGCCCGCGACGTCTACGCCATTCTGGCCAAGGTCCAGCAGGGCGTCGAGGTGGTGGTAGAGCGGGACAATCGGCCCGTGGCAATGATTCGCACACCGGTTTAGAGTGGCCGTCTGCTGTCGGAGAGTATCGCGCTGGCTGAGGCACGAGGTACCACGGCCATCCCTGACGAGGGGTTTATGAAGGACGTTGAAGATGGGATCGTGGAACGCAGCCAGCCATGGAACCCGCCCGCCTGGGAGTAATCCTCGATTCGAGCATCATGATCGAGGCCGAGCGACAACGGCTGGATGCGGGGCGTTTCCTCAAACTCGTGAGTGAACGGATTGGGGAATGCGAAGTAGGGCTGTGCGCGATCAGCGTGGCCGAACTCGCCCATGGCATCCATCGCGCCAACACGCCCGAACGCAGTCAAGTGCGCCGCGCCTTCCTCGATGACCTGAAGGCCACGGTGGCAGTTTATCCGATTACGTCGGACACTGCGGAACTGGTCGGAAAGATCCACGCCGAGTCGTCGAAGCAAGGCGGCGTCATCCCTTTCGATGACCTGCCGTCGATGAGGATTCTCATCGACGAGCAGTGAGTAGCGCTTTGGCTTCTTCCAGCGCTGCGATGGCGGCCTCGCGGCTGACGGACGGGAAGTTATCCAGGAACTCGTCGAGGCTGTCACCCGCTTCGAGGTAGTCGATCAGCGAATCGACGGGTACACGGGTTCCACGAAAGCAAGGCGTTCCACCGAGGATCTCGGGATCAGAAGCGATGACGGATTCGTGGGGCATGGAAACCTCTCGACCTTCAGTCTACCAGGGATGCCGGGGTTGATTCGTTGCGAAATCCACGGGCTTTTCGAAACAGAACTCCATCACCTTGCCGCGCACGATGTAGCAGAGATAGTGTTCCCAGAAGCGGCGAAAGCGGGGGAAGGCGTTTACCAGGATTTCGAAGCCGAGGTAGCGCCAAAGGGCCAGCAGTTTCACTTTGACCGAAACTTCGCGGAAGCGGACGGGCGAGTAGTAGCCGAAGCCCGCGTTATCCTCGCCGAAATAGCGGAAGGAAAAACTGTTGAGGTGCCAGCGGTGCGTGGGGTCGCAGAAGGAACTGAAATCCGTGTAGTGCGGCGTGGCGAGGAAGACGCGGCCACCGGGCTTGAGGAGACGATGGAATTCCTCCATCGTTTTGATTACGTCGGCGACGTGTTCGATGACGTGGATGGCACGGACTTCGTCGAATGTGCCGTCGCGGAAGGGGTAGGGGAAACGGTCGAGGTCGCAGAGGACGTCGGCTTTGCCGGCGGGGTTGCGATCGACGCCGATGGCGCCTGGAAATTTGTTGCGGCCGCAGCCGACATCGAGAATTTTCACCCATTCTATGGTAGCTCCGGGAAGCCCGGTGGGGAGGGGCAACGTGTTACATTCGGTCAGATATGTCGGCAACGCGTGAGAAAGCACAATTGATGAGCGCTTCCGAGATCGATCGGACGATGGTCCGGCTGGCGCACGAGATTCTGGAGAATACCGAGGACCTGAACAAACTGGCGTTTATCGGGATCCGGCGGCGAGGCGTGCCGCTGGCGAAGCGCCTGGCGGCGAAGATCAAGACGCTGGAGAATCGCGAGATCCCGGTGGGGATCCTCGATATCAATCTCTATCGCGATGATCTTTCCACCGTGGGGCAACAGCCGGTGGTGAGCGCCACCGAGATTAACTTCCCCGTTGTGGGCATGGACATCGTACTGACCGACGATGTTCTGTACACGGGCCGGACAATTCGCGCGGCGCTCGATGCGTTGTTCGATCATGGACGGCCGGCGAGGGTGCAGTTGCTGGTGCTGATCGACCGCGGCCACCGCGAGCTGCCGATTGAGGCGCGCTACGTGGGCCGCATGGTGCAGACAACGAAGCGGGAAATCATCGAGGTCAAGTTCAACGAGATCGATGGCATGGAGAAGGTGCTGCTGGTGGAACGCACCGATTAAACGATGGCAACCGGACTGTTAGGGATCGAAGACACGCCGCGCGCGGATATTGAAGCGATACTGGCGCGGGCGAAGGATTTTCAGCCGCTGCAGAACCAGAGCAACAAGCGCCTGGATCTGTTGCGGGGAAGAATGATCGTGAACCTGTTCTATGAAGCATCGACGCGGACGCGCACGAGCTTCGAGATCGCTGCCAAGCGGTTGGGAGCAGACGCGGTCTCGATTACGGCGTCGGGTTCGAGCGTATCGAAGGGCGAATCGCTGGTGGATACGCTGAACACACTGGCGGCGATGAAGCCGGATGCGATCGTGATGCGGCATGCCGCGTCGGGGGCTCCGCATTTTCTGTCGCGCTATCTGCCGACTCCGATTATCAACGCGGGGGATGGGACGCACGAGCATCCGACGCAGGCGCTGCTCGATGCGTTGACAATTCTGGATCACCGGGCCTCGCTTGAGGATTTGCGGGTGGCGATCATCGGCGATATCGTGCACTCGCGCGTGGCGCGCTCGAATATTCATCTGCTGTCAAAGTTTGGCGCCGATATCGTGCTGTGCGGGCCGGCGTCGCTGTTGCCGCCGAATATGGCGCAACTGGCTCCGGGTGTGCGGCTGACGAATAACATGCGCGAAGCCATCGATGGAGTGGATGTGATCATGATGCTGCGCGTGCAACTGGAGCGGCAGAATGAATCGCCGTTTCCGGCAAGCGAATACTATCCTTTCTATGGGCTGCGGGTGGAACATCTGCATCTGGCCAAGCCCGATGTGCTGGTGATGCACCCGGGGCCGATTAACCGCGGGCGGGAGATTGCATCGGACGTGGCGGACTCGCAACGCTCGGTGATTCTGAACCAGGTGGAGAACGGGATTGCAGTGCGGATGGCCGTGCTCGAAAGGATCATGAACTAAGCCATGTCGAAGTTACTGATCAGGAATGGACGGGTGATAGACCCGGCGGTGAAGTTCGACGGTGTGGCGGATTTGCTGGTGGAAGGGGATCGCATCGCGGGGTACGGGAAGAATCTTGATGTTGCTGGCGCGGAGACGTTCGATGCCTCTGGGATGATTGTGGCTCCGGGCTTCATCGACATGCATGTGCATTTGCGTGAGCCGGGGTTTGAGCATTCCGAGACGATTGAAAGCGGATCGCGGGCAGCGGCGGCGGGCGGGTTCACGTCTGTCTGTTGCATGCCGAACACGCAGCCGGTGAACGATAGTGCTACCGTTACCAGCTACATTGTGGAACGGGCGCGGCGGCATGCGGTGGTGAACGTGTATCCGATCGGGGCGATCACGAAGGGCAGCGCGGGCGAGGAACTGGCTTCGATCGGCTCGATGAAGAGGGCCGGTATTGTGGCGGTGTCCGATGACGGGAAGCCGGTGATGAACGCGCGGGTGATGCGGCGGGCGATGGAGATGGCGCGCAGTTTCGGGCTGCCGGTGATTGACCATTGTGAAGACCTGCATCTGAGCGCGGGCGGTGATATGCATGAAGGCTTCACGTCGGTGAAGCTGGGATTGCGCGGGATACCGGCGTGTTCGGAAGACGTCATGGTGGCGCGGGACATCCTGCTGGCCGAAGTGACTGGAGCGCGGTTCCATGTGGCGCACATCTCGTCGAAGAATTCGATTGCGATGGTGAAGCACGCCAAAGCGATGGGACTGCCGATTACGAGCGAGGTGTGCCCGCACCATTTCGCTTTGTCTGATGAAGACATCATTCCTTACGACAGCAACTTCAAAATGAAGCCGCCGCTGCGGGGAAGGGCGGATGTACGGGCGGCGATTGACGGAATTGTGTCGGGTGCAATCGATGCGATTGCGACGGACCACGCGCCGCATCCGGGCAGCGAGAAGATGCAGGAGTTCGAACGGTGCCCGTTCGGGATTCTCGGGTTGGAGACGGCGATCGGGTTGTCGTTGGAGGCGTTTGTGGAGGGGGGGCGCATTCCACTGGCAAAGATGGTGGAATTGTACACGGTGGCGCCGGCGCGGATTTTGAACCTGGAGCGCGGGACGCTGGCCTCCGGGCGCCCGGCGGATGTGACGATTTTCGATACGTCATTGGTATGGAAGTATGACGTGAACAAGTCGTACTCAAAGAGCCGGAATACGCCATTTCATGGACGCGAGTTCCGCGGCGGGCCTGTCGCCACGATGGTGAACGGACGCTTCGTGTGGAGACGAGACAAGGAGTAATCCCTATGCCGGGACCCCGGCCAGATCGAACACCGTGGATCGCGGTGCTGCTCATCGTGTTGTTTTTCGGACTCAGCATGGTCCGGCAGTCGGCGGAGTGGGTGTTGGAGTACGAGTGGTGGAAGGAGATGCGCCAGTTCGAAACGCTGGTGAGCATGATCCTGTATGGGGTAGTGCCGTCGATGGTGGCGGTGCTGCTGGCGTTTGTGGTGTTGTGGCTGACGCACGCCCGGGCAATGAAGGCGGCGGGGTTTGGGCTGAGCAAGTTCCCGGGGTATGCGAAGCTGGCGACGCTGATTTTGCTGGTGGTGGCGTATGTGGCGGGCAGCGGCGCGGTGGACAATTGGACCGCGGTGCTGTATTTCGGGGGAAAGCAGGTGGCCCCTGGCGCGTGGAAAGATCCGGTGTTTGGGCACGGGCTCTCGTTCTATTTTTTTGCGTTGCCCTTTTATCAGATGTTGCTTCGGGTAGTGCTGGTGATTTCGTTTCTGACGTGTGTGGTCTATCTGGGGACGCGGGTGTACTGGTTAGTGCGGGAGAGCCGGCCGCGGTTGACCGAAGATGGGAACATCGAACTGCCGGAGATGCGGCTGGATCACCTGAAGGAGTTTTTCCATGATTCGCTGTTTCTGCGGCTGGCGCTGATTCTGTTCCTGCTGACGCTGGCGGCGAGCCGCTACATGGAGCGGTATGAATTTCTCACCAAGGATCATGCGTTCATGGTGGGGATTGATTATGTGGACGAGAACATCCGTCTGCCGCTGCGGTGGGTGAGTATTGTGGGCGTGCTGATGGGAGCAGGGCTGGTGATGCTACGGCGATGGATGCTGATATTGGGCGCGGTGATTTTGCCGATGATAGTGGAATCGGTGGCGCCACAGGTAGTGCACTCGCTGTATGTGCGCCCGAACGAAATCTCGCTTCAGAAGCCGTACATTGAGCGGCACATTCAGGCGACGCGGACGGCGTATGGATTGGACCGGCGGTCGCGGGAGATGGAGTACAAGGCTTCGCTCGAAATGCGGATTGACACGGCGAAGCACAAGCCGCTGCTCGATAACATCCGGCTGTGGGACTGGCGGGCGTTTCACGATACGGTGACGCAGATTCAGGCGCTTCGGCCCTACTACGTGTTTCAGGATACGGATGTGGACCGTTACAAGATCGACGGGGAACTGCGGCAGGTGATGTTGACGCCGCGCGAGATTGATGTGCGGCAATTGAGCGGCGATGCGCGGAGCCGGTGGATGAATCCACACTTCATCTACACGCACGGGTATGGGATGGTGCTGGCGGAAGCGAATCGGATCACGCGGGACGGGCTGCCGATGCTGTTTATTCAGAACGCGCCGCCGGAGATCAAGACGCCCAGTCTGAAGCTGACACGTCCGGAATTGTACTACGGGGAATCGACGCATGAGCCGGTGTTCGTACGGACGGCGCAGGCAGAGTTCAATTATCCGTCGGGCGCGGAGAACGTGCATTCGCGGTATGACGGGAAGGGTGGGTTTCCGATTTCGGGGTTGGGCATGCGGCTGGCGGCGGCGCTGGCTTATACGGATTGGAATATCGTGTTGACGGGCTTTTTGACGCCGGAAAGCAGGATGATGATCCGGCGGAATGTTCGGGAGCGGGTGAGTGAGTTGGCCGGATTCCTGACGTGGGATACGGATCCGTACCTGGTGCTGACGCCGGACGGACGGATGGTGTGGATGATCGACGCCTACACCACGTCGGACGCGCATCCCTACGCGGCGCGGGTGCGATTGCCGAATACGGGGCGCGCCAATTATATGCGCAACGCGGTGAAGGCGACGGTGGATGCCTATGATGGCACGGTTCATCTGTATGTGTTCGATGAAGCGGACCCGATCATCCAGGCCTACGCGAAACTATTTCCGGGGTTGCTGGAGAGTGCTTCGGCGATGCCGGCGGACTTACGGGAGCATGCGCGTTATCCGGAGACGTTGTTCCGGGTGCAGGCGGAGATGTACCGTACATTTCACATGCGGGACGCGGAGGCGTTCTACAACAAGGAAGATGCGTGGGACATTGCGCGGTATCTGGGTTCCAATGAGGGGAAGCCGGAGTACTCCTCGCCCACCTATGTGGTGGCGACGTTGCCAGGGGAGACGAAACCTGAGTTTCTGTTGATGATTCCGTTTACACCGCGGAACAAGGACAATCTGATCGGGTTCATGGCGGCACGCTGCGATGGAGAAAAGCTTGGAGAGCTGCTGTTCTTGCAACTCTCCAAGCAGGAGCTGGTGTTCGGACCCCTCCAAATCGAGGCACGGATCAATCAGGATCAGAACATCAGCAAAGACCTTTCGCTGTGGAACCAGCAGGGGTCGCGAGTGCTGCGCGGGCAGATGCTGGTCTTGCCTGTAGACAACACGTTCGTGTACATCGAACCGGTCTACATTCAAGCGAGCGAGGCGCGCATGCCTCAGTTGAAAAAGGTAGTGATTGCCACGGGCAACTCACTGATCTACTCGGACACATACGAACAGGCGGTGGCGGAACTGGCAACGATGAGCCCGCAAGCTCCGGTTCCCAAGGAGCCTGCTCCATCGACTTACGCCGGAGCCCCGCCAACGCCTGCGGTGGGCGATCCCGAGTTGGGCCGCAAGCTCGACCAGGTTAGGAGGCACTTGCAGCGTTACCGGGAATTGAGCGGACAAGGCAAATTTGTTGAGGCGGCCAAGGAGTTGGAAGCTCTGGAGGCCGCGGCGAAGAGGTGAGGTGACGGCCGACTGTTCCAGTCGGCTCGGCAGACTGAAGTCTGCCCCACATGGGGCCATCCGATCAGTTCACAACCGCGGCTTTCATGGTCAGTTTTTCGAAGACGCCGAAGATGGATTTCTTCTTCTGCTGTGAGCTTGGTTTGCGGCCGGTGAGGTTGTCGGCGATTTCGTGATAGCGGCGGCCCGCGCTGGTGCTGGGCGCCATGCAGTGGCCGGCGGTGAGCGAATCCTGGACGGCCTGATAGTCGTTGGGGATGGCTGCGTAGATTCCAGTGCCGAGGAGTTCTTCCACCTGGGCCTGGTTGATCTTCTGGGAATTGGCGCGGTTGAGGAGAATCCCGACGCGATCCTTGAGGTGAAGCGACTGGAGGATTTCCATGGAGCGGCGCGCGGCATAGAGCGCGGCGAGTTCCGGTGTGGTGACGAGGAAGATCTTGTTGGAGTGCTGGAGCACGTCGACGGAGATCTTGTCGAAGTGGCCGCTGAGGTCCAGGCAGACGGTCTGGTATTGGCGGCGGGCGAAGCTGACGAGTTCGGAGGCGAAATCGTTGGGGAGTTGCGAATCGTATTCGCGGGGGCGCCCGGCGCGGAGAACATCCACGCGGCCGACTTGCGTGACCATGCGCATCCAGATGGCTTCGTCCATATGGGCGGCGTGTTCGGCGGCGTCACGGACGGAGAAGCCTTGCGGCAGTTTCAGAAGGAAGTCGAGCACGCCGCAGTGCATGTCGAAATCGAGCAGGGCGGCGCGGCTTTCTGGCGATTTGGTAAGAGCGAAGCCGAGATTGATGCAGGCAGTGGAGGCTCCGGAGCCGGGCTTGGCGGGCAGGAAGCTGTACACGTTCTGGTTGTATTCGGCGGATGGGGGATTGGCCTGGAGGAGTTCCTTCAGGCGGGACAGGGCGGCAACGACCTCATTGATGCTCAAGGGGAGGGCAAGATATTCCCGCATGCCGGCCCGCATTGCTGTTAAAAGAAGCTGGGGGTCGTCCTTTGGTGCGACCGCCACCAGTTGCACATTGCGTGAAAGCTTGTTGATCAGATTGCCAAGCTGAATACCGCGTTCAATATCCGATATATCGATGAAGACGATCGCTGGAGCCTGAACCTCCAGAAATGTCGCAAGCCTCTCCTCCGTTGGGAACCCTGAGATGGTGTGGCGAACCAAGCTAAACGCACGGATTTTGCCGAGTACGTCCTCAAGTTGTTCCCGCAGGTTTGGATCGTCCGAAAATATTGTGCCTCGTAAAATTTCCATTGATCTCTCCCGCTGGTGTGTTTGCAGAGTGTTGTTTCTGTATGACCATTGTGGGCGGGGGAGATGTATAAGAGAACGATACGGGAGTACTTTTTTGATTAACAAGAAAGTACTGGAAGACGGGTACCGGGGCTTCTCGGGTGAATTACGGAGACTGGTTCTAAGCCGGTAGCGATTGTGGGATACGCGGGAATCACTAAGCCCAAGAACGGGGCTCGGTTAAGTGGCATTAGTACGTGCCGGCTCGTTGAGTTCTTCGGGGAAGACGGCGTAGCCGGACGGGGGCGGATAGATGCCCTCAAGCCATAGGAGACGTTTGCGAAGGTACCGGCTCGGCAGTTGACGTGGTCCTGTTTCGACGTCGATATCGCAGCAAATGCCATGGAGGTAGAGCGTGGCGGTGTCGATGAAGGAGCGGGAGGCGTAGGCGCGAAAGGCTTTGGTATCGCGGCGGACCTTGTTGCCGCGGCGGATGGCCATTTTCTGACGCCAGCTTTCTTCGTCGACTTCGCCATGGACGCGGGCGCTCAACTCTTCGGCGAGGAGTCCGTGGTATTCGGCGCGGGCGGACTCGGGGAGGGCGGCTTCGGCCAGGGTGGCCATCTGCTGATAGAAGTAGTAGTGATAGTCGGCGACTTCGGTGTCTTTGATGGAAAAGATGAGGTCGGCCCCGAGGTTGTGACGGAAGTGCAGGTGGGTGAGGGACTTATTCTCTGGTGGTTTGTCCAGTGAGATGATTTCACGGGCGCCTGGGGTGGCGGCTCCGTGACGTTTTTCTTTGCCGTTGGCGCGCTCCAGGTAGGGGACGAGGATAACGTGCGTCTTCGGAAGGATCTTCACCACCTCCGGGGGGAGTGCGGCGATGGGATCCTCCAGATATTCCTTTACATCTTCATCGGAGAGTGGGATTCCAGCAAAGAAGAAGGAGAAGGTGTTGGAAAGGGGTACCATCTCCGACCGGAATCGCTCCACGAAATCAGCCACGCTGATGCGGGCGAAGTCGGATTGAGACATCGAGTTGCTACCATGGTAGCAAGGCGCCGGTCCTCGGTGCTTGCCGCGATGATCCCAAGGAAAATCTTCATCTCAGCGGGGGAAAGCTCGGGGGATTTGTATGCCTCGGAGCTGATGGGAGAATTGAGCCGGGAATGGCCGGGGGTGGAGTGGTTTGGGTGTGCGGGGCCACGGATGCAGAGGGCTGGGGTGGAGCCGGTGGTGGATGCGCGGAGCCTGTCGGTGGTGGGGTTGGTGGAGGTGGTATCGCACCTGCCGCGGATTTACGGGGAGTATCGGAAGCTGCTGCGGGCGATTGCGGAGCGGCGGCCGGACTTTGTGATCCTGACGGATAGCCCGGATTTTCACTTGCGGGTGGCGAAAAAGGTACATGCGATGGGGATCCCCGTCTATTACCTGGTGGCGCCACAGGCTTGGGCATGGCGGCAAGGGCGGGTTCGGGGGATGCGGCAAACGATTCGTAAGTTGTTTTGTTTGTTTCCGTTTGAGGAGCCGTGGTATCGGGAGCGAGGGGTGGATGCGCATTACATCGGGCATCCGCTGGCGCGGATTGTGAAGCCGTCGATGGAGCGGGAAGACTGGCTGCGGAAGCATGGGGTGGATGGGGGGAAGCCGCTGATCGCCTTGTTGCCGGGTAGCCGGCGAGGGGAGATTGGGCGGCATTTGCCGGCGTTGGACGAGGCGGTTGGGCTGTTGGAACGGCAAATCGAGGCTTCTTATGTGCTTGCGGCTCCCATTGGGTTCACGGAAAAGGCCGGGGGCGCATTTTTTCGGGAACGGATTTCGCGGCGAGCCATCCAAGTGATTGAAGGGGAAACTTGGGACGTGTTGGCGCACGCCAACCTGGCGCTGGCTGCCAGTGGTACTGTGACGATGGAAGCCGCGCTGCTGGGGACCCCGCTGATTACGTATTACAAAGTGACAGGCGTCAGTTGGATGCTGGGCCGATTTCTGGTGGATGTTCCCTTCTATTCGATGGTGAATCTGATTGCCGGGAGACGGCTGGCTCCGGAATTGATGCAGAATGAAATGACAGGAGAGCGGATCGCGCGCGAGGCGGTCAGGCTTCTTCAAGACCGGCAGGCGCTGGACGATATGCGCAGGGGGCTCGGTGAGATCCGGGCCAGGCTGGAAAGCGAGGAAGACCCGATGGTTCGCGCGGCACGCATTATAAAAGAGAGTTTTCGATGATCACCCCATATCGCCGTTCGCTGCTGTTGCCGGGTTTGGCGGGATTGCTGCTGGCCGCGGGCACGGTGTCCGCACAGGATCGGGACCGCCGGGCGAAGTTCGACATCGAGCATTACGTGCTGGAGGCGGACATCAACCCCCGGACGCAGACTCTGGGCGCTCGCGCGACGGTGAAGCTGACGCCTGGTGAGGACCGGGTCGGCGGGCTGGCGTTCGAACTGAACAATGCGCTGACGGTGACGAAGGTGACCGATGCCGAGGGCCGTTCGGTTCCGATGTCGCGCAATCACCAGGACTACACGGTACGGCTGAGCTTCAATGAACCGCTGGAAAAGGGCAAGGCGATTACCTTGACCTTCGATTACGAAGGGCGGTTGAGCGGGCAGGAAGACAGCCCGATCTACGGAATCAAGTTCGCATCCATTCAGAACGATTATGCGTTTTTGCTGTACCCGTCGCGGTGGTTCCCGATGAACGACTACCAGGTGGATCGCTATACGGCGAAGATGAAGATCAGCGTGCCGGAGGGCTATCGCGTATTGGGCAGCGGGCGCGAGTTGAAGGAGACGGCTTCGGGCAAGGAAGTCTATACCTTTGAAGTGACGCAGCCGGCGTTTCCGGGCAGTATCGGGGTGGTGAAGGGCGAAGGGCTGCGGGTGTCGTCGGAAGGCGTGACGAGCAATGTGTATTTCCGGAAGGCTTCGGCGATGGCGCGGTCTTATGGGGACGATATTGGGAAGATTCTGACTTGGGAGACTTCGCTGTATGGGCTGGCGCCGTCAGCGAATCTTGCGGTGATGGAGACGGAAGATGGGGCTCCGAACGGGTATTCGGCTCCTGGTGTGCTGTTCTTTTCGCCGCGCGGAATCGGGCAGCAGGTGAATACGCGGCTGATTGCGAATCAGCTTTCGCGGCAGTGGCTGGGGAACATGGTGGGTGCTTCGACGCGGAATCACATTTGGATTATTAACGGTCTGGCGCGGTATACGGAGATGTTGTGGCTGGAGCATTCGGCGGGGCCGAGCGCGCTGGAGAGTGAAGCGAAGGATGTGTTTATTGAGGCGATGACGGTGGAGCAGCCTCCGCTGATTCAATCGGCGCGGCTGGAGGATTATTCGCCGGAGTATTGGGCGGCGACGGGATCGAAGGGTGCGGCCGTGTTTCAAATGCTGCGCGGGGTGATGGGGAATGATGGGTTTGGGAAGATGCTGAAGGGGATGATGGACCAGTTTGCCTGGAAGAACGTGCACACGGATGATTTGAGGAAGCTGGCGGAAACGGCGTCGGGGCAGAACTTGCAGTCGTTCTTCATTCAGTGGATTGAGTCGACGGGTGCGCCGGAGTTCAAGCTGGAGTACACGGTGTTCCGCACGACGAAGGGCTTCCGGGTTATGGGGAAGATCGCTCAGGATCTGGATACGTTCCGGATGCCGGTGACACTGCGGATTGAGACGGAAGGCAATCCCGAGGAGAAGGTGGTGGAAGTGGTGGGGACGCAGAGCGAGTTTATTATTGAGACGTTCGGGAAGCCGAAGCGGATTGTGGTGGATCCGGCGGGACGCGTGCTGCGGTACAACGACGAAATGCGCGTGCTGGTGGCGATCCGGCGCGGGGAGCAGTTGGCGGAAGTGAGCGAGTTTGGCGATGCGCTGAAGGAGTATCAGAAGGCTCTGGATGTGAACCGGGCGAGTTCGCTGGCGCATTACCGGGTGGCGGAGATTTTCTTCCTGCAGAATAACTATCAGTCGGCGGCGAATGAGTTTCGCGAGGCTTTGAATGGGGATTTAGAGCCGAAGTGGACTGAGGTTTGGGCGCATATTAATCTGGGGAAGATTTTCGATATTACGGGGCAGCGGGAACGGGCTCAGAATGAGTACAACCTGGCGCTGCGGACGAAGGATAATACGCAGGGTGCGCTGGAAGAAGCGGCGAAGTATGCGAAAGAGCCGTTCCAGCGGCAGCGGAGTGCGAATTAGGCGCTTGAGCAGACCGCATCATCGAGGGATTGGGACGCACCGGTAATCGGGGGAGCAGCGGTAGTGCCACTCGTAGGCCCACTCGTGGCGAATGCTGGGCAATCCAGGCGCGCTTGTCGACGGGATATCCGGGAACCCCTTGTAGTTGGTCACAATGATCTCTATCACTGCGGCCAGCGGCTCGAAGTCGAAGACTAGCCAGCCCGCACTTGTCTTCTCCCAAGCGAGTGAGTAGCCTACCATGGGCCCCTCGGCAGGCCCCCGACGCAACTCCACGCGGACTGTGCTTGTCGGGTCGCCGCCAGTCCACCGCACCAGTAGCGGGCGTCGAACGACGGAAGGCGGGAAGTCATCCGCGAGTTGGATGGGCGGCGGGATAGCTAATTCGCTGCTGAAAGGGCCTATGCCATCGTTGCCGGCGAACTCGGCGCGAGCAGTTCCTTCACGCACGCTGCCTGCTGGCAAAGGCACGATGTACTCAGGCTCCTCGTCGCGAAGCTCTGGCGGGAACCGGCACGGCTGGCAGGACGCCCCTGCGGTGACCGTCAGCACGCCGGCGTCCAGGCGCTTCACACGCCGTAGTGGCGGGCAAGGCGGGCCTGGATTGAAGTAATAGCGCAGCCCATTACTCGAGGGGAGAAATGGGCGGGGTGGAAGCGATTCCGCCACATCGGCTGCGTGGGCAGTGAGCGATACTACCAACTCCTCGGTGTCGCGAGTCGGGGAGTAGTTCGAGGAGAGCACTTTGCGCCAGCGGAGGAGGGCATCGTGTTGAACGGGTTCCACGCAAGGGCCCGGTCCGCGAGAGATGCTCAGAGGGAAGGTCTGTGAGGACCCGGTTACCGCGATGGACCCAACCCACGCCGGCAGGTTGCACCCCAGTGGCGTTCTGGGTTGCGGCTCAAGTTTCATATTGACTTGATCGACACTAATCATGCCTGGAGCGCGCCCCTCGAACAACTGCTGGCCGATTACGTGCTGCCCAAGCGCCAAGGCCTGCCAAGGGCTTCCCCAGTACTTTGTAACCACATCTGCTGGTGTAGGAATGCCATCCGGCAGCGGAGGATCGACAGGGCCGCGTCCGGTTCCAAGGATGGCTAAGTAGCTGCCGGGCGTTGCGGGATTCTCCGGGGAGTTCCGTATCCACTCTCCGTTGCTTGTGATGTTGTAGACGTGTGCCGGGCCGCATCCACTGCCATCCAGTGTAAAAACTGCGTATCCAAAGTACGCCGACGATGGGATGCCAAACGGGCCGCTAATGCCCAGTTGTGTCGTGACAACCAGGTTGGAACCCTCCACTCCAATGGGCTGTCCCGGAAAGCTGGGATGCTGGGCGTTGATTTGCGTGGGAGAAACATAGAATAGCGGCGCCCGCATACCGTCTATGGTGACCGATGTGCCCGCGAGCGAGGTGGGAAGAGGTGTGGAAATGGCGGCCTCCTCCCGAGAGGCCAAGTTTCTCCCCATGATAGTGATGATTGCCCCCCGAGGTGTGACAGCAAACCGTGGGTCGGCTGACATGCTGGCCGCGTTCCGAACAGATACGACGACAGGTGTTTGTGCAGCCGCCACGCACGAGAGCAGGACCGCAGATGCGAGAAATGTTCTCACTGTGCCCTGCCTGTGACATTGAGGTTGATAATGAACGCTTGCGCGGACTGGGAGAGCCTCAAGCTTTGGCCAAGTCCGGCCGTGCCCACAGGGGCGCTGGCTTGGTCCCTGAGTTGGAGTGCCTCGCCGTGAACCCACAAACGTAGGTCCGTATTGATCGGGACATAGGCTTCGAGTGTATGGCGGGTGATGGGCGGCCTGGTCTGGCCTGGTGCCGGGACGCGCTCCAGGGGCTCTCCTTTCGCATTCACCGGAGTGATGTAGGTGATAGCCCGTGAGTCTGGGACTGCGCGTAGCGCGTGGAAAGAATCCCCCTTGCGGACGCCGATGATGAGATTCGCATTTCCCCGCGAACCACGCGGCACTTGTGCTAATGATTGAGCGTCGTCCACAACCACGCGAAGGAGCGTGCCACGTTCCAGTTTCAGGTCGGCGATGGTAACCGTTTGCCCCGCTGTTATTTGAGCCTGAGGCACGTAGCTCCATTCGCAAAATGGGAGTAGGTTCGAACCGGCGACATACGGGCAAATGTAGTATGTACCCTCCGGGACGTTGATGGCACGGAAACGCCCGTCGGCACCAGTCTTGACAGTCGTATCGAATCTCATCTCCCCGTCCGCAAGGCCCCAACCGTGCCCTGGCGCTCGGGTCACCTTGGGAACCCGCCGGAGTGAAACGGATGCACCAACCAGAGAGGAGCCATCCGGCGACAGGATGCGGCCCTCGATCTGCCCGCTTCCCGCGGCTGAGGCGAGTATTGCGATCCCACCCAGCAACGAAGACATCGTAAAGAATTGCCGTCTCATACACAACCTCCTTTCACCGAACGTAGTAAGGCGGATTCACTTGCTGAACATACGGGAACAGCCCATGTGGGCTGAATAACTCACCCCAAGGACGAAAGATCGTAAAGGTCCCTGCCAGGCGGCTGGCATTGAATCCCTGTACCTCGCCGTAAGAGCCAACGCCAGGCCCAAGTCCCCACTCGACGGACGTGCCACTGTGTGTTTCGCCGTTAGCGAAGGCGCGGAAATAGGGAAGCTGCCGAGCCTGCAGGAATTCTTTCACCGCGTTGAAATCCTGCTGAGCTTCCGCTACCACCTTGGGATTCGTGACATCGCAAGCGCCGCTGTACTGGCTGGCATGCTTGCAGGAGTAAAGATGCACGTCGACCACTCCCGGGAGAGATTGCGGCGTTGCCACCGCAACCGGCATCCACATGTTGTCACCATCAGAACCAGACGGGCTGCCTCCGCACATCAGTTGGTAGTCCGCGCTAATGATTTCTCTCGGTCTGCCGATCAGCCCACCGGTCATGCCGCTGAACAGTTCGGACTGATTGAGCAACCTGGCTGAGTCACCGTAGGTCGAATAGCAGTCAAACTGGTCACCATCGAACTTGTTGCGAACCCCGCGCACCATTAGGAACGAGGAACTCGCACGTGTAATGCGGTCGAACTCGCAGAACCAATTGGGATTCGTGGAAATGCAGTACGTAGAGGTGTCTACGGGGTGCGGAATCTGATCTCCAGGCTTCCCCGCTACTGAAGGTCTATAGACTCCCAATTGGTATGCTTTCTGAATCCACTTAAAGGCCCAGTGGGACTGAGGGATATCTGGGTAGTAAGGGCTGGTGGGATAGTCTGTAAACAGGTCGTCAGCTTCACCGGTTTTTGCCACCTGAAGACCTCGGATCGTGAAGATCGTCAGGCCGCGTAAAATTCAGAGTGTA